>DAOTUN010000119.1:0-34216 GCA_034437395.1 Anaerolineae bacterium | reverse complement strand
GCGCAAGCGAAAGGGGGACTATGTTGGGGTGGGCTGAATGAACGGGAGCTGGAGTGCGAAGAAGGGACCGTTGAGGCGATGAACAAGGGTTAATTGCGTCAGGGGAGGTGATGTGTTCGACGCTATAAGGTCGCGCAAAGCGTGCAAGGCACGCGCTTTTTCATGATAGGGAACGATGAACGAAAGTGTATTATCATGAATATCGGGGTATTGCTGTGGATCAAACACATTCCCTTCTCGTTTTGCCTCGGTCATAATACGAAAGCGCAGTTTCACGCTCGCATTTGCTACGCTGCGGGTGCGGCTAAAAAATTGTTGTTTTGAAAACAACAGCGTGAGTTGGGCGATCAGGTCATCATCCGGTGGTTGGTTCAGCGCTTCGGTCAATGCCTGAATGAATGCACCTCGAATCAACTGGTCGATCGGGATCGTTTCGAAAAAACTACCGTGAACCAGGCATACTTTGACCGTGCCAGCCGTCCTTTTACGCCCTCGAATCAAATAGTACGCATCGCGCAGATAGAAACGATCTGTGTCCTCCCCTGCTGCGAGGAGCTGTAAAGCGCCGTGTCCCTTGATCGGCAAACAGGTCGCGTAAATCCTTCTGCCCCGCCGGAATCGTCGAATTAAAAGAAGCGATACTGTAAGATCGTGAGTCTTTGAATTCGATCAACTCACCACCCCGACCGTCTGGATCGATCCGAAGGATGCGATCGGGAAACTGACCCGATTCTGTGTCCGCCGCTGCCGTGTCAACGTGCAGCAATCGCGCGTCGAATGGAAAATCCTTCAACTTTTCGAGCGATATAAAATGTTCGCGTTTGAGCGCAATATCGTTAAAAAAGTGGAAGATTGTAGACATGATCCTGCTGTCCTTCGGCAGTAGAGGTGCCCGACATGCCCCAAATCGTATCGAGATTATCAGTGTAGCGGTAATCGGTATAAAAGCGCTCGTAGATAAGATCACTGTCCGTAAGCTTGGCGAGGCGATCCTGAATCAATACGGCGTTGGCTGAGTCGATCTCGATGCCGAGACCCTGCCGCTTGAGCTGGTGCGCCGCGACCAATGTCGTACCCGTGCCCGAAAAAGGATCGCACACCACATCACCTGCCTGCGATGAAGACAGGATAATTCTCACTAACAGCGCCAGAGGCGCCTGCTGCTTATGAGCGCGTTCGCCATTGCTTAACCGCAGTGCCTCGTCCCCAGCAAAATATCCAGCGGTCAGCTCTCGAATATCGTCCCAGACATCCGTGACGAACATTCCCCGTTCGCGTGCATGTTTGTAATTGGCGGGCAGCGGCGGATCGATTCTCAAGCGATTGAATACACGCGGACGATCGCCTTTGGTTGCATAGGCGATCACCTGATATTGTTTGCCGAAACGCAGTGTACTTGGGACAGCCGAGGTGAGCTTTTTCCAGATAACGAGATTTTGCAGTATCCAACCGCTGTCACGTAAACAGCGCAGCACGAATTCTGTATTTTTCTCACGCTGCATGAAATAGAGGGCAGTCCCTTCGACACTCTGACGATACAACAGTGTGGAAATATGCACCATCCAGCGCCAATAGGCGTCTTCAGGCATATTGTCCTGGTGATGGGCATAGGCTTTAGCCTGGTTGAACGGTGGATCAAGAAATGTAAGGTGAATCGGCGGGATGGTCTCTCGCTCCAATATCGCAACGCAATCACCCGTCCACAACTTCATGGCTTCACCTCGACCCACTTATGGTTGTCAATCTTGTGTAAGTTTACTCGACAAACGCCGCCTCGTTCACGTCGGCGCGTATGTCGATCACGACGCGATCCGGGAAGCGTGCCAGAATGTCCGCGCGCACGTCCGGATCGGCACCGTTCGAGAAGTCGAACGCCGCCACGATCGGGCTGTCCAGATACGGGCTGGTCGATGCCATCAGACCGCCATACGCCCGCCAACGCACATCGCCCCCGGTGACGATCACCAGCGCGTCTCGTCCATCACGCCGCCGATCGACCTCGACGATCTGCGCGCGCGTCACGCGGTTGTAGGCGCGCAGCGTCTCGACGCGCGGCAGCGAGTACGTAGCCAGTACCGCTACCAACACTGACCCGATCACACCGTACAACGCCCATCGCCACCGCCCCAGCCGACTCGCCAGCGTGCCAAGTGGAATTGCGCTCAGGATCGCCGCCGCCGCCAGCCCCTCGAAATAGTAGCGGGTGCTGTAACGCTGTGACCCGATCCAATAGGTCAGCTGCAAGCCGATCAGGAGGGCGGCGGTAGACCACAGCAGCCATGTCCATGATCCGCGCATGTCACGCCGCAGCAGCAGCAGCGGCGCGACTGTCCACGCCAGCACGCCCAGCACCCACGCCCATGCAAAACGCGGATCGGTCAGCAGTCGTCCGCCGTCGAACCTGACCGCAAAGGCGACTGCTGCCGCGATCCCGACGAACCAGCCCACTCCGATCCACCAGCGCCGCCGCAATCCGAACGCGATCCCGATCGGCAGCAGAATCATACTGAAGCCGGCGATCGGATACAGGTCACTCTCGTTGACCAGATGCGCCTGCGCAGCCTCGGTCAGCCCGAATGGAATGCCCCACCCGAACAGGTCAACCGCCGTCAGCGATAGATCAAAACGGGTGTGCCGGAACGCTTTTTCGAGTGTGTGTCCGCTGCGTCCACAGGTGGCAAAGCCCACACAGTCATATTCCCACACCAGCTTGTACAGGTTGGCGGTCGGGTCACCGACGGCGGCGACGTTGTAGATCGGCACCATCAGGAAGACGAGTACTGCCGCTGCCGCTATCACGACATGATGGGTCAGCCAGCGCACCTCGAATCGCCACTGTGACAGCGCCCGCAGCACCAGCGGCAGCGCAAAGGCAGCCCCGGTGATCGGGCGATTCGCCGCCAGCAGACCGAGCGCCAGTCCGCACGCCAACGCCCATACCAGACCACGCGCAGATCGTCTGAGATTGGGCGGAGATTGCGGGACATAATCGACTCGTTCGTAGGGGTTTGGCACGCCAAACCCAGGATTATTCTGGACGTTCGATGTGGCACCCGCGCGTATCATACGTTGTTCGACGCGCAGATACGCCCACAACGCCGCGACCCCGGCGCACAGCGCCGCCGTATGCCCCATCAACGTGGCGTTGAGCAGCAGCGCCATCGGTGAAAAGGCGGTCAGCGCCGCACCGATCAACCCAGCGTCACGTCCGAACAGATCGCGCCCGATCCGGTAGACCAGCGCCACCGTCAGCGCCGCGAGTAAGGCGTTGACGATCCATTCGCGCCCTTCGCCCCCGGTGATCGTCCCGGCAGACATCAGCAATGCCCAACCGGGTGTGTACTTGCCAAAGCGCGTCCCGTCCTGATCGACGACAAACGGCTGCCAGTATACCCGACGCGGCAGCGGCGTCGGGATGACCAGATCGCCGCGTGCCAGTGTGCGCGCCTGAAAGAGATAAGCGTATTCATCTTCAAGGTGCGGCAGGCGTTCAAAGACGGTGCGGCTGATCGCCAGCGACATGCCAAAGGCGAACAGACACAGCACGACAACCAGCAGATGAGGGCGGTTCGGGTGGGTAATCATGCCCGCGATTATACATCAGCGGCGTTCCAGGATCATTTTGCACCCTGCTATAATCACGATGTGTCATCAAACCACGAGAGGCGTCTATGCGTCTTGTCCTGTTCACATTCGCCGCGCTGCTAACGGCAGCGTGCGGCGCTGATTCGCCCACACCAGCCAGCCTCTCGACCGGCGCGTCCTCCACTCGGTCGATCGCCGCTGCCACGCTTCTGACCCCGACCGCCCGACCCGCCGATGTGGCGACCGCCCCGCCCAACGTAATCGTGTCCGATCGGCTGCCGCTGACGATCTGGCTGCCCGAACCGCTGGCGCCGCTGGACAATGCCGAAGCCGAAACCGAGCGCGCACTGTGGATCGACGAGTTTGCCGCCAGCGCGCCCGATATCGAGGTGACACTGCGCATCAAGCAGCCCGCCGAAGTGGGCGGTATCCTGGCGACCCTGCGCAGCGCTAGTCTGGTCGCGCCCGGCGCGCTGCCCGATCTGACATTGCTGCGCCGCGCCGATCTCGCTGCCGCCTATGCGTCCGGGCTGGTACAGCCGCTCGACCCAACCGCGTTCGCCGTCATCGACGATGATCTGCACAGCGCCGTCGCCGCGCTTGGTGTGATCGACGCCGAGCGCGTCGGACTGCCCTACATGGTCGATGTGCTGCACCTCGCTCTGCCTACCGAAGGGATCGCCGACGCCGCCGACCCAGAAACCTGGCGTTTTGAGGCAGTGCTGCTGCGCAGCACCGAGCTGCTGATCCCGATCGGACGGGCTACCCCGCTCAACGAGGTGTTCCTGGCACAATACCGCGCGGCTGCCGATGCCGATCTGGAGGCGCTGCCATTGAGTGCCGCCGCGCTGGAGCGTGTGCTGGCATTCTACGAAACCGCCGCGCGCGACGGCATCCTACCGAGCGACTCCGCCGGGCTGACCGCGCCGACCGATTATCTCGATCGCATCACCGGAGAAACAGCGGGCGTGGTCACATCCGGGCTGTACCTGGCGCTGGTCGCTGGTGATTACGGCGCGCCGCGATTACGTTACGCGCCCCTGCCCACCGAAGACGGCACGCTTACCACGGTGATCGACGGTTGGATGTGGGCAATCACCACCGCCGACGCCGGACGGCAAGCCGCCTGCATTCGCTGGCTGAACTGGCTGTTCGAGGTCGAGCGCCACAGTCGCTACGCCTCGGCGGTCGGGCTGCTGCCGACCGGACGCAGCACCCTGCGTCAGCACACCGACGGCGATTACGCGCTCTTCATCGATGCGCTGCTGGAAAACGCGACACTGCCACTCGACGATTCGGTTGGCGGGGCGGCGGCGCGTGCCATGCAGAGCGCCTTACTGTCCGTCATCGCCGGGGAGAGCAGCGCTGTGCAAGCCGCCAACGATGTGGTTGGCGCCGCGCCGATCGGCTGATAGAGAGAGAGACCGCTTTTTATCCGCCGCCCGCGATCCAGCTCAACAGCACGGCGCGGGCATCGCTGGTCAATTTGAAATTCATGCGCAGGTGTCCGCTGGCGTCACCGACCACGACCGGGCGCAGGATCAGTGTGCCGTCGGTCTTCAGTCCGATAGCCAGGTATGCCTCGCCCGTACCCACCTGACGACTGGTGGTCAGCCCGTCGTTGGGCTGCAGGTGCGCGGTCATCTGCTGGAGTTCGGCGTAATGCAGTCGCAGTGCTACTTCGACGAACCCGACTCCGGCAGCCAGTACGACATATGTCCCTTCGCGCTTGATCGATATTTCGGGGGTCAGGACGCCCGCCTCGGCGCCGCGCAAAGTGAGGATACCCCCCTCGATGCTGGTATGATCGAGTACTGCAAATGTCCGGGTCATGGTGTGCCTCTCTGGTATGGTAGTGACGTAGTGACGACGATGCTCGGTTGTAGAGACAATGCGCGCATTGTCTGTGCAGGTTCCGGCACCAGCAATGACGCATAGTATAACGTGAATGGCGTTCGTCGGCGCGTCCGCCTGTGCTATCATCGGCAGCATTGGCAATAGAGGAGTTTTCCCCCGTGAAATACCTGTTAAGATGGTGTCTGCCCCTCCTGATCGCAGCGCTCGCGGTCGGCGTCGGCGCCCAGGAAGATCAACCCTTTACACCCGTTCCGCTGCCCCAGGTGATCGAACGTCCACGCGGCGTCCCCAACGCGCCGTCCGGCCCGCAGCAGCCGCAAACTGTGCTGTACACCTACGACGTGTGGCTGCGCCCCACTCAAGGCGTTGCAGAGGATCACGCCGACAGCACGACGCTCACCCTGTCGGTGGACAATGCCACCAACCAGGCATATCGTCTCGACACGGTGATGACAGAATTCGGAACGATCGACCTGAGCGGCGCCCCCGACGCGCTGACCGTGATCGGCGGCGGACGCAGCACGATGCCCAGAGATGGCGATCCGATCGTCATTTCCGATGTGACGCGGAGGCTGGCGCTCGACGAGGTGATCCCGATCACACTGACATTCGTCGGCGCCGACGGCTCGCAGATCGTGCAGACCCTCGCCGCCCGCGTGACCGATGCCGCCCCGCCCACAGCCTACTTTTACATATTCGACGCCTATGCCGCGCCGATCGATCCGCGCGCCGATCTGATCGTCAATCCAGTCGACGCCACCCCCGAAGCGACCGCCGATGCGCCGATCGAGGCGATCGCGCTTTACGGCACGATCTTCAACTGGGGCACGCCGACCCTCAACCTGATCGGCGCCAGCGCCGCGTTCGCCGTCACGGGTGAGGTGCGTGAGTCTTACTTTTTAGAGACCGCGATCACCAGCCGTGTCGTACCATTCGCGCCTGTGCCGTTTGCGTCGCGGCTGTTCCTGAAGCCGACCGGGTTGTTCGCGCTGCTCGGTCAGATCGACTCGGAACGCGCGCCACAGATCGGGGACGGATTCCTGGCGGAACTATTGTTCGACGACGGCACGAGCCTGACCGTGCCATTCATCCTCCGCGCCGCGACCGACGAGTCCTAGGGAAAGCGCGTATGGATAACCAACCTGGCGGCGTGCCCACGCGCGACTCTGCTACACGTCTCATGACCCTCATTGGCGTCGGACTGATCGGCGTGTTCGTGGTCGGGATAGGCGCGCTGCTGCTGGTGCGCGCCACCCTGACAAATGCGCCTGCTGCCGTCCCGACTGCGCCATTCAGCGACGGCGTGACGCCGCTGGACGCGCCGCGTCTCCTGACCGACTTTTCGCTGCCTGGCAAAGACGGATCGCCGCTGGCGCTCAGTGACCTGCGCGGCGGCTACACCGTGCTGTTCTTCGGCTTCACCCAATGCCCGGATTTTTGTCCGCTCACGCTGGCAGAACTGCGCCGAGTCAAGGCACTACTGACCGAGACGGTCGGCGCGGAAGCGGCAGCGACGCTGCAAGTCCTGCTGGTGAGCGTGGACGGCGAACGCGACACGCCAGCGGTGCTGCGGAAATACGTCGATCGCTTTGACCCGACTTTCTACGCCATGCAGGGCGATCCGCCGGTTCTGGATGGGATCGCCGGGGAGTATGGTCTGTTTTACGAACTACTGAAGGACGATCCGACGGACAGCGACTACACCGTAGAACACACCACCTCCAGCTACATCATCGATCCCCAAGGACAATTGATCGCCGTGCTGTCGTTCGGCGCCGAGCCAGAAGCGATCGCCGCATACCTGGCAGAACGGCTGGCGTAAGGGCGCAACAGCAGGTATAGGGGCTTGGCACGCCAAGCCCACGACGCCTCATTTACACACGGACGTATTGTTATGCACACACGGACGCATAACAATACGTCCTCCGGTGCCAATTGCATGGATTGCTCCAAAGCTAACGCGGGGCACGCGGCGCGACACCCGTGATGATCTCGTAATTGCTCGTCCCCAGACGACGGGCGATCGCCTCGCTGGTGATGCGCTCCTCGCCCTGCACGCCGATGATCACCACCTCGTCCCCGATCGCCACGCCGGGGATGTGGGTCACGTCGATGGCGGTCTTTTCCATACTCACCCGCCCGATGATTGGCGCGATCTGTCCGCGCACCAGCACATGCCCCCAACTACCCGGTGCGCGGCGCAGCCCATCGGCGAATCCGACCGGGAGGATGGCGATGCGGATCGTCGTCTCCGCGATGTAGGTCATGCCATAGCCGACCGGATGCCCCGGCGGGAGAGTCTTCACCTGCGCGATCTGCGACTTCCAGGTCAGCACCGGACGAAAATCGTCCGGCACGGGTACGCTCTCCGACGGCGATAATCCGTACAGCGCCAGCCCGACGCGCACCGCATTGAAGTGCGTGTCTGGCGCGCTGAGTGTGGCGGCACTGTTGGCGCTGTGGACATAGCGAAAGGCAAATCCGGCAGCCCGCAGCGGCGCCAGCACGCCTTTGAAGCGTCTGAGCTGTTCCGCCATGTACGACGGGTCTTCGTCGGCGCTGGCAAAATGGGTATAGATGCCTTCCAATTCCAGGTGTGACAGGTTGAGCAGTTGGCGGAAGAAGGCGATCGCCTCGGATGCCAGCACGCCCAGGCGTCCCATGCCTGTATCGACCTTGACGTGCACCCGCAGCGCGCCCCCCGATTCCCGCGCGACCCGATCGTAGGCACGCCCCATTTCCAGATCGTAGAGCGTCAGTGTGATGTTCTGGCGAATCGCCTGCCTGACTGCCTGTGCCGGGGTGTAGCTCATCGCCAGAATTGGCGCCTCGATGCCAGCATCGCGCAGCTCGACCGCCTCGTTGAGCGACGCGACCGCGATCGCGCCGGCGCCGTTGAGCAGCGCCGTGCGTGCGACCGCGACGGCACCGTGTCCGTAGGCATTCGCCTTGACGACCGCGAACAGCGTCACGGACTCTCCAACCCGTGTCTTGACCCCGCGCACGTTGTGCGCCAGCGCCTCCAGGTCGATCTCGATCCAGTGCGGACGCAGCGGGCGGAAGGTCGCCTCGGCTTCCTGCGTCTCCTCCGAACGCGCCAGTCGTGTGCTGTCCGAGGCGTTGGCGAGCAGTGCGCGCGTCACCCATTCCAGATGCGCTGTCGCGCCCCCGGCGATCAGGATCAATCCGCCTTCGTCCGTCCACCCCGACGGCGCGATCTGAATGACCGCATCCTGTAAACTGTGGGTGATGCGCACCTGTGTGGGTGCCATGCCCACGTCGAGCGCGGCGCGTCCGGCGTAGGCGGCGTCGGCACCGATCGTGATCAACACATCGACCACAGACGCGGCGGCTTGCCCGATCGCGCGGTGTTCACGCTGTGACCCGCTGCCCAATCCGTCCAGGTCGCCCAGGATCAGTGTGGCGCGCTGTCCCTCGTTCAGCACGGTCTTGATCCAGATCAGCGCCGACAGGATATCCGAGGGGGCGGCGTCGGCGCTGGCGTCGAGGAGCAGCGCCCCATTGACCCCGTTGAAGATGCGCATCTGACCGGGCAACGATTCCAGCGTGGTCAGCGCCCGCAGCGACTCGTCGAGCGGAATTTCGTAATGCAAGCCGACCGCTGCCGCCGCCAGCACGCTCATCAGCGGCGCGCGTCCGGGCAGCGGCGTCCAGCGCCCCACCAGACGCTGCGCCGCCTGACGCACATCGAAACCCGTGCCGCTCAAGCCCTCGACCAGGTTGTACGCCATCACATCGGCGCTGAACGCCTCGATCCCGACGGTGGTCACCGCCGCACGAGTGCGCGCCGCCATCGCACGCACACGGTCACTGTCATAATTGAGGATCGCGCGTCCCGATGCGGGCAGATACTCGATCAGCAGCGCGCTCTCCTCGGCATACTGTTCTGCCGACTCGAACGAGTCCGGCGTCACCTCGTCTGCGTGCAGCACGACGCCCACATGCGGCTGTGAAGACAGCACGATCTCGCTCATATCACCGGGCTGCTGCGCGTGGAATTCCAGCACGACCGCACGATGATCGGGACGCAGCCGCGCTACCGTCGCGGGCAAATTCAGCCGACCACTGATCCTGCCATCGCCACGCAGCACCGGAAAACGCAGCTCCAGCACCTGCGCGATCGCCTCGACTGCCGCCGCCCGTCCGCTGCTGCCCGTGACCGCGATCACCTGGATTCCGCGATTGTGCAGCACGGTATACGCCCAGCGCATCACGGCGGACTGTGTGTCTTTGACCAGAATGATCGAGACGCCTTCACTGTCCAGATCGGGTGGGCGGCTGCATATCACCCCGGTGGCACCGCGCGCGATTGCGTCCTCGATGTCGCTGTGTCCATCGCCCTGGTCGGTGCGCAGCGCGACGAACAGACACGACTCGCTCGCCCCGCGCGCGTCGAACGCAAAATGGGTGAACAGCTCGGCGGCAGGTTCACCAAAGAGCTGACCGTTCGCTGCTTCCAGAATGTCGTATAAGCTGATCATGGCAAGGGTTAACTTTGGGATATAATTGCCCTGAACAAGGGTAAAGCCTGATGTCATTCTACTTCGAGACAGTCAAAACGGACAAAAAGGCGCGTGCAGGGGTGTTTCATACCCCGCACGGCGCTCTGCACACCCCGTTATTTGCCCCGGTCGGCACCCAGGCGACCGTCAAAGCGGTGATGCCGCGCGATCTCCGCGAGATCGGCGCGTCGCTGATATTGGCGAACACCTATCACTTGTTCCTGCGCCCTGGCAGCGAGCTGATCGCGGCGATGGGCGGTCTGCACCGTTTCATGGCATGGGATCGTCCCATCCTGACCGACTCCGGCGGCTTTCAGGTCTTCAGCCTGGCGAAGATCAACCGCATCGACGACGACGGCGTGACCTTTCGCAGCCACCTGGACGGCAGCGCCCGCCGCCTGACTCCCGAAATAGCGACCCGCGTGCAGCAGGAGCTCGGCGCGGACATCTTCATGTGCTTCGATCAGTGTCCCCCCCCGACCGATGAAGCGACAGCGACGCTCGCCGTCGCGCGCACATCGGCATGGGCACGGCGCTGCCGTGACGCCCATCCTGAGGACATCCGACAAGCGTTGTTCGGCATCCAGCAGGGCGGCATCTTTGAACATTTGCGCGCCCGCTCGTCGGCTGCCCTGCTCGATGTCGGCTTCCCTGGCTACGCCGTCGGCGGACTCGCCGTCGGTGAGAGCAAAGACGAGATGGTCGCCACGCTCGATTTTTGTGTACCGATGCTGCCAGCCGACAAGCCGCGCTATCTGATGGGAGTCGGCGCGCCCGACGACCTGGCGCGCGCGGTGCTGCGCGGGATCGATCTGTTCGACTGTGTGCTGCCCACGCGCATCGCCCGTCACGGCGCGGTCTTCACACCCGATGGGACGGTCAACATGGGCAATGCCGGACACGCGCGCGACGAGAATCCGATTCAGGTGGGGTGCGACTGCATGACCTGCACGCATTTCTCGCGTGGGTATCTCCGTCATCTGATCAAGGCAAAGGAACTGCTGCCGCATACGCTGCTCAGTATTCACAATCTCCGCTTTTTGATCCGTCATATGGAAGCTATGCGCGCCGCTATTCTCGCTGGAGAAGGTCAGCTCGAAGCCTACGTCGAGGCATTTCTGGATCGCTATCTGCGGGGGAGACCCGCTTGAGAGGGCGCGCACTTGCCATCCTCGCTATGACACTCGTCAGCTGCTCGACCCGTCTTGTCCCTGCGAGTACCCCCCTGCCACCGGTTCCGCCGCTGCGCCTGGTGGTGACTCCCCCTGTGGCAGAGCTGGTGAACAGTCTGACGACGGCATACAGCCGTCTCAATCCGGGGATTCACTTCGACATGATCCTCGAAAGCGAGCGGGCGGCGGCGGACGCGATCCAGCGCGACCCCGGCATCTACTGGTTCACCCAGCATCTCGACGACGCGCGCGATCGTTGGGCTGCCCCGATCGGACAGGATGGCATCGCGCTGATCGCCCATCCAGGCATCGGTGTGCGCGATCTGACGCTGGCGCAGGTGCGTGGACTGTACGATGGCACCATCACACGCTGGCGGATGGTGGGCGGCGCGGATACGCCCGTGATCGCCTTCACGCGCGAGGCGGGTGCCGGGATTTACACCGCGATCGTGCGTCAGGTATTGGGGACAGCTCGGCTCGACAGCAGCGTGCGCATCGCGCCATCGGACGCTGCGATGCGCTTCGCCGTCGAGCGCACACCGGGGGCGGTCGGCTACCTGCCGATCAGCACACTGACCGATCGACTCACCCCGCTGCGCCTGGAAGGAGTCGCGCCGACGCGCGAATCGGTGGTGGCGCAGAGCTATCCACTCCGGCTGATCACCTACATCGTGGGCGCGGCAGAACCGCGCGCCGACGATCCGATCGGGCGACACTATCGCGCCTTCATCGGCTGGATGCAGAGTCCCGAGGGACAGGCGATCGTCTCGGCACACGGCGCGCCGCTGCCAGGGTGACCACCGCGTCTGGTTGCGGTGATGTTGGATAGGTGGGTTTGTGTGGGAAATAGACGCCAATGTGAGGTTTTTATAACCAAACTCAATCCCTGCACCGATAGACTTGTGCGACCATTTATGCTAAAGTTTTCTAAGAAACGTCTGTCCCTTTCGTAATGGCTTAACTCGCTCTTTTGCGCGTGTTGGGTTATCACGCTCACTCATCGAGCAAGACGAACATAGTAAACACAGGCGGCTGAACCGATCGAGTTCGGCGCGCTGGGTGAGTCGTCGTTTGCCGTCGTCACGAGAGCCAGGAACGCCGTTTCGTCAATCGATCGATCCGAAGTCATTGTTCATTTGGTTTGTGTAATGCCAGACGCAGAAAAAGGGATCGGGAACTGATGGTGCAGCAGACGAAACCCAACAAGGCGCCCGCGACGAAAAATACGCTCAACGAACTGGGCTACAAGATTTTCCTGGATCGCTACGCACAAAAAGATATGACCCGCGCGACCCTGGCGGTCGGTGATCGCGTGATCGTGGTGGTAAACAGCGAATCGGGTCAGCGCGAGGTCGGCATGGTGACGGCGATCGCGCTGCCGACGGTGACGATCGAGCTGCTGGACGGCACCATGACCGAACGCACAATCGAGCATGTCGATAAGCCGCTGGAGACCGACCCATCGCAGATGCTGGATCGCGTCGCGCGCGGGCTGGCGTCGGCGGAAAAGACGCCGAAGGCGCGCAAAGACTGGGAAAAGAAATTCCGCTGGCTGCTGGACGATTTCAAGTTCGTCCCGGCGGGGCGCATTCTGGCAGCGGCAGGCACGGATGCAGAATTAACATTTTATAATTGTATGCCGCCAGAGCAGGAAGTGCTGACTGCGAGCGGATACAAGCCGATCGCGGAAGTGGCGGTCGGTGAGATGGTGGTCACCCACAAAAACCGCTTGCGTCCGGTATTGCACAAGTTCGAGCGTGAGACGGTCGAGCCAATGTATGCCTTCTCGGTCAAGAAGATCGGGTACGACATGCTGCGCGTGACGGGCGAGCATAAGGTGTATGCGCTGCGCTCGGAGGCGGTCAAGCAAAGTAAAGGCGTCGACCGACCGATGCGCATCACTGAAGAACCCCAGTGGATTCCTGCAAAAGATCTACAACTGGGAGATTTTCTGGCAGTTGGCTTTAGTGCGGAAGAATGTCCGCCTGAACCTATTCAGATGTCGGCATTTCTGGACAGCAAATTCGTCGTAGAGGATGGGCAGCTGCGAAAGCTCACCCAACGCGCAGCACATGGCTACGTTACAAGTTGGGGAACTCATTTTTCGTTAAATGACACGCTCGAAGTTGATGAAGACTTATGCTATCTGTTTGGCAGATGGCTTGGCGATGGGTGTATAACACACCGCACAAATACTGACATTCCGTCAGGTATCAAGATCGTTTTTGCTTTGGATGAACACGCTGAAGCAGAAAAATTAGCGGAAATCATCCAGTCGAAATTCGGGATTGCCCCGGCGCTCAAGTTGAGCAGCACTAAACGTTGGTACGACCTTTGGGTCAACTCCATGCCTTTAGGGGAATTTTTCAAGGCATTGTTTGGTGCCTACAGCTATGGCAAGCGAATTCCGCAGCAGTTGATGTACTTACCGAGCGATTTAATCATTTCGCTCCTGCGCGGTTTGTTTCAGGCAGATGGATACATTTCCGGGGAACAACTCGGTATGCTGCTTGCGAATCGTTCGCTTACTATGCAGGTACATCAATTGCTTCTACGTCTGGGTTATGTTTTCTCGATCAAGGAAAACACCCATAAAAACGGACGTCTTCCAGCCTATCGCTTGAGTGCTTTTGCCAGCGAATGCGCTCCATTATTTGAAGCATTCTTCGACACGCCAGCTCCGGTCTCTGGCAAGAGTCAATATAAGGTCTATGTGGAAGTCGCGGGTCAGCGTTGGCTGAGAATCGATCAAATCCACATTCAAGCCTACAGCGGCATCGTCATGGACATGGAAGTCGCGGAAGATCACTCTTTCGTTTCGGCTGGCGTCGTGGTGTCAAACTGCTACGTAATACCTTCGCCTAAAGACTCGCGCGGCGGCATCATCGAGACACTGCGCCAAATGACCGAAATCATGTCGCGCGGCGGCGGCGTGGGCATCAACGTCTCGTCGCTGCGTCCGCATCATGCCTATGTGAAGGGTGTGAACGGGCGATCGAGCGGCGCGGTGTCATGGGGCGCGCTCTACAGCTTTGTGACCGGGCTGATCGAACAGGGCGGCTCACGAAGAGGCGCGCTGATGCTGATCCTCGACGACTGGCACCCGGACGTATTCAACTTCATCAACAGCAAGCGCGAAGCGGGCAAGATCACCAATGCCAATATCAGCGTCGGCATCAGCGATCGCCTGATGGCGGCGGTGAAAGCCGACGGCGATTGGGAATTGATGTTCCCCGATACCACGTCCGACGGCTACGACGAGCAGTGGGATGGCGACCTCGACAAATGGGTCGCGGCGGAACACCCGGTCATTCACTACAAAACGATCAAGGCGCGCGAATTGTGGAACGCCTTGATCGAGAGCGCGTGGGCGAGCGCGGAACCCGGCGTCTTTTTCCGCGAGCGTTACAACAAGATGAGCAACAGCGGTTATTTTTCGCCTATTATCGCAACCAATCCGTGTGTGACCGGCGATACCCGCATCTCGACCGCGAATGGGTTGATCACCGCACGCGACCTGTTCGACAGTGAGCAGCCGATCGAAGTCGTGATCGACGGGCGGTTTGGCGTAAGCCATACCACCACACAGGCATCGCGTGTCATTCGCACGGGTGAAAAGCTGGTCTATCGTTTGCAGACCAGCGAAGGCTATTTCTTGCGCGCGACGGCGGATCATCGCGTGATGACCCCGTCCGGCTGGGTCGAGTTAGGTCAATTACAGCCTGGCGACAAAATCCACATCGCTAACCGCAAAGGCAGTTTCGGCAGTCAAGGATCGCTGGAGATCGGGCGAGTACTCGGATTGGCTGCCGGGAATGATCGCCTGATCAGCCGGAGTCAAACGATAACAGCGCGGCAGATGGGGATTGCGGCACAGTCGCTTGTGCCAGTCATGGAAGCGGTCGCAGTGACCGAGGACACATCGCGCGTCCCTGAAGCCGTATTTCAAGGCACTGAGGACATGCAGCGCGGATTCTTACAGGCGCTTTTCAATGCTGATGGCGCTGTCCTGGAGAGTAACGTAAACAGCGGGTTTGCTGATCTCACCTCTGCTCACATCGCGTTTTTGGAGGGTGTGCAGGGGCTACTGCTGAATTTCGGGATCGTCAGCCGCATCGATCGCGGATTGCACGAAGCGCAGCATGAACTCGTGCTGTCGAAGCGCAACATGGCAGTGTTCGCCCGCGAAATCGGCTTCATCCTCGATCGCAAACAAGCGCGGCTTGAGGCGTACATCGATAGCAAACAGACGCGCGGCTTGTACTCTGAAAAGTTCATCGCCCGTGTCGAAAGCATCAGCGCTGACGGCATCGAAGAAGTGTTCGACCTGAACGAGCCGCTCACACATTCGTTTGTCGCCAACAGCATCGTGGTTCATAACTGTGGTGAGCAGGGATTGCCGGGGTTCGGCGTGTGTAATCTCGGCGCGATCAACCTGTCGAAATTCTACGACGCCGACGCGCACGATGTGCTGTGGGACGATCTCGATACCGCCGTGCGCTACGCCACCCGTTTCCTCGATAACGTCGTCGAAGTGACGCCGTATTTCTTCGACGAAAATGAGCGCCAGCAGAAAAGCGAGCGCCGTGTCGGGCTGAACAACATGGGCTTGGCGGAACTGCTGATCAAACTCGGCATCCGCTATGGCAGCGACGACTCGCTGACCTTCATCGACAAGCTGTACAGCTTCATCGCGCGTGCCAGCTATGAGACCTCGATCGGGCTGGCGAAAGAACGTGGTGCCTTCCCTCAGTTTCAGGCGGAGCCGTTCCTGGCGAGCGGGTTCATGCAGACCATGCCCGCCGACATCCGCGAGCAGGTGCGCAAGCATGGAATAAGAAATGTAACACTGTTAACACAGGCACCTACAGGAACAACTGGAACGATGGTGAATACCTCCACCGGCATCGAGCCATTCTTCTCGTGGAAGCACTACCGCAAGAGTCGGCTCGGTTTCCACGAGGAAAACGCGCAGATCGCCCAGGACTGGTTCAACGACAATCCCGGCGCCGACACGCTGCCCGACCATTTCGTCACGGCGATGGAGCTGACGCCTGAAGAGCATGTGCGCGTGCAAGCCGCCATTCAGCGCTGGGTAGACTCGTCGATCAGCAAGACCGCCAATGTCCCCAATCACTACACCGTCGAGCAGACGCGCGAACTCTACGAGTATATGTACGACCTCGGCTGCAAGGGCGGGACGATCTACCGAGACGGCAGCCGCAGCGAACAGGTCCTGAACCTCACCGACGACCGCAAAGATGATGTGAAAGCCGCGCCGCGCGACGAGACGCCGACCGCCACCCCGCACCGCGTCTATCCCCGCCCTGGCAAGCTGCACGGCGTGACCGTCCACACCAACACCCCCTACGGCACCGCGTACATCACCATGAACAGCGACGAACACGGCTATCCGTTCGAGTTGTTCATCGTCGCGCCGGGCAAGGCGGGCAGCGACCTGCAAGCCGACGCCGAAGGACTCGGTCGCATGATCTCACTGCAACTGCGCACCACCGCGCCAGAAAACCGGATGCAGATGCTCAAGCTGGTGATCGATCAGCTCCAGGGCATCGGCGGATCGCGCTCGGTCGGCTTCGGCGTCAACCGGATCATGTCGCTGCCCGATGCAGTCGGGCAATCACTGATGGATCACTATTTCCCGGAAGACAAAGCCCAGCAGTTAAGTCTGTTCCAGGCGACCTTCGAGTCGAGCGCGCCCGCCCCGGCTGCACCCGTGCCCGCCGCCGCCGTCAATGTCGCGCTCGCGCCGACGGTGCCCACCAATGGACACAGCGCCACCGTGCCCGCCAACGGCAAGCGCCAGAGCAAAGCCGAGGTGCTGGCACAGGCGGTCAGCGGCAATATTCAGGGCGCGGAATTGTGCCCTAGCTGCCAGAACGTCTCGCTGGTGCGTGCCGAAGGCTGCAAGACCTGCCTGCGCTGCGGATTCAGCGAGTGCTAAAGCGTCTCTGGTTACGGCGCGCGCTGCGCGTCCTGCTGGTGATCGTCGGCGTGTGGCTGCTGGTGTGCATCGGGTTGGTGGCGGCGATCACCGTCACCGCCCAGCCGCGTGAACCGCGTCCCACCGATGCGATCATCGTGCTGGGCGCGGGCGTGCGCCGCGACGGGTCGGCGGGTCCGACTCTGACCCGCCGCGCCCACGAGGGTGCACGCCTGTACACGGCGGGCTATGCCCCGGTGGTCATCTGCACCGGGGGAACGCCGTATCGGGCTTCGCGCGCCGAAGCCGAAGCGTGCGCCGACGTGTTACGCGCCGACGGCGTGCCGGAGTCTGCTATCCTTCTGGAGACAAGCAGCCGCTCGACCGAGGAAAACGCCGCCTACACCCGCGCCATTTTTGACGCGCGCGGGTGGGAGACGGCGTTGGTGGTCAGCGATGGCTACCACCTCTTGCGCGCGGGCTGGATTTTTCAGCAGCAGGGGATCGACGCGCAGACCGCGCCGACCAGCGTCCCCGCCCTCAGGCGCGACATCGCCGTCAATCTGGGACGGGAATTAGTCGCGCTGCACTGGCAGGTATTCAAGACGGCGCTGAATTTGCCCTATACGTTCGTGCCCTGGGTGTAAACCGCTTACCACCGCGTCACAGTGTTGCCAGCAGCCCCGCCGCTCGATCCACTCCGCCCAGCGCCGCCAGATCGTCCGCCATTTCCCGCGCCGTCGCCGCGACGCGCGCGTCGTTCAGGATCGCCGGAAATGCCTGAGCCAGCATCCCGTTTTTGACATCGTGCGCCGTCAGATTGAGCCCGAGTTTCGCCTGTGCCGCGCGGCGCGCCTGTCCGCGCTGATCGGCGGCGTGCGGGACGACGATCTGCGGCACGCCATGTATCAGCGCGGCGTGGGTGCTGCCCATGCCGCCATGATGACACATGATTTTGACGCGCGGCAGCACATCGGCGAACGGCACGTAATTGACCAGGCGCGTCCCGCGCGGCAGCGACCGCACCAGGGTGGCTTTGGCGTCGGCTTCGATCGGATTCCAGCCGATCGCCACGATCGGCAGCAGACCAGCCCGCGCCGCCGCCTGTGCCGCCCAACTGTAGAAACCCAGATCACCCGTGAAGGTCGTTCCCAGCGTGATCAGCGCCAGCGGCACCTCCGCCGGAATCGCGTCGAGCCATGCTGGAATCGGTTCGCCGGACGGACGGGCTGTGCCGCCGACAAACTGCGTTTGCGGCAGCAGCAGCGCTGCCTCCGCCTGATACCAGGTGCGGTTGAAGTAGCTGATGTGCAGATGCGGACTCAGGATCGCAGGCGCCGCGCCCGCAGAAAAGTTGAGCGCACCCACCCCGAACCGCTCGCACAGCCGGTCGAGCCGCAGCCGACTCTCGTCACCGAGCGCGATCTGCACTGGAAACAGCATATCGTCGGTCAATTCCTGCTGCGCCACCCATCCGCACACCGCCAGCCGCGCCCCCAGCTTTTCCGCCGCCAGCGCCGCCGCCGTCAGGAACGGATCGGTGACGATCACATCGGGAGTGCCGATCGAGTCCGCCAGCTCCAGCAGTGCCGTCACCGCGTCAGCAACCAGGTCTTCGCTCATCCAGGTGTCGAGCGCGCGGCGGTAGCGCAGCATGACTGCTTCCTGCGGTGTCAGCGTCGCCAGGTCGGGGACAGGCGGCGGGGGCCACAGCCAACCCGTCGCGCGCACGGGGGCGAACGGTAAACCTGCCGCCGTCACTGCCCCGCCGACGGCGCTGCCACTGACCCAGGTCACATCGTGCCCCAGTGCAGCCAGCGCGCGTGCGGTGCCCAGGTAGCCGCCCCAATCCAGGTGGCTGTACAGCGGTGCCGACACGAACCAATAACGTCTCATCGCTGAATCTCGTCGGCGGCATCGGTCAGCCAGGTGAGCCAATCGGGAGACAGCTTGCCCTGGGGCATATGACGCAGCAGATAGCGCTTCTTCGCCTCGTCCCACGCCGCCAGCGCGCCAGCACGATCTCCACGGCGTGCGTACAGCCGACTGCGCAGCGCCAGCGCCTCCGCCAACAAGCGGTGATGGTCGAGCTTCCGCGCGGCGTTGACCGCCTCGTCGATCAACGGATCGGCGGCGGCGTCACGTTCGAGCGCCAGCAGCGCCCGTCCGCGCGCGATCGCAGCGGCGATCCGTGTCTCATAGGCATCGGCGGGGACAGGATCGGCATCCAGACGCACGATCGCCTCATCGGGACGATTGAGCGTAATCAGCGTGTGTGCCGCATTCGCCGCGAACAAGGCGCGCCACGCCGCATCATCGGTGAGGGTACGCGCCTCATCGTGCAGCGCCAGCGCGCGCGGCAGTTCGCCAAGCGCGTCATACACCAAGCCGAGATTGTCGGTCTGGATCGCGCGCTGTGGATCGAGCTGCTGCGCCGTACTGATCACCAACGCCTGTTCCAGCGTCGCCCGCGCGCGACGCGGACGCCCGATCAGCAGCAGAAACCAACCGTAATTACCCAGGCGTGTGCTGTGTGCGGGCAGATCACCGGTCGATTCCGCCATGGCAATCGCGTCTTTGAAAAACGAATCGGCGCTCTCGGCGTCGGCGCTCTCGGCGTATACCAGCGCTGCGTTCGCCAGGATCACGCCGCGCGTCTCGGCATCGTCTCTGGGTAGACTGTTGACCAGGATCAACGCCGACTCGATGTCCTTGAGCGCGCGCGCGGGCGTACCGAGCGCGCGTCGAGCGGTCGCAATGTCGCAGTACAGACGTGCGGCGGACGCTGGCGCGTCGGAGCTCTCGTAGAGCGGGATCGCGCCCGTCCAGGCGACGATCGCGCCATTGAGGTCGCCCATTGTCAGCCGTGCCAGTCCCCAATCCCGACGCAGCGCCGCCGCTTCGAGTGCACCGACGCCTCGGCGCGTTTGCTGCGAGGCGATCCGGTCGGCATCAGCGGCGGTCTCGGCATACAGTGCGAGCGCGGCATCGCGGTCGCCAACGTCGAAGGTCGCGCGTGCCAGCGCGCGACGCGCTCCGATCGTGGCTGCGTCGGGCACGGACAGCGCGGCGCGCAAATGTGGCAGCGCGTCGGCGCTCTTGCCAAGGGCAGCCAGCGCCTCACCAAGCAGTCCGTGTGCCTCCGCGATCAGGTGCGCATCGCCAAGTGCCTCGGCGGCGGTGAGCGTCTTTTCGGCATAGGCGATCATCTCGACCCGCGAACGTCCGCCAGCGGACTCCGGCGGCAGCGCCAGCAGCACACGGCACATGATCAGGAGCGCCTGCATGTAAGCATGAGTAGGCGAGATCGGCGCATAATCCTTGAGCGCGCGGCTGTAGAGTGTGTATGCCACATCGATCCGTCCCTCGGTGAAGGCGCTGGCGCCTAAGCGCATCGTCCAGCGACGGTGATCGGCTTCACAACCGCACACCTCGGACAGGTTGGCGGCGGCGGTCAGCAGGCGCGCAGCTTCGGCGGTCGATCCTTTATCGAGCATCGCTTCACCGAGCAGCCCGGTCAGCCAGCCTGTCAGCGCCGCGTCCGAGGACGTCGTCTGCGTCATGAGCGCCTCGTTGAGCAGATGAGTCGCGTAGCGTCCGCCGCCGTCCGCCAATGCCGCCTCTGCCAGCAGACCGCGCGCCAGCGCCGCCACATCGACGATACCGGGGGTGCGAGCGCCGCTGGTCAGCCTGACCGCCAGCTCGTAATGGCTGCGCGCGGTATCGGGATCAGCGGACGCCGCCGCCAGCTCGCCCAAGCCGATCGCCCGCTGGGCGCTGGCGCGATCGCCAGGCACCTTGACGGGGAGCGAGTCAAGCAGTGCGCGGGCGTCGTCAGCGCGTCCCAGGCGGATCAGCGCGCGGGCGCGCTCGAAATTGGCGTCGGCGGTCTGTTCGGGATAGCGGGCGATCCCGCGCGCACGTTCGGCGTGGTCGTGCGCATCCTGAAACGCATCCGCACAGCGGGCGCGGCGGGCGGCATCGAGCGCGCTGTCAAAGTTGTTCTGTCTGGGCGTGGAGAGGAACGGAAACCACTGCGTCACGCGGTCGAGAAAGGAAGTCATCAGGGGTTCATCTCATCATAAAGTGGGCGCCGCATTGGGGCGCAAGCTGTAATTATAGCGCACGGCGCCCCATCACACGCCGCCGAACATCAAAACGCCGATTGCCGATTGTACCGGGCTGAAATAAGCTTGATACACGTCAAAACAGGATATTCATTCACCCATGTCTGTCATAAAACGTCGCATCGTCACCCTGGCATTGATCGCGCTATCCGTCATCGCCGTGCCGTCTGTCTCCGCCAACATTCTGCTCGTCAATACCACCACCGACGAAGATGGCACGGGCACGGCATGTGCGCTGCGCGAGGCGGTGCAGGCGGCGGATACCGACTCTGCCTACGGCGGCTGTTCAGCGGGGTCGGGCAGCGACACGATCGTGCTGCCGGACGCCGCCTACAACCTGACATTGGGATCACAGCTCGTCGTCGACTCGACAATCTTCATTCAGCCGCAGGTGAGCGCGGCGATCGTGCGCGCCGCCGCCATCCCCAATACCGTCGATCGGCGCGTGTTTTTTGTCAGTACGGGCGCAGCGCTCACCCTGACCAGCCTCAATATCTCCAACGGCGGGCGCCTGGTGTGGGCGGACAGCGGCGGGTGTATTTATGTGCAGGGTGCGCTCACATTGAACACCGTCGCTGTACAGCAGTGCCGCGCCGGATTCGAGGGCGGCGGCATCTTTGTGGACAACGGATCGCTCACGCTCAACAACGCCACGCTGCTGCAAAATGTTGCCGGCGACGACGGCGGCGGTATGCGCTTGCTCGCCAGCACCCTGAGCATGACCCATTCGACCGTCACCGCGAATACGGCTAACGGCGTCTTTTCGACCGCGACCCTCGGCGGCGGCATCGCCTTTGAAGGCACCAGCCTCACGATCAGCGCATCGACAATCAGCAGTAACACCGCCAGCGACATCGACGGCGGAGCGGCGCTCGGAGGCGGATTGGCGGTGCGGCTGATCCCTGGCAGCGCCACCGGATCGATCACAGGCAGCCGCATCGAGAGCAACACCATATCAGGCAGCGGGACGAACCAAGGCGGCGCGCTGTACAAATTCGGTGACGGCACGCTCACGATCAACAGCACCTGCATCGTAGAAAACACCAGTCCGGCGCTGTCCAACTTACAGCCATCCATCGCTATCGACGCGACTGGCAACTGGTGGGGCACGGTGTGGGGACCGCGTATCCTGAGCGCGACAGGGGGCAGCGGCAGTGTCGTCAGTACAGGCGACAGTATCGCCTCGACCGGTTTCACATCGATCGTGGTCGATGGGACGCCGCCGCTCGATTATGGCACCTCCAGCGGCATGCCGATCCCTACTGGTGATTGGCTGGTCACGGCGAGCGGATGCCAGGTGTGCAGCCCGGTCAGCTCGGTGTCACCCGGCGCCCGGACGTGCGTGTGACGGGTTCTCCAGGACGCATTGTTATGCGTCCCTACAAGCGTATTGCGTCCTTACAGACACGCTGAATTCGTGTTCCGCTGAGTTTTATCGGCTCGCGCTTTTCAGCCGCTTCATCACATCGTTGCTGCCGCGCCCAAAATAGTCGTACAGCAGCTTGTAATCGGCATACAGCCGATCGTAGATCGCCTGATTTTCCGGGATCGGCGTGACCAGCTCATCCTTGACCTTGCCCATCACGACTGCCGCCGCGCCAATATCCGGGTACACCCCCGCCGCCACCGCCGCGTGCATCGCTGACCCCAATGCGGGCGCCTGGCTCGATCCCGCCATTTTGAACGACCGTCCGGTCACGTCGGCGTAAATCTGGCGCAGGAGCGCGTTTTTCTCAGGCAGTCCGCCCGCCGCGACCAGCTCGTTGACCGGGACGCCGCGCGCCTCGAATGCCTCGATGATCTCGCGCGTGCCAAAGGCAGTCGCCTCGATCAGCGCGCGATAGATGTCAGGCGCACGGGTCGCCAGCGTCATGCCCACGATCATGCCACTCAGTTGGGTATCGACCAGAGTCGAGCGGTTGCCGTTGAACCAGTCGAGCGCGATCAGTCCATGTTCACCCGGTGCCTGGCGTGCCGCCTCGGACTCCAGATAACTGTGCAACCCGACACCGGCGTCGCGCGCTGCCTGGTGATATGCCGGCGGCACGGCATTGTCCACGAACCAGGCAAATATGTCTCCAACGCCGCTCTGTCCGGCTTCGTAGCCGTATAAGCCCGGCACAATGCCACCATCGACCACTCCGCACATGCCCTCGACCTCCTGCAGTCGATCGCTGGACATGATGTGGCAGGTACTGGTGCCCATGATCATCACCATCACGCCGGGATCGGTCGCTTTCACGGCGGGCGCGGTGACGTGCGCGTCGATATTGGCGACCGCGACCGCGATTCCAGGCTGCAAACCGAGCGCGTCCGCCCATTCGGATGTCAGCCCGCCCGCCCGTGCGCCGAGCGGCGCGAATTCACGCCCCACCTTCTGATCGATCACCACCGCGAATCCCAGTGCCAGCGCTGCAAAGAAGCTGCGCGAGGGATAATCCCCATCCTGCACCAGCATCTTGTAACCCGCAGCACACATGTTGTGCGTCTTAACTCCGCTCAGGCGCCAGATCACCCAGTCACCCGCCTCGATGAAGGTGTCGATCGCATCGTAGATCAGCGGCGCCTCGTCGTAAATCTGGAGCAGCTTGCTGAAAAACCACTCACTCGAATAGCGTCCGCCGTAGCGCGCCAGCCACTTCTCGCCGCGTTCGCGCGCCACCGCATTGATACGGTCGGCTTGCGCCTGGGCAGCATGGTGTTTCCACAACTTGACGTAGGCGTGCGGTTCGCCTTGGTAGCCTGCAACCTGACAGAGCGGCGTGCCATCCGCGATCGCAGGCATGGGCGTGCTGGCGGTGAAGTCGATCGCCAAGCCGACTATCTGCGCCGGATCGACTCCCGATGCGCGGATGACAGCGGGGATGGTGCTGGTGAGTGCGTCGAGGTAGTCCTGTGGGTCTTGCAGCGCCCACTCACGCGGCAGACGCACGCCGGTCGCGGGCAGCACCTCGTCGATGACGCCGTGCGGATAGTCGAACACCGCGCTGGCGATCTCGCGTCCGTCGCGCGTATCCACCAGCAGCGCCCGCGCCGACAGCGTGCCGTAGTCGATGCCCAGGGTATAGGTCATGATAAACAATTCCTTGTTGAGTGATGGACAAACGATTTAGAAATGGCGCCCCCAGCGTAGGGACGCATAAAAATGCGTCCGCTGCGATGATCACGTCAGGTTTTATTCGGTGCTCGATGAGTCGGTGTAAAAGCAGCACAAGGCACATATTGTATGCAAAAAAGGGGTGTCACCACCAGTAGTCCATGCGCTTTCGTTCTGCAAACGTGAAGGCACTGACCTGTTTCCAGTAGGCACGTTTGAGCAGGTCGGGCGCGCGCGCCGCGCGCGGCAGATTTTCTTTAGGATAGCCGAGCGGTTCGCCGTTCTGTCCACGCACAGGCGCCACATCCAGCCGCCGCACCTGAATCAGTGCCCGCACGAACGCCAACGGATGAATGACGAAATAGATGATCGCCCCTGGCAGATCGCGCAGCACCCGTAGATACATCAGCGGCTCGATCGCGCCTTTGAGCAAGCCAGCCGTATTGTATTCCACCTCGACATTGTGCGCATTCGCCAGATGCCGCTGCAATGACGCGACTGCCTCGCGCACCTCGTCCGATGGCGACTCGCGTGCCCGCCACTGTGCCCAGCGCCACACTTCGAGCAGCGCGGCGATCTCCTCGTCCGTCAGTTCGTAGGCGTCAAGGATGCCGTAGCGGGCAAAATCTTTCAGATCGGGTCGGTAATGCGCATGTGGATCGTCCATCTTGCTATTCTAAACGCAAACCGGGTCGGCATGTGCCAGACCCGGTTGTGCGCCTTGCATGAAACCACGTAATTTGCAGTCTCACGCTCACGCACACACGCGCGCCCTGGTCGTCGTCGCACACGGCACAACCGGATGGGGCGGTCATCAGCCAGTCGCCGGACGGCGCGATGTCGTAATCACCATAGTCGATCGGGATGGTGACGATCCCGACATCGACGGTCGAGCTGGATTGACCGGTGCCGCTGATGTTGTCCCCCGTGCTGACATTCGATGATACCGACCGCCTGAGCATTCGACTGATACACCCCGCCCCCGTTGGTGCTGGCGACGTTGCTGGTAATCTGCGAGTTACTCTGGATGGTCAGCGCAGCATTGCCGTTGAAAACACCGCCGCCACTGGCGGCGGCATCTTCCGTCACCGTGCTGTTGGTGATCGTTAGCGACCCGGTGCCAACGTTTACGATACCAGTCAGATACTACAACCTGTAACGTTGCAGAGACACTACGCGCATTCTCCGCTTCAGGTTTTATTGCGCGTCGGTGATGGTGAAGGTCGTACCCGCCCCGCGCCCGTACACCTCTGGAAAGTAGAATTCCTGCGCCGTCGGCGGGATCACCTGATACGTCCCTGGCAGACCCGCGCGCACGTTGTACACGTACTCGTAGGTGCCAGCGGGCAGGTACTCGACATTGATCTCCACCTGCTCATCGCGGAACTGGACATTGTTGAACAGCCAGCTCCCCCATCCGTACAACAGCGGATCGCCGTCCCTGCTCGCCAGCCCGGTCTCGGTGCCGATCTGCGGGCTGATCGCCAGCATCGGATCGACCGCATCCGTCCCGGCGGGGATCGGGTCCTGGATCAGCACATAATGCAGGTCGCTGGGCGCGATAATCGTCAGGCGCACCTGCACCGTCTCTCCGACCGCCGCGCCCGTCACCGTCTCGCCATCCAGTACATAGCGCCGCTGGATGATGATGCCGCTGTCCTCGACCGCCTGCACCTGATCGACGGGGAGCGACGCGCGTAGGAAAGCGCGGTAGTACAGATTGCCCGCCCCCGCCGTGCGCGTGATCGCCAGCTCGTTCACGGCGTCGCGCAGCAGGTCGGCAATCTCGACGCGCGCATCATAGCCCGTGCGGTTGTCTGCCGGGGTGACATCGGCGCCGACCAGCGAAGTCCCATTCAGCGCGGCGTCGAACGTATACGCCGGATTGAGATCGTCCGACGCGACCATGTAATCGGTCAGCGCCATCACCACCCATGCCGTCTCCTGGGTCGTCTCCCAGGCGTCCGCCGTGCGCTGGCTCACCAGGTAGCGCACAATGTTGGGAATCAGATCGTTTTCCGGGTTGAGCCGCACAAAGGCAGCCAGCGCAATCGCGGTCGTGCGCGTGTCGGTGTTCCAGTTCCAGTAATCGCGCTCGCTCTCCGACCAGTGGGCGCCAGTCGCGCTGAGGGTCGCGCTGTTCAGCAGGTCGCTCAGCAGCACAGACGCGCGCGAGTCGGTCGGATCGATCTCGGCGTAGGTCAGCGCCAGAAAGCCGCGCGCGTAGATACTCAGACGTTCACGCACCTCGAACATATTCGCCGTGCGGCTCGGCTCCGGGACGCCCGCCCGCGCCAGCGCGTACAGAATGAACACCTGACGGTTGAGTTCCCAGGTCGGGCGGCTGAGGTCGGGGGTGATATAACTATCCACCAGGAAGCGCCGCGCCCGCTCGATCACGCTGTCGGTGACCGCGTAGCCCGCATCACGCGCCTCCGCCAGACCGATCACGGCATACGCCGTCACCAGCGGGTTGCTCGGATCGGTGACATACCAGCCCCAGCCGCCGTCTGATTTCTGCTGCGCGTACAACTGTTGCAGCGCCTGACCGACGGCAGCATCCAGCGACGCGCGCAGCCCCGGATCATCGATCCCGGCACCTTGCAGCGCGCGCACAGTCAGGATATTGGGCAGGAAACGGCTGATTGTTTGCTCGATGCACTGCTGTGGAAAGTTGCGCAGCACGTCGAGCGCATCGAGGGTACTGGCAGCCAGCGACGACTCGATCTCGACCTCGACCGCACCTTCGTCGATCGGCAGGTCGGTCGGGAGGACAATGCCCTCGGTACGTGTGCCGCCCGCCGCATCGATCACACCCGCTGTACCGACCGTCTCTGGCACAACGTAGCGCAAAAGCGGGATCGGCGCGCCCTGACTGATCGGCGGACGGCTGGCGTCGTTGTAGGCACCAGACGTATCCACCGCCGTGAACAGCAGATCGATCCCGGTCACGCCTTCAGGGGCATCGATCGTCACCGGAAACTCGACGCGCTGACGGGTGCCCGCCGCGATCGTCACGCGCTGCGTATCGGTGGTCTCGTCGAACATCAGCGCGCCCGTCTCGCTGGTAAGCGCGACATCGACATCGAGGTCGGAATCGGTGTTGTTGTTGACGATCGCCGCCAGCGTCACCTGGTCACCATCGACGAAGAAACGCGGCGTGACGGGGCGAATCAACAGCGGCTTGGTGCTGATCAGATCGCGGGTGGCGTCGCCGACACGCATCTCCCCGGCGTCAGGCAGGCTGACGGCGCGTGCGTCCAGGCGCCAGGTGGTCAGATTGTCCGGCAGCGTGACGCTCACAGTGGCGATCCCGTCGGCGCCGGTGATCACCGAGGCGTTCCAGTAGGCGGTATCGACAAAATCCTCACGGACGTCGAAGATTCCGCCCTCGCCAAAGCCGCCGCCGCCGCCCTTGATCGTGTCCAGCACCTCTTGCGTCAGTTGATCGACATTGATCGTCAGGATCGACGAGGTGCGCACGCCGAGTCCCTGCTTGCTGAAGAAAAAGGCGAGCAAATCGACCTGATTGGGGCTGGCGATACTGAGGCTGGCGAGATCGGTCAGCGCGATGCCCACTTCCGCCGGAACGGGTGCGCCCGTATAGTCGGTGGTGGTGATGGTGTAGGTGATGGTATCGCCTGGACCCGCCGTCTCTTTGTCAGCCGCGATCGCCACATCGAGCGTCCGTCGCGCAGTCTCGACATTCAGCCCGATCATACCGACACGGAAAGCAGCCACCGGATTGTTGGCATCTACGCCTTTGACGATGAAGACGGTCACCGCGATATTGGGCGCATACCCTGGTGCAATCGGGACGCGGTACACGGTCGAATTGCTCTCCAGCGTGATTCGCTCGCTGAACAGCACGTCGCCGCGCTCGATCGTGACCAGCGCTTCGGCGGCACCCTGGAACGGCGACGCGATCAGAATTTCCGCCGTCTCTCCGATCAGATACTCGCTCTTGTCCGAGATCAGATCGATGCGGTTGCTGTTCTGCATCCGCCACGCGACATAATCACGACTGCTTACCCAGGTGGTGGCGGCGCTGGTGGCTGTCCGTCCGGCACTGTCGCGGGCGCTCGCTTTGATTTTGAAAATGCCACCGTTAGGCGGGGTGAACTGTGCTGACGCCCGTCCGTCGGAGTCGGTCGTCACAGTGGCGGATGAAACCGGAATTTCTTCCACGTCGTAGGTCCAGGTGGTACGCCCGTTGGCGTCCTGTTCCTGGGTACTCGACCAGCGCCGCTCGACGAATGTCAGATCGATCGCCTGACCCGCGACCGCTGCACCCTGCCAATCGACGGCGATGACGTTGAAGGTGTTCGGCTCCCCCGCCAACCCGACATATTCTTCCGGTGCCACGCCGATATAGACATCGGCGCCATGCACCGTCAGCGAGGCACGTCCGGTGACCGCCTGACCGCTCTCATCGGTCACGCTCGCCTCGATCGTGAAAATCTTACTGACGGTCGAATCCCCCAGATCGGCGGGCAGCTCGATCACGGCGAGTCCGCGCGCGTCAGTGGTCAGTTCACCGCTGCTGACCGTCTCATAAGACGAGCCGTAGTAGTCACCGGGCGAACCGTCGGCGTCGTAATCGACGAACGAGTAATTACCCGGTCCAGTGTATGCCGCGAAGAAAAACGGCTCGGTGCGCACGCTGTAGGCGACCTTTGCCTCGCTGACCGCCCCGCCAAAGTAATAACGGCTGTCCACGACCGCGCGAATGGTGTCTCCCGCGACGATCTCGGACTCGTCCGGCGTCACCGTGACCTGGAATTCGGGCAGACGATACTCCGCGACGCCAAAATCGACCGAGCCGATCCGCGTCCAATAGTCGTCCGGGTCTTCGCCGGGCAGGATCGCGTCGAGCAGGTAAAAGCCGAGCGGCGCATCGGGCGCGATGTCGAATTGCCCGCTGAACGATCCGGCGGCATTGAGCGTCAGCGTGTCTTCCCAGACGATATTGCCTTCCGGGTCGTACACGCGCGCGGGCAGCTCGCTGAAGTCAGGTGCGCTGTAATTCATATCGTCTTTGGCGCGTATCACACCCCGGAAATACACGGGCTGATCGGGACGATAAATCGGACGATCGGTGTAAACGTAGGCACTGTAGGGCTGCGGATAGTAATCGGTGCTGAGATTGAACTGATAGCCCTCGATCCCGCTCGACCACTCGCTGGCAGCGATCCCGAAATGGGTTTCACTTTGCAGCAGTGCCAGCACCGTCTCGTAGGCATTGGCGCGCCGTACCGTCTCGAAACGCACCAACCCGTCGGCGTCGGTCGTGCCTTCCCCGATCACGTTCAGCGAAATGTCGTAAATCTGAATCGGCGCCCCAGCGATCGGCTGCCCGCTGGATATGTCGGTCGCCCACACCGTCACCGAGTCGATCGCCGTCTTCATCGTCAGATTGGCGTCACCGACGATCAGGACGTGTTCACGGGGATATGTGATCTCCGGCGCGGTGACGTTCAGGAAATACACGCCCGCTGGCAGCGCGCCACCGTCGGCGTCTGTGACCTCGACCGAGGTGGTGGCGGCGCGGGCGGTGACCTCGATGTAATACTCGACCTGATCGCCTTCCGCCAGCCAGCCCGCACCGTCGGCGGTCTGCACCTGCCACCAGGTGTAATCCCCCGCGCATACCGGGCCCGCGATCACGGGCGCGCTGTAGCCGCGTGCCACTTTCGCCAGGATCGATCCGGTCAGCGGCTCGGCGCGAATGTTGAGCGTGTCCGGCTGCGTGATCACAGCGATCTGATCGCCAACGCCGACGCGCGACAGCGGCGCGCCGTCACAGACCGCCACGCCACCCGCGTCGCCCAGCGACAGATACTCATAACGCAGCACGTTCAGCGGAGCCACCGATGGGATCGTCCAGCGCTTGATCTGAGTCTGTTCTGTGAGCGAGAAATTAGCGCTCAGACGGTCGTTGTAACGAGTGGAGCTGACCAGCGTACCGAGCAGCGCGGTCGGTGAGAGCTGATGCAGCGTCAGATCGACGCGCGAGACATTGCGATGCTTGATGAACAGGCGCGTGTCGGGGTTATTCGCGTTGTAAAAGCCGAAGTCACCCTGTGTCTCCATGATCAGCTCGGAGTCGTATTCAGTCGTCATGTAGCTGACCGTCGTCGTGGTGCCGATGGTATTGCCATAAAGGTCGCGCATTCCCGGCAGCAGCGTCACGGTGTAGGCGGTGCTTGGCTCGGTCGGGAATGCCAGCGTGTAGCTGTCTTCCCATTCGCTGTAATAGGTGTCGTAGTCGTCACGATAGGGCGGCGGGTCGATCACCACCCGCTCGCGGATCGAGTCGATCTCCATCGGTGAGGCGAAATAGATCGTGAAACCGCCGTAAGGGTAAGCGGACTGTTCGCCATCGGTCGGGCTGGTATTGATGATCGCGGGCAGCGGCACGGTCTCGAAAAAGGTCTCGGTCTGCCCGATCAGTTCGGCGCCGCCCGCCGCACTCTGCGGCAGCCCGTCGATCGACGAGAACTGCACCGCGTAGCGCGTACCCAGTGTCAGCGGCGCGCGCGGCGTGAAGCGGAACCCGGCATTGTCGTCTGCCCACTCGAAATCACCCGGCACCTGGGATCCGCCGCCAGCGGCTCGCAGCTGAAAACTGATCTCGGTACTCGCCCGATCCATCGGCTGGTTGAACCGTACCTGGATGGTTTGATCGAGACGGGCGTCGTCTACCCCGTCGGACGGGACGATCTCGGTGATGCGCGGCGCGATCGTAGTGAACGTCCAGATGAACGGCGCATCGAGCCGCGCACCATCGACAGCGGTCAGATCGGGATCGACCGTGACGGTGTAGGTCGTGCCGCCCGCCAGGGTCGGTGTCGGCGTGAATTGGTAGATGAAGGTGTTGATCCATTCGCCCATCCCCTCGACCGCGGGATCGAAGCGCAGCGGATCAGGCAGGTTCAGCCCGGTGTCGCTGGTCAAGCCCAGCGGCACGACAGGACGATTGAAGATCACGGTGATCGTCGAGCCAGCCGCGACCTCGGACGTGTCCCGTCCTGGCAGCACATCGCTGACAGCGAGGACACCTTCAGCAGCCTGACCCGACGCGGAAAAGACTCCAACCAGCGCCAACAGCAGCGCCAGCAGCACGAGCCGCAAAATACGATGGTTGTTGCGCATGGGTTTTGTTTCCTGGGTTACGCCGGCACGCTGCCGGACGCGAATCATCATGAGTGATTATAGACGAGGATAGGCAAGGGCGGACAAGCGCCGAAACTCCACCGGGCATTCGTAGGGTCATCGGTTATTGTCCTACAGCGATCCCCCCCACCTGACCACGATCGGATCGTCGCAGATGTGTTACATCCGCGCGCATGTCTCGCTATAGTGTGAGGTGTATTTCAACTGCACATCGCCTCGTCAGGAGTCCTGATATGACCCGTCATCCCGCCCGGCTCACCCTTATCGTCCTCATGCTAATCACCCTGTTCCCGATCGCCTCGGTCGGCGCGCAGACCTGCGACCCGACGCAGGATTACATCGCGCGTGGACGGGTCGCGCTCACCCCCGAAGGAGCGCCGCTGGCGATCGCGGAATATACCTGTGCCATCACCCTCGATCCCAATGCCGCTCCCGCCTATTACGGACGCGCCGAAGCCAGCGCGCTCAACGGCGATTATGCGTCGGCGCTGCCTGATTATGAAGCCGCCCTGTCAATCGAACCCGATCTGGCGCTGGCATACTACGGACGCGGCATCGCGCGCGCCGCGCTCGATGATCCCAACGGCGCCATCGCCGACTTCAACGCAGTAGAGGTGCGCAACCTGCTGCTGCCCGGTCTGCTGTTCGAGCGCGGATCGGCATATCTGGCAGCGGGCGATCCGACGGCGGCGGTGCGCGACCTCACTCTGGTCATCGACGCCGACTCGCAGGCGACCGAGGCGTATATCCAGCGCGGACTCGCGTATACCGCCTTGGGCGACGATCTCGCCGCCATCGACGATTTCAGCGCCGCCCTGGTACAAGACCCGGATAACGTCGAGGTGTATGTCTACCGGGCGCTGCGCTATATCACCCAGGGCAACCTGCTGGCAGCGCTCGCTGATTACTTCAGCGCTGTCGCGCTCGACCCTTACAACCCAGTATTTTATTTCCAGTTGGGGCGCATTTACAGCGATCTCAGCGAACTGGAACGCGGTAACGCTCAGTACAGCGCCGCCGTCACGCTCGATCCTCGTTTCACCGAGGCATACTTCCAGCGCGGCAGCAACTACGCGCGCCTGGCTGATCACGCACGCGCTGTCGATGACTTTTCGCGGGCGATCGCGCTGGCGCCCGATTACACCGACGCCTATCGTCAGCGTGTGATCAGCCTGAAGGCGCTGGAACGCTACGACGAGGCGATCGCCGACTACACCGCCATCATCGCGCTCGCGCCTGACGACATCGACGCCTACTGGAGTCGCGGCGAGCTGTTCTTCTACATCAAGACCGACTATCCCGCCGCGATCGCGGACATGAGCGAGGTGATCGCGCGCGAGTCGGGCTATGCCGACGGTGAGCCGTTCTCACTGCGTGGCATCAGCTACGCCCGCACTGGCAGCTACGCCAGCGCCATCCCCGACTTGCAGACCTATCTCGGCTTCGTCGGTGAAGACCCCACGACCCGGCTGCTGCTGACCGTCGCGCAAACGGTCGTCGGTGACCTGACCGGCGCGACCGAGTCGGTCTACGCCTATGCCGATGCCGCTGGACTCGATCTGGAGAGCGCGGCGCTGATCATCCCTGATGAGTCGCTCCTGCTCACGACGACGGGCACGCCGATCGACGCGGTGTATACCTTCGTCTCGCTCGGTGAGACGCGCGTGACCATCAGCGCCGAACTCAACGACGGCGCGCCCGATCCGGTGCTGGTGCTGCTCGACCCCAATGGCGATGTGATCGCCGCCAACGACGACCTCGACCCGTCGGCACGGTCGCTGACGGCGGTCTTGTTCGATGTGCCGCTCATCCTGCCGGGAACCTACACCTTGCTGGTGACGACGCTGCCCGACAGCATCGGCACGGTGCGCCTGACGATCAGCGGCGCATAAGCGGAACCCTCGGTTACAAGAGGGCTTGGTGTGCCAGAGATCGGCGCGATCCTCGACGCGCGGTTCTGGCACACCAGGCTCCGATGATTAGCGAACCGTCACCGATGCGGACGCAAGCGCCGGGCTGATGGTCGCGCCCTGATACGCCAGCGCGGTCGGCGCGTCGGCGTCGATCGTCGTCGTCCCCGCTGCGATCGCCCGGAATGTTACCGTGAAGGCGCTGAACCGCCCCGTCACCGAGCCGCCCAGTTCGCCCCCCGCGACCTCGATCGTCCCTGCCGCGTTGTCGAAGGTGCTGACGATCACCTGATCGAGCGCCGTCCCCGGCGTCACCGACACGACTTGCAGCCGCGCCGGGTCGAAACGCAGATGCACGTCCAGTCCGTCGATCTGGCTGGCGACAACGCCCGCCCCGGCGCTGTCATTGTTCCCGGCGCGGACGGTCAGCGTGAACGTCCGCCCGATACGGGCGCCGCCACGCGGTGCGCCTTCGAGCGTGATCGCGGCGTGCGCCAGCTCCGGCGGAGTCACATCGGATAGTGCGGCGCTCATCATGCCCTCCGGTGACGGGTTCGGCGCGCCGACCAGACCGAAATTCGCCGCCAGCAGCGAGTAATCGCTGACAGTGACGGTGTTATCGCCGTTGAAGTCGGCGCGGGCGTCGTAGCCCGCTGTGCCGGACGATTTACCGTAGCTGGCTGCCAGGATCGAATAATCGGTGATATTGACGTGGTTACTGTTGTTGGCGTCGCCAGCCCGCAGCGCGCCGACCGCGACGGGGATCGTTGGCGCGCTGACCGTCACCGGGACGGATGCGGCGAGGTGCTGCGCGTGCTTGACCCACAG
>DAOTUN010000118.1:0-12310 GCA_034437395.1 Anaerolineae bacterium | reverse complement strand
CATCAACATTCCTGATCGCCAGATCGAAGCCTACACGCAGCCGCGTATCGAGCAAAATGGCACAGCACGCTATGCCACCCAGACGATGTACACAGCCGATGACAGCCTGCCGCTGGTGCTGGACGGCGCGGCGATCGCGGCGATCCGGGTGCGAGATTTACTTCCCTGAATGGCTGGAAAGGCGGTGTAACGAAAAATATTCTGGTGCAAAAGGACCGGCTTGCTCCATGCTCACGCCAATTTTAGCCACTAAACTTTATATCCCCCCGCCCCGTCCTGAAGTTGTCATGCGCTCTCGCTTGCTCGCGCGGTTGAACGAGGGTCTGCACGGCAAGCTGACTCTTGTCTCTGCTCCGGCTGGCTTTGGGAAAACCACGCTGATCAGCCAATGGGTTGCCGGTTGTGGACGAGCAGTTGCCTGGTTATCGCTGGATGGGGGAGATTATGATCGCGATCCAACACACTTTCTGCATTATGTGATCGCCGCGTTACAGCGCGTGGCAGCAGGGGATATTGGAAAAGGAGTGCTGGCGGCGTTACTCCAATCGCCTCAGCCGCCCCTTGAAGCGATTCTGGTCGCACTGCTCAACGAAATTGACACGATCTCGGATAATTTCCTGCTTGTGCTTGACGATTACCACCTGGTTGAGTCACTGCCGCTGGATCAGTCGCTCACCTTTCTCCTGGACCACCTGCCACCGCAGATGCACCTCGTGATCGCCACCCGCGAGGATCCTCAGCTCCCCCTGGCGCGCTTCCGGGCAAGGGGACAGTTGACTGAGCTGCGTGCCCCCGACCTGCGCTTTACCATCACCGAAGCCGCCGAATTTCTCAACGAGGTGATGGGATTGAATCTCTCAGCAGCAGATGTCGCCACCCTCGAATCGCGCACCGAAGGCTGGATTGCGGGTTTACAACTGGCAGCGCTCTCCATGCAGCGACGAACAGATACCGCCAGTTTCATCCAGGCTTTCACGGGCAGCCATCGCTTCGTGCTGGACTACCTGACTGAAGAGATTTTGCAGCGCCAGCCGGAAGCTGTTCGAGATTTCCTGCTAAAAACCTCTATTCTCAACAGATTAAGCGGTCCCCTGTGCGATGCGGTCACCGAGCAACCAGATGGACACGGGATGCTGAAAGCCCTGGAGCGAGGCAATCTGTTCGTCGTGCCGCTCGACGATCAGCGTCAATGGTATCGCTACCATCACCTCCTCGCGGATGTTCTGCAAACGCATCTGATGGATGAATCGCGCTATCAGGTGTCCACGCTGCACCACCGGGCAAGCCTATGGTATGCACAGCACGGTTTGTGGTCGGATGCTATCCGTCATGCGCTTGCCGCCGAAGATTTCGAACGGGCGGCAGACATGATTGAGTTGAACGGGTCGGCAATGCAAGCAAATTTCCAGTCCGCTACCTGGTTTTGCTGGGTAAAGGCACTGCCCGACGAACTGGTGCGCACTCGGCCCGTGCTCAGTGTTTGGTATGCCTATGGATTGTTCGGCAGTGGCGATATGGAGAGCGCGGAAACCCACCTGAAGAACGCTGAACGATGGCTGAAACCTGCCGAAGATGTGGATGAATGGACGGAGAACCCATCAGCCAAAATGGTCGTCGTGGACAAAGAGTCGTTTCGATCTCTCCCTGCGACAATCGCTACTGCCCGCGCTTATCGTGCCCAGGCGCTCGGCGACATACCCGGCGCGGTAAAGTATGCCTCCCAGGTCTTCGAACTCATCCCGCAGGAAGACCAACTCAGGCGCGACCAGGCGGCTTCACTCCTGGGGCTTGCACACTGGTCAAACGGGAATCTGGAAGCTGCCGACCGGATTTTCACCGATTATACGATGAAACTACGGGCTGCCGGTGACATCGCGCACGCCATCAGCCCAACGTTTGTTCTGGCGGATATCAGGATGGCGCTGGGGCGGTTACGCGAGGCCGAGCTTACACTCGATCAGTTGTTGCAACTTGTGCTGGATCAGGGGGAACCGCTGCCATTGGATACGGCTGAGTTGTACCGGGGACTCAGTGAGCTGCACCGTGAACGGGGTGACCTGAATGCCGCAGTGCAGCACCTGCGGAAGAGCAAGGAGCTAGGCGCACAATCCACCTTGCTGGATTGGCAGCGTCGTCTGTGCCTTGCTGAGGCGCGACTGAAGCAAACCCAGGGAGACCTGGATGGCGCACTCCAATCGCGGCAAAGCTGGTTATCGCCGTGACCACGGTCAAAACGCATGTCAAGAATATCTTCGAGAAACTTCAGGTGACGAATCGCTTTCAAGCCATCGCCCGCGCCAAAGAGTCAGATCTGCTGTAACACGCGGTCTGATCTGCAAATATCCTCCTCCTTCTCCCCCCGTAGAATGATGTTCCTCCGTTGCGTTTCGACTATGCTACGCAGACAAATAACGCATCGATATCCTTGAGGAATACGAAAGTCGCCATGAACACATACCGAAAAACCGCCATCATGGTCGGGTTACTCTGCCCCATCTTCATTCAAGAGATGGTGATGGCAGTCTGGCTGATCGTGAAAGGTTTCAACCCATCCACCGTCGCCGCCAAATCAACGGCAGCGAGTACACCCCAAGTTCAAATGAGTACAGCGAGATAAGGTTCCCAAATGAAAGCCATCGTCTATACACGATATGGATCACCAGATGTGCTTCACCTGCAAGAGATTGCAAAACCGGTGCCCAGGAACAATGAAGTCCTGGTCAGAGTCCGTGCGACAACGGTCACCGCTGGGGACTGGCGTATGCGAAAGGCTGACCCATTCGCTGCCAGACTATACAATGGTCTCATCAGACCGATGAAAGTAACGGTATTAGGTTTTGAACTGGCGGGGGAAATTGAGTCAATCGGCAAAGATGTCCGACGGTTCAAGGCAGGGGATCAGGTTTTTGCCTCCTGTGGTTTTGGGTTTGGCGCTTATGCTGAATACAAATGTCTGCCCGAAGATGGCGTCATGGCGATCAAACCAGCCAATATGAGCTATGAGGAGGCGGCGCCCGTCCCAAACGGAGCAACTCCGGCACTCCATTACCTCAGAGATAAGGGAAACCTCCAGAGCGGACAACGTGTGCTTATCATTGGCGCTTCGGGAAGCGTTGGCACCTATGCAGTGCAGATTGCCAGGTATTTTGGGGCTGAAGTGACCGGCGTCTGTAGTACAGGGAATATTGAACTGGTCACATCGCTTGGCGCCGATAGCGTCATCGATTACACCAGCCAGGATTTCGCGGAAGCAAGCGCACGCTATGATCTGATCTTTGACGCCGCTGGTAAAAGCTCGGCGTCAAAATCCAGGAAAGCACTGACTCAGCAGGGCGTCTACCTCACAATTATGAAGGGGGGAGGAAGCCAAAGTGAGCGGACGCGCGCTCTGGTTTTCCTCAAAGAGATGATCGAGGCGGGGAAGTTAAAGTCGGTCATCGACAGATGCTATCGCCTGGAGCAGACTGACGAGGCTCACCGGTATGTTGACATGGGGCAGAAAAAGGGACACGTAGTCATCACGGTGGAATCCAACACAACAGCCGGGCATGGTAACAAAATATAGGTCTCATCGTCTTTCGTGGGCTTTACCTGCTGAGGGAAACAGCGTGAAGGGTATGGAGGGTGGTCGAAAATCGAGACGACCCCTCCCTTGAGAGTGAATGCGTGATTCTGACTGTAAATGAACAGCTCTTTACCCACCGCCGCGCTGCCCTGCCTGAAATTGTTCATGCCGTATGGTGTTGGGCAACATCATCACAACACCGGCGCGTCTTGATCCACATACGGCACATCCAGCCCAAAGCCGGCATAATGCGGATCGGGCAGCGCCAGACCGAGCGCGTGCGCGGCAGCCAGCTCGCCCGCCGCTGGCGCGGTCATCACCCCGTGTCCGACATGCGCCACCGACAGGATCAACCCCGACACATCGGGATGCGGACAGATAATGGCGCGCTCGCTCTCGTAGCCGTGACGCGACCCATCGGCATCGACGCGGTACGCCGCTGTCTCGTCGCGGTACACATAATAGCCGATGTTGTGATGCAGCCCACGTAAATATTTCGGATCGTTGAAGCCCTCCCCCTCGCCGTGATCGAACTGGCGTGCCAGCAGCGCGAGCGTCAGCGACGGGAAGCGCGGGTCTTTCAGCCGCGCCAGGTGATCGCTCGGCTCCAGTACAGCGTCATGGTCGGGATTCGGCGTCAGCTCCGGCGCCCATTTGCTGTGCCAGCGGTATTCCCAACCGAAGATCGCGCCGGTGCCAGCTTCAGGACGGACATGTGGCGAGGGTGACTCCCCGATCAGCATCGGCATATCGTCGGTGAACCCGGCATGACGATACCCGGTCGTGAAGCTCTGACGCGGACGCAGGATCACTGGCAGCGCGATCCCCGACTCGCGCGCGACCACAGGCGCCCATCCGCCCGCTGCCAGCACCACGATCGGCGCGTGAATGGTGCCATAGGGGGTATGCACGCCGACGACCCGTCCCGACTCGTGCGTGATCGTCGTGCCGTCGATGCCGAGCAGCACTCTGGCATGGGGCGCCGCTCTGACGAAGGCGTGAATGAGCGCGTTGGAGTCGAGCCACCCGGCGATCGGGTCCCATTTGGCGGCGATTACGGCGCGTCCGATCGTCGGGAAACGGCGCTGCACTTCGTCGTGATCCAGGTATTCGATATGGCGCAGCCCGATGCTGTGCAGATGCGCCACGTCGCTGCGCAGGCTGGCGGCGTGCGAATCGGTCATCGCCAGAAACAGGTAGCCGCGTTCTTTCAGATGAATCGACGCCGACGCCCCTTCGCTCAGTTCGTCGTCGGCATGATGAAACACTTCGACGCTGCGCCGCATCTGCGCCATCAGCGGCAGCGCGGGCCAGCAGGTGCGGTAATTTTCCAGCGATGCCAGCGAGCTGCCCGCGCCCAACCGTTCTTCACGCTCGATCAGGATCGTTCTGATGCCGGGATGCGCCCGTTCCAGCGCCCAGCACGCCGCCGCGCCCGTCGGTCCGCCGCCGATGACGATCGCGTCGGCGCTGGTGGGCATGTCGTCGGCGCCAGGACGGACAAGAAAACGGTCACCGGGAAGCGAAGCAGACATGGCGTGACTCCAGATACGGCGATCGGCGCAGGGACGCATGACGATGTGTCTGCGTGAAAGATACCGCAAAATGCACACGCACGCGATTTCTCAAATCTGATTATGCCTGGGTGGAACCAGCGGGTGCAGCTCCAACCGTGATGCCGGAGAGCGCCTCCAGCGCCTTGACCAGCGCGTGATTGCCCTCGTGACCGAGACCCTGCGCTTGCAGCACACGATAGAGGTTGTCGATCAGGCTGGTCGCCAGTGCCGGGACGCCCAGCTCGCGCGATGCCTCCAGCACCAGCCGGATATCCTTCTGCTGCAGGTCGATGGTGAAGCCAGGACGCCAATCGCGGACGATCGCCTGGGTGCCGCGATTCGACAGCATCCAGCTGCCACCGGCGCCGCCCGCGACGGCGGCGATCGTCTTCGCCAGGTCGAGTCCGCCTGCCTGCGCGAAGATCAGCGCCTCGCTGACCGCCAGCATGTTGACCACCACGAGAATCTGATTGACCAGCTTGACCGTCTGCCCCGCGCCGATCGTCCCTACATGGGTGATCGTCCTGCCCATCGCCTGAAAGACGGGCACAGCACGCGCGTAGTCGGCTTCAGCGCCGCCGACCATGATCGACAGCGTACCCTTCGCCGCGCCCTCGCTGCCACCGCTGACCGGCGCATCCAGCATCGCCGCCCCGTGTTCAGCCAGCTTTGCCGCGATCGTGCGGGTGGCGCCGGGGCTGATAGTACTCATGTCGATCACCAGCGATCCAGTACGGACGCCGTGTATGACGCCCTGATCGCCGAGCAGGACCGCTTCCACGTCGGGCGTATCGCTGACACAGGTGATGATCACGTCCGAGCGGGCGGCGAGGTCGGCGGGCGAGTCGGCACGCTGTGCGCCGCGCGCGACCAGATCGTCGGCTTTATGGGCGGTGCGGTTCCACACGGTGACGGAAAAGCCGGCAGCGATCAGGTTGCGGGTCATCCCCTGCCCCATAATGCCCAAGCCGATGAAGCCGATGCGTTCGGTCATAAGGTGCCTTTCAAAAGTGCGATTCCACAAGAAAAGCGATGCTATCCTGTAGTAGACACTACATCAAGGGACAGCGCCATGATCCAACAAAAGGTTCTGAGAAACAGCCACCGTGCCGGGACACAACCCTGTGTGTCCTTGCTTACGTTTCCTTGCGTTTCCCGCGGTTTTGTACAAAGTATCCAACATTGTTCCCAGACTGCTTGCATTGCAATCGATTGCAGCCTATACTGAAACCTGTAAACGATTTTTTGAAAAGTGGCTTCACCTTCATAATGCGGTCACTGCAATTCCATGATTGTAAAAATAATGGAGGCGCCTATCACCAGACATCCCCACACGACGACCCACCCCTGAATTTGCCATGCGGTTCAACAAATTTTACTTTACACGCTCAGGAGTGACCTTTCCATGACACCCGTGTCTCTTCGTAAGCTGTTTTTCGTAGTCGTGATAGTCGGCTTGTTCGCCGCTTTAGGCGCCGCGCAAGTGCTGGCACAAGATACCTTTATGGGCAAGACCGCTGAAGAATTGTTCCCGATCCCCGGCATCGCCGCCAACGAACAGGAACAGCGGCTGGCATTCGAGGCGCTGATGGCGGCGGGTCTGCCCGACGGCACTGCCTTTGGTGCAGGACAGACGATCACCTTTGGCGTGCTGGGTCAGGGATCGCGCGGTGGTATCAGCGGCACGATCTATTTCTGGCGCAACGCTTTTGAAGCGGCGACCGGCGCGACGCTGGAGATCATCGAGATTCCCTACAACGAACTTGGCACCACCATCCCCGCCGACTTTCTGACCGAGCAAAATACCTATGACGCCTTCATCGGCGCCGCCTGGCAGTATGGCGACTGGGTGAGCAACGGCTGGATTCAGCCGCTCGACCCCTTCATGGGCGATGCGCGTTTCCCGGAATGGGACATCGCCAACGTCGCGCCCGCTTTCGCCGCTCTGCAGCAGTGGGACGGACAGACCTACGGCACCACCAACGACGGTGATGCACAGTTGTTTTACTACCGCAAGGACATCCTGGACGACCCGGACTGGCAGGCAGCATACGAGGCGGAAGTCGGATCGCCCATGCCCAACCCGCCGACCACCTGGCAGGAACTGCTCGCCGTGACCACCTTCTTCAACGGCAAGGACTGGAACGAAGACGGCGACCCCGATGACGGCATCAGCCTGCATCTGGCGGCGGGCGGTCAGGGTCACTTCCATTACGCGACGCTGGCGGCATCGTTCGCCGTCACGCCGTCGGACGGCGATGATGCGCGCGCTGTCAGTAAATTCGACAATGTGTTCTGGTTCGACCCTGAGACGATGGATCCGCTGATCAACCAGCCGGGACACGTCCGCGCGCTGGAATTCCTGCAAGAGCTGGCGGCGACCGGGCCCGAAGCGCAGTTCGGCTGGCAGCTGGGCGAGGCGTGGGACAACTTCCTGGGCGGCAATGCCATCGCTACTTTCTCGTGGGGGGACGTAGGCTCGCTGTCTCAGGACACCAGCCGATCGACCATCAAAGGCGTGCTGGGCGCCAGCGCGATCCTGTGCTCGTCGGAGTGGTACGACCGTGAAGTCGGTGAATTCGTCATGGACACGGAAAATCCGAACTGCGTCGGCAATACGACGGGCGGATCGTGGCACCCCACCATGTCGGCGTTCACCGATACCCCGGAATTGACCTACTACTTCATGGCGATGCTGGCAAACCCAGCGATCAACTTCTACAACGCCACGACGGGTTGGCAGGGGATCGACCCCAGCAGCCTGTATCACCTGTACGCCCCGCGCGGCACCGCTGACCCGGCTGACTATGCGGCGGTTGGCTTCGACGCGGGAGACATGGAACGCTACATCGCGGCGTATGGCGACAACGTGTTCGACAAGCCGACCTACCTGACCTATCTGCGTATCCCTGGCACGCTGGAATACATCCAGGAGACGCTGGATGTGCGCCTGAGCGAAGCGATGACCGGGCAGTCCACCGCCCAGGAAGCGCTCGACGCGACGGCGAACGACTGGAACGATGTGACCGACGGGCTGGATCGGGATAGTCAGCTGGAAATCTACCAGAACGCGATCGGGTTCGTCCCGTAAATTGTTGTTCTTCCCTCCCCCATGATGCTGTGAGGGAGGGGATGCCCTAAAACTAATCCGGGCATGGCAATCGCCATGCCCTTGTATTTGCCATCACTTACAACCATGAGGTGCGTTTATGAAACTGGGCGCCAAACACGTCTTTTTACTGCCCGGCGTGATCTGGGTGCTGCTGTTCACCCTGTTTCCGCTGGTGTACTCGTTCTATCTCAGCACCACCAATTTCCGCATGGGACGCGAACCGCAAAATGTCGGCTTTGAAAATTACGCCGAAATTTTAGGATTGGATGGCGATGGTGGCGACGAAAAAGCCCGCAACACCGCTGCGTTCAGCGGATTTCTGGTGGTGGGCAGCACGACGCTGACGCTGCTGTTCGGGACGTTTGTCGCCTGGGTGTTCAATCACGATCTGCCTTTTTTGAAACAGATGCGCGCCATCATCACCATGCCGCTGTTCGCGGCGCCGATCGCGGTCGGCTTTCTGGGGGTGATCATCTTCAATGAGACCAGCGGACCCGTCAACAACATCCTGCGCGGACTGGGCGGGAACGGGGTGAACTGGATCATCGATCCGACCGGGGCGCGGCTGGCGATCCTGATCACCGATGTATGGCAGTGGACGCCATTCGTCTTCATCATCGTGCTGGCTGCCATGCAGGGTATCCCCGATGACCTGTACGAGTCGGCACGGCTCGACACCAAAAACGGCTTTCAGATTTTCCGCCATATCACCCTGCCGCTGATCGCTCCGGCACTGGGCACGGTGATGCTGCTGCGGCTGGTCGAGACGATCAAGATTCTCGACATCCCGACCACGCTCACGCGCGGCGGACCAGGGCAGATCACCCAGACCTACACCTATTACATCTACGAGACGGGCTTACGCGGTTCGTTCCAGCTCGGCGATGCGTCGGCGCTGTCTTATCTGGTGGTGATCGTGGCGATCATCATCTCCAGTATTTATTTCTGGCGCGTGCGCGCCCGTTTCGACTGATCGGGAGCGAAAACATATGTCTACCATTCCCCAATCGATGCCTGTCAGCACGGCGCCCGCCGCGCGACGCACGCCGTTCGACATGCGCCAGCTCTCTCGAATCGGCATGATCCTGCTGGCGCTGGCGATCACCTTCTTCTCGCTGGCACCCTTTCTGTATGCCCTCACCACCTCGTTCAAGAGCCAGGGCGACTCGATCGACGGCACGGTCATCCCGTTTTTGCAGTATCAGCCGACACTGCTCAACTGGCAGCAGGAATTTGTCAGCGGCGGCGCGGAGACGTTCAAGGCGCTGCGCAACAGCGCGGCGATCGCCATCGGTTCGTGCATCGTAGCGACCACGCTGGGCACGCTGTCTGGCTACGGTCTGGCGCGTTTCAAATACCGGATCGGCAATCGCAATCTGGTGTCGTGGTTCATGTCACAGCGCTTTTTACCGCCGATCGCCACCGTGATCCCATTCGTGCTGCTCTTTCGTGATCTCGATCTGATCGACACCCTGCCGGGGTTGATCATCGTCAACGCGACCTTTACGCTGCCGTTTGCGGTGCTGATCATGCGCGACTATTTCGCGGATTTTCCGGCGGAACTGCGCGAGGCGGCGCTGGTGGACGGCGCCAACGAATACACCGTCTTCTGGCGGATCGCGCTGCCGCTGGCAGCTCCGGCACTGGTGGCGGCGGTGATCATCTGCTTTTCGTTTTCGTGGAACGAGTACCTGTTCGCCAGCGTGCTGACCAACCGCGACTGGAAGCCGTATCCGATGATGGTCGCCGGGACAGACTCGGTGCGCGGGATCATGTTCAACTTTGTGGCGACGCGGATGATCATCGCGGTGACGCTGCCAGTGATCCTGTCGCTGCTGGTGCAGCGCTTCATCGTGCGCGGGCTGACCTTCGGGGCAGTCAAGGGGTAGGCGCGGCGATTGATTGACCCCCGGTGCGTGCCGGGGGTATGATGATAACCAGTGAACAAGTCCTGAGGTGCAACGGTGAGCGTACAGCGCGCATTGATCACGACTGGTATGTTTTGGGACTTGCTCGATCAGGCGGAACGAGACGATCGGCGCCTGGAACTTATCGATGGCGAGATTGTAGAAGTGTCGCCTGAATTCAAACATGGGTTGCGGACACAGATATTGCAAACGGCGGTTGCCAACTACCTTGAGAATAACCCTGTTGGCGAGATTGTGAGCGAGGTTGATTTTTACATCCCGGAAGACGCGCTCAATACCCGTCGCCCTGACGCCACCCGCGCCAATCGGTGAAGGCAGTTCCAGCGAATAGCATCTCTACGATGGACGATGAGGGGTGTTTGATCAAAATAACGCGCCCCTCATCTTTCATCAAATATGGGTCATGACGCCGGGTCGGCGAACTCAACCGTGAAGGGGATCACTTGAATCACGTCGATTAGGACGCCGTTCGGGTCAACCGTGATGAAATGTCGCTGTCCGAAGTCCTCGCTCCGTAACGGAAGATGGAGCGGCAGACCCACACCCTCAATCAGTCGTGCATATTCCGCGTCGGCATTTTCGACTTCAAAATTGAGGAGCAAACCCTGAACGGGTTTACGAAATCCTTCGGGAATCGTCGCGTGTGTCGGATCGAGGAGTGCCAACTCGTACTTGCGCGCGTCGTCCTCTTTTTTCAGGCTGATGTACCAATCCGCCTCGAACACGATTGAAAAGCCGAAGTGATTGACGTAGAAATCGCGTGCATCTGCGATCTTCGGAGCGCACATCACGGGATAGAAACTGGTTAGTTGCATCGTCATTGCTCCATCGCTACAATACATACAGGCTGTATGTTTCTATGATACGTACAAACTGTATGTATGTCAAGCGGGAGCATGTTTCATAATGAAAAAAGCGGAACAGCGCGAACAGACAATGCGGACGCTGATCGAGATCGCGCGGGATAAGTTTGCGGAACATGGGTATGCAGGTGTCGCACTCGAAGATGTCGTCGCGGCGGCGGGCGTTACGCGCGGGGCGCTCTATCACCACTTTGATGGCAAAGAAGGATTGTTCCGCGCAGTGCTGAACGATGTGAGTCACGAGGTCAGCGCGCGGATCGAAGCGGCGGCAGATGCGGTGGGTGATGACTGGGAGATGTTAAAAATCGGCTGTCGTGCGTTCTTGGAAGTGGCGCTCGATCCGCATGTCGCTCGTATTCTGTTGATCGATGCCCCTGCCGTGTTGGGCTGGATGACGTGGCGTCAGATCGACGAACAAAATAGTATGCGCCTCTTGCGCGAAAAACTGACGACGCTGAGGGCACGCGGCATCATCGAAACCGCCTCGACTGACGCACTCGCGCATTTGCTGTCCGGCGCAATGAACGAACTGGCGCTGTGGATCGCGGGATCGGCGGAACCAGCCCACACACTGGACGAAGCAGCGGCGGCGCTGGATGGAATTCTGGAGCGACTGCGAGGTGCAGCGCTTCATCGTGCGCGGGCTGACCTTCGGGGCAGTCAAGGGGTAGGCGCGGCGATTGATTGACCCCCGGTGCGTGCCGGGGGTATACTCTATATACTGTGCGAATGTCGGTGAGGCAGGATGATGCAGACAGAGCGGCTGCTGATCACGGTCGATGTATTCTGGCGAATGCTGGATATGCCGGAATATCAGGACAGGAAGCTTGAGCTGATAAACGGGGAGATCATCGAAGTGGCACCCATGCCTGATCATGGTCTGTCCAGCTCTGTCATTCACGGCACGATTTTTGCGCACCTGACAGGGCATCCCATCGGCAAAGTGGTTTTCGAGGTCGATTTTTACGTACCCGAAGACCCCGGCAATACGCGCCGTCCCGATGTGGCGTTCATCACGCTGGAGCGGCCAATGCAGCTTCCCCGCCACCCGCATCCCCGTCTCGTCCGCATGTGCCACCGCTGCCTGCTACCAGTCCGCACTTCACCTCGTTCAGCATCCCGGATACCGCTCCCGCCGCCTGCCTGAGCGCCCGTTGCAGTGTCCCCTCGCTCACCCGCTGCCCGAACCAGTCGTGCGTCAGTTCCGCGATCCGGTTCAGGGGCAGGAGTTGGCAGGCGTTCAGATACACCAGCAGCGCTTTGAACCGCCCACCGTACTGCGTCGG
>DAOTUN010000117.1:0-3123 GCA_034437395.1 Anaerolineae bacterium | reverse complement strand
GCAGGCTAAAGAGCGCATCATATTCCGAGATCATCGCTTCGTTATGGATCACGGTTTCAAAGGGCGCACGCAGTGCTTCGCAACCCACCCGTGCAATAACGCGCTCACATGCTGTCGGATCACCCGCGATAACGACCTCGGCGGGCGTATTTACATGAGTCAGATAAACGCGCGTTTCGTGGACAAGTTGTTCCATCACAACGTTTGCGGACGCGGATAGAACGAACGATGCCCAAAAATCATTCTCCTGATGTGTAGGCAGCCCCCAGGCTTCACGGACAGCCTCTTTACGCCCGTACAAGCGGGATTTGAACAACGGCGACTCGCGCAGCGCGGCGCGGGCGGACTCGGCATCACGCCACACTCCCAGCGCCCATAACATACTGCTTTCACCCAGACTATACCCGAAAGTCAGGTTCGGTTTAACCTTAAAAACCTCACGCAGGACGCGGGTATACATCGTCGAAAACAGAATACCAGAACTCATCATGGCATTCTGGTCATTCATCAGTCGAGCACGTGCCACACGTACCTGCGCACGATCAGGCGTGGAAACATAACGCGGATACAGCAAGGTTTCCCCAAGCTGATCCCCGATATCAGAACCCAGTGATGCCGCATAATCAAGCGCCGCTGGAAACAGATGCATCCAATCGCGCCCATGACCAGAATACGAATTGAACCCGCCCGGATAAACAAAAGCGATGCCACCCGTTGAACCGACCGGATTTGCGCTAAACGCACTTCCTGCAGGGGTTTGCCAGTCTCCACCGCGTTCGAACGTTTGAGGAATACCCGTGAGCGCCAGTTGAAGCTCACGACGCAGCATATCGGGGTTGCGTGCGAGTATCACAGCCGCGTAACGCCCGCTGCGAAACGTGGAGAACGCTCGTTGTGCGAGCACTGATAACGGTTGATCGCTGTCAAGCTGTTTGAGGCGCTGAAGGAGCGTGTCACGGTCATCGGCATCGACTGGAAACAGATACAGCCCCTTATGCTTTAGATAAGCGCTGCCTATGTCGGTGGACGGCGTATCCCCTTCGGTCATGACGATTTGCGCGCACGTCCCATCGTCTCCAAGACCGCTGATCACGGCGCACCGACGGACACCTTTCGGGCTAAACCAGGTCTGCGATTCTGGCGGCACATAAAACGCACTATCGATCCAGTTTTGAGGTTGTTTTGGTCCAGTCCAATGGGGTGTCGCCGGAATAAAACGCCGATCAAGGCAAAGCGCCGTCTTTATCAGGCTCGCGATCCCTGCTGCCGCACCTGTGTGCCCAATATTGGCTTTCACACTCCCAAGTGCAGTATGTAGGGTATCGCCGTCTTTGCGGTATGCGTGGGTTAGGGCGACGATTTCCGCTTCATCTTGCGCAGCGATCCCGTTGGCGGATGCCTCGACGTAGCCGACATGGTTGGTGGTTAACCCAGCGATGTTCAATGCATGATCGAGAGTCTGAACGATGCTCGCTGCATCGCTTCCGGGTCGCACCGCGACGCTTTCGATAGTCGCATATACATGCTGTGCCTGCACACGATCCGCCCGCTTGACGACAACCGCCCCGGCGCCCTCGCCCGCTTGCCAACCGTTCGCGTGTTGGTCGAAACTCAACGTCAGCGCTCCGCTGTTTAGTGGGTGTTCTGCGCGCCGAAGCGTAACATTTTCAACGCCAGCGGCGAGATCGACTGCGCCAATGACCACAGCATCAAGCGTGTCATCTGCCAACAAATGCTGTGCGACTTCAAGGGCTTTATAGACACCGTTTTCAGCGGAAGACAGTGTGAAGGCGGGTCCTGAGAAATTCCAGAGCGCACTTACACGGCTGGAAATGATGTTCCCGATGTAACTCGTGTATTGGTTGACCTGTCCAGGCGGACTGAGCGCATCTTTGGAGATTTGCTCCAGCTCCGAAAGATCAGTATCGAGTTGTATTCCCTGACGCTCAAGACTTTGTTTGATCTGCCACGAGAGATCGAGGCGACTGCGGTATTGATGCAGGCTTAGTTCTGTCTCTAAGACGACAATCACCGCGACGTTGCTGCCATTCACCAGTTGAGCGTCCTGCACAGCATTGTCAGCGACCTTGAGCAAAAGCAGATGCTGTGGCGTCGGCTGATCGTCTTCTCGGGGTGGGAACTTAAAGCGTAGAAAATCGATTTCAAATGAGTCGATATAGGCGGCTTGTGGCGCCTGATCGGTCAATCCCTTCCAGCGATGGGGCGGAAGTGGGAGAAAGTGCTGCTTGGCGTCATATAAAGTTCGGGCGAACGCTTCCAATCCATCACAGTTGCCAAAATGTGCGTCCATGCCAACGATTGCCAGGCGAGAGGCTGGGGTCTGTGCGTTTGAATGCGATTGAGACAAAACAGCGCTGGGCGATTGCAGGATCAAATGGGCGTTTACACCGCCAAAACCAAAGGCATTGATTCCAGCCGTTTTATGCGCGTCCAACCAGGGCGTATTTTGACGAACGATCTGCGCTGCACCAAAGCGTCCTGAGGACAAGGGGTGTTCAACGTTGATGGTCGCCGGAATCTGATTGTGCTGCATACTCAAAATCACTTTGAGAATACTTGCCAGCCCCGCTACGGTCAGAAGATGTCCAAGATTTGCCTTCACCGCGCCGATTCGGGGCAGCGTTGCGTTGCCGTTAAAGAACTTATCCATCGAGTTCAATTCGGTCTTGTCGCCTAAAGGCGTGCCGCTGGCGTGACATTCGATATACTGGACGCTGTGCGGATCAACCCCTTCTGCATACGCACGCTGAAAAGCCAGCGTTTGCCCACGTGAGTTTGGCGTGAGCGGGTGCTTGCCGCGTCCATCATTGGACAACCCGATCCCACCAATAACAGCATGGATAGTGTCGCCATCGCGCACCGCATCGCTGTAGCGTTTCAACACAAGCATCCCCGCGCCTTCGCCAGAAATTAAGCCTTCTGACCCGACATCGAGTGGGCGACTCGCGCCGCGTTCTGGATAAGCGCCGAAGTGCGTGAAACCCATGTTGATAAAAAGCGGGTCGGCGGCACTTACCGCGCCGGTCAGCATAAGATCAGCCTGACCGTTTCGCAGGTAGGCGCATCCCAGACTGATGGCGTAGAGCGATGAAGCGCATGCCG
>DAOTUN010000116.1:0-2368 GCA_034437395.1 Anaerolineae bacterium | reverse complement strand
CAGGAGCGCGCCGCGCCGGGCGGGACGCCGCGCGTGCTGGCGGATCTGGCGCTGCCGCTGGCGATGTACGACGCGCTGATCGGCGCGGGCAGGCTCGACGACGCGGCGGAGCTGTTCGCGGTGAGGCTGCACGATCCGCTTTACTACAGCTTCGCCGCCTACGCCCGCATCTACGCGCTGCTGCTGCCGCTCTTCCCCGATGGGCTCGATCGCCCACCGGCGCTGACCGAGGCGCGCTGGCAGGGGTCAATCGCGTCGCGCATGGCGATCGCGCTGTCCGGCTTACGACGTGACGACGAGGCGCTGCGCCTGACGGGGCTGGTCATCGGCATTTATGTCGCGGCGGTGGACGCGCCGAACCTGAGTGTCGCGCTGAGCAATTACGCCGCTTCGCTGTGGTCGCTCTCCCGAATCGCGCTGGCGCTGCGCACTTACGAGGATGCGCTGGCGCTGGCGGCGGCGGCGGACGACCGCGATCGGGCAGCGATAGCGCATATGCGCCTGCACAGCCTGTACAGCGACCTGGGCTGGACCGAGCGCGCCGACGCCGCCCGCGCCGCCTTCGAGTCGGCGCCGCCGGCAGCGAATACGCTCACCTGGCGCTCGGCGGTCGCCAGAAACCATGCCTGGTCGCTGTTCCGGCGCGGGGCGGACGACGCGGCGGTGCGGGCGGCGCTGACCGAGGCGGAGCGGCTGGCGGAGGCTGCTCAATCCTCACTTGACACACGCGAGCTGGCGCAGCTGCGCGCGGAGATGGCGCTGCGCGCGGGCGACGCGGCGGGCGCGGTGGCGGCGTTCAGCGAGGCGATCGAGCGCGGGCACGCCTCCGGCGTGCGCGATGATGCTGCCTTCGGCGGGCTGGCGCGGGCGTATGCCGCCAATGGGCGGCTGCGCGACGCGCTGCGGATCGTCAGCGACGGCTGCGATAGCTACTCGGCGGCGGTGGTGCTGGCGGCGGCGGGAGAGCGCGACGGGGCGATCGCGCGGGCGGTGCAGCTGTATACCTGGGCGTGGGCGGACGGCGAGCCGTATGTGTGGCGCTACTATCTCGACCAGGCGGCGGCGCTGCTGGGCGATCTGGGCGTGCCGCTCCCCGATCTGCCCGCCTTCGACGAGGCGGCGGTCGGGGCATATCCGCATCAGGACGCCGTGCGCGCCTTCATCGCCAGATTGCGCGACGCATCGTAGGGGCGCCTATGGATGCGTCCGCCAGTTGGTCTATTTCGCCCGCCGCACCGCGACGATCTGCGCCATGATGCTCAACGCGATCTCTTCCGGCGTCGATGCGCCGATGTCGATCCCGATCGGGGTGTGGATGCGGGCGATCTGCCCGTCGTCGATGCCCGCCGCGCGCAACCGTTCCAGGCGGGCGGCGTGCGTCTTGCGGCTGCTCATCACGCCGACATAGCGCGCGGCGGAGGGCAGCGCGGCGATCAGCGCTTTGTCGTCGATCTTCGGGTCGTGGGTGAGGACGGCGATGTAGCTGTCGGCATCCAGCCCGATGCGGGCAAAGGCGCGGTCGGGGTACTCGTGCGTGATGGCGATCGGCGCCGGGAAGCGTTCCGGGGTGGCAAAGACGCGGCGCGGGTCGATCACGGTGACGCGGTAATCCAGACGCAGCCCCATCTCCGCCAGCAGCAGCGCGACGTGCGCTCCCCCGACGACGATCAGATGCGGACGCGGGCGTGAGGTGTCGAGCAGCAGATCGTGTCCGGCGATTGTCGCGCGCGTCGCCCTGCGTGCGGCGATCACGGCGTCGGCGAAGGACGACTCGTGCGGAAAGCCCGCCGCGCTGTAAAGCGATAGCCCGTCGGCGTCGTAGAGCGCCTTTGCGCCGATGTGATCGCCGTCCAGCAGGGTGAGCGTGGTCGTCGGCAGATCGGACGTCATGCGCGCCGCCGCCAGCGTCCACCAGGCGCCGTCGAGCCGCTCGACCAGCACGCTGATCTGTCCCCCGCACGCCAGCCCGACATCCCACGCCTGATCGTCGCTGACGCCGAAATGCAGCAGGCGCGGCGTCCCGTCGGCGATCACCTCCAGCGCTTCGCGGATGACCGCCGCCTCGACGCAGCCGCCGCTGACCGACCCGGCGATCGCCGCCGAGTCGCCGTCGGGCGCGATCGCCATGTGCGCGCCGACCGCGCGCGGGGCGCTGCCCCAGGTGGCGGCGACGGTCGCCAGCGCGATCGGACGGTCGGCGGCGATCCAGGTGTTCACGGTGTCGAGAATGTCGCGCATGGGGGGGTATGCCGTCATTGTGTGTGCGATGCCCTCAAGATACCAGCAAGCCGCCGATCGCGCAAAACCCAGTACATACAGACGCTGACTTAACCCCCACCTCCGACCCCAGGCGGTAATAATACCTGTC
>DAOTUN010000115.1:0-23509 GCA_034437395.1 Anaerolineae bacterium | reverse complement strand
GGTGCGGGGGTGGGAGGGTGCCGCCGCGCACCTCGGTTTCCAGATAGGCGACCAACTGACGCAGCGCCAGGTTGACGGCGGCGAGTCGGGTGCCGTCATCGACATCCTCCGCCATCTCGACGCGCAGCGCCTCGGTGACGTAAGCGTCGTCCGGCAGGGCAGCCGCCGCACGCGCGTGCAGCGCGACATAGCTCTTGTAGGCGGTGTCACCCGTCCCGGCGTGCATCCCGTATTCGAGATTGCGCTGAATGCCGTCGTGGAGGGCGCGCAGGACGCGCAGCAGTTTGGTCAGGTCGATGTGTGTGGTGGGTTCCATGATCAGGTGTCCTTATTGGTTGCATACGAAAGTAAAATGATGCGCTATAGAGGGACGCATCACGATGCGCCCGCCGCTGCCGCTGTAATTCACTGGCTTTCCGTGATGCTGGTCAGCGTGTCGGGGTCAAGCATGGCGCGCAGCGTGCGCCTGGCGTAATGCACTCGGCTCGCCACCGTGCCCACGCTCACCCCCATGATCTGCGCGATCTGCTCGTAGCTCATTTCTTCCTCGCTGTACAAAATCATCGCCTGGCGCTGTGCGTCGGGCAGCCGATCGATCGCCGCTCGCACCGCTAAACTGAGCAGCAGCCAGTGTGCTGCCTCCTCCGGCGAGTCGGCGCTGTCGGCGATCACCGCGTACCCGCCGGCGCTGTCGCTATAGCCGCCGACCTGATCGTGATCGTCCGCCAGCGCCAGTCCATAGCGCCGGGAGCGTCGCATCTCCGCATAGACGAGATTACGGGCGATGCCATAGGTATAAGGCTGTGCCAATGCCAGATCGAGCGGCGCATTGGCGGCAGACAGCTTGCGATAGAGCGCGATGAAGGTATCCTGAGTCAAATCATCGACCGCCAGCGGATCGCCATAGTCACCGAGCAGCCGCCGCACAAAGCGGCGTATACCCGGTTCGAGCGCCGTCTGTAACGCCGCAAATTCATCGGCGAACGCCGGCGCGCCGCTGGTTGGTACGGGCAGCAGATCGATCACGTCGGTCATCACGCGCTGGTTGCCTTCTGCATCTCGCTCATACTGGGTAGGTTGGTTGCAGGGGACAAAAACTTCAAAAGTCAGGGTAAGTCAATTTTGAGACGTGCCGGACGCATTGTTATGAGTCCCTGCGACACCGGGGCACCGCGAACAGGCATTGTTATGCGACCCTGCGACAGCCCGCAGACAGAACAAACGTTCCACTTGCGTTGATTGAAAGTTTCGACTAGACTAAATATATCTTTCGACCCAATGATGAAACTGGAGTTTATCTGATGAAACGCTTGATGGTAATCTGTCTGCTGCTGCTGACCCTGCCTGCTGCACTGCACGCGCAAGAAGCGCGCCTGAAGATCGTCGCCACCACCACGCAGGCTGCCGACATCGCCCGTATCCTGACCGACGGGATCGACGGGATCGAGATCAGCGCGCTGATGAGCGCCGGAGTCGATCCGCATCTGTACAAGCCGACCGAGTCCGACATCGCCGCCATGAACGCCGCCGATGCGGTCTTTTACAGCGGGCTCCACCTCGAAGGGCAGTTCGACGCGGTCTTCGAGGCGCTCGGTGAGCGCGGCGTGACCATTGTCGCGCTGGGTGAACCCGTCAAGGATGCAGGCTACACCATCGGTGGTTTCACGCTGTCCGAGGAATTGACCGATGTGGACGACCCACATTTCTGGTTCGACCCGCGCAACTGGGCGATCGCCGTAGACGAGCTGGCGACCGTGCTGGTGACGCTGCTGCCCGATGACGCCGATACGATTATGGCAAACGCGCAAGCCTATCAGGGACAGTTGGAGACGTTGTTCGCGTGGGCGGACGCCGCCATGCGCACCGTGCCGGAAGATCAGCGTGTGCTGGTCACGTCGCATGACGCCTTTCAGTATTTCGGCGCGGCGTTCGGCTGGCAGGTCGAGGCGATCCAGGGGATCAGCACCGCCGACGAAGCCGGAGTCGGCGACGTGCAGAACGTGGTCGATTTTGTGCTGGACAACGCGATCCCGGTGATGTTCGTGGAGAGCAGCGTCTCACCTGCGACCATCGAGGCGGTGCGTGAAGGGGTCGAAGACGCGGGCGGCGCCGTGCGCCTGGGCGTGCGCGGACTGTATTCCGATGCGATGGACGCGCCGGATACCTTCGGCGGCACCTATGTCGGGATGCTCGCCAGCAACGTCTACATCATCCTGACCTCGTATGCCTGCACCGGAATCGACCTGGCAATCCCAGCATGGGACGAGTCGCTGACCATCACCCCGCCCACCGAATTGATCGCGCCTGAGTGCGTCGGAGCCTGACACCATGACCGCAGCCCTGAGCATCCGTGACCTGACCGTCGCCTACCAGGACAAGCCCGCCGTCTGGGATGTCGATCTGGACGTGCCCGAAGGCGTCCTGATGGGTGTGGTCGGACCGAACGGCGCCGGAAAATCGACGCTGATCAAAGCCGCGCTCAACCTGATCCCGCGCGCGGCAGGCGAAATCCGCTTCTACGGCAAGTCGTATGCCCAGGCACGCGATCTGGTCGGCTATGTGCCGCAGCGCGGCAGCGTCGATTGGGACTTTCCCACCTCGGTGCTGGATGTGGTGACGATGGGACTGTACGGGCGGCTCGGCTGGTTTCGCCGCCCTGGAAAGGCGGATCAGGCGGCGGCGCGAGCGGCGCTCGATCAGGTCGGGCTTGCCGATTACGCCGACCGTCAGATCAGCCAGTTGAGCGGCGGACAGCAGCAGCGGACATTTCTGGCGCGCGCGCTGGTGCAGGATGCGCGGCTGTACTTTATGGATGAACCGTTTGCAGCGGTGGATGCCGTGACCGAGCGAGCGATCGTCGAGCTGCTGCGTGTGCTGCGTTCGCGTGGAAAGACGGTGATCGTGGTGCATCACGACCTGGCGACGGTCGATCAGTATTTCGACTATGTGACGCTGCTCAATGTCGAGGTGGTCGCCAGCGGCACAGTCAAAGACACCTTCACGCCGGAGCTGCTGCGTCAGACCTACGGCGGACGTATGAACACTGTCGAGACCCGTCCGCCGCTGGCGCTGACAGGAGACTAGCCCCATGACGACTCTGACACTCGTACCATCCAGCGCATCTGTCCCCGACTCGCGTCGCGTCTGGATTCTGATCGGCGTGCTGGCGATCGTTGGCGTACTGTTCATACCGTTCAGCATCGCCGTCTGGGGGGTCGAATACAACTACACGCTGCGCACGGTCGCGGTCGGCGGGGCGCTGCTGGGCGCCATCTGCGGGGTGATCGGCTCGTTCGCGGTGCTGCGACGCGAGTCGTTGGTGGGGGATGCGCTCTCGCACGCCGCCCTGCCCGGAGTCGGGGTCGGCTTTCTGATCGCCGGGCGCGATATGAATGCGCTCCTGATCGGCGCTGGCATCTCCAGCTGGCTCGGCGTGCAGTTCATCGGCGCGCTGACGCGGACGACTCGTCTCAAGCAGGATACCGCACTGGGGATCGTGCTGGCTGCCTGGTTCGCAGCCGGGATCGCCCTGCTGGCGTTCATCCAGACGACTGGCAATGCCGCGCAAGCGGGTCTCGACAAATTCATCTTCGGACAAGCCGCCGCGATGGTCGAATCGGACGTGACACGGATCGCGGCGTTCGGCATTTTCATGCTGGTCGTGCTGCTGCTGTTCTGGAAAGAATTCACGCTGATCACCTTCGATCCTGGCTTTGCCCGCGCCAATGGCATTCGCGTCGGCATCCTCTCGACGCTGCTGTCAGCGCTGATCGTGGCGGCGGTGGTGCTGGGCTTGCAGATCGCCGGGGTGATCCTGATGGTCGGCTTGCTGATCGCGCCAGGAGTCGCCGCGCGCCAGTGGACGCATCGACTAGGGCAGATGTGCGCGCTGGCAGGCGTCTTTGGCGCATTCGCGGGCGGAGTCGGGGCGATCCTGAGCGCGCTGGACAGCGATATTCCGACAGGACCCATGATCATCGTGGCGTCGTCGGCGCTGGTCGTGCTGTCGCTGGCGTTCGCGCCGGGACGCGGCATCGTGTGGGCATGGCTCAAGGCGCGCGCCGACCGTCGGCAGTATAAAACCGTATAACTCTGCGTTTGCTTATCGCAGTCATAGGGACGCATAACCTTGCGTCCGTGACCTCAGTCCTCAAAAGGTGAACCTCATGATCGTATTTGAACGCATCATCGTCGATCTGCTGCTGCGCGTGGTGCCGATGGAGGCGCTCAACGCTGCCCTGAGCGATCCGCAGACGGTCGCGGTCATCCTGGGCGCGCTGATCGCGATCAGTGGGGCGCTGCTCGGCTCGTTTCTGCTGCTGCGCGGCATGGCGATGACCAGCGACGCCATCAGCCACACCGTGCTGCTCGGTATCGTCGTGGCATTTCTGGTGATGACCGGGGTATTCGGCTTGGCGGCTGACCTGGGTTCGCCGCTGCTGATCATCGGCGCGGCGCTGGCGGGCGTGGCGACGGTGGTGCTGACCGAGCTGATCTACCGATCAGGCTTGGTCAAGCAGGATGCGGCGCTCGGCTTGGCATTTCCGCTGCTGTTCGCGGTGGCGATCATCCTGGTGGCGCGTTTCGTGGACGACGTGCATATCGACACCGATGCGGTCATGGTCGGGGAGATCGGCATCGCCTGGGCGGACACCAACAGCCACTGTTTCAGCCAGTGTGATCCAGTCGTAATCACGCCCGACGATCCGCGCGCCGAGATCGCTCGTGTCTGCACCAACTGCCGTGACCTCAGCATCACCCCGCGCGACCCGACGGCGCAGTTCGCGGAAACGTGCGCCAACTGCGGTGAATTCACCCCGGCGGCGGCATGGGCGGCTGGCTTGACCAATGTACAGCCTGTGCTGGTCTTTTTCCCGCGCTCACTGACGATCATGGGCATCCTGACGGCGCTCACGGTCGCGTTTGTGACGCTGTTCTATAAAGAGCTGAAGCTGTCCACCTTCGACTCGGCGCTGGCGCGCTCGCTCGGATTCCGTCCGGGGATGCTGCATTATGCGCTGATGATTCTGGTCAGTCTGGTGGCGGTCGGCGCCTTCAGCGCGGTCGGCTCGGTGCTGGTGGTGGCGTTCTTCATCATCCCGGCTGCGGCTGCCTACCTGCTGACCGATCGGCTGGCGCCGATGCTGGCGATCGCGGCGGGCATCGGCGCGGCGGGGGCATACTTTGGCTACGGTCTGGCGCGCGGCAGCGTGTTCGGCTTGTTCGAGATCGGGGCGGCGTTCGCCGGGGTCAATCGCCTGTTCGGGACGACTCTGCCGGAGACCTGGGACTCGTCGATCTCGGCGTCGATGGTGCTGGCGATCTTCGCGCTGTTCATGGCGGCGTGGGTGCTGTCGCCGCGCTACGGGCTGATCGCGGGAGGGGTGCGCCGAGCACGTCAGCGCGTGCGCTTCGGTGAGATCGTGTTGATGGGGCATGTGCGCAATCACGAGGGCACAGCCGAAGCCGCGGATGAGCTGGCGTCGGCGACATTGCACACCCATTTGCGCTGGACGGCGGCGCGGGCGGCGCGGATGCTCGGTCGGCTGCGTGGGCGAGGGTGGGTCGAGACCCGCGACGGGCTGGTGTCGCTGACTGCGCGCGGACGCGAACAGGTCGAAGACTTCCGCCGCGACCTGCTGCCGACGGTCATAGTGGGGGTAGAATAGAGAAAACATCACCAGCGTGAAAGGTGCCGACATGGGACTCAGTGACATCATGCAATTACTCGACAATCTGACATCTGATGAAATAGAACTGCTGCAGCAGCAGCTCAACGAACGAAGAAGAACAGTCGAACGATCAACCCGCCACCAGATGCCCCAGACGGAGTGGGTCGCGCGAATGAGAGCAGCTGCGGCTGAAATTCGAGACGGCTTCAGTGATGAAGAATGGGCAAAAGCAGAACGCGCGATGAATGAGGAATACATCGAACCCTGGGATGAAAACGAATGGAAAGATTAAGGTTCATTTTGGATACGAATGTTATTTCAGACTATATAAACGGCGTCACGCATCTCCAGCTCGCTATCGAAACAGCCCGTGAAAATGGAAACACGCTTTATCTGTGTGATCCAGTTGAATTCGAGGTAGTGCGCGGACTGATCCATACAAACGCGACTCGAAAACGAGCGGTGTTTGAGGAAAAAGTGAAGCCGCTGCTTGAACCGCTTTCTCTGAACGAGGCAGATTGGACTCAGGCAGCACGCTTTTGGGCTGATGGTGTGCGCATCGGCAAGAAATTGTCGGACGTGGACTTATTGCTCGCGGCGCTGGCAGTCCGCGTCGGCGCCATCATCATCAGCGCCGATACAGACTTCGACGCGCTGCCCGTCACCCGCCTGTACTGGCGTGCGTGATGATCGTTTATTGTCGGATTGAGCTAAAATTGCTGAAAGATCAGGGGACAAGGATGCAACAATCATGAGAAATATTGTCGTGACAGAATTTTTGTCCCTCGATGGCGTTATGGAACACCCCGCCTGGACCGTTCCTTGACCGACTACTCCCCTTCCGCCGTCGCCTCCGCTGTCGCCTCCACATCCACGATCACATCCACCAGCGCGGGCAGCACCGATGCGGAAATGTCGCCGTTGTCCTGTCCCATCGACGGCACGGGCGCGATCTGACCGCTCTCCCCGGCGCGCAGCCCGCTCACCTCCACCAGCGCGCCCAGGTCACGCGCCAGCAGTCGATCCAACAGCGGCTGCGGACCTGTCACCAGCACGGTCACCTCGTTCGGCGTCAGCGTGTAGCGCAATCCCGCTTGCTCCCCGATCAGCGTCACGGGCACACGGTCGAACTGGCGCGTCACCTGCTGCGCCGCGATGCCGACGCGCACGGTCACGCTGCCGCCCGTCACCACCAACAGACGCGGATCGGGCAGCTCGATCGGTATAGTCACCTCGAAACTGTTGGTGTGGTCAGACAGGTCGATCCGCTCGGTGAAAAATGTGCCGGGCAGCGCGTCCAGCACCGCGCGGGCGCCGCGCACGATCACCGTTTGCGGGCTGTAATCGAAATCGGGCGTGAGGATGTAGCCGGGCGGCAGCTCACCGACGATATTGGGCTGCACCCGCACCTCGGCAACGTCGTTGCGCTGCTGGATATCGATGCGCACCCGTGCCGTCGCGCGCTCGACCGTGACGCCCATGACGACCGCGCCATCGACATCGACCGCGAACAGCGCGACATCGCCGTCATAGCTCGACCGCTGATCCGCCAGCGAGACGCGCGCCACTACCTCGACCACCCGGCTGACACGGCTTTCAGGACCGGTCACCTCGGTTTGCAGCAGGTCGATCTCCGGTGCGCCGACCGCGTAGACGGCTGCGGGCGCACCGGTGATGTCGGCGCGCACCGGCTTCAACTGGGTCAGGCGCGTCTCGAGGCGGACATTCCACAGGCGCGGCGTGATCCGTACCACCGAGGCGCGTTTTTCCGGCGCGATCACCGCTTCGAGGGGGATCGCGTAGCTGCCAGGGGCGTACCCGGTCAGATCGACCGCCAGCGACACATCGTCGGCGGTCATGGCGGTGACGATCGAGCCGGGTCCGCGCACAGTCAGCGATGCCGTCGTCGGCAGCTCGCTCATATTGGTGACGATCAGCGCGGGATCGGCTGTGACCCGGATCGGGATGCGATCCGCCAGCGAAAGCTGCGCGACCGGATCGGACTGCACGACGGCGATCAGCCAGACCAGGAACGCCAGCGTCAGCGATCCGGCAAACCATAGCGCGTTGTTCAGGACGATAGCGCGTAATGTCGATCGTGTGTCCATCGCGCTTGCAGACTCCTAGATCGGCTCGGACAGGTCGGACGACGCATCGGGCTTGGCGGACGCCTTGCCCGCGTAGGCGACGCGTGTCGAGGCGGTGTCGATCTTCTGGGTATCATCCGGGGGATCGACGATCGCCGCGACCGGTGGCAGTGTGCGCCGTGCCCGCCGCAGCGCCAGCGATGCTGCGCGCACCCGCTGCAACAGCGTCAGCTGCTCCACCTCACCGCCATAGAAGGACAGCAGGATCGAACGCAGCCGTTTGGGTTCCAGCTTGGGGATCATCCGCCCGGCGTTGGTCAGGGCGATACGCCCGGTCTCCTCGGATACGATGATGCAGATCGCGTCGGTCGCCTCGCTGATGCCCAGTGCGGCACGGTGGCGCGTGCCCAGTTTAGGCGTCCCCAGCGGGCGGGCGGCAGACAAGGGCAGCACGGCGGCAGCGGCGGTCAGCCGTCCGGTCTCGCTGATGATCACGGCACCATCGTGCAGCTCGGTTTTGGGCCAAAAGATCGTCAGCAAGAGCTGTGGCGTCACTTCCGAGTCCAGTGGAACGCCGGTCGCGCTGTACTCGTCGAGTCGTTCTGCCCGTTCCAGCACGATCAGCGCGCCATGCCGCCGCTCGGACAGACGTTCCGCTGCCTGACAGACCGCATCGATCAGCTTGGCGCGGGCGGTGCCATAGAGGGCGCGATCGCGCAGCAGGCTGTCGGCACGTCCGAGACGCTCGAACGCACGTCGCAGCTCCGGCTGGAAGATGACCGGGATCGCCACCAGCAGTGCCGCCAGCCCGTTTTGCACCAGCCAGCGCAGCGCAGGCAGATCGAACAGGTTGGCGCCGATCACCGCCAGGATGATCGCCAGCAGCAGACCCCGCAGCAGTGCAGCGGACTGCGTGGCGCGGATCAGGAAAGTCAGCACAAAAAATACCAGCCCGACCAACAGAATATCGATGATCGCGCTGGGTGTGAGCGTGCCGACCGCCCAGAGAAAGTCCACTGGCGGCTACCCGCCCAACTGTGCCAACAGCCGTTTGTAGTCTTCGATGTTATCGGGGCTGAGGGCAATGATCTGACGGATGGTATCGGCTGCCTGCTTGTGCATATTCGCCGTGAGCTGCATCTCGCCGAGCGCGTCCAACTGCACGATCGCGTCTTTACGCCGTCCGAGCTGGCGATAGATAGCGGCGAGGCGCGAGCGCAGTCCGGTGTCTTCAGGATACAGGCGCACCAGTTCTTCAAGCAGTTGAATGATTTTGGCGACCTGCTTGCTGCGTGCAAAGATACTCAGCAGTTTGTCCAGGCGCCGCAAGCCTTCGACGGGGTTGCCCTGACGGTAGCTGAGATCGACCAGCATCCGATGGGCACGCTGGTCATCGGGCGCCAGCAGGATGATCTCCTCGTAGCCCTTGATCGCCTTGCGCACGTCGAGACGCATCTGGTCGATGTCCGCGACCCGATGCTTGATATGCACCATCTTTTCCGGCTTGGCATTGTTGCGGGTCGCCATGCGCTCGGACAGGGCATAGGTATCGCGCGACAGGTCGTAGTTGCCCAACTGGTGGTGGGTGTCCGCCAGATCGATATACTGGTCGAGTGCCTCTTCCCAGTTCTCTTCTTCTTCCAGAATCTCGATCAGACTCTGGCGCACCTGAATGTCGAGCGGCGCCAGTTCAAGGATGTTGTGCAGGATGGTCGCCGCGCGTTCGTTCTCGCCGCGCGCCATGTACGCCCGCGCGACGATGTTATACTTGCTGATGGCGCTGCGCACCCGCCCCTCGCGCATCATGATCTCCGCCATGCGGACATGCAGCGGCAGGTAGAACGCCGATCCCTCGACGGCATGATGTGCCTCATCCATCGCCAGCGTGAGCATCCCGGTGCGCATGTATTTGTCGATCAGGGACACCGAGCGCGCCAGTTGGTCGCTGTCGGCGGCGATCAGGAAGTCGATCACGCCCTTCATACTCTGTTCGCGGTGGGTCTCTTCAAGCTGGCGACGCAGATCGACCAGCTTTTCTTTCCACGTCTTGCCCTCCATGCTGGCAGCCAGCCGACCGCCCACCGCGATCAGCTTGTCGTCGGGGGTCTCGTCCAGCACATCGATCAGCAGCTCGAAAATAGTCGGTTCGGGCAGATCGGCGGTCGAGGGCGGGGTCGGATCGACCGCCTGGATCGCCTGCAGCAGGAAGCGCACGCCTTGTTTAGGTTTCTTGAGCGCCAGATACGCCTTGCCCAGTCCCTGATAGGCGCCCGCTGCCGTTTGCGGATGGTTCATCGCCTCGCTCATGGCTTTGATAGCGTCGGCGGGGCGATTTTGCGCCAGCAGCATCGCGCCCAGGTTCATCTTGATGGTGGGATGACGCAGCCTGGCGTCGGCGCGCTGATAGGCAGCGATCGCCGTCTCGTACATCTTCTGGCGCTGTGCCTCCATCGCCTGCAGAGTGTCGGCGGCGATCTTCATGCCGTCGGCGCTCTCCATGATATAGATCGCCAGCGCGCTCAGGGCGTAATTGACCGCCTCGCCCAACGGACCCGCCGGATCGTCGTCGCTGAGATCGTCTTTACTGCCCTCGTCGTCCTCATCTTTGACGGGGCGCGCGGTCACGTCGCCGGGTGGCGGCAGGATGTCCCCGTCGGTCTCCAGCAGACGCAGCGTATTCAGAATCTGCGCATTGTTCTTGTCGAGACGCAGCGCACGCTGCGATACTTTGGTCGCCTTGTCGATGTCGTTGACGCGCTTGAAATTGTACGCCAGCGTCAGGTATTCGAAGATGGCTTTTTTCTTGTCGCCGATGCGCTCGTATGCCTGTGCCAGCTTGATATGGATCGGGATCAGTCCCGGTGTGAGCCGGGTGGCGCGTTCCCAGTTGGAGATCGCCTTGTCCAGATCGCGCTGACCCAGATAGACCTCCGCGACGTTGGCATACTGTTGTGCCGCCTCGCGCAGGCGCCCCATTTTTTCCAGCACATCGGCGCTTTTTTCGAGCGGGATCGGATCGGTCTTCTGCGACAGGGTATAGGCGCGCGAATACACTTTGAGCGCGTCTTCCAGTCGTCCGATCTCCGCCAGACCCAAGCCGAGATGGATGTGCGCCTCCGGGTCTTCAGGAAATTCGCGGATTGCGCGTCCGTAGGCGGCGACCGCGAGCTGCCATTCCTGATCCCATGCGGCGTTGTGCCCCGCATTCATCGCCTGTTCGTATGAGTTTTGATTGCCCACCTGTCACCCGCCTTCAGCTCAAGAGCCGGACCAACACCGCTTTCTGTGCGTGCAGACGGTTTTCCGCCTGATCGAAAATGACCGAGCTGCGGCTGTCTGCCACGTCGTCGGTGATTTCATAGCCCCGATGCGCGGGCAGACAGTGCATGATCCAGGGATCACCGCCAGCCGCCGCCACCAGATCAACGTTGAGCTGATAGCCCTGAAAGGCAGCCAGCCGCACCGCCATTTCACTTTCCTGTCCCATGCTCACCCAGGTATCGGTATACAGCACATCGGCACCGCGCGCCGCCGCTATCGGGTCGTTCAGCGACTCGAAGGTGCCACCATGCGCCGCCGCCTCGTTCTCCAGCAGGGTGCGCGTCGCCGCGTCGAAGCTGTAGGCTGCCGGCGCGGCGATCACGAACGTCCCGCCGAGCTTGAGCAGCGCCTGTCCCAGCGAACGAGCGACGTTGTTGGCGTCGCCGATATAGACCACCCGCGCCGTGCGCACATCGCCGCAGCGCTCGATGATCGTCATCACGTCTGCCAATGCCTGGCATGGATGCTCGTAATCGCTCAAGCCGTTGATCACGGGCACGGTCGCACAGCGTGCCAGACCGACCACCTCGTCATGACCGAAGACGCGCGCCATGATGCCATCGACGTAGCGCGACAGCAGCCGTGCCACATCTGCCACGCTCTCGCGTTCGCCCATGCCGATCTCTTCGCGCCCGATGCGAATGGCGGTGCCGCCCAACTGGGATACCGCCACCTCGAATGAGACGCGCGTGCGCAGCGACGGCTTTTGAAAGACCAGCGCGATATGTTTATCGTGCAGGATCGGGTCGTGTGCCTGACCGCGCGCCCGTTCCTGTTTCAACGATGCCGCCAAATCCAACAGGTCGCGCAGTGCATCGCCCGACCAGTCGTCCAACTGAATGAAATGCCGCATGATGTCTGTCGATTCGTCTAAAAAAACGCCTGAAAAAGGCGTATGAGTACCCTGACACAAGTATAACGCAGATCGCGGCGGACTGCCTTTGCAATCCCGTCGCGTATGTCAGGGTGCCTGCTTGCAGGTTGGCGCGTCACGAATCGCCCAAAACAGTGTTATCCTGTTAAAGTGAAACACATCAACAGGCGAACAAATCCTCCTATGTCTACAGAACCGATGTATGGGCTGAATCAACCCAGCCCGCCGACCTATCAACCGCAGTTCAGCTTGTGGGTGCGGCAACTGCTGACGATCTTCATGATCCTCGGCACGGTAATGCTGCTGACATTGATCTCTCCCGTGCTGCCGATGCTGACGATCGCCTTTTTGCTGGCATTCGTGATGTTTTTGCCCAGCCGGGCGCTCGCGCGCAACACCTCGATCCCGTATGCGGTGGTGGTAGCGCTGCTGTATGCCATTCTGATCTCGACGCTGATCGTCGGTATGCTGGTGATCATCCCGACGCTGGCGTCCGCCGCCAACAGCCTGGTCGCCACGCTCGAAGAAGGCTACACCCAGTTCACCACCAACCTGGCTGCCTTTGACCCTGAAGAAGCCGTATTCGAGATCGTCGGCACACGCATCGATCTGTCCGACCTGGCGGAGACGCTCAAGTCGGCGCTGGTGCAGACGACCGAGGTCATCGTCGATCCGGCGGCGATCGTCCCCAATGATGGCGTAATCGTGCCGATCGATCCGCTGGTCGAGGGAGTATCGCCGATCGCCAGCAGCGGCAGCGGCGAGACGGGTGGATCGATCCAGCTTCCGCAAGGGGAACTGGGCAATCTGATCAATCAGGTCCTGTCGCTGTTCGGGTCGGTCACGCAGACGCTCACGAGCGCCATCGGCAGTGTGACCGGCTTCGTCGTCAGTCTGCTGCTGGCGGTGTTCATCTCGTTTCTGATCCTGTTGGACATCCCCAACTCGCACAAGGCGCTGTCCGCGCGCGTGCCTGCCAGCTATCAGCGCGAAATGGCGCTGCTCTTGCAGCGCATGACGCGGGTCTGGAACGGCTTCTTTCGCGGTCAGGTGTTGATCGGCGTCATGATCGGGATTCTGACCTGGCTGCAATTGTCGCTGATGGGGATCAGCAGCGCGATCATCCTGGCGGTGATCACAGGTGTGATCTCGCTGATACCGACGATCGGCAGTATCATCGCGCTGCTCCCGATCGCGCTGGTGCCGCTGATTCAGGGTTCGACCGTATTCGACCAGATGCCGAATGGCGTGCTGGCGCTGTTCGTGGTCGGCGTCAATCTGGTGATCAACCAGATCATCTGGAATGTGATCGCGCCGAAAATCCTGGGAGACGCGCTGGAGCTGCCGCTGCCGCTGATCATCGTCGGCGTCTTCATCGGGGCAGCGGCGGGCGGAATCCTGGGCGCTTTTCTGGTGGCGCCGATCATGGCGACGCTGCGCGTGCTGGTGTCGTATCTGTGGCACAAGATCAACCTGGAAGACCCGTTTCCAGGAGAAGAAGCGCCGTTCCAATGGGGCGGCAGCCTGTTCGAGCGCGAAAGCAGGCTGCGGCGCTGGCTGCGCATGCCCCAGCGCGGCACGCTGACGCCCGACACAGCGACGTAGGACGGATAACGATGCGTCCGTGTGCGTCCGTGCGTCCGAGGATGGTGGGTTTGGCACGCCAAACACTGCGATAGCGCGGGCGTATGGACGCATAACGATGCGTCCCGCTCCCACAAGCTTTGTAAGGCAGCAGGAGAGCAGATTTCCATGAGCCATACTGCAAAGAAAGACAAGGGATTCACTGCCGAGGAACGTGCTGCCATGAAGGAGCGCGCCAAGGAGCTGAAGGCGACTGCGAACAGCGCGGACGCGGAAAGCGCCGTACTCGCCAAGATCGACGAGATGCTGGAACCAGAGCGTGACATGGCGAAGCGTCTCCATGCCATCATCAAAACCAGCGCGCCAGCCCTCTTGCCAAAACTCTGGTACGGGATGCCGGCATATGCCAAAGACGGCAAAATCGTCTGCTTCTTCCAGAGCGCGCAGAAGTTCAGCACCCGGTACGCGACGCTCGGCTTCAGCGACGCAGCCAACCTCGATGACGGTGCCTTGTTTCCGGTCGCCTTTGCGCTGAAGGAGCTGACCGCCGACGAAGAGACAAGGATCAGCGCGCTCGTGAAGCAGGCGGCGAGCTGAGGACTGGCACTGACTATTGCAAAGCGCCGATGATGTCTGTTACAATCTAAATCAACAGCGGCATAGTGTTCCCCCACACATGATGCCGCTGTTTTTGATTCCCTCGCACTGCCACAGCCTGAACAGCCTCACCGTATTCCCGAACCTGAATTTTTCGCAGCCCACTGGCGATGGCACAGTGACTACGCCGTCACAGGCGCCGGTCCCGTCGATGCCCGCACGATCAGCGGCGGCGCCACCAAATGCTGAGTCACGTCGGTCACCCCGATCAGCACCCTGTCCAGCAGCACGATCACCTCGTCGGCGATCGCCGGCAGCGGCTGTGCCAGGGTCGTCAGTGCCGGATGGACATACTGGCTCATCGGCTCGTCGTCAAAGCCGACCACGCTCAGGTCGGCGCCAATGCGTAAGCCATGTTCACGCGCGCCGTTGATCACCCCGATCGCCAGCAGATCGCTGACCGCGACGATCGCCGTCGGGCGCTCGTGCGCGGGCAGCGCCCACAGCGCGGCGAACGCTTCCCGTCCATTCTGTTCGCTGTGAACCGTGCGCACCAGATGGCGCGGGTTGACCGCGATCCCGGCACGCTCCAACGCCAGCCGATAGCCCTCGATCCGATAATTGCCGCTCAACGACGACTCCGGCCAGGCGATCATGGCGATGCGTTCGTGTCCGAGCGCCACGAGGTGATCGACCGCCGCCGCCACCCCTGCCCTGCTGTCGGTATCCACCCAGTTGTACGCCCATCCCGGAGTCGATCGTCCAAACGCGACGAACGGAAACCCGGAGTCGATCAGAAAGCGGATGCGCTCGTCGTCCGGCTTGGTGTCGGCTACCACAAACGCATCGACGCGGCGCGTCCGCACCAGGTCGGCATAGACGGGAATGGGATCGTTTTCAGGGTAGGTGAAGGTCAGGATACGCAGCCCGATCTCCGCCGCCGCGCGAGTCAGGTAGTAGGCAAAGTTGTCGAGGATGGCGTTGGGGTGGTCGCGCGGCTTTTCGCTCCAGGCAAAGCCGATCAGCCGCGTGCGCTGCTGACGCAGATTTTGCGCGGTGATATTGCGCGTGTAGCCGAGCCGGGCGACGGCGGACAGCACGCGCGCGCGCGTCTCCTCGCTGATCGAGTCTGGCTTGTCGTTGAGGACATACGAGACGGTCGCGGTGGAGACACCCGCTTCGCGGGCGACATCTTTCATGGTTGGCGGCATGGCGGGTGGGGGTCTCATCATGTTAGGATCGGGGACGCTGCGCGTGATTATAGCCCGGAACACAGGGGTTTGGCGTACCAGACCCCTGTTGCGCGGACGCATTGTGATGTGTCGCTACATATCGGTGTAAGACGGATCGACCAGGTAGCTGATCGGCTCTTCCTGGGGCAGCACACCGACCGCACGCAGACGATCGATCACGGCTGCGGTCGCCACGCACGCCAGCGCCCCGGTGGTGATCAGCGCCCAGGCGAACGGCAGCGCGACGCTGATCACCGCGATCACCGCCACGCCGAATGCCACGCCAATCGTGAAAAACGGGTTGCGCAGCAGCATCACCGCCGCATTGCGGTAGGCACCGATGACTGTTGGCGTCGCCATCGCATAATAAAGTGGACCCGCGTACAACTGCACCATGATCAGCGCCAACGCCGACAGCAGCCAAAAGCCGCGCAGGATAGCGTAGCCGATCCCCGGCGCGGGCGCGTAACTGAGCCAGTTAGTGATCCAGATCGCCCAGAAGACGACATTGACGACCGCGATCAGCGCGCCGCGCACCAGGTTTTCGCGGAAGCCCGCCCAAAAGTCGTCCCAGCCTGCCGTCGGCTGGCGTTGTGCCGTCCAGCTCAGGCGCACCAGTCCTGCCCAGGCTGCCGGCGCGGTGATCACCAGCAGACTGAGCAGGGCACAGGCGACGCTGCACCACACATAGAGATAGCCGCCCTGGTTGAGGCGGCTCAATCCGCGCAGCACAGCGCGCAATCCGGTGATCATGAATTAGGGTGCCCCAAAAACAGCGGACACATTGTTATGCGTCCCTACGGATAGGTTTGCCATCAGGTGCCCGCCAGACCGGAATAATTGACGCCCTCGACGAAATAACGCTGGAAGGCGAAAAAGATGATGGCGATCGGCACGGTCGTGATCACCGACCCGGCGAGGAATTGATGCCAGCGTAAGGTTTCGCCGCTCTGCCCGCGCAGAAACGCCAATCCGAGCGGCAGAGTCCACAGCTCCTGCGCGCCTTGCAGCACCACCAGCGCATCGAGGAAGTTGTTCCAGGCGCCCTGAAAGCTGAAGATCGCTAAAGCCGTCAGCGCCGGAGTCGCCATCGGCAGCACGACGCGGAAGAACATCACGAAGCGGTTGGCGCCGTCCACCAGTGCCGCTTCCTCGATCTCGTCGGGGATCGACTCGAAAAACTGCTTCATCAGGAAGATGCCAAACGCATCGACCATCAGCGGGATGATCACGCCCGTGTACTGATTCAACATGCCCAACTGCTGCAGGATGATGAAGCGCGGGATCAGCAGCACGATTCCGGGGATCATCAGCGTGCCCAGGATCAGCAGAAAGACCGCGCGGTTGCCCGGAAACTTCAGGCGTGCCAGCGCGTAGCCCGCCAGCGAGTCGAAAAAGACGCGCAGGATGGTGATCACCACTGCAATGAAGACGGTATTGAACAACCAGCGCGGCAGCGATGCCCCTTCGATCACTTCCTGATAGCCATCGAGCGTGGGATTGAAGCTGGCGCCGTTGACGGTCGCCTCGGCGCTGAGGGTGCGTCCTTCGTTGTTGACGCACTCGACGTTGAAGGGCGCCACCGGGACGAACGCGCCCGGCGCGGCATTGATGGCGGGCAGACACTTGAACGAATTCACCAGCGTGAAGGCGAACGGCAAAATCTGGATCAGCGCGAAAAATACCAGCACGAGTGTGCCGATGATCGGCACGAGTCGGCGGATCGTCTGCGCGACCGGCGTGTTACTGGCGCCGACGGGGACTGATGGCGCAGCGGTTGCCATAATGCTGTCTCCTGTCTACTTGTTCGCGGTTTCGCCGGTGATGCGCCGCTGGATCAGAGTAAAGACGAAAATGATGATGAACAGCACGATCGCGGTCGCGGCTGCCAGCCCCATCCGGCTGTCGGTAAAGCCGCTGCGGTAGACCAGATAGGCGATCGTCAGCGTGGTATTGGCGGGACCCCCGACCGAGATCACAAAAATCTGGTCGAATACCTGGAAGGTGCCGATCAGTCCCAGCGTGATCACGAAAAATGTCGTCGGGCGCAGCAGCGGCACCGTAATCTTGCGGAAGATCTGCAGCGGGCTGGCGCCATCGACGGTCGCCGCCTCGTACACCTGACCGGGGATATTTTGCAGCGCCGCCAGGAAGATCACCATCAGCGTGCCGATGGTCGTCCAGGTGTTCAGGATCATGATCATGAACATGGTCACGCTCGGACCGCTGATCCAATTCCACAGCGAGACGCTGGCGATCTCGCTCTCCGCCCACGCGCCGACCGTATTGCGGGTGATCCCGAACAAGCCCAGGAAATTATGGATCATGCCGTTGGGGTCTTCCAGCCAGGTGACGGGGGAGTAATTGGGGAACAATGCCCCGATCGCCCCGTTGATCAGTCCGTTGCGGGTGAACAGCCACATGAAGATCAGCGAAATCACCACCGACGAGGTGATCGATGGGAAATAAAAGGCGGTGCGGAAAAAACCCTTCCCACGCAGCCAGCGCTGATTGACGATCACCGCCAGCAGCAGCGCCAGGAAGGTCTGCACGGGCACCACGCCGATCACGAAAAAAATCGTGTTTTTGAGCGACGTAAAAAAGACTTCCTGCCGCCGTCCTTCTTCAAAAAGCAGGCGTTGATAATTCTCGATCCCGACGAAACCATAGGCATCGGCGCGGTTGAGCGGGGTGATCCCGTTCCAGTCGGTGAAGCTGAAATAGATCGCCGCCAGCATCGGGATGATCAGAAATACCGTCAGGATGATGACAGCAGGGGCGAGGAACGTATAGCCCGCGATGATGTCCTGGGCGCGTTTTCCGGTGAGGGATTGTTCGCCTTTCGCGGTCGCCAGGCGCGGTTCTGCGGCTGTTTGCGCCATAAGGGGATACCCTTTCGCTCAAATTTGTATTTAATACACAGGCGAATGGTGGTACATCAACAGGGAATTAGTGTTTTTCTCCGCACCTGCGCGCCTTCCTGTTCAATGCTTTGTTTTTGCTTCGCGCTGTCATAGATCGCAGGCGCGTCCCGCGTGATCGACGACCACACGGGACGCGCCCGGTTGATTACATCAGGTCGGCGATGACTTCAACCGCTTCATCGACGACTTCTTCGGCGGACATGTTGCCCGCGACTGCTTCCACCAGCGCGTTGTTCAGCGCGTCGCGGAATTCCTGGAAACCAGGCGGGATGATCGGGGCGACGGCGAATTCGCCACCGTCCACAAACGCCTGGAAGTCGGTGTAGGCGACGCCGGTGCCTTCGGTGCGCGCTGCCCATGACTCGACATACGCCTCACCCGCCGACGGACGTGCTGGCATCGGACCAAAGCCCTGCGACGCGACAGCCGCCGCGCCTTCTTCGCCGGTCAGGAAATTGACCAGCGCCCACGACTCTTCGGGGTGGTCGTTGTCCGCTGCTACTGCCAGACAGACGGTGAACGTCAGCGTGCCTTCGGTGCCCATGCTGCCAGCGGCGAGCTGGGTCACGCCCCAGTTGACATCCGGGAACTGATCCAGCATGTAGCCGATGATCCAGTTGCCTTCCATCGTCATCGCCGTCTGCTGATTGCCAAAGGCTTCACCGGGCCAGCCCGCGCCCAGGTCCGACGAGGAACGGGCAGCGCCGCTCTCATACAGATCGACCAGGAACTGCACCGAGTCGATCGCTGCCTGGCGATTGACATCGCCCTGCGCAAAGACGAAATTGCCGTCGGCGTCGTAGAAGGTGCCGCCCGCCTGTACATACAGCGCGCCCCAACGATCGAGGTCGGGGTTGATGACGAAGCCGGCTACGTCGTCGGTGGACAGCGCGGTCGCGGCTTCCTGTAATTCAGTCCATGTCCAGTCGGCGGTCGGGTATTCCAGACCAGCGGCGTCGAACAGGTCCTTGTTGTATTCCAGACCGAGTACCGAGAAGTCCTTCGCCGGGCAGTAGAGCGTCCCGCCGAATGTGAAGGTCTCGACCAATGCCGGGTAGATGCCATCGGTATCCATCAGATTCTCGCCAGCCGGAGCGAGCACGCCCGCATCGGCGTATTCCGCCAGCTTGCCCTGACCGACGTAGAACACGTTAGGGTAGTCACCGCTGGCGAACGAGGTCTGCATCTGGGTATCGTATTCCGGCAGCGCCTGCACTTCGACGGTGATACCCGGATTGGCTTCCATGAACGCATCGACCTGAGCCTGAACCGCTTCGGTCTCGGTGGGCGATGCAGCGATCGCCAGTGTGAGTGAAACATCCTGTGCCGCGACCATACTGCCCAACGCCAGCGTCCCAACGACCGCCAGCAACGCTAAATTACGCATCTTACGCATTTTTACAGCCTCCAACCATTCACAAAACAAGTTGTTACGGCGCATTTTCTCGCCTTTTCAGGCGACCCCATCGCGCACAATCGGGGTAAACATCACGCGGCAGATGCGCCGATCGTCGTCAGGAGACGGTGATCGTGTGCTTCTTGCCACGATAGTTCACACTGAAGCTGAGTTTCCGCCAATGGGCAGGCAGGTGCGGCGCGACACTCAGGTCGCCCGCCGCGTCGATATGCAGCCCGGCAAAGCCGAACACCAGCGCCTGCCACACCCCACCACAGGCGGCGGCGTGCATCCCATCGCGCACGTTGCCCTTGTTGTCGTGCAGGTCGATATGGGCGGCGTGATGGAACTGGTCGTAGGCGATCTCGGTCAATCCCAGACGGGCGGCGACCCAGGCGTGCATCGCCGGACTGAGCGACGAGCCGTGATCGGTGCGCGGGAAGTAGGTATTCCAGTTGTTGATCAGTACCTCGCGCGGCGCCAGCGACTCACCGAGCAGCGCCATCAGCGCTATCACGTCCGCCTGCTTGATCACCTGCGTCTGAATACTGCGCGCATGACCCAGGATCGCCTGGACGCTGCTGGTGCGCGGCTGGTAATCCGGCACCGGGATGTATTCCATCTCGAAAAAGCCGGGGAATTGGATGTGAAATTGTTTTTCGTCGTCGAACGGGATCAGCATACGCGCGGCGATATCCGCCCACTTTGCCAGCCGATCGGGAGTCAGACCGAGCACCGTGACCAGGCGCGCATGATCCGCCGGGGCGTGTTCCGCGAGCCATGCGACCGTCTCCAGCGCGGCGCCCATGTGCCAGACGACCATGCGATTGACAAAGACGCTGTTGTCGATATTTTCATGATACTCGTCGGGACCGATCTGCTGCGAAATCTCGTAGCGATCGCCCTTGTCCTCGACGCGACTGCCCCAGAAGACCGCCGTATCCAGCACCAGCTCGGCGCCGTAGCGCGCGAACCAGGCGTCATCGCCCGTCCACTGCCAGTACTGGCGCGCGGCGTAGGCGATGTCGGTCGAGATGTGCTGCTCGTTGTCGCCCGTCCAGATACGGATACGCGATCCGTCCGGCTGCGGGTCTGACCACTGCGGCGTCGTCTCTTCGCCGGTGTCGGTGCTTTCCCAGGGGAACATCGCGCCTTCGTAGCCGTTGGCGGTCGCTTTGTGACGCGCACCCGACAGACGATTATAGCGGTACATCAGTAAGTTTTTGGCGATGCGTGGATGCGCCAGAGTCAGCGGCGGCAGCGCGAACAGCTCGGTATCCCAGAAGACGTGTCCCTTGTAGCCCATGCCGCTCAGTGTCTTGGCGCCGATGCTGGCATTTTCGTCGTGGCGCGGGGCAGCAATCAGGATGTGATAGGTGGTGAAGCGGGTCGCCAACTGGCACTCGTCGTCGCCGTCGATCACGATGTCGCTGGTATCCCAGTAGGTCGCCCATTCGGACTCGTGATCAGCCAGCAGCGCATCGTAACCGATGGCGGCGGCGCGGGCGGCTGCATCGCACGCGGACGCCAGCGGGTCGGCGCCGTCGCGGCTGGTGTAGATGCTGGTGAACTTGCTGAAGACCGCGCTTTCCTGTCCGCTCAGGGTGGTATGCACCGTTAGCCCTGGCTGCAAGCTGTCGGCACCGTCGCGCGGCAGCTTCGGTATTCTGGTGGTACTCGCCATGCCGACGGTGTAGCCGCTCTGCTGCGTGGTGCGCGCGACCCCGATCATGCCGTCACGATCGGCGCTGGCGAATGTCGGCAGATAGTGCTGCACGCCGTTGTTGGTCACATCGGCGTCGATACCAAAGCGGATCGCCACATGGGGCGCGCCCTCGACGGCGGTCACGGTCACCCGCTGGACGAAGATATGATCGTCGGCGAGGCTGGCAAAGCGCTCGAACACGACACGCACGATCGATCCGCTCTCAGCGCGGAACAGCATCGAGCGCACCAGCACAGCGCGATCCAGCAGCAGTGCGCGCTCGTAGCCGAGCAGGTTGCCGCCGGGCGGGGTCAGGTTGCCTGTGTCGTGCGGGCTGTTCATGTGCAGCGGCGTGCCGTCGATGGTGAGGGTGATCGGCAGCCAGTTGGGAGCGTTGACCAGCTCTGGCACCAGCATCCCCGGCGCGTGGTCGTAGACGCCGTGAATCATGGTGGCGGGCATGGCGCCGGAATAGGCTTCCTCGAAGGCGCCGCGCGTGCCCAGGTAGCCATTGCCGACGGTGAACAGGGTCTCGAAATGGTTGAGGCGTTCGGGCTGAAAACCGCGCTCGATCAGCGTCCACAAACGTTTTTGCATCGATGACTCTCGCTTGGCATAATAAAAAACACATGAAAAATCGAGCTGGATTTTGCTGCGGACGGTGCGCGTTGTGAGGGCTGTGGAGGCTGCGTCAGTATTTTTAGGTCAGCAAAAAAGCGGTTACGATTAATCGATTAACAGTTGTAAGCGTAACGCCGCTCGGATAGGTTGTCAAGCAGTTGGGGTCAAAATTTGTCCATGTTGCACAAAGTGTGCCGCGTAATGTGGGGGCGGGTATAGGGGGCATAGGGTTGCGTGCGCGTCTGGATCGCAGTCCGGGCAGAATGCCGAGGTGAACAAGTCCGGGTTGACGTAGCCATACGAGAAATCCTCGGCAAACAGGAAATTTCCCTCGACGCCGAGCAGACTGAAGTGATCCTGGGTCGCCAGCGTCGTCAGGCTGTCCCCGGCGGCTGGCAGGTAAGCAGCGAGATAGACGGCAGCCTGAATCCGATCGGGGATCGCCTCCGACACCGCCGAGATGATCATCCCGCCAAAGCTGTGCCCGACCAGGATGACCGGCGCGTCCTGCGCCTCGATGACGGCGATGACCGCATCACGATAGGTCTCCAGCGTGATGGTGCCGAGCGCGTGTCATCGTCGCCACGTCCCGCATTTTGCACCGTGATCACGGTGGCGCCCTGGGCTTCGAGTGTCTCGGTTACGCCCGCCCAGCCTGTTTCATCCTGAAAGGCGCCGTGAACCAGCACGAACGTGCCCGCGCTGTCCTGTCCACTGACCGATGCGATGCTCCACAAAATCACGCACATCACCACCATGCTTATCAGCGCGCGGCGGTTACACGGCGGCGTATACCTTCAGCAAAGCATTCAAACGACTGCTGGGCGCCGCGCCGCGCGATTACCGTGCCGCGCACACTGCGCACACTGCACACACTGCGCACACTGCGCACACTGCACACAAATGAAGTGTCCGGGCACGGATGGGCTTGGCACGTAAAACCGCTGCGATCGCATCACTGCGCACACTGTGGTGGCACACATCTGTCAAAAATGTGGCGCAAAACGAGTTGCGCGGCGCGCGAATTACGTTACACTACTCACTTGGTGCCCTGGCTCCCCCCAAGCGAGGGCACCTCTAAATGTCTTTTTGTGCTTAGAGGATTGCTGACACTATGCGTAAGTTCTTCCAACCCTTGTTCCTTTCCCTTATGCTGTTGATGAGTATGGTGTTCGGCTTGAGCGTCAATGCTCAGGACAACGCCGACATCGCCGTGCTGCTGCCCGACAGTGCCTCGTCCGATCGCTGGGAAAACGACGATCGCCGCTTCCTGACCGCCGCGTTTGATGCGGCAGGCGTCTCGTACAGCATCACCAACGCCGAAGGCGATGCCTCCGCTCAGATCGCCCAGGCTGAACAGGCGATCACCAACGGCGCCAAAGTCATCCTGCTGGTCAACCTCGACAGCGGCTCCGGCGCGGCGATCATCGAGCTGGCGCGTGCCGCCGATGTCAAGGTGATCGACTACGACCGTCTGACCATCGAGGGCGCTGGCG
>DAOTUN010000114.1:0-1871 GCA_034437395.1 Anaerolineae bacterium | reverse complement strand
GTTTCGCGCTCACGGGCAATTTCTTCATCGGCAGACGCCTCCGTCGGCGTGGGCGTGACGGGCGTGAACATGCCCATCCGTTTGCGCTTGACGGGCGTAAAACCGGGAATGAGTTCGCCGTCGTCATCCTCGATCCAGTCGAGTTCCTCATCCGCCGCCGTGCGTTTGCCTGGTTGCTTGCCACGCGGATAGGTCAGCGCCTCCAGCTTGGCTCCCACTGCCGGGACGAGCATCGGTCGCCCGATCAGCCGTCCTTGCTTGTCATACTCTGCCTTCTCCGGGTCATAATCAGTGAGCAGTGTCGTGCCGAGCAACGGTCCGAGCGTTCGTCCATAGACGGGAACATCGCGTGCCACCCGTCGCGTCACCGCACCTTCGGTGAACTGCTCCGCCGCGTCGCCGAGTGCCGTCCCGCGCAAACTAGGCAGGCGCGTAAATGTCCGCGCCGCGTCTGCCAGCGGCTGCACCCCGCCAAAGGTCAAACCTACCGCCTGTGCCGGGGTCGCCCCGCTTTGCAAAGCAGTCATCCCTGCTAGGGTATTCGAGCCGACACTGACGGCACTCCCGGCTGCTGATGAAACGAGTGCGCCTGCTCCTGCTGCGATACCCACCGCGCCAACGGCTCCTGCCGCGGTCATCACGGTTGCAGTGCCGGGGCTGATCACTGCGCCACCGGTTGCCTGACCGAAGGCGTTGAACAGCCGGTTGAACGAATTCCAGACCGCTTTCACGCCGCTGAACAGTACGATCACCATGAAGATCAGGCAAATCAAGCCCACACCTAAGACAACAATGCCGTTGCCACTTGCCGTCCCTGCGAGGAAGAACGTCACGACGAGCGATTGAATCAGCGCGATGACGACGGTTTGGATGATCAGTTCGATCCACAGGTCGATGATGGAGCGGGCGATGACCTCGGTCTTCTTGAAGAAGGCAAACAGGATCGCCACGCCGAAAGAAATAAAAGTTAGCCCCTGCGCGATGGTCAGCAGCAGGTAGACCAGCTGCTCGGTCACGCCAAACAGGATGAGGGTCCATGCGGTCAGCAACCGTCCCTGTGCGGCTGATGCCATTTCTTTTGAAGCAGCTCGTTCGAGTGCTGTCATCGCCGGGAAGAAAACGGGATCGCGGTCATTGGCGAAGAACGATCCCGGTCGCCGCCATTCCCACGGGACGCTGCCTGCCGTCCATAAACCGGTCGCCGGGTCAGGCGTGTGCGGTTGACAGTACGGGTCGCGCGGCGTGGACGGGTAGCCCATCAAGTCAATGCCGTCGGCACGAAGATACGCGAACGCGACATCTAAGCCATCAATCGTGTAGTTCCACACGGGCATGTACGAACCAAAGTTGTCGCACAAATTGAGGATGCCCATATCGCTGCTGCTCACGCTGTCGAGCGAATCAAACGCCGATCCGGTCGCAGCCGACAATCCGCTCAAACTGCTGGCGTAGAAGGCACTCGACAGGGTACGGCGGAAATCACTCATGCCTTGATACAAGCTCGGTCCTAACGTGAAAAAGAGCGCGCCCGCCAGATACCAGGCGATGGCACTCTTTGGCTCAACAATGCGCATCCGGGCGAACGCCGCCAGTAAATAGGTCACGCCCAAGACGAGCAGCGCGACCACAAAGGCAAGGCTCACCGCCACTTGCAGACTGGCATTGGTCTGGGTAATCAGCGGCGTGAAGGCATTGTCAATCAACCACTGGTTCATCAGTTCGATGGTGTAACCCATCATCAGGAACGCGCGCTGCAAGCTCCAGCCCATCCCTGCCAGTGAAAACATCAGGTTCCACCAGAGGGTATCGATCTGGATTTGCAGCCCGTTCAGGACATCATCGACTATCGGCATTCTTGCATCCTTTCGATT
>DAOTUN010000113.1:0-61518 GCA_034437395.1 Anaerolineae bacterium | reverse complement strand
TGCCAGCGTGGGTTGAAAGAATGAATGCAGTTGGCGGTTATTCTCGTCGATATGAAGGCAGCAAGGCGAGTCAGGCTCAAAATGCATTGAATCTAGGGTTGTCAGGAGATATTGTCGTGATTGGCTATAGCTCAGGTGCGGACACTGCCGTTATCTTTTCAAACCAATATCTTATGAGTGGAGCCGGACGCATACCGATTTGGTAATTCTTGGCGGCACAATGTCAGGCACAATGCCAGATGGTTCTGATCTTGGCGATAGTTGGATGTGCATTTTGATTGACTTGCTCAATAGTGGGACAGACATTTATGCACTGAATGATGATGGTGCAGACTTTCTATTAGGTGATGATCCCGAGTGGACTATCTTCAACAGCTATTTAGAAAATAATGGAAGGCACACACGCGGAACATATAATTATGTTCTTGACTCACGTCCACATTATCATTCCCAACGAGGAGTTGGAACTAACGATGATCCTCAACTTATCGAGAGTATTTTTAACTGGATAGTAACTTGGTAGGACAATAATCTAGTTCGGTGAGAGATCAACAGAAATCTCACCGAACCTCATCATTCTGGTTTACATAAACCGTGTATTTCAGCTAAATGAGGGCATTAACCATCAGAGCAAATTGCACTCTGCCCACTACGCCACTGAGCGTAAATAACGTCACCTTGTGTAAGTGTTGACACAGATGCATGATCCCATCGAGATAGCTTCCAATCGTTTCTATCGTTGCGTCTACAAAATATTAAACTCCCATTGGAACTCCAAGCTGGACTCTGACCATCAGTTTCAAAGACAGTGTTATAGTCTGCATCCCGAATATATAGATGTTCCTGACCAGTTACAAAAGTCCAATGTCCGCTTTGGCTCCACTGTGGGGTGTAGCTATTTGTATCAGAAATCTGGCTGATATTTGACCAAGTTTGCCCGTTCCATTCATAAATTTGAATATAAGCATCTTGTGAATCAAGTGCCTCAAAAGCAAGCACATCGTCGCCAATCCACACTGTAAATGGCGAGAAAATATCAAGTTGTGGAGCAACTCTGGCAAATGTTGTTATATCCGGCAAACCATTATCGTAGGATATGCCATCCCATAACGATAAAACGATATCATTATCCAAAATTGAGCCAAATACAAGTTCACCATTAGCGTTCCAGAGTGGTTCCCGGTCTTCAGCATTCATGTTTTGGCTAAGATTTGTCGTTGTCTTACCATTCCATATATAAATTTCTGAACGAGGATCAGAATTTGATGATCCAAACCAGATTGTAAAAGCTAAATGACCTTCTGGACTCCAAGCAATATCGAAACCTTGTGGAATACCGAGCGTGTTCTGAGGTGTAATGTCAGTTGTTGTTGTTCCATTCCAAATATAAATGGCTTGTTGTTGACCTTCATCTATTTTGGATGCAAAGGCTAAATAGTTGCCATCATCACTCCATCCAAGAGGGTAGCCAAGCTTGTTGATTTCTTGGCTTAGGTTTACAAGAGGATAACCGGATTCTCCTTCCCCTGTATCCAAGACAAAGAGTTCGCCGTTATTTTCCCATATCCAATCTGTAGAAAATACCACCAGTCCATTAGGACTAAATTCAAAGCGTATGCGACCCTCATCCTAATAAAGTATTTGACTTTCATTATTGATTGTATCATATAAATATAGTGTGTTGCCGATGTCATAATCGAAGACACTATAGACGAGTAAATCGGTATCTAATACAGCGTCTCTGTGAGAATTTCCTCTGTGTAGAAACAGAGAAATCACGAGGAATATCAACGAACACAAGCTAACATGAGTTGTTTTCATGCAAACTAGTCCATTTCATCTTTGAAAACCTTCATCGTAGTTATTATACCGAAATTGGAGGTAATCTGTGACTTTGAACTTCAGATGGTGTGAGCTTGCTGGCACAAATGGAGACGCGAGTTTTCCAGCGGTGAAGCTCAAGGCGGACATATGCGCGAAGCGCCAAGCCAATATGGTTGCGTTGGGAGCGTTCGAGGCGAAACTGCCCGCGCTCGATGCCGGTGAACTGCTTGAGCATACGATGGTAGACTTCGACCAGCCAGGCACGGTTGGCAAACGGTTTCCGCTACGACGCGGCGGGCAACCGCGTCCGCATGACCGAGATGGGGACGAGCGCGCTCGTCCGTGAGACGACCTACAGCCACGATGCGGCGCGCCGCCTGACCAGTGTCGGCTTCGACCATAACGGCGGGGGCATCGACGAGACGGTCAGCTATCAGTACGACGCCGCTGGACTGCGCACCCGCATGACCCTGCCCGGCGGGCTGGACGTGACCTATCAATACGACACGAGAGGACGGCTGATCGGGCTGACCGACTGGGACGCCCAGGCGACGGCGTTCACCTACGACGCGGGTGGGCGGCACATCCTGACCGAGCGCGCCAATGGGCTGACCAGCCGCTATCGCTACGATGCGGCGGGGCGGCTGACGCGCCTGCAGCACAGCGCCGGACGACGCACGCTGGCGGACTTCGCCTACACCGTCGATGGGCGCGGCAATCGCACGACAGCGCAGGAACTGCTGATGCAACCGGGTGCGGGCAGCACGACGATCGACAAGGATCACGAGGCGGTCACGGTCGTGCGCGGGACATGGACAGAGAGCGGTGCGTTTAAACGGAGCGAGAGCATCTCGGCGGCGCTGCGCATCGCTTTCAGCGGCGACGAGCTGACGCTGACCCTCGGCATGGGACCGGATCACGGTCTGTGCGACCTCTACATCGACCATGCCTACTGGGACAGCTTCGACGGCTATGCCGCGACCACCAACGAAGCGGCGCTGCCGATCGCGCTGATCGGCGACGAGGTACACACACTGGAAATCCGCAACCGGGCGGAGCGCAATGACCTGTCGAGCGGGTACGCTGTCCGCTTCAAACAGTTGGCGACCAACCGCGACTATCGGCTGCACACCTGGCAGTACACCTACGACGGGCTGGCGCGCGTCATCGCCGCCGACCAGCATCGCCATGACGACCTGGCGTCCGTCCCGGAAACTGCCTACAGCTACGCCTTCGACCTGGCGGGCAACCGGACGCGCGAGGCGGTCGCCATTGACGGTGGGACGCCGACGGTGATCATGACCACGTACAACGCCGCCAACCAGATCGCCGACGCCGGGTTCAGCTACGACCCGAACGGCAACATGACCTACGACGGCGCGAACGCACATACCTGGGATCGCGCCAACCGCCTGACCAGCGTCGGGACGCACAGCTTCGCCTACGACGGCAATGGCGACCGCCGCATGAAGACGGTGAGCGGTATCGTCACCCGCTATCTGCTCGATGTGCAGCCGGGGCTGGCGCAGGTCATCGCCGCCACGACCGGGTAGACCAGCAGCCGATAGCGATCGACCAGATCATGCTGCATGAGCGTTTGCACCAGCGTGGCGCTGCCGTAGACCAGCATATCCTGACCGTCCTGCTGCTTGAGTTGGGTGATCGCCGCCACGATATCCGCTGTGATCAGTGTCGAGTTGTTCCACTCCACCTTGTCCAGTGTCGTTGACACCACATATTTGCGCAGGTTGTTCATGGTATCTGCGCCTTCATCCTTGCTGTCCGGCCAGGCGGCTGCGAAGCCCTGATAGGTTACGCGCCCCAGCAGCAGCGCATCGATGTTGGACTGCTCATCCCCTTTGAACTGGGCGATCTCGTCGTTCCAGTAGGGCACAGTCCAGCCAGGTGCTTCGATGACGCCATCCAGTGAAATGAATTCCGTGACCACGATTCTCCGTATGATACGATCCTCCTACACAGCCCGAACCAGTAAACTTTCCATAGAACACCTGTATTATATCGCATGATATGGCTGGTCTGTCACCGCCGTACCGCGACGCCCGCCCTGCGCTATAATGGCATGATCGCGGCGGACGATGCGCGTATTGTCCCCTACACATCCGGTTGCGCAATGAAACGCTCCATACGTCCCCCTGATCTGCTGGCGCCCGCCGCCTACGCGCTGCTGGCGCTGCTGGCGCTGTATCAGCCGTTGTTCAACGCGGCGACTCATCTGGTCGATGATCCGTACTTCGGCGTCACCAGCGATTACTACCATTTTCACTGGAATTTCTGGTGGATCGGGCACGCGCTGTCCAACGGGCTGAGCGTGTACGAGACCAACTACGTCTTCGCGCCGCTCACCTCCAGTCTGGCGCTGCACACGCTCTCGGTCGCCTGGACTCCGGTCTGGGCGATCGGGGACGCCATCGGCGGCACCATCACCGGGATGAACCTGGTCTTCTTGGCGGCGCTGACGCTGACCGCCTGGGCGCACTACCTGCTGCTGCGCGACCTGGGCATCGCGCCCGGTCTGGCATTCGTCGGTGGCGCGGTCGTCGGCTTTTCGACGCTGATGATCGGCAGCATTCGCTGGACGAATATCAACCTGATGGGCAGCTTCTGGCTGCCGATCCTGCTGCTGACCTGGCGTCGGATCGTGCGTGCCGGGTCGTGGCGCGCGGCGATCGGATGGGGCGTCGCGCTCGGCGCGGCGCTGTGGGCGATGCTGCTGACCGACCTGCAATATCCGCTGCTGTACGCCCCGGTGATCGTCCCCTACGGACTCTGGACACTGTGGCGGGCGCGCGGAAGCCGGCTGCGGGCGATCGCGGCGATCATGATCGCGAGCGTGTTGGCGATCGCGCTGCTGACCGCGACCGGGACACTGCCCGCGCTGCTGGCGATCGACCGCACTGGCGGATCGCCCACCCCCGCCGATCGCGCCGCCGACATCAAATTTCCGGGGTGCCTGCTCTACAACTGCAATCTGGACGTGTCCGCCAGCGCGCTCGTGCTGCCCGTCGTGATCGCGCTGATCGGCTGGAGTCTGCTCCGGCGTCGGGCGCTGCCGCGCACGGCTTGGTTGTGGCTGGCGCTGACGGCGATCCCGCTGTCGTTGTCGGTGGGCGACTCGATCGCAGTCGCGGGCAGCGTCATCCCCATGCCCTACACGCTGCTGCACAATGCCATCGGCGGCATCTTCCGCTACCCGGAACGCTTCTTGCCCGTGTTCACGCTGCCCGCGCTGGTGTTCGTGCTGCTCACGCTGACCGCGCTCACCCGCCGCCGCCCGCGCGCCCGCGCCTTGATCGCGGTCGGCTTGTTCGCCCTCTGGCTGCTCGACTCACAGATTCTCGATCCGCTGCCGTTGCAGCCGATCCCGCGCGACTACGCTTTCTATCACGCTATCGGGCGCGAAAACACCGATCAGGTCGTGGTGGAGATTCCGACCGGCGGTTCGTCCGGCGAAGGCTATGTCGGGAGACCGGAGTATTCCGCGCTGCAATGGTACGGCATCGTTCACGGTAAGCGCATGGTCAACGGGCATATCTCGCGCGTGAACACCTATCATTACTTCTACATGAACACTGACGATGCGATGATGGCGTGGCTCGGTCAGCGGCGCTTCCTGGAACCGGAAAATGTCGAGGCTGTGCTGCGCGAACGGATTCCGGCATGGCGGATCGGCTATTTCGTCGTTCACCGCGACCTGATCGCCCCCGATCAAAACGCCATCAACGAGATCACCACATTTTTCAATGCCCGGCGCGATCTGGTCTGTCCGCTGCTGACCGAGGGCGACGCGGTCGTCTACCGCACCATCTGGCACCCCGACGGTTGTCCACCCGTGCCGCTCGATCAGCCCGCGCCGGGAACTTACTCGATCGACATTGGCGCATCGTCGGACGCCCTTTACATCGGGGACGGCTGGGACTATCCCGAAGCGCTGTTCGACCTCGATGTACGCTGGACAGGCGGCGCGGAGTCGGCGTCGGTCTACGTCGATCTCCCGCCCGGCGGCTATAGGTTCACGCTGCGCGCCCAGGCATACCAGGAGGCGCGCGTCGTCACGCTGACGGTGAATGGGCAAGCCGTCGGTGAACCGTTCCCGGTCGCCCCCGACGGACTGGCGGATTACGCCGTGTCGATCCCGGCGGACGCGATTGCGGACGGGCAGCATGTGCGTCTCGCCCTGACGTTCGACGGAGCGATCCCGGTCGGTGAACGGGCGCTGGCGGTGATGGTGGAACACATGCTATTCTCGGCGCAAAATCCATAGGAACAATCGACATGAATCTAAACGACATTCGCGCCCACTACGACGCCGAACAGCGTATCGATGCCCCGATCGTCGGGATGCGGCGTGCGCGCGGCGACCACACGGTGCGCCTGATCGCCAACAGCATCGGGCGCGGCGTGGTCATCCATTCCGATCTGACGTCCGACAATGCCGACGACGCCATCGCCGCCGAGCTCGACTTCTTTCGCGGCGAACCGGGAATCACCCATCTCGAATGGAAATTATTCGACTACGACGCCCCCCTCGATCTCAACGAACGGCTTGAAGCACACGGCTTTACGGTCGGCGAACCCGAAGCGATCTGCGTCCTCGATCTGGCGCACCTGCCCGATCGCCTGCGCCAGCAGCCGACCCACGACATTCGCCGTATTACCGACCCGACGGGCATCGCGGACGTGATCGCCGTCAAAACCGACGTGTACCCTGACGACGCCGCTGTGGGCGCCGACGGTTGGTTTGCCGTGATGCTGGCGGACAACCTGCGTGTTGCGCCGGAGATGATCCGCTTGTATGTCGCGTATGTTGACGGTATTCCGGTCAGCACGGCGTGGATGGATATCATCCCTGGCAGTGCGTTTGCCGGGTTGTGGGGCGGCTCGACGCGGGCGGCATATCGTGGGCGCGGCATCTATACCGACCTGATCGCCGTGCGCGCGGCGGCGGCGATCGCGGCGGGCGCGCGCTATCTGACCATCGACGCCAGCCCGATGAGCCGTCCGATCGTCGAGAAGCACGGCTTTCAGTTCATGGCGTGGACGTGGGCGTGCGAAACCGCTTTGTGACCCCGCACGCGGAACCCTTTATTTGAGCGTACCTGCACACGAGTCAGCCTTGATCGGCATAAGCAAGCCGCGCACGAGATTTGACCAGCAGCTTAATCTGCGACGACAGGCTCATCGAAGGTTTGAAAATCACAAACAATTGGCGGATGAGAGAAGATGTGCGTTATCCCACATCGTTTTTTCTCTCAACCGCCGCATTTATATCCCAACCATATCCCAAATTTGGGATAACTTCGGTTTGAATGGGGTTAAATTCAGGTTATCCCTTCACCGACCCCGCCATCAGCCCACGCACGAAATAGCGCTGTAAGCCAAAGAACACCAGGATCGGCACGATCATCGAGACAAACGCGCCAGCAGTCAGTAAGTGCCAGTCCTGCCCGCGCTGACCGACCAGATTGGCGATCTGGGTCGTCAACACCTGTGTCTGACTGTTCAGCCCCAGGAAGATGAAGCTGACCAGATAGTCGTTCCACACCCACAAAAACTGAAAGATGGCGAACGACGCCAGCGCCGGCACCGACAGCGGCAGCACCAGCCGCACGAATACCGTGAAATGCGAGGCGCCGTCGATGAACGCCGACTCCAGCAGCTCGCGTGGCAGCCCGCTGATGTAGTTGTAGAGCAGGTAGGTCGCCAGCGGCAGACCAAACCCGGAGTGCGCCAGCCACAGACCGAGATAGGTCCCGTTCAGGTCGAGCTCGACATAATCGCGCAGGATCGGCACCAGCGCGATTTGCAGCGGCACCACCAGCAGCGCGATCACGCCGATGAACAGCAGCCGCCGCCCCGGAAACTTCATCCACGCAAAGCCGTATGCTGCGAACGCCGCCACCAGGATCGGAATGATCGTCGCCGGGATGGTCACCGTCAGTGAATTGAGAAAAGAATTGAGCAGGTTCACGCCCTGCACGTTGGAGGTCGTGCCGTCGGCATTGCGAATCTCATATTGGCGACCAGACAGCACCTCGCCATAATTGTCCAGCGTGAAGCGGGCGTTGGCAGTCCATTCCTGGCGGTAAACTTCCAGATTGCCCAGGCGCAGATTGCCATTCCACACGATCTGCCGCCCATCACTGACGGTCACGCCATCGAGCCAGTCGTCGTAGAGCGCGGTCGTGCCCTCGATGGTGATAGGCACATCGCGCGTACCGCCTTCAGGCAGCGGCAGAGTCTCGCCCGTCGCCACCCAGCCGCGATGCGGCACCATCGTCCACCAGCCGCTGCTGCGAATGTCGTCGCGCGGGCGGAAAGACGAGACGAACAAGCCCAGTGTCGGGATCGTCCAGCCAATCACGATCAGCAGCAGGGCACCATTGACGATCCAGAGGGCACGTCGTTTACTGCGGTTCATGATCGCTCCTCTAAAAGGCTCGGCGCTTGCCGAATTCGCGCAGGTTGTAGATCATCACCGGGATGACCGCGAGTAACAGCACGACGGCGATCGCGGAACCGTAGCCGGCATTGTCGTTGGTGAAAATCTCACGATAAAAGCGCACGCCGATGACCTCGGTGCCGAACTGTCCACCCGTCATCACCATCACCACGTCGAAAACCTTGAGGGTGAAGATGATGACCGTCGTGATGACGGTGAGCAGCGTCCCAGCGATATTGGGGATGATGATGCGCACGAAAATCGTGAATTCGTTGGCGCCGTCCACGCGCGCCGCTTCCAGGAGTTCGTCGGAAATGCCCTTGATGGCAGCCGAGATCAGCACCATCGCGTAGCCCGTTTGCAGCCACACCATGACGACAATCAGAAACAGGTTGTTCCAGGGCTGTACCTGACGCAGCCAGTCCTGCGGCTGACCGCCGAGCGAGGTGACTCCGGCGTTGACCAGACCGATATCCGGGTTGAGATCGTAGATGAATTTCCAGATCACGCCGGCGCCGACCATCGAGATCGCCATAGGCAGGAAGATCAGCGACTTGGCAGCGCGCTCGAAGCTGCTGCGATCGGCAAGGATGGCGATGATCAAGCCGAATCCGACCGTCAGCGTCGTCCCGACCACCATCCACAGCAGATTGTTGGAAAACGCCTCCAGCATAATGCGCGACGAAAAGACCGCGCCGTAATTGTTCAGCCCGACAAAGGCATCGGAGTCGGCGTTCTGAAAGCTCAACGCCAGAGTGCGAATGGTCGGCACCGCCAGATACCACGCCAGCAGCGCGACGGCGGGTCCAACGAAGATGAACGGCTGCAGGCGCGCCGACCAGCCGTTCGGCAGAGTCTCGACGAACTGATTGCCGACGAAGAACAGCGCCGCCACCCCGCCCACTCCCCACACGATGGCGATGATCGCTGTGATGAAGGGCGAGATCGTGCTGTCGCGCAAAAAGACAAACCCGCCGTACAGCCCGGCGAAGGTCACCGCCACCAGCGCCACCGCGATCAGAAAATCAGGTGGATTGAAGCGCTGATCGGTGCGTGTCTGAATATTTTCCATCGTTCAGCCTTAACTCTCAATGAAACCCGTTTTTTGTCGGTATAACAGAACAGGGCAGCCTGTGGCGGCTGCCCTGTTCGGAATAGCCTTACACACGCGCGTTGCGAGCGTGGTTTTATTCAGTAGGCCAGGCGGCGTCGATCTCCGCCAGCGCCGTTTCCAGGTCAACGGTGCCGCTCACCCAGTCGGTCATACCCTTCCAGAACGAGCCCGCGCCCACAGCGCCCGGCTGCAGGTCGCTGCCGTCGAAGCGCACGCTGGTCGAGTCCGCCACCAGGGCGGCGATCCCGCGCTCGACATCGCTGCCATACCACGCCAGATCGGTGTCGTTGTGCGGTGACAGCGCGCCGCCAGCCGCCAGCCAGCCCTTGACCGACTCACCGCGCGAGAAGAAGTCCAGCACGGCGCGTACTTCGGGGCGATCGTTGAACATGCTGTAGATGTCGCCAGCGACCAGGAACGGACGACCGTAGGCTTCATCGATCGGCGGCAGGTAGAAGAAGTCGTAATCTTCGCCCGCGACCAGACCCTCTGGGAAGAAGCTGGTGATGAAATTACCCTGCTTGTGCATATAGCACGCGGGAGGGCTGTCGAACATCGCTACCGGGGCGTCGCCAAACGACGTACCAGCGATCGACTCACGTCCGCCATTGACATAATTTTCGGTGAACCAGATGCTCGCCAGCGTCTCAGCCGCGACCATGACTTCCGGTGAGGTGAACGACAGACGATTCGCCGCATCAGCCGGGAACGACCAGTTGTCGTAATTTTCCAGCGAGGTGGTGCGCAGCATCACTTCTTCCATCCAGTCGGTGGCAGCCCAGCCCGTCGCGGCGCCAGACTCGATACCGACGCACCAGGGGGACGACCCGTCCGCGACGATCTGGTCGCTGAGGGCGATCAGTTCATCCCAGGTCGTGGGGATGGTGTAGCCAGCAGCCTCGAACGCCTGCTTGGGATACCACACCAGGCTCTTGCCATTGAAACGGTTCCACACGCCTGCGGTGATGCCGTTGATATTCGCCATGTCCCGCCAGCTCTCGCTGTAATTCATTTCGAGCCATTCGGCGTTCATAAAGGTGCTGACATCGACGACGTAGCCGTCTTCAACCAGGTCCTTGAGCAGACCGGGCTGCGGGAAGTCAACGATGTCCGGGGAGGCGCCGCCCTCGACGGCTGCGCGGATGACAGCTTCAAATTCCTTGGAGCCGGTGTACTGGATGTCGATGCCCGTCCAGCCTTCAAATTCAGCGACGGCGTTGTTGAATTTCACTTCGTCGGCGTCGGTGAACGGACCGGTCATGGTGACGACCATGCCTGCCAGATCGCCCGCACAGGCGCTTTCCAGCTCGGCGCTCGCCATCGAAAACAGTCCTTCAGGACAGCCAGCCGCCTGCGCACTCGCCATGCCCGCTCCCATAACAGAGAGCATCAGGGCAGCGACGAACGCCAATCTCATAACAGGTTTCATCTGTAAATCTCCTTGACTTGATTATTGGTACAATGGTCGAAAAGAGAGAACTTAAGTGAATGCTGCATTGTAGATAGTAACGCAATCGATTGCATCGCGCAATGATTTTGGTTACGTTACACAACCCCTTCACATCCACAACTCACCAATTCGTCGGCGCACGCGACGCAACCCGCTGTACAATACCTGCACTTGTCGGATACACACACACCAGCGCTCGTTGAACCTTATGCCTCTCGAACCCAAAATTTGGCTCAGACAGCAGATCGCCGCCATCGACAGCGTGCGCAGCACGGCGATCGACCCGGCGGGTCATCTGATCGCGCACACCTGGAGCAGCGGCGTCGTACATATTCACCTGTTGGACGACCTGCCCAAACCGCGCATCCTCAAGCGCATCCTGAGCGAGAATACGCGCATCGGCGTCGGATCGCTGTTTCTGATCGCGGCGGCGCTGGCGCCCTCGGACGGCACAGCGGGGGCGCAGGACGAGACTCTTCTTGGTCTGCACGCGCTCTACCGCGATCGCTTTTATACTTATTCCCAGGCGGGCAGCGCCCCACCGCGCGTCGCACAGGTGCATTTCAAGACCTATACCAACCGCAGCGACGAACGCGAGGTCTGGTACGGACCCGATGTGGCGATTCGCAATCTGCCCTGCTACCGCGTGTGGGTCAGCACGCCGCTCTCGCTCAAAGGCAATTGGATGGTCGCCAATTTTGGCAGCGAGGCGTTCTGGAAAGATGCGGATTATGCCATCGGACGCGAAGCGTTTCGTCGTGAACAGCGCAGCACCGACGAGCCGCCGCGTTATACCACCTGGAGTAATCCCGGCTGGAACGAGGCGACGGGCGCCAGTGGCTACCACACGGGCGCCAATCCGTCGCTGTTCGTCCCGCGCGAGACCGAGCTGGATCGCTGCTATGCCCTGATCGGCGTGGGGCGCGGCGCCAGCGGCGACGAGGTGAAAGCCGCCTTTCGCAGGCTGGCGCGTCAGGTGCATCCCGACACCAGCACCCTTCCCAAAGCCGAAGCCGAGTCGCGCTTCAAAAAGCTGCTGGATGCGTATAACAAGATCAAGACCGCAAATGGCTGGTGATACGATGCCACAGAGACGCATCAGGCTGTGTCCGCCTGCACGCTAAACCGAATGGTGAATTCTGCTGATGACGATCGAGCGTTTTATCCCCTATCCGCACGGTACGGCACGCAACGTGATGCGCCTTCCTCTCTGGGGCTACCGCGTCGGGCTGGGCAATCTGCTCGACATGCTCGGCGTGATGATCCTGACCACGCGCGGACACCAGAGCGGACAGCCGCGCCACACCCCGATCACCTATCAGGTGCATGGCAGCAAGGTCTACATGGTGTCCGGATGGGGAGATCGTCCATCGTGGTATCGCAACCTGATCGCGCAGCCCGATGTGACCGTGCAGCGCGGCAGCACCGTCTATGCAGGTCGGGCGTATCCCGTCACCAATTCCGGTGAGGCGCTGCGGGTGCTGCACCTGTTTCGACGGCGGGCGCCCGGCATTTACGATGCGCTGATCGCCCGTCTCAGCGACCGTGAGTCGATCGATGCCAGCACGCTGCACCAGGTGACCGACCGTTTCACGATCGTGCGCGTCGAGCCGGTCCCCGGCGCCGCGACCCTGCCCGCGGTCCCGGTCGATACGCGCTGGATGCCCCCCGCCGCGTTGTTCGCCGTCGCACTGGTGATCGCGCTCATTGTCAGCGGACGGCGGCGCGCATGACGACTCCCAACCGTGCCGACTCCAAGCGCACCAGCCGACGGCGTGCCAGCAGGCACGCCGGACTCAACCGCTTTTTACTGCAAGCGCTAGTGCGGCTGTACCCGCCGACGGCGCTGGCGGTCGGCGCACCCGCGACCGACTGCTTACGCATTTTGCTCGACAGCGCCCGCCCAACCATGACCAAGCTGCATCTGCGCGATCTGTTCGCCGATGGAAGGCGCTATTATATCCAGCGCGCCGCTCAGGGATTCCGTCTCACCAGCGATAACAGCCCACTGTGGGCGCGGCGGCGCCAGCGCACGCGCGTGACCGCCTACATCGTCGGCACGTTCTCACATTTGCAGACCGACACCCACGTCACGCTGATCCGGCTGCACGCCCATATGTATCGGCTGTATTTCCTGCGTTCGCTGCTGCTGCCGACCTTCTTCGGGGCGCTGATCGCCTATCTGCCCTGGACACTGCTGACCAAGGCGGTGATCGTCGGCTTGGTGTACAGCTTGTCGATCCTGGTGCATCGGCTCAACGCGGCGATCCAGGTCAACGAAATGATCTACTTCGTGCAGAAAGTGTTTGCGGATTTGCCCCCGGTGGTCATGCGCGAGCTGCCCGCGCGTAATCCCGATGTCGTCTACGGCAACGACGACTTCGCGGCGGAATGGGCGCGTTTCTACCGCGAACAGAGCGACGAGGATCGCGCCTGAGAAGGGTGTAGTTTACCAGCCTGGTCAGCCCACCGTCGGCGCCAGCGTGTGCCAGCGTTACGACTGCTCGTAGGCATAGGCCGCCCGCAGCAGCGTCGCCTCCTGAAACGCCGCCCCGATCAACTGCAACCCGATCGGCATCCCGGCGTCATCCATCCCACATGGCAGACTCAGCCCACACACCCCGGCGAGGCTCGCCGGGATGGTGAACACATCCTGCAAATACATTCGGATCGGGTCATCGACATTTTCGCCAAAACGAAAGGCGGTCGTCGGCGCGACCGGGGCGGCGATCACGTCTACCTGGGTGAACGCCTGATCGAAGTCGTCCTTGATCAGCGTGCGCACCTGCTGCGCCTTGCCATAGTAGGCGTCATAGTAGCCCGCCGACAGCGCATAGGTGCCCAGCATGATGCGCCGCTTCACCTCGGCGCCAAACCCCTCCCCGCGCGTCGCTTTGGTGGTCGTCCACAGATCGCCGCGCGGCGTGCGCGCGCCAAAGCGGATGCCGTCGAAGCGGGCGAGGTTGGCGCTCGCCTCCGCCGGGGCGATGATGTAATACACGGCGAGCGCTTCGTCGGTGTGCGGCAGATCGATCTCGACGATGTGCGCACCCAGGTCGCGCATCCGCTCGATCGCGGCTTTGATCACCCGTTCGACCTCCGGCTGCATCCCGTCCACGAAATACTGACGCGGCACACCGACGCGCAGCCCGGCGATGCCGTCGCGCAGCCGTGCGGTCGAGTCGGGCGCGGGCGCGGCGACGCTGGTAGAGTCGAGCGGGTCGTGCCCTGCCATCACGTCGAACAGGCGCGCGGTGTCCTCGACGGTGCGCGCCATCGGACCCGGACAGTCCAGTGACGAACCAAAGGCGATCAGCCCATAACGCGACACCCGCCCGTAGCTCGGTTTCAAGCCGACGACGCCACAGTACGCCGCCGGAAGCCGGATGCTGCCGCCCGTGTCGGTGCCGATCGCGCCGAGCGCCTGACGTGCCGCCACCGCCACCGCGCTGCCGCCGCTGCTGCCGCCGGGCACGCGCGCGGTATCCCAGGGATTGCGCGAGGCACCATAGGCGGAATTTTCCGTACTCGATCCCATCGCAAATTCATCGAGGTTGGTCTTGCCGATCACGATCGCGCCCGCGTCTTCGAGCCGCCGTACACTGGTCGCGGTGTAGACAGGCACATAGCCTTTGAGGATCAGCGAGCCACAGGTCGTCTCGACGCCCTGGGTGGACAGAATATCCTTGACCGCCAGCGGAATGCCCAACAGCGGACGGCGTTCGCCTGCATCGAGGGCGCGATCGGCGTCCGCCGCCTGAGTGAGGGCGCGTTCGCCCGTCACCGTCAGAAAGGCGTGCAGGGTCGCGTCGGTGGTGGCGATGCGATCGAGACAGGCGCGCACCAGATCGACAGCGGACAGGCTGCGGTCATCCAGGCGCGCCCGCGCTTCGGTCAGCGTCAGATCGGTGAGCGCATCGGTCGGTGCGGTGAACGAGTCTGTGAAATGAGAGGTCATCGAGTCATCTCCGGTGTGCGGATCAGCGCAGCGTGCGCGGTGCGCCGATTATGGATCGAATCGCCGCAGCGCTGTAGGGACAAATGCCTGCATTGTCCGCCACCCGGATTAGAACGACTCCAGCAGCCAGGCGACCGCGGCGTCGCGCTCATCGCGTCCAAACGTTTTGACCGTCAGATGTCCGAGACGCAGCGTCTGCATGAAGCTGCTCATCAGGCTGACCATGCGATCGTTGTTGTGCAGCAGTACCACGCGCGCCGGGGGATGAACCGGGGTTTCGCGCAGCCAGCGGCGCGTATGCTGCATGGTGTAGGTCATGGGCAGCAGACCCGATCGCCGCGTGTCGATGATCATGCGCACTCGTGACTGTGCGGTCAGTGGTTTATAAATTTCGGTCATGGTACTCATCCAGAAATCGAAAGCGCGTGCAGTCGATTCCGCAAAGACGAATTCGTGGATAGTACCCATCAGATGGAAACAGGATGCGGGGGCGACGTTGGTCGTGTCAATAATCCTGGCAGTCATGGTGTGATGAGTGAGTTAACGTTATACATCAGCCCTCGGCAAGGTGTTAACTCTTGTTACAAAATTGAGTCGCTCTGGATTATCGAATGGCTCACAGACCGCTTGACCTGTGGATTAACCTGAGTTAAAATAAATAGTGTCAATACGCAAAAAATAGGCGAACGCAATGATTGCTGTGACACAACCCGCGCTTAAATCTGATCGTGCATCCGATGAAAAACCGTCCTGGTTTTCTCAGGCATGGCTCGAACCGCGTTTTGTGGTGGTCACGCTGATCGCCATCCTGGGCAGTCTATGGGCGGAAAGCCAGCGCGCCCCCGATGCGCTGATTCTGTTTTTGAACGTGACCGCGTATGTGACCGGCGGCATCTTTGGCTTGCGCGGCGCGCTGAAGAGCCTGGCGGCGCGCAAGATCGACGTGGATATGCTGATGATCCTGGCTGCACTCGGTGCAGCGATGATCGATCAGTGGCGCGAGGGCGCACTGCTGTTGTTCCTGTTCTCGTTGAGCAATGTGCTGCAAAACTACGCGATCGGGCGCAGCCGCCAGGCGATCAAGAGTCTGTTCAAGCTGTACCCGACCGAGGCAAAGGTCAAGCGCGGCGAAGAAGTAGTCACCGTGCCGATCGCGGCGATCCGCGCGGGCGACCTGATCGTCATTCAGCCCGGTGACCGTATCCCAGTGGACGGCACGATCCGCTACGGACACAGCGCCATCGATCAGGCTGCCATCACCGGCGAGTCGATCCCGGTCGAGAAGACCGTCGGTGAAAAGGTATTCGCCGGAACGCTGAATAAACAGGGTTCGCTCGACATCGAAGCCATGTCCGCTGCGGCGGATACCGTGCTGGCGCGCATCATCACGATGGTCGAGCAGGCGCAGGACAGCAAGGCGCCGACCGAGCGCTTCCTCGACCGCTTCGAGCAGGTGTACGCGGCGTGCATCCTCGGCGCGGTGGCGCTGTTCATCGTGATCCCACCGCTGCTGTTCAACGCCGATTTTCAGGACAATTTCTACCGCGCGATGGTGCTGATGACGGTGGCATCGCCGTGCGCGCTGGTGATCAGCACCCCGGCATCGTTCATCTCCGCGATCGCGGCGGCGGCGCGCGGTGGGGTGTTATTCAAGGGCGGCGCCTATCTGGAAGGCTTGGCGGGCATCAAGGCGGTCGCCTTCGACAAGACTGGGACGCTCACACGCGGACAGCCCGTCGTGACCGATCTCGTGACTGCCTCAGGCGCTACAGAACTCGATCTGCTGGGCGCGGCGGCGGCAATCGAGCGCCGATCCGAGCATCCGCTGGCGGCTGCGGTGGTAGCTGCGTCAGACGCGCGCGGCGTCACGCTGCACGATGTGAACGACTTCGACTCGACGCCAGGACGCGGCGTGAGCGGAACGATCGACGGCGTGCGCATCACCGTCGGCAGTATCTCGTATTTGACGGCGATCACCCCGCTGCCTGCCGCGTTGGAGTCCGCTCATGAGCGACTGATCGCCGACGGCAGGACGACGATTGGTGTGATGAGTGACGATGCCTGGATGGGCATGATCGCGCTGGCGGACGAGGTGCGCCCGGAGGCGGTGGGCGTGGTGGCACGGCTGCGCGCGATGGGGGTCGAGGTGGCGATGCTCACTGGAGACAATGCCCGCGTCGCGGCGTCGATCGCGGAGCAGGTCGGGATCACGCGGGTGTACGCCGACCTGATGCCGGAGGACAAGGTTCACGCGATCGAGCGACTGCAACAGGAGGTCGGCGCGACCGCGATGGTCGGCGACGGCGTTAACGACGCACCCGCGCTGGCGACCGCCGCGATCGGCGTGGCGATGGGCGCGGCGGGGTCGGATGTGGCGCTGGAAACTGCCGATCTGGTGCTGATGGGCGATCGGCTCGAACTGATCCCGTTCGCCATCGCGCTCAGTAAAAAGGCGCGTCGGGTGGTGTGGCAGAATATCGTATTTTCGCTGGCGGTGATCGTGGTGCTGATCGCCGGGGCGTTCGTGATCGATCTGCCGCTGCCGATCGGGGTGCTCGGTCACGAGGGCAGCACGGTGATCGTGGTCCTGAACGGGGTGATCAGTCTGCTGGTCGTGACCGAGATTCAGCGCCGCCGTCTCGCGCGTGCCCTAACGCCGTAGCGCTGGTGTCGATCAAAATCATATTTTGCCGTGCTCAGCGGTCGGTGCGGGGTCTGCAAAAATGCCGCGTGTGCGCTCGGAAAGGGCAGATACGGGCATGTCGATGCTGCCGATAAACAGTTCGAGCTTACGCTGTTGCTCAGCCACAGCATATTCATGTTCATCGAGAATATCGATCAGCATCTCGCTGATCGTGCGTCGATCTTTTTCCGCCATTTGCATGATTCGCACTGCGACTGCTTCCTCGACCAGCATCGGTTGCATAGCGCTGCCTTTCCAATCGACTGTAGAAGGCTAGTGTAACATGTTCACCCGCACCACAAACTCATGGAGAAACAAATTAAACCTGACGCAATCATTCCAGCGGACGCATTGTTATGCGTCCCTGTTTCGATCGCGCCAATTCTAAATTGTTTGTCCATCAGTGAATCACGGATGCAATGCGTCCGTAGAGAAATCGTGATTCACTGAAACTGCATTACCGGCTCTAATCCACCCCGCGCATACGCGGATCGAGCGCATCGCGCAGCCCATCACCCAGGAAATTGAAGGCGAACATCACCAGGAACAGCGCCAGCGCCGGAAAGATCGCCTGAAACGGATACGAGGCGATCGCCCGCGATCCGTCCGAGATCATCGTGCCCCAGCTCGACGTAGGCGCGTTGACGCCCAGACCGATGAAACTCAGAAAGGCTTCGTAGCGGATATAGGTCGGGATAGTCAGCGTTTCCGCGATGATGATCGGTCCCAGGATGTTCGGGAAGATATGACGAATGATGGTGTTGCGGTTGGTCGATCCGAGCGAGCGCGCCGCCACCACGAATTCGCGTTCGCGCAGCGACAACACCTGTCCGCGCGTCAGTCGGGCGAGCTGCATCCACGAGGTCAGTCCCACGCCGATGAAGATGAAGAACATCCCGCCTGATGCCCGGTCAATCGCGCCCAATGTCGCCGCGAATGAGCCGGGCTCGTAGCTGGCAAAGCTGGTGCGGAACAGCGCCATGAACAGGATGATCAGCAGCAGCGTCGGGAAGGCATACATCAGATCGACGATCCGCATCATGATGTTATCGACACGTCCCCCGGCATACCCGGCGATCAGTCCGTATGGCAGCCCGATGAAGAAGCTGACCAGCGGCCCGATGAACGCCACCAGCAGCGACACCCGCGCGCCGTGGATGATGCGGCTGAAAATGTCGCGTCCGAGGTTGTCGGTGCCCAGAAAATGTTCGTTTTTCAGCGGCACATAGCCGACATTGTTCGGGCGCACCAGCAGGCGATCCGCGAACAGGTAGACCGTCCCGCCTTCTGGCGCGGTCACGGTCGCCCCGGCTGCGTCGGTGGTCAGGACAGTGCCGGGCTGGATGACCGCCTCGTCGCGGACGTTGACGGTCACACCGTCGCTGACAGCCGTCTCAAACAGCGCGATCGGACTCAGCTCCAGCCGTGATCCATTGACGAACACCGTCCCGCCGACGTTGGCGACGATCGCCTCGGCGTCCCGTCCCACCCCGGTGATCAGCAGGTCGCCCTCGTTCACGCGCTGCCCATGCACGACCTGGAGTTCGCCACCGCTGATGCGCCATTCCTCGTCACGCGGGGACAGCTTGGGAAATACCCCCATCAGCCACGCCGGGGCGGAATTGCTGTAATCGCGGTCTTGCAGGTCGTAGGGATAGGGCGCGATCACATCTGCGAAGATCGCCATGAAGATGTTGATCAGGATGATCACCAGCCCCAGCATGGCGGCGCGGTTGCGCGACAGCCGTTTCCAGGCGTCTGCCCACAGACTTTCGCCTTTTTGCGCGCTCTGCGGTTCCAGCTTTGCGACGGCGGGGACACCGCCGATCTCGCCAATTTTGGTCGCCATGATGCGTTCCTCTGTTCACTTTCAATCGAAACGGATACGCGGGTCGAGCCAGGCGTAGGCAATGTCCACGACCGTGTTCGACACCACCAGCAAAAATGCGAACAGCAGCGTCATGCCCATGATCAGCGGATAATCGCGGTCGCTGATGCTGGTGACGAATGCCTCCCCGATCCCTGGCACGCCGAAGATGCGCTCGACCACGAATGATCCGGTCAGCAGAAAGGCGGTGATCGGGCCCAGCACGGTGATCACCGGGATCAGCGCATTTTTCAGGGTGTGGACGATCACGACATGGCGCTCGCGCAAGCCCTTTGCCCGCGCCGTGCGCACGTAATCCTCGTGCAGCACCTGCAGCAGACTGGCGCGGGTCAGGCGAGCGATAATGGCGCTCTCGGTGAACCCCAACGCGATCGCGGGCAGGATGAAATGCTGCCACGTCCCCCACCCCGACAGCGGCAGAATACCCAGGTTGACGCCAAAAATATATTGCAACAGCGGTCCGCTGGTGATGGTCGAGACCGAGACGCCGACGATGGCGATGCTCATGCCCGCGTAGTCGTAAATGGTGTTGCGCCGCAGCGCCGAGATCGTCCCCGCTGGGATGCCGACCACCAGCGCCACCATCAGCGCCGCCAGCCCAAGCTGCATGGTCACGGGCAGATGAAAGGCGATGATCGCGCTCACCGTGCGGTTGCGGTCTCGGAACGACGGACCAAAGTTCATCCAGCGCAGCGCATAGCCACCCGGCAGAGGGATATTGAGCAGGTAGTCCTCGTTGATCGTGCGCCGCCAGGTCGAGTCAGTCACGCGCGGCACGACCACATCACCGACATAATCGGTGTACTGCTGCACCAGCGGCGCGTCCAGGTTGTACTTGGCGTTGAGGGCTTCGAGAATTTGCGGGGGGACTTCTTTTTCACGCGAAAACGGCCCGCCGGGCACCGATCGCATCAGAAAAAATGTGACGAGCGAGACCAGAAATAAGACCAACGTCATCCATAAAAAGCGCCGGGCGATAAAGCGACCCATGGGCGGACTCCGTACACTTTGTATTGCATCAGAAATTGTTGGCAGCATGTTTAGCGATTTCGGCGCCGGGGTTTGGCATGCTAAACCCCGGCGTTCGCATTACGGTGGAATGGCGCCTATCACATCGTAGGGACGCATAACAATTCGTCCCTACGTGCGAGAAAAATGTTAGCGCGAAATGTCCCAGTTCTCGAAGCGCTGCGTCGAACCCTGCGCATAGGTGCGCTCGACATAGGGCTTGGTCATTTCGAGGCTGGCATAGAAGTAGATCGGGGCAATGGCGGCTTCCTCGTAGACGAGGATCTGTTCCGCCTGAGCGTACAGGTCTTTACGGGTCTGAAGGTCGGTCTCGCTGGCTGCCTGGGCGACCAGGGCGTCGAACTCGGCATTGCTGAAGCCGGTGTCGTTGTTGGTCGAGGTGCTTTCAAACACGTCGAACAGGAAGTTGTGCGCGTCCGGATAGTCACTGCACCAGGCGGCGCGGAAGACCGGGAAGGTCGAGCGCTGATCGAGATAAGTGGCGAATTCCTGCGCGGTCAACTCGACCTGGACTCCCAGTTCATCCGCCCACATCGCCTGCACTGCCTCGAACACCAACTGATGCAGGCTGCTGGTGTTGAACAGCACGCTGATCGGGGGCAGCTCGCTGGCGTCGGTCAGACCGAGTTCTTCCAGCGCCAGGGCGAGCTCTTCCTGTGCCTTGTCCGGGTCGTAGCCGATACCCAGTTCCGGGTAATCTCCCTGGAGCGGGGCAGCATTGACACCAATGTTGCTGAAGAATTTAGCGGGCTGCTGTCCGCCCTGGGTGACATTTTCCACGATGTCTTCGCGGTCGATGGCATAGGACAGCGCGCGACGCAGATGCACGTTGTTCATGGCGGGATTGTTGATGCCAAAGCCAGCGTAGTAGCTGCATTGCAGCACGCCACGCGCCAGCTCGACGCTCAACACCGGATCGGCGTCGAGACGGGGGATTTCGGTAGCGGCGACGGTGTCGGTGCGATCCAGGTCGCCAGCTTCGTAGGACGTCAGGGCGACGGTCTCGTCCATGACGTTGAAGACGACTTCGTCCAGCGCCGGGACAGGCAGCGTGTCGGTGCCGGGCCAGAACGGATTCTTGATGATGGTGAGGCTCTCGCCGCGCGGCCATTCCTTGAGCGTGAACGGACCGTAAGCGGTGTAGTTGGCGGGCTCGATCCAGAATTCAGCGAATTCCTCGATCACCCACTGCGGCTGCGGACGCGCCATCCACAAGCCGAGGATCGCCGGGGTGAAGGCGTAGTTGTTGACGGTGGTCACTTCCAGCGTGTAGTCGTCGATCGCGCGCACAGCGACATCTTCCACCGCGCCTTCGCCGCTGTTATAGGCGGTGCCACCTACGACCGCGTTCGCCAGCAGGTAGGCGTAATCGCCAGCCGTAGCGGGGTCGAGCGTGCGCAGGAAGCCGTAAACAAAGTCGTTGGCGGTCACATAGCGCACTGCGCCGGCGTCGTCCAGCACTTCTTCGACCATGCCCGACTCGGCGTTGTAGCGCACCCAGGGCACGCCTTCGAGCAGGGTGAAGGTGTGGGTCGCGCTGCCGTCGTCGTTTTCAACGGTCTCGAAAGCGGTCGCCATGCCGAGCTGAGTGGACGAGTCTTCGGCGATGAAGGTCAGCCCGATGTAGGTCATCTCAAGAATCTGGATCGAGCTGGCGTCGGTGGAGATTGCCGGGTCGATGGTCGGCACATCACTGGCGCCGATGTCGGTACGCAGAATTTTGGGTTCGTCCTGGGCGGACACGCCCCCGACGATCGTCAAGACCAGCGCCGCGACCATGAGCAGAGCGCCTACACGAAACAACTTGCGCATATACAGCCTCCTGAAATGCCATGTGGGTATACGTAAACCAATATTGTGGGCGCGCGCCGAGGTCTGGTGTGGACTAGACCACGCGCACGGATTAAAACTTAACATGGGCTAAACAATTGCGCAAGGTCACGATCTGGACAGCAGGAGGGGGCGGGGTTTGTGAAGAGGCACTAAATGAGCTGGCGTGTCAAGCGCTTACCCCCCCAGCAGCCTCGGCAGCAGCCCATCCAGCAGCGCGGCGGTCTCGTCGATCGACTGGTAATCGTCGGCATACGAAATCACCTTCAACTGCGGATCATAGCTCCAGAAACCCGCCTGTTCGTACAGATAGCGCACATAGACATAGATGATGCCCAGTACGATCCGTACCAGCGATCCGCCCATCAGCGGAAAACGCACCACGATCCCGCGATCGTGCAGCGACAGACTGACTCCCAGATCGCGCAGCGGGTAATGCAGGATCACGATCTCCCCCTCCCCCGGCTCCGCGATCAGCGACGGATCGAGCGCCAGCAGCGCGCGCGCCACCGTGCGCGGCTTCAGCCTGCGAAAGGGATGATAGGCTTCCGGGAAACGCGGATCGCCGCTGTGCGCCGCCGCCCATTCCAGCATCTCAGGAGTCAGCGCGCCCGTCTTGGGGACGACCAGATGCAGGGTGTACTCATGCAGCATCGCGCGGCTTTTGCTGTTTGAGCAGGTCGATCAGCAGTGTGTGGTTGTAGAGCGCATCGAGCGGCGCTTCCGTGAATACCGTCCCGTCGCGGCGCGCGATCGCCAGCGCCCCACGCCCGATTTTGTAGCCGCTGTAATCCGCCCATGCCAGCTTTTCCTGGCTGCGATCGGCATTCGTCAGCGTCAGCCCGTCACGCGAGAGACCGAGCGTCTCGCTGAACGTGATCGTCTCGCCGCGCTGCCACGCCCGCTCGACCTCGACGCGCAGCGGACGATCGACCTGTTCCGTCAGCCGGGCTGCCAGCTCCGGCACGCGCTGATACAGCGGCGTCACCGTGATCGCATCGCCAGCATAGGTGACGACATCGATCTGATAGCGATCGCGCTGGTACAGACCGCCGAAATATGCCAGTCGCCTTGCGCGCACGCCGACCCATTTCACCTCGTCGTAGGCAAAATAGACCACCTGTGACCCCTCACGAAAGCTGAATCCGCGCTGGTACAGCACCACCTCGCGGTTCCAGTTGTGCAGCACATACCAGCCGAGCACCGACGCCGCCAGCGCCACCCCACCGACGGTGACTGGCAGCGCCCACCAGGCATCAGACTGCGCGACCGTCAGCGCCAGCACGCCCGCGATCAGCGCGCCGATCAGGGCGGCGGTCAGCAGCGGCAGCAGTCGATTGCTGGGATGATGCGCCAGCGCCCCGCCCAGCATCGGATCGGACGGGATCACCGCGTCGGTCGGGACAACAGGTGGGGTGGGTGGCGTCGATGCCATGCCGCTCAGTCCGCCACTGCCGACGAGACGATCAGGTTGTCGAAGGCGATTTGAGCACCCAGACGGGTGGCGGCGCTGGCGGATAAACCGACCTGCCCGGTCGTGTAGGTGCTGTCGCTGGCTTGCGCGACGAACCGATCGTTGATGGTGAATGCCAGCGTATCGCCCGCGCACACCGCCCGCAGTCGGTTGCGGGCGCGTCCCTGTACGATCGCATCCGAAGCCGTCCAGTCCACCAGCGGGAACAGGTCACGCCCGCGCGCCCGGAAAATACCATACTGACCGTTCCCCTGAATCAGGAACAGATAGCCGTCCCCGGCGCGGACGAGCGCGTCATCAGACTCAGGCGTCGCCTCTGGGGTCGCTTCCGGTGTGGCATCATCGATCGACTCTACGAGAGTATCGTCGGTCGCTTCGGACGCTGCTTCATCGGTCATTTCCGGCGTCATTTCGGGTGTCATTTCCGGCGTCGCCTCGTCCGTTGACTCCGCCATGATCGCCGCCAGCGCCGGATCGACCGACATTGGCAGTCCGACCGCCCCCTGCACGCGGCACATCACGCCGTAGGCGTTCTCGATGCGCTCGCTCAACTGCTCGACCTCGACCGTGACGATCACGTCGGTCAGCTCGTCGCCCGCCTGTCCCCACCACAGCGCGTTGTCGCCTTCCTGCACCGTGATGGTATATCTGCCTTCCGCGATGCGCAGGATCGCGCCGTCATACGTCCCCTGCTCGAAGCTGTCCGCTGCGCTGAAGTCGTATGCAGCGATCTGTTCCCCGATGCTGAACTGGCGCGCGGGCGCGGTCGGCTGACACGCGCCAAGCGCCGCCAGCGCGGTCAGTGCCACAGCAAGCAGGGACGATCGAGAAATTGAGCGCCGGGTCATCGCGTTTGCCTGTCGTTAGGTTGAAGCAGCGGTCTCGCAAAGTATCGCTTATTTTCGCACGACACCCGCCCGTTGTCGATGAACATTGAATCAGAGAGTGACGTACTCCCAAGCCTAAAGGCTTGGGCTGCTACCATCAGGCGACGCTGCCCCTGCCAGCAGGGGTCTTACTGCGTCTACGGCAGTATACGCCGACGCCCCGGCGTAAAGGATGTTGATCGCCGCGTTGTGATCGCGGTCCAAGGTCAGGTCACAGCAGGTCGTACTGGTCGCACAGGGCATGTGCAAGCTTGTAGTGTTCGTCCCGGCGCTTGTCGGCAATGCGGATGTGTGTGCGCGCGATCAGCCTGGCGGCTTTCTTGCGGTTGTTTGTACCGCGCGGCTTTTTGTCCTTGCGCGACTGCATGTGGCGCAGCCGCTTGAGGGCGAGCAGATGATGCAGCCCCGCAGTGTAGCGCTTTCCGGTGTGGTCGGTGAGAAACGTCTTCAGCCCGAAGTCGAACCCCGCCACGTGACTGATCGTGGGTTCTTTCGGGTCTGGCACGGTCTCCACCACACTGAAAATCAGCCACAGCCGGTCGGCGGCATCCCGTTTGACGATCAGCGTTTTCACCGTCCCGCGCAGCGGGCGGTGCCGGACGTACCTGTATTTGTACTTGCCAATGCGGACGGTGTTACCGTCCAGCAGCCTGTATTTCTGATTCTCGATGTGACTGCACAATGGACAGGCTGACTGACCCTATGATCGATTCTAGCATTCTTCACGCGGCTAAAGCAAGCGAAGCGCTTACATCCCACCGCTAAAGCTGGTGGGTTTTACGCTCTGGTTCTATAATCGACGTAGGGACGCATAACGATGCGTCCACCATGCACGCAATCGTAGAAGTTTGGCGTGCCAGACCCGCCAAAAAGGGAGATCATGAATGTCTGCAAACACCATCTTTGAGGCGCAGGCGGCACACGAGGAATCGCTGCTGGCAAAGCGCAACGTCGTCGGCGTCGCTGTCGGTTACAAGAACGCGCAGGACGAGGCAAACGGCGAGGTCGCCATCGTCGTGCTGGTCGAGCAAAAGCTGCCGATCGCCGCGCTCACCGTCGATGACCTGGTGCCGCGCCAGATCGAGGGCGTGCGCACCGACGTAATCGAGATCGGCTATCTGCGTGCCAATCAGGTGCCCCTGACCGCGCGCGACCGTCATCGCCCCACCATCCCGGCTGGCGTCAGCATTGGACATTACAAAGTCACCGCCGGTACGCTGGGCGCGATCGTCAAAGACCGTGCCAGCGGACAGCGGCTGATCCTGTCGAACAATCATGTGCTGGCGAACAGCAACGACGCCATGCCGACCGATCCGATCCTGCAGCCCGGTCCGATGGACGGCGGCAAACAGCCTGGCGATACCGTCGCCATCCTTGAACGCTTCATCGCGCTCAAATACATCGGGGATACCGTCACACCCAATCCGATCCAGCCGCCAAAACCGGAACCTGTGCCCTCCCCCAATCCGCAGCCGGGCGGCGGGAATGTGCTGGTCGCCATCGTCGTTGGACTCGTCAATCTGATCCTGCGTCTGCTCGGATCGAAACAACAGGTGGCGAGCATAGCCACGCCAGCGGCAGCGTTCAGCGCATCCAGCGCCGCCGCACCCGCCATGCCGATCGTCCCGATCATGCCCGAAGCGCAAGCCGCGCCGGAAAACCGTGTCGATGGCGCAGTCGCGCGTCCGATCAATGCGGCGGCGTTCAGCGACGCGATCCAGAACATCGGCGCCATCACCGGCACCAAAGGCGTCACCCTGGGGATGCGCGTGCGCAAATATGGACGCACCACCGACTATACCGAGGGTAAAGTGACGCTGATCAACGCCACCGTCAACGTCGGCTACAGCACGGCGGCAGGTCAGAAGAGCGCCCGATTCGTCGGACAGGTGATCACCGAGCCGATGAGCAAAGGCGGTGACAGCGGATCGCTGATCGTCGATGCCGAGGGTCAGAACGCGGTCGGGCTGCTGTTCGCAGGCAGCGACCTGGCGACCATCTTCACACCGATCGATGTGGTATTGGATGCGCTCAACGTGACATTTTAGAGGAGGTTTTCCATGTCGAATTATGATCCGACCCAAGCCGAGCTGCGCCGTGCGCAGGTGGTGCAGGAACGCTACGCCGAAATGCTGATGGCGAAATCACACGTTGTCGGATTGGCGATCGGCTACACCAACCGCCGCGCCACACCCGTCGGACAGCCGCGCGCCGCCGAAGCGCCGCGTCAGGTGTGCATCGTCGTGATGGTCGATCGCGCTGTCGCCAACGCCGACCTGCCGCTGTCCGAGCGCATCCCCGACGAACTCGACGGCTTTCCGGTCGAGGTACAGCAGACAGGCATGTTCAGCGCCGGATTCACGACCGAATAGCGGCGGAACAGCGCTGGAATAACGACGGTCGAAAACACTGGGATGGTGGGTTAAGCTAGGCACGGAACATCCGTCAGAGGACTCGTTGCCATGCACACGCTCACTTCCAAACATTTCGCGCGCTCGATCGACCGCGCGCTGATCACTCTGTTTGTCCTGGCTGCCGCCCTGATGCTGGCGGGCTGCAATCTCGATGCATCGGTGTCGAGCGTGATCAGCGGCACTCCAGTGGTGACCCTGACCGCGCCGTCCGCCGATCTGCCCTACGCGGAAGGCGTCACCGTCTACATCCAGGCGCAGATCGCCAACGCCGGCGCCGATATCGATCGGGTCGAGATCGGGATCGATGCGGCTGTGATCGCCACCATCCGAGACGCCAACCCGGAGGGCGCCGCCGCGTTCACGCTGGCGCACGGCTGGACGGCAGCAGGGATCGGCACGCGCCAGATTGCTATCACCGCCTATCGCGCCGACGGGTCTGCCAGCGCCCCCGCCACCAGCGCGATCACCGTCATCGCCGGATCAGGCATCGCAGTCATGCCGACGACCACCCGAACCGCGATTCCGAGTCCGCTCACCCCTCTCGCCCCCACCGCCGATTCGCCCGCTGTGCCGCAGCCGACCTTCACCCCGGCGATCGTCGTCACGCAGTCACCGACCGAGGCGCCGACATTGAGCGCGCCGCCGATCGCCAGCTTCGACCGCGCTATCAACGTGCGCAGCGGCCCAGGGTTGACATTCGACCGGATCGCCTCGTTCACATCAGGACAGACCACCGATGTGCTGGCAGTCAATCCGGCAGGCGACTGGCTTAAAGTCCGACTGGGCGGCGGCGAGGGCTGGGTGTTGGCGGAATTGGTACAGGTGACGGGTAATTTAGCGAATGTGCCCCGTGAAGGAGACGGCGCGCCCGCCACCACGCCGATCGCCAATAGTGGCGCGGTCAATCTGCGCGTTGGCGCGGTCGCCCTGGCGCCGACTGTGCCGCTGTGCAATACGCCGTTCGTGGTCAGCCTGGAGGTGGTCAACGACGGCGGTATGACGGCACCTGCCGGAGCGGTGCTCGTGCTCGATGCCTATGCCGCCGACGGATCGGTGCAGGGACGCGGTGAAGGCGCTTTCGCGGCGATCCAGCCAGGCGCGACGGCGCGCGTCGATGTCACCCTGACCGTGACCACCTATTACAGCGAGGCGCACCGTCTGACGCTGACGATCGACCCGAATGACGGCATCATCGAGTCCAACCCCAACGACAACGCCGTCATGGTCGAATACACATTGGCAAAAGGCGACTGCCCGTGATCCGATCGACGCATTCGTAGGGACGCATAACGATACGTCCGGGTGGTGACTACGAAAACAGCCCGACCAGCTTCGCCCCGCGCTCCGACAGGCGGTAGTACACCTTGTGTCCGATCCGCTGCGAGACGACCAGCCCCGCCTGATGCAGCCGCTTCAACTGCTGCGACACCGCGCCCGCCGTCAGGAACAGCCGCAGCGCCAGGCTCGACGTGTGATCGGGCTGTGACAGCGCCAGCAGCATCCGCGCGGGCGCATCTCCAAAAGCGATCCGCAGTTGGGATTCCGGGTCGATGCGCGTTTCCGTGTACCAATTGCCGCCGCCGCGCGCGCTGTAGATCAGCATAGGCATGAATTCCGGCACAATCTGATAGCTCAAGCCATTGAGACTGGATTTGAAGGCACTCGGCGTGAGCACCAGTCCATCCCCGTTCAGCCCGTATGCGCCATCGGCGTGTCCGGGCTTGTCGATGTGCAGCGCCCCTGCTGTGTACGATAGGCAGTCCGCCAGATCGACGGCGCACCTCAAGTGATTTAGAAACGGCTAAATCAGTTCGATCGGCGCGCGTCCTGGCATACGATAGCGGTGTAGACAGGCGAAACGACGAAGGGCAAAATCATGAACGATTATGCGCAGTGGTTCATCGCACGCGACCATATCAAAGATATGGAACGCGGCGCGGCATAGCGTCGGTTGGTGGCGGCGGCGACCGGGTCTGCGGAACCTCCTAAGGCACGTCGGCAATTGTTCCGGGGCATTGTCGCTCTGTTTGCGCGCCGCACCCTACATCCTGTCCCGGTTATCCGTTATAATCAGCCCTCATAACGAACCGTCACACAGGCTGACATCCCCCCATGAAACTTGGCATCATCGGCTTACCGAACAGCGGCAAGACCACCATTTTCAACGCCCTCACGCGCGGCGATCTGCCCACCGGCGCGGCGACCAGCGGACAATTCGAGATGCACACCGCCACCGTCGCCGTGCCCGACCCGCGTATCGAAAAAATGAAGGCGATGTACAAGCCCAAGAAGCTCACCTACGCCCAGGTGACCTACGTCGATATTGGCGGGCTCGACAAGGGCATCGGCGAAGGCGGCTTGAGCGGACAGTTTCGCAACCAACTGTCACAGTTGGACGGCTTTCTGCATGTCGTGCGCGTATTCCAGGACGACAACGTACCCCATCCCTACGACACCATCGACGCCAGCCGCGACGTAAACACGCTCGACAGCGAATTTCTGCTGACCGACCTGGTGGCGATCGAAGCGCGTCTCGAAAAACTGGAAGTCGATCTCAAGCGCAAGGGCAAGACCGGCGACAAGGCGCTCAGTGACGAAAAAGAACTGCTGCTGCGTCTGAAAGAACATCTGGAGAGCGATCGTCCGCTGCGCGATATGGGCTTGACCGACGACGAGATCAAGCCGCTGCGCGGGTACGGGTTTCTCACACTCAAGCCCGTCCTGATCGTGCTGAATGCCGACGACTCCAGCAAAGACGCCACGCTGACCTACGATCACCAGTTGAGCAGCGTCGTCGTGCTGCAGGGGCGCATCGAGGGCGAGCTGAGCCAGCTCGACGCCGAAGACGCCGAGATTTTTATGGCGGAATACGGCATCACCGAACTCAGCGCCGCCAGAGTGATCCACGTCTCGTATGAGCTGATGAACATCCAGACCTTCCTGACCGTCGGTGAGGACGAGGTGCGCGCCTGGAGCGTCCGCATCGGCGCCACCGCCCCCGAAGCTGCTGGCGTGATTCACAGCGATCTGCAAAAAGGCTTCATCCGCGCCGAGGTCATGGCATACGACGACCTGGTAGCCGGCGGCAGCGAGGCGGCGCTCAAGGCGACCGGAAAATTCCGGCTCGAAGGCAAAGAGTACATCGTCAAAGACGGCGACATCGTGCATATCCGCTTCAACGTCTGACAGCGCTTATGAAATTGTTCGTCGCCAGCGGCATCATCCATCCAGAGTCGGGCGGACCCGCCACCTATCTGTATCGGCTGCTGCCACAGCTCCAGGCGCGCGGCTGGCAGATCGAGGTGGTCAGCTACAGCGACGACACGCCGACGGATACATACCCCTACCCGATCCGGCGCATTCCGCGTCGATCGCTGCCGGTGCGCCTGTTCGACTACGCCCGCGCGGCGCGTCCGCTGCTGGCATGGGCGGATGTGGTCTATCTGCACACGCTCGGACTGCCACTGACTCAGGTCGGCGGCGTGCGCCCGCCCCGCGTCGGCAAGATCGTCGGCGATCAGGGATGGGAACGGGCACAGCGCAAGGGTTGGATCGCGCCGACGCTCACCGTCGATGCCTACCAGACCGCCGACCTCCCCCCGATCGCGGCGGCTGACCGCGCCGCCCGTGCCCGCGAAGCGCGCGCGCTGCACGGAGTGATCGTGCCGAGCCGCTATCTGGCGGGCATGGTCGCGGGTTGGGGCGTCGATCCGGCGCGGATTCAGGTGATCTACAACGCGCCGCCAATGGAGCCAATGCCGGATACGCACGCGCCTATTTCACAGGCGGCACACGCGCCGACCTTGCTGTACGTCGGTCGGCTGGCAGCGTGGAAAGGCGTCGATACCGCCATCGCCGCCTTGCGCAATATTCCCGACGCGCGGCTGCTGATCGCGGGCGATGGTGACCGGCTTGACTCGCTGCGCGCGGCTGCCTCCGATCTGGGCGATCGCGTCCGATTCCTGGGACGGGTGCCGCGCGCAGACATGCCCGCCCTGATGCGCGCCGCCGATTATCTGGTGCTGTATTCCGGCTACGAAGGCTTGTCGCACACGCTGCTGGAGGCGCTGGCAGTTGGGACACCCGCGATCGCCAGCGATCAGGGCGGCAATCCCGAAGTGATCGCGCACGGCGTCAACGGTCTGCTGGTGCCGTACAGCACGCAGCCTGAGGCGGCGGTCGAGGCGCTCACGGCGGCGTTCACAGAGGCGCTGCGACCGGGGATGCGCCCGCGTCTGGCGGCGAACACGGGCATCGACCGCGACCGCTTCGACTTTGCCAGCATGGTCGAGCAGACAGACGCGGCGCTGCGCCGTTTTGTCCGATAGCCGTTTTGTCCGATAAAGGAAATGCGATGAGCCACGAGATCGACCCGATCGAGCCGGACAAGGCGCGTCTCGTCCTGGAGAGTGCCATTCGTCAGCGGCTCGGCGCAGACTGGCGCGACGAGGAAAGCGGCTGGCAGATGGTCACCGGACATGACTACATGGCACGGCTGACGCGCGGTCGGCGCAACGTCGATTTTTACGTAGACCTGCTCGGTGCGGTCACTATCGAGGAGAGCGAGATCACGACCGCGCAGGACAGCGGACGCCTGATCGCCTGGGTGTTTCTGTTCGTCTCGCTCGGCATGGCGTTTCTGATGGCGCGCATCGTCGGCTGGCTGTGAACGCGACTCTACCCGCGCCGCGTGCGACCAGCAGAGCCAGAGTCGGGATCGCGCTGCTGATCCTGCTGCTGATCGGGGCGGCGCTGCCTGTGATCACCTATCCGCTCGGACGCGATCAGGGCGAATTCGCCGTGATCGGACGCGGGCTGCTCGACGGCAAACGTCCTTACGTCGATCTGTGGAATCCCAAACCGCCAGCGGTGTTCGCGGTCTACGCCGGGGCGATGACGCTGTTCGGGCGCACCAGCGCCTCATTGCGCGCGCTCGACCTGATCGTTTTTGCGGCGATCATCCTGCCGGTGTACGCGCTCGGAGTCAGAGTCGGCGGGCGGCGGGTCGGGGTGTGGGCGATCGTGCTGTTCGCGGTCTGTTACTTCACCGAGACGTTCTGGACGCTGACCCAGAACGACGGGATCGCGCTGGTGCCGATGGTCTGGGCGGTTTATGCCGCGATCCAGGCGGGTGAACGTGGGGGTGTCTGGGCGCTGGTGGCGGGCGCCCTGACCGGGATAGCGGTCTGGTTCAAGTATCCATTCGCGCTGATCGTGATTCCGGTCGTGGCGGCATACTGGTTGACCGGATCTGGCAAGGCACGCCAACCCATTCGCCAGGGTACAGCGTTCGTGATCGGCGGGGCGATGGTGATCGCGGCAGGGTCGGCGTGGCTGATCGCGGTCGGCGCATGGGATGCGTTCATCGAGAGCGCACTGCTGACCGCGCGCTATACCGCGCTGGGCGCGACCGAGTCGGGCAACCTGTTCGCGGTCGGAATCGCCACGCGGTTGCAGCACTGGGCGGCGCTGTGGCTGCTGCTGATGGTCGCGGTCATCTGGCGTCTTCCAGGGTTTGGCACCCCAAATCCCACCGATCGAGTGGTTGGTTCAGGGTTTGGCACGCTCTATACCATGCTGTGGCTGCTGGTCGGGCTGGCGATCATGGCTGTGCAGCTCAAAGGTTACGATTATCATTGGCTGCCGATGCTGCCGCCGCTTGCCCTGATCGGCGCACACACACTCGACCGGATCATCGGCGCGATCGCGGCTAAACGGACTCGCGTTCACAACTTGATCGCCTGGGTGGTCGGCGCGGCGGCGATCGGCTGGCTGGTCGTGCGCGTGTGGGGGACGGCACTGCCTTATATCAGCGGCGCGATCGACCGCACGACTTACGACGCGGGGTTCGTCGCAGGCGACTTTCACGCCGACGAGTCGCGGCAGATGGCGCAGTTTCTGCGTGAACGGGTCGCGCCGGGCGACTCGCTGTTTATCTGGGGGTTTCGCCCCGAAGTGTACACCATGAGCGGACTCACGCCCGCCGCCCGCTTCATCTTCAATTTTCCGTTGATCGCGCCCTGGTATCCGGCTGCATGGCGCGCGCAGACCGTCGAAACGCTGTGGGCGGCATTACCGCCCTATGTGCTGATATTAGAGTCTGATTACATGCCCTGGGTCACGGGGTCGAATGACGACTCGCACACGCTGTTGTTGGAGTATACTGACCTGCGCGGTTGGCTCGAATTCAACTACGAACGCGACGAGACACAGATAGGGTCATTCATTATATGGCGACGTTTATCCAGATAGAGTCCGTGACTCCCGACGACAGCGCGCGTACCCCGATCGAGGTGCGTCCGGCAGTCATTGCCGACATTCCCGCCCTGGCAGACCTGATCCGTCCGTATGTGGATGAGGGCACGCTGCTGGCGCGCACCCTGGACGAATTCGAGGAACTGCTGCCCGGATTCCTGGTGGCGGTGCTGCATGATGATGCGGACGCTGATCGCATCGTCGGCTGCGTGACGCTGGAGATTTACTCGCGCAAGCTGGCGGAGATTCGCAGCCTGGCGGTAGCGCCGGAGATGCAGGGCATGGGGATCGGGCGGCTGCTGGTGGAGGCGTGTATCGAGCGGGCACGCGAACAGCACGTTTTCGAGGTGATGGCGGTGACGGCACAGGATGGCTTCTTTCAAAGCCTGGGTTTCGATTACACCCTTTCGGGTGTGAAGCGAGCGCTGTTCATCCAGACACGCGATCAGTATGCCTCCCCTGAGTGAGAGAAACGACAGTCTATGAGCTACTTCGGCTTTCTCGCCCGCTTCGTGCTGATCCCGCTCGCCGGGCTGACCTTCCTGCTATGGCGCGGATCGCGCAAAGGGCAGCGCCTCCCCGACGCGCTGCGCGGCGTGCCCCCGCTGGCGGCGCTGGGCGGACTGGTGACGGTGGCGGTCGCCTATACCACCCCCTGGGACAATTATCTGGTCGCCTCCAAAGTGTGGTGGTACGACAAAAAGCTGGTCAACGGGCTGATCCTCGGCTATGTGCCGATCGAGGAATACAGCTTCTTCGTCCTGCAAACGCTGCTGACGGGCGCCTGGGTACTGTGGCTGGCGCGGCACGTCCCGCACGATCCGCGTGCCCCCAAAAATCCGACCCTGTACCGACTCGGCATGTCAGCCGCACTCGGCGCCGTGTGGATCGGCGCGGTCTGGAATCTGATTCGCGGCAGGCAGTCGCGGACGTATCTGAGCCTCGTCCTGTCGTGGGCGCTGCTGCCGATCATTGTGCAGGTGGCGTTTGGCGGCGATATTCTGTGGCAGCACCGCCGCCTGGTCGCGCTCGGCATCATTCCCTCGACGATCTATCTGGCGGTCTCGGACTCCCTGGCGATCGACAGCGGCACCTGGACGATCAACCCGGAAAAGACGGTCAACGTACTGCTGGGCGGCAAGCTGCCCCTGGAGGAAGGCTTGTTCTTCCTGCTGACCAACACGCTCGTCTCGGTCGGCTTGACGCTGGTCATGGCGAAGGACAGCCAAAAACGGGTGCCGCCGCGCCTGTTGCGCTGGCTTGGGATCATGCGCTAGCACGCCAGCCGCGCCCGTTCCAATGCCAGCGCCATCTGGTTGGCAAAGGTCTCCAGAAGCTCATTTTGATCTGGTGACAAGAGCCGATGCTCTCCCTGCATGTAGACCGCCAGGAGCCCGCTGCGTCCCTGAGGGGTATTGAGCGGCAGATACAACCCGCGCGAACCCGGCAGCGTCGACGTGCCCACCCCCGCTACCTGACCGTGATCGTATGCCCAGCGCGCGACTCCCATTTCCTGCTCGGTCAGGTGAGCGGACGCAGCGGGTGAACCGTGAATCCTCAACGGACGCGGATCGTCGGGAGTCAGCACCAGCGCGGCACAGTCAAAGGCACCCTCGATGTGCTGTACCGCGATCGCAGCCAGCGCGTCGGCGTCGGCTTGCACGGCAAAATCGCGGCTCATCTGATACAGCCGCGCGGTGCGCTGTTCGCGTTCACGGGCGTGTTCGGCTTGCAGCTTCATACGCAGCGCCATGTCGCTGATCACCAGTGCTACGATCAGCATGATCAGGAAGGTGAGCACATACTGCGTGTCCGAGACCACAAATGTGCCGTAGGGCGGTACGAAGAAAAAATCAAATGCCAGCACGCTCAAAAACGACGCCAGGATCGACGCACCGCGTCCGAAGCGTACCGCGACGAATACGCAGCCGACGAGGTACAGCATGATCAGGTTGACAGGGGCGAACAGCGGAAACAGGATCGCCGCGATCCCGGTGACAGCGGCGATCACGGTGACAGCACGGATATAGCTGCCCCATTGAAGCTGAGACGCCGCCGCGCGCGGTGTTTCGCGCGGCGCCGGGGTCTCGTCGTCGCCGTTGATCACGTATACATCGATCGCCCCGCTCTGACGCACCAGATCGTTGAGGACCGACCCGAAGACCAGATCGCGCCAGGCGGAATGGATCGGCTTGCCGACGATGATCTTGGTGATATTGTTCTGACGCGCGTAGTGCAGCACCGTTTCCGGGATATTCTGCCCGCTCAGCATGACCGTCTCGCCGCCCAATGCTTCCGCCAGATGCAGAGTCTGGTTGACACGGGCGCGAGCGCTGTCGGGCATTTGCGCGGCGCGCGGCGTCTCGACGAACGCCACCTCCCACTTAGCATGTAAGCCCGTCGCCATGCGTTTGGCGGCGCGCACCAGCCGGATCGAGAGCGGACTCGGACTGATGCACACCAGCAGATGTTCGCCAGCGGGCCACACGTCCGCGACCGCCTTATCGATGCGATAATCCTGCATCTGCTCATCGACGCGCTCGGCGGTGCGTCGCAGCGCCAATTCGCGCAGCGCCATCAGATTGCCCTTGCGGAAAAAACTCTTGACCGCTTGTTCCGCCTGCTGCGGCATGTAAATCTTGCCTTCACGCAGTCGCTTGAGCAGGTCTTCCGGGGCAATATCGATCAACTCGACTTCATCGGCGCGTTCCAGGATCGAGTCGGGGATGGTCTCGCGCACGATCGTGCCGGTGATCTGCGCCACCACATCGTTCAGGCTCTCGATGTGCTGCACGTTGACGGTGGTGTAGACGTTGATCCCGGCGTCGAGCAGCTCTTCTACGTCCTGCCAGCGCTTGGGGTGGCGCGACCCCGGCGCGTTGGTGTGTGCCAGCTCGTCCACCAGCAGCAGAGCGGGCTTGCGAGCGAGCGCCGCATCGAGATCGAATTCACGCAGAGTCGCGCCCTTATAGTCGATCGCGCGTGCGGGCAGCACCTCCAAGCCTTCGAGCAGCGCGGCGGTCTCAGGGCGGCTGTGCGGCTCGATATAGCCCGCGACCACATCGACCCCTTCCGTCTTGAGGCGCTGTGCCGCGTCGAGCATGGTATAGGTCTTGCCGACGCCTGCCGCCGCACCGAAAAAGATCTTCAGGCGTCCGCGCTGGCTGTCGGCTTCCTGCTGCAGCACGCGCGCCAACAGCGCGTCGGGATCGGGGCGTTGCGGTTCGGTGGACATCGGCAGTCCTCATGGCTCATCACGGGCACGATTGCGGTACATCAGAGGCACGGTGTACCGTGCCCCTACAGATTATTTTATAGCAAGATCAGCGCGGATATACGGCGTCGAGCGCCAGATTGAGCGCCAGCACATTGACGCGCGCCTCCCCGATGATGCCCAGTAGGCGCCCTTCGGTGAACTGGGCGATCAGCGCCTCGACCGCCGCCGCGTCGATACCACGCACGGCAGCCACGCGCGCCAGTTGGTAACGCGCCGCTGCCGGGCTGATATGCGGGTCGAGTCCGCTGGCGGACGCCGTGACCAGATCGACTGGAATTGCTGAGTCGTCGGTGACACCCGCATCGGCGTTCGCCGCGCGCAGTGCCGCCACACGCACCGCGATCGCGCCTTCTTCCCCGATCAGCGCCGGATTGAGCGGACCGTAATTCGAGCCGCTGGACGCCGCCGCGTTGTAGGGCACGGGTCCGGTCGCGGACAGACGACTCCAGAAGTACGCCGGATCGCTGAACGACTGCCCGATCAGCGACGACCCGACCGTCACGCCATCACGGGTGATCAGGCTGCCATTCGCCTGTGCCGGGAAGATCGCCCCGGCGATCGCGGTGATCGCCGCCGGATACGCCAGCCCGGTCAGCAAGGCGAACAGCACCAGCGCCACCAATGACGGGACAAAAACCTGTTTCCAATCGATCCGGTTGTTCACCGGGGTTGTTTGCGTTGCCATAGTGCGTTTCCTCTCTTTAACGAGCAGAAGGGCATGGCTGCCATGCCCTTGTTGATATTTAGGTCAAGCCCAATACGACCAGAATCAGGTCGATGATCTTGATGCCGATGAACGGCGCGATCAGCCCACCCAGACCGTACACCAGCAGGTTGTTGCCCAGCAGCGCCGACGCCCCGATCGGGCGATATTTCACACCGCGCAGCGCCAGCGGGATCAGGAAAATGATGATCAGCGCGTTGAAGATGATCGCTGAGGCGATCGCGCTGTTCGGGGTCGCCAGACCCATGATGTTGAGCGCGCTCAACTGCGGATAGGTCGTGGCAAAGGCAGCCGGGATGATGGCGAAATACTTGCTCACGTCGTTGGCGATGCTGAAGGTCGTCAGCGAGCCGCGCGTCATCAGGAGCTGCTTGCCGATCTCGACGATCTCGATCAGCTTGGTGGGATTGGAGTCCAGGTCCACCATGTTGCCCGCCTCTTTCGCCGCCTGAGTGCCGCTGTTCATCGCGACCGCCACGTCCGCCTGTGCCAGCGCGGGGGCGTCGTTGGTGCCGTCTCCGGTCATGGCGACCAGGCGCCCGCCTTCCTGGTTTTCGCGGATCAGCTTCAGCTTGGCTTCCGGGGTCGCCTGTGCCAGATAATCATCGACGCCCGCTTCGGCGGCGATGGCGGCGGCGGTCAGAGGATTATCACCCGTGATCATGATGGTCTTGATACCCATCTTGCGCAGCTCGCCAAAGCGTTCTTTGATGCCGCCCTTCACGATGTCTTTCAACTGGATCACGCCCATCACGCGCGCATTTTCCGCGACGACCAGCGGCGTACCACCCTTGCGCGCCACGTCATCGACAGCAGTCTGCACCGATGCCGGAAACTGTCCGCCCTGCCCCTCGACATAGGCTTTGATCGAGTCGGACGCGCCTTTACGGATTTGGCGTCCGTCCATATCGACCCCGCTCATGCGCGTCTGCGCGGTGAAGGGGATGAAAGTCGCGCCGATCTCTTTGACGTTGCGCTCGCGGATCTGGAATTTGTTCTTTGCCAGCACGACGATACTGCGTCCTTCGGGCGTCTCGTCCGCCAGCGACGATAACTGCGCTGCGTCCGCGAGCTGCTCGACGGTCACGCCCTGCGCCGGGAAAAACTCGGTCGCCTGACGGTTGCCCAGCGTGATCGTGCCGGTCTTGTCCAGCAGCAGCACATCCACGTCGCCAGCCGCTTCGACGGCGCGTCCGCTGGTGGCGATGACGTTCGCCTGAATCAGTCGATCCATCCCTGCGATGCCGATGGCGGACAGCAGCCCGCCGATCGTGGTCGGGATCAGGCACACCAGCAGCGCGATCAGCACCGTAACGGTGATCGGAGAGCCGCTGTTCGTCGCGTTGACGGCGTAAATCGAGAATGGCAGCAGCGTCGCGGTTGCCAGCAGGAAAATAATCGTGAACACCGACAGCAGGATACTCAACGAAATCTCGTTGGGTGTCTTTTGCCGCTTGGCACCCTCGACCATCGCAATCATGCGGTCGAGGAAGGCTTCGCCGGGGTTAGCGGCGATGCGCACGATCAGCCAGTCGCTCAGGACGCGCGTGCCTCCTGTGACGGCGCTGCGATCGCCACCGCTCTCGCGGATGACCGGGGCACTCTCGCCCGTGATGGCGCTCTCGTCCACGCTGGCGACACCCTCGATCACCTCGCCGTCACCAGGGATAGTATCCCCGGCTTCGACCAGGATCAGATCGCCTTTACGCAGCTCGGATGCCGACACCTGGGTGGGTTTGGCGCTGCGGTCCGGGGATGCCAGCTTTTTGGCGCTGACATCCCGGCGCGCCTTGCGCAGCGTATCGGCTTGCGCTTTGCCGCGCCCTTCCGCCATCGCCTCGGCAAAATTGGCGAACAGGACCGTGAACCACAGCCAGACAGCAATGGCAAAGATGAAGCTGGCGGAAGCGCGCGACAGCTCGGCGGCTTGCTCGGCGGTCGCGCCATTATCGAGCGCGACCAGGGCGGCTTCGCCATTTCCAGCGATCGCCAGCAGGAACAGGATCGTGGTGACGATGGCGCCGATCAGCACGATGAACATGACCGGGTTGCGCAGCTGGGTGCGCGGATTCAGCTTGGCAAACGCGGCGATCACCGCGCCGCGCACGATCGGCGGGTCGAACAACGGACGTGCCTGGGCACGGGTATCGAGTGTCATGGGGTTTTAGCTCCCTACCATCAGAATTTGTTCGATGAACGGACCCAGCGCCAGCGACGGGATGAAGGTCAGCGCGCCGATGATCAGCACCACGCCGATCAACATGCCGATGAACAAGCCCGTGTGCGTCGGCAGTGTGCCATCGCCGACTGGAACGGACTTCTTGCGTGCCAGCGATCCGGCGATCGCCAGGATCGGCACGATCACCAGGAAGCGCCCGAACAACATCGCCAGTCCCAGCATCGTGTTATAGAACGGCGTATTGGCGCCCAGCCCGGCAAAGGCGCTGCCGTTGTTGTTGGCAGCCGACGTGAAGGCATACAGCACCTCGCTGAAGCCGTGCGCGGGCGGGTCGGTATTGTAAATGGTGGCGAGTCCGCCCTCGCTGACGACCGCGATCGCCGTGCCGACCAGCACCAGTGCCGACGAGATCAGGATCACGACGGCGACCATCTTGATCTCCGGCGCCTCGATTTTCTTGCCCAGGTATTCCGGCGTGCGCCCGACCATCAGCCCTGCCATGAATACCGTGATCAGCGCGAATGCCAGCATCCCGTACAAGCCCGACCCGACACCGCCGAGAATGGTCTCGCTCATCTGCATCATGAACAGCGGGGCAAAGCCGCCGAGCGGCGTGAACGAGTCGTGCATACTATTGACCGCGCCCGTCGAGGTAGCGGTGGTCGAGACGGCGAACATGGCGCTGCGCGCGATCCCGAAGCGGACTTCCTTGCCTTCCATGTTGCCACCGGGGTTGTCATCGCTGGCGGCGATGTCGGCGCCGTTGTCGATCAGTCCGGGTGTGCCCGCCGCCTCCGCCGCATAACTGCCGACGGTGAATGGCACCAGGATGATCAGCATGGCGATCAGCAGTGCCCACCCCTGACGGGTGTCCCCGACCATCCTGCCGAACATATAGGTCACCCCCGCCGCAATCACCGTCTCCGACAGCAGCAGCACAAAGTCGGTCAGCGGCGTCGGACTCTCGAACGGATGCGCGGCATTGGCGTTGAAGAAGCCGCCGCCGTTGGTGCCCAGATGTTTGATCGCCACCTGCGACGCGGTAGGACCCATCGCCAGCGTTTGCGTGGTGACGATCGTACCGTCGCCCGCCTTGATCGGCTCGATCAGCGTCACATCCTGATAGGCATTGAAGTTCTGGATCGTGCCCTGCGACACCAGGAACAGCGCCAGCACGATCGACAGCGGCAGCAGGATGTAGAGCGTGCCGCGCGTAACATCGACCCAGAAATTGCCGATGGTGGCAGCGGTGCGGCGGGTGAACCCGCGAATCAGCGCCACCAGCACGGCGATGCCGACGGCGGCGGACAGGAAATTCTGTACCGTCAAACCGAGCATCTGGGTGAGATAGCTCATGGTCGTCTCGCCCGCATAGCCCTGCCAGTTGGTGTTCGAGACGAAGCTGACCGCCGTGTTGAACGCCGAATCGAAGCTCACGCCGGGAAAGCCCTGCGGATTGAGCGGCAGCGCCGCCTGTGCCAGCTGCAGGATCATCAGAAACACGATGCTGAAAATGCTGAAGACCAGCAGCGCCAGCGCATAGGTCTGCCAGTTCATCTCGGTATCTTCGCGCGTGCCGAGCAAGCGGTAGATCACCCGCTCGACCGGGCGAAAGACACGGTTTAGCGTCGAGGTGCCATTATAGATATGGTACATATAGGCGCCGACGGGGCGCACCAGCAGCACCAGCGCCACGAAATAGAGTGCGATTTGAATCAGTCCATTGATCGTCATCAAAACCACTCCGGCTTCAGCAGCGACACCACCAGATATGCCAGCAGCGCCACCGCTAAAATGCCTACGATTATGTACAGTCCGGTCATGAGATACAGCCTCTTTACTAAAGCGACCCTATCACTGTAACGAATTCGAGATCAATTGGGCGTATATAATGAATGCTGGAGCGTCAAGGATGTATCAAGAGGGGGGGTATGAAGGAATCTCTGTTACAATGTGCGGCACTCTGTCCGCGCCATTTTTCACCGTAAAGGAAACCCCCGTGAGCAAGCCGATCATCGCCGTGCTGGAGGGCGATCAAACCGGGCAGGAACTGCTCGTACAAGGACTGCGCCTGCTCGATCCCGCCGTCACCCGCTTCGATGTCGAGCTGCATCATTTCGACCTGTCGCTCGGCAACCGCCGCGCCACCAAAAATGAGGTCGTGCGTGAGGCAGCCGCGATGATCCGCGAGACCGGCTACGGCATCAAAGCCGCCACTATCACCCCCGGCAGCCTCGACGATGTGGGCAGCCCCAACGCCCTGCTGCGCGAGCTGGTCAATGGTCAGGTGATCCTGCGCACCGGGCGCCGCATCCCGTCGGTGCGTCCGCTGGCGGGCGTGTACGCGCCGATCTCGGTGGTGCGCATGGCAGTCGAGGACGCCTATGGCGCCAAAGAATGGCGTGAAGGCACCGGACTGGATGAAGTCAGCTACAGCACGCGCAAGCTGTCGCGCCGCACCTGCCGCGCGGTCGCGGAATTCACCTTCCGCTATGCTCGGCGCACCGGGGCAAAGGTGTTCGGCGGACCGAAATATACCGTCAGTCCGATTTACGAGGGAATCTTCAAAGAGGAGCTCGACCTGGCGGCGGCGCGCTATCCCGATGTGCGCTACGACCCACAGTTGATCGATGCCACCTATGCCCTGCTGCTGGAGACATCCGGCGAATCGCTGGCGATCCCAGCGCTCAACCGCGACGGTGACAGCCTGAGCGACCTGGTGCTGAAGATGTTCGGCAGCATCGCGGGCGCTGAGTCGGTCATCCTGTCGATGGACGAAAATTTTGAAGTCAAGACCGTCCTGACCGAGGCACCGCACGGCACCGCGCCCAGTCTGGAAGGCAAGAACATCGCCAACCCGATGGCAATGATCCTGGCGGGCGCCGCCCTGCTGCGTTATGTCAAGGCGGATGCCGCCCACCGCGCCAGCCGCGCCATTTATGAAGCGGTCATGGAGTCGGTCAGCGACGGCGTGCGCACCCCCGATCTGGGCGGTCAGGCGACCACCACCGATTTCACCGACGAGGTGATCCGCCGCGTGCGCGGCAAGCTCGAAGTGTGGGATGCCATCGGGGAATAGCGGCGCGACACAGGCTGCGCCGGGATCGCTCGACGCCGACGCCGCCCAACTATGGGCGCTGCTGTTCCAACTGGTGCTGGACGCCGAAAAGCACATCGCCGCTCAGCTGGCGGAACACGGACTGACCACGCCGCAGTTCTATGTGCTGAAAACGCTGATCGAGCAGGGCGGGCACTGCCCGATCGGGGAGATCGCCCGGCTGCACGGACTGACCAACGCCACTATGACCGGGCTGGTCGGGCGGCTGGAACTGGGCGATCCACCGCTGGTGACTCGTGAACAGAGCCATACCGACAAGCGCTCGGTCGTGGTGGTGCTGTCCGACGCCGGGCGCGGACGTTTCCAGGCGGTGCAGGATCGGCTGCACGATCAACTGCGCCTGGTGTTGAGCCTGATCGACTCGGACTCGCGCGCCGTCCTGATGGGCGAGCTGGCACGTTACATCGATGTAATCCGCGCGGCGATCACGCCGCCTACAGGACAGGGGTAAGGCTATGGCGATGAAATTCGGGACATTCGTCCCCCAGGGCTGGCGCATGGATTTGGTGGAGATCGATGATCCGGTCGAGCAGTACGAGGCGATGACGCGCGTCGGCTTGGCGGCGGAGGCAGCGGGCTACGACTCGATCTGGGTGTACGATCATTTTCACACCGTGCCGACCCCGGAGATCGAGACCTGCTTCGAGGCGTGGACGATCACCGCTGGACTCGCCCGCGATACCCGCACCATCCGCATCGGGCAGATGGTCACCTGCAACGGCTATCGCAATCCGGGCTTGCTGGCGAAGATCGCTTCCACGGTCGATGTGATGAGTCGCGGTCGGGCGATCTGCGGACTCGGCGCCGGGTGGTACGAACATGAATGGCGCGCCTACGGCTACGGTTTCCCCGAACTGCGCGACCGGATGCGCGCTTTCCGCGAGTCGGTCGAGATCGTGGTCAGGCTGTGGACGGAGACCTACGCCAGCTTCACGGGTGAGTATTACACGCTCGACGGCGCCATCAACGAACCGAAGGGCGTGCAAAAGCCCCACCTGCCCTTATGGTTGGGCGGCGGCGGCGAGAAAGTCACGCTCAAGCTGGTGGCACAGTTCGCCCAGGGCAGCAACTTTGGCGGCGGCGACCCGGACGACATGCGTCACAAGGTCGGCGTGCTGCGCGAACACTGCGAGACGGTCGGGCGCGACCTGGACACGATCACGCGCAGCACCAGCCTCAATCTGTTTCTGCTGGAGCCGGGCGCCGACCCGGAAACCGCCACCGCACAGGCACGCGGCGCTAAATCGTATGCCGAATTCGCCAGCGACAATTTTGTCGCCACGCCGCAGCAGGTGATCGACCGGATCGGCGCGCTCGGCGATGCGGGCGCCAACTACCTGATCACCTATTTTCCGCGCGTCGCCTACGATCACACGATGCTGAAGCGATTCGCATCCGAGGTCATGCCCGCGTTCGCATGATCGATGAGCGTGACCAGTGAATGGAGGTGAAGCACGCCCGCGCGCCTCACCTCCATGTCAGTCATCGACGCCACTGTCCCAGCGCAGCACCACATGCAGCGGATAGTGATCCGATCCGCCGCTGGACTCGCCGACCCGCGCCAATACCGCCGACCACCAGCCAGGATCGTAAAAGACGTAATCGATGCGGATGAACGGCGGCACCAATCCGCTGGCACTCCCCCACCGTCCCAGATAGGGAAAGGTCGGACCGAAACCCATGCCGACAGTGGCATAGGCATCCGCGAACCCCGCGCCCGCCGCCCGGCGCACGCGCGCGTAATCGTCGCTCTGATCGCTCATGTTGAAGTCACCCGCCATGATCGTCGGCAGCAGCGTGTCGTCGCCCTCGGCCACGTCGTCGAGGAGTAGCGCGATCTCGGCGCGGCGCAGCGAGTCGTCATACCAGCCCCAGGTACGCGGCGGCACTGGATGTGCGTTGTACAGCCGGATCACCAGCTCGTCCGGCATGGTGACGAACATGCGCTGACTTCCTAAAACGAGCGCGTCGAAGTATACCGCCTCGGACAGCGGAAATTTGCTGTACACGCCCATACCGACCGCGAATCGATTGGTCGGGTCGAGCTGCGTGTAGGGGTAAAGGTCAGCCAGTGCCGGGGTGAGCGCGTCGGCAGCGGCGGTCTGGAATTCCTGCAATGCCACGATATCGGCATTGGATTCGCGGATGATCTCGATGATCGGGTCAAAGTCGGCTCGACGACTGGCGATGTTGTAAGACAGGATCGACAGCGTGCGATCGGGGTCGGTCACGAACGAACGTGGCAGGAATCGCGGCGCGTACAGGACCAGCAGCACGATCGCCGTCGGCGCCAGCAGCAGCGCGATCCATCGTTTGCGCGCCAGCAGCATCAGCACGACCCCGACGAGTGACGGCAGCGCGATCACGGGTGTCAGGCTGTTGACCAGCGCGATCGGGCTAAACGCCTCACCAATTGTCAGCCGACCGATCAGGGTCGCCAGTATCACGACGCCGTACAGCACGAAACCCGCGCCGACCAGACCGACGAGCCGCTTACGAATCGATTTCCACGTCACACATTTACCCTTTTATGCAGGCTGGTATGACGTTTATACAATGCGCGCGCGTCGATCCTCATAGTTCAGCGAACGACCTGCGGACGTAAAACGATGCGTCCGCGATCCACTGCGGACACATCGTTATGTCTCCCTACCGATTACGCAGGCTGTACTGCCAGCGGGATCGGCGCGATCACCTGGAACGTTCCCAACACCTGAGACAGTCCCGCATAGGCACCGAGCAGCGACTCGTCCGCGAGCTGCATCGTGGGCGCTTCGGGCGTCGCTTCGGCATCGGGGGTCATCTCTGGCGTCGCTTCAGCGACGGGCTGCCCGGCGATCGTCATCAGCGCATTCAGATCGACATTCGGCGCCGGGAAACGCAGATCGGCGACATGCAGCGCGCCATCGGCACCGTTGAGCAGATTGACGTAGCCGCTCTGTCCTTCGCCGTCGATGGTGCTGTAGGTATACCCCACTGCGAACCCGTTCGTCCCAGCGCGGTCGATCGGCATGACGCTGGCGACCGTGATACCCGGACGCAGCGACTCGACGTAGGCGCGGGCGGCGGCTTCGTCGGCAGCCTGTGTGTCCGCCACGCCCTGCACGCGCAGCTGTACCCCATCAGCGCTGGTGATACTGGCGGGCGCGCCGGGAGCGCTGTCGGTCAGTGTCCAGGTGCCGGGATAGCGGATGATGTGGTTGTACACGCTGTCGTAGTGCGCTGTCCAGTCGAGCGGTGACCCCTCGAAACCGGTGTATGCCTGGAGGGAGTTGCTGAAGCCCTCAAGAAGATACAACAGAAACTGAGTGGCGTTTGCCGGGGTCAGTACGCGCACGACGTACACCCAGCGCCCATCCGTCCACGCCTGCTGACGCGCGACGAACTGCTGACGGTTCGAGGTGACATTGAAGTCGATCACCAGCCGTCCGGTCTCCTCGTTGAACTCGCGGTTGGTCTCCGACCACTGATTGAACCGCGCCCAGCTCGCACCGATCGCCTCGCGGCTGAAATGTGCGTCCAGCTCGGCAGGCTGGATGGCGCCAGCATCCTCGACGTAGGTATCGACGACTGTTTGCGAGTCGTTGTTGATCAGGTTGACCTGGGCGATGGTCGCGCCCTTGTTTGGCTCGCTCGCCGTCCAGCCGATCGGCTGTCCGATGCTGAAAATCCCGGTCGGGTGCAGGTACACCTGATCGAAGGTCACCGCCGTCAGATCGGTCGGCGGCGCGGGAAAGGTGGGGATCGGCGCCTCGGTCGGATTGACCTGCGGCTGCTCGACCTGCGGCTGCTGGTTGCCTGTAAAGATGGGGATGATGCTGCCCGCCAGTAGGACGATCACCATGAACACGCCCAGGATGATGCTGGCGCGCCGCGCGCTGTTGTTAGTCATGAATGTGGGACTCCGAAAGGTCATTGGCAAAAAATTAGGAAAATGGCTCGAACGTAAGCGCGCCGATCATACTTGAAATATGCGCGATCAGAAAGCCGATATGCCGCGTTACAATCGGATTGTGACCCACGAAAGGGAAGTGCAATGGACATCCTCGACACCCAGATCGACCGATCCGATCCGCGTTTCGCGGCAAACGCCGCGCATCAGCGCGCGCTGTCCGCCGAGCTGCGCGCACGTCTGGCGACCGTGCGCGCGGGCGGCGGCGACTCGGCACAGGCACGCCAGCGCGACCAGGGCAAGCTGTTCGTGCGCGACCGCATCGATCGGCTGCTCGATCCTGGCTCGCCATTCCTGGAGATCGCGCCCTTAGCCGCCTGGGAATTGTACGACGGCGACGCCCCCGGCGCGGGCATCGTGGCTGGGATCGGACGGGTGAGCGGGATCGAGTGTCTGATCATCGCCAACGACGCCACCGTCAAAGGGGGCGCCTACTACCCGATGACCGTCAAGAAACATCTGCGCGCTCAGCAGATCGCGCTCGACAATCATCTGCCGTGTATTTATCTGGTGGACAGTGGCGGCGCCTTTCTGCCGCTGCAGGATGAGGTATTCCCGGATGCCGACGACTTTGGGCGCATCTTCTACAACCAGGCGATCATGAGCGCCGCTGGCATCCCGCAGATCGCCTCGGTCATGGGAAGCTGCACAGCGGGCGGCGCCTACGTCCCGGCGATGAGCGACGAGACGGTGATCGTGGACAAGACCGGGACGATCTTCCTGGCGGGTCCGCCGCTGGTCAAAGCCGCGACCGGGGAAGAGGTCACCGCCGAAGCATTGGGTGGCGCCTATGTGCATACCCACCTCAGCGGCGTCGCCGATCACTTTGCGGACGACGACGACCACGCCCTGCAGATCGTGCGCGCGATCGCGTCCACGCTCAACCACGCCAAAACGCACGCACTCGATGTGATCGCGCCCGAAGACCCGCTCTATCCGTCCGACGACCTGTACGGCATTCTTCCACAGTCATTCCGCGAGAGCTACGACGCCCGCGAGGTGATCGCCCGGCTGGTCGATGGCAGCCGTCTGCGCGAATTCAAGGCGAACTATGGCACAACCCTGGTGACCGGGTTCGCGCGCATCGAGGGGATATTGGTCGGCATGATCGCCAACAACGGCGTGCTGTTCAGCGAGTCGGCACTTAAAGGGGCGCATTTCGTCGAGCTTTGCACCGCGCGCGGCATCCCGCTGATCTTTTTGCAGAATATCACCGGCTTCATGGTTGGCAAAGCCTACGAGACCGCCGGGATCGCCAAAGACGGTGCCAAGCTGGTTCACGCGGTCGCCAACGCGCGCGTGCCCAAGCTGACGGTGATCATCGGCGGCAGCTTTGGCGCGGGCAACTATGGCATGTGCGGACGCGCCTATGCGCCGCGTTTCCTGTGGATGTGGCCCAACGCCCGTATCTCGGTCATGGGCGGCGAACAGGCTGCCAACGTGCTGCTGACCATCAAGCGTGACCAACTGGCGCGCCGGGGCGAGCCGGATATGCCGCCCGACGAACAAGCGGCGTTCAAAGCGCCGATCCTGGAGAAGTACGAGACCGAGGGCAGCCCGTATTACTCGACCGCGCGTCTGTGGGATGATGGCGTGATCGATCCGACGCAGACCCGGCGCGTGCTGGCGCTGGCGTTGAGCGCGTGCCTGAACGCGCCGATCGACTCCACAACATACGGTGTGTTTCGGATGTAGGGGTTTGGCGTGCCAAATCCGTGTCACACAGACGTGCCTTGCATCGATATGCGCTGATGCGATTGACGCTTCACGCCGACACCGATACAATACGAGATAGTGTCAGTGAGTCTATCGGTATTGGTTTCAAGTCATGCAGTATCATATCTGGACATTAGGCTGTCAGATGAACACCGCCGACTCGCAGCTCCTCGCGTCGGAGCTGGAGCGCATGGGCTATCATGCCGCCGTCGAGCCGGATGACGCCGATATTTACGTCGTCAATACCTGTGTCGTGCGCCAGCAGTCGGAGGACAAAGCACTCGGTCGCCTGTCGCTGCTCAACGACATCAAGCGTCAGCAGCCGGACAAGGTGATCGGCGTGATGGGCTGTCTGGTGGGCGTGCGCGACCCGCTGGCGCTGCGGCAAAAGCTGCCCTACGTCGATGTCTTCATGGCGCCGTCCGAGCCAGGCGCGATGGTCGATTTTCTCAAGGGACGCATGAGTGAGTCCGAAGTGCTGACGATCGAGGCAGGCGAACGTGCCCGCCGCGACCAGATGCAGGACGGCGATCTGCTGCTGCCCACCCACGAACAGGGCACCCTGATCAGCGCGCACGTCCCGATCGTGTACGGCTGCTCGCACGCCTGTACGTTTTGCATCATTCCCTTTCGGCGCGGTGTCGAGCGCAGCCGCAGCGTCGGCGAGATCGTCAACCATGTGCGCAGTCTGGCGCGCCAGGGTGTGAAAGAGGTGACGCTGCTCGGTCAGATCGTCGATCGCTATGGGACAGACATCGCCGACGGGCCCGATCTGGCGGACTTGCTGACCATTCTCGACGGCGCAGCCGACGACGTGGGCTTAGAGCGTATCCGCTTCCTGACCAGTCACCCCAACTGGATGACCGATAAGCTGCTCGATACCGTCGCCGCGCTGCCGCACGTCATGCCGCATATCGAGGTGCCCGTGCAGGCGGGTGACGACAGCGTGCTGGAACGTATGAAGCGCGGCTACACCGCCGACCAATATCGCACGCTGGTGGGCAATATCCGATCGCGCATCCCCGATGTGGCGATCCACACCGACATCATCGTCGGCTTTCCCGGTGAGACCGAGGCGCATTTCCAGGCGACCTACGATCTGCTGGCAGAACTAAAGTTGGACAAAGCGCACTTAGCGCGCTACAGTCCCCGTCCGAACACCGTGAGCGCGCGGCGTCTGCCGGACGATGTGCCGGAAGACGAGAAAAAAGAGCGGTTCGAGCGCCTGGACGCTTTGCAAGAGCGCATCCTGGCTGAGAACAACCAACGTTACCTGGGACAGCACGTTCAGGTCTTGGTCGAAGAGGCACATAAAGGGAAGTGGCGCGGACGCACGCCTCAGAACAAGCTGGTCTTTTTCGAGGATGCGCGTGAACGACGCGGCGAGGTCGTCGAGGTGGAGATCACCTGGACAGGTCCCTGGAGTATGCAGGGACGGCTGCCGAGCGCAATACATGCCGAAGCGCCGCTGATCGTGATCGCGGGCTAAACTGGCACTTGAACCCCAGGTGAAGGAAAGGAAACTCGATGGCAGACACAGAGCGCGCACTGAGTGGTTTCTACTACCCGAACAAGTTCGCCCGCATCGCTATGGACGCGATGGAAGAGATCATGGGGCGCAACGGTCTCAACACCATTCTCAACATGGCGAAACTGACCAAGTACATCGATGCGCTGCCGCCGGACGATTTGGCGAAAGCGTTCGATTTCACCGAATTCACGCTGCTCAACGTCGCGCTGGAGGACGTGTTTGGTCCGCGCGGTGGGCGCGCTATGGCGCTGCGCGCCGGGCGCAAGCTGTTCGCAGGCGGGCTGCGCTCGTTTGGCGCGCTGGCTGGCGTCGGCGACCTGGCGTTCAAGGTGCTGCCGATGAGCGCCAAGCTCAAGGTCGGCGTGCCCGCGCTGGCGAATATCTTCAACCAGTTCTCCGACCAGATCAGCAACGTCCACGACGACGGGCCGGAGCGCATGATCTATACGATGGAAAAGCACTGCGCGCTGTGTACCGGACGCACCTCCGATCGCGCGGTCTGCTTCATGGGTCAGGGCTTGCTGATGGAAGGGCTGAAATGGCTCTCTGGCGGACGCGAGTTCAAGGTCGATATGAGCACCTGCATCGCCAAAGGTGATGACATGAGCCGCTTCATCATCTATAAAGAGCCAGTCACCTAAGGCGCCGATGGCGGGACGCGGCGCGCCGCGTCTGCCGGATCGGGGAATCGAAAAAGCACGCGGGCGAGACGGCGACGTCAGCCGACGCGATGCGCGTCGCTAAGGCGGCTCTCTACAGCGGGATGACCCGTTTTCAGAGAGGGCGCGAGTGCGCCCTCTCGTCGATTTGTCTCCCCTACCCCCGGTGCGCTCGCCCTGCCCGCTCCAGCGCCCGCTGCGCCTCACGCACGTTGAGTTTCGGCGCCGCCGACTCGTAGAAGCGCGCCGCGATCGCCGCGTTTTTTGCCATGCCCTCTGCCGAGGGTTCTGCCAGATCGACCGCGAAGTCCGCCGAGTCCAGTCCCTCGATCGGCTCCAGCTTGATCTCGGTCACATTCTCGCGACGCACGCGCTCCAGCGTCGTTCGACGCTTGTCGGCGTCCGCCGCCTTGCCAGGATCGCCCGCCGCCGTGTAATAATCGCGCAGTCTGCTTTCCAGATCGATGGCAAAGGCAAATATCGCGCCAAAGCTGTTCAGGTCCGATTGCGCGCTCATCTAGAACCAGCGCTCGATCAGGATTTTCTTGTCGGTGAAAAATTCGATCGAGTCGAGTCCCTGACCATGCAAATCCCCGAAGAATGAGTCTTTCTGTCCGCCGAATGGGAACGACGCGGTAGCAGCCGCCACGCCGACATTGATGCCGATGTTGCCCGCCTTGACGCGATACTTGAATTCGCGCGCGTCGCGTCCGCTGCTGGTGAACAGGCTGGCGGCGTTGCCAAATTTGCTCTCGTTGATGATCTCGACCGCCTCGTCGAAGCTGTCGGCGCGCATGATCGCCAGCACGGGTCCAAACACTTCCTCTTTGGCGATCGGCATATCGCGCTCGACGCCATCCAGGATGGTCGGTCCGACGAAGCTGCCTTGCTCGAAGCCGTCGATCGTCTTGCCGCGCCCGTCGAGGATCGGCTGTGCGCCATTGGTTTCCGCCTGGGTGATCATCGCCTCGATCCGTTCACGCGCCGCCGGGCTGATGACGGTGCCCATCTGCGAGGTTTCCTGCATCCCATAGCCGACGCGCAGCCCCGACGCGCGCTTGAGCAGCTCCGCCTTGAGCGGTTCGTAGGCAGCACCGACCGCTACGACCACCGATCCAGCGAGGCAGCGCTGCCCCGCGCAGCCGAACGCCGACCCCATGATGTTGGCGACCGACGCGCCGATGTCGGCGTCAGGCATGACAGCGATGTAATTCTTAGCGCCGCCCTGCGCCTGTACGCGCTTGCCATGTTTGGCGCACACCTCGTACACCAGCCGCGCGACCGGGGTCGATCCGACGAACGAGACGCCGGCGATGTCCGGGTGTTCCATCACTGCCATCGCCGCCTCTTTGCCGCCATGCACCAGATTCACCACGCCTTCGGGCAGATCCAGTTCGTCCAGCAGCTCGTACACGAGCTGCATACTCAGCGGGGTTTGTGGCGATGGCTTCATGATGTAGGTGTTGCCGGTGGTGATCGCGGTCGGCAGGAACCACATCGGCACCATCATCGGAAAGTTGAAGGGGGTGATCGCCGCGAATACGCCGATCGGCTGGCGTTCTGCCGTCTCGTCGATACCACTGCTGATGTCCTCGACCTTGTAGCCGCGCATAATCGATGGCACCGACACCGCAAAATCGACGCTCTCGATGCCGCGCCGCACCTCACCGCGCGCCTCATCGCGGGTCTTGCCATTTTCTTTGACGATCGCCTCGGCTAAATCTTCAAAACGATTTTCCAGTAAATCTTTGAAACGGAACATGTACTGGGCGCGGCTGAGGAGCGGTGTGCGGCGCCAGTCGTCAAAAGCGGCGGTGGCGGCGGCGGCGGCACGGTTCACGTCCTCACGCCCGCCGTCGGGGACGTGCGCCAGAACCTCACAGGTGGCAGGGTTGATCACTGGGGTGCTGCCAGTGGCAGACGACTCGACCCAAGCGCCGCCGATATACTGCTTCAATATCTCGACCATCTTTGCGACTCCGCGATAGACCCTAATCAGGGCAATGTATGCTGAGCGGCAATGGTACACCCACACCGACCGGATCGCTATCGATAGCGTGCCAAATCCTGGTATCGCGCCTGGCATGCCAGCTTCCGACGCACGGTTCGAGACGATATTTGATGTAATAGCAGTTAGAAACGTTGCGACTTGCTGACGTAACCTCTATAATCCCCGCAAAATAAGGGTGTTTCACTTTTGTAAATCGGTTGGTAAATGCTGGTAAATGAGGAGAATACGTTGACCTCGCTCGTCCTCACCATTTCAGAGACGCTGCGTTATCGCGGCGCGATCGGGCAGTGGAGTTGGGTGCTTCACCGCATCACCGGTCTTGGCGTTGTCGTTTTTCTCACCCTGCACGTCATCGATACCTCGTGGGCAGTATTTTACCCTGAGCTGTACGTCGATGCCGTCGCCGCCTATCAGTCGATCGTCTTCACCATCGGCGAATTCGGCTTGGTGGCATGTGTGGTCTATCACGCGCTCAACGGCTTTCGCATCGTCCTGTTCGACTCGCGTCCCGCCCTGTGGAAATACCAGGCGCGTGCCGCCTGGATCGTGCTGGGCGCGACCGCGCTGCTGCTGATCCCGACCTTCATTCTGATGTTCGGACACGTCCTCGACTTTTACAACGCGGGCGGCACCCCGATGAATATCGTCGATGCGATCGTCAAGCAGGCACCGTTTGGCGCCGGGATCGCTGCTGCCGGGATCGCGGCTATCCTGCTGTCAGGTATCACCACCGCCGTGCTGCCCGAACGCAAAAACAAGGGACGCGGCAGCCGTCTGGAACGCTTCTGGTGGTCGTTCATGCGTGTGAGCGGTGTGATCATCATCCCGCTGGTGTTCGGACACCTGATCATGATCCATCTGATCCAGGGCGTCTTTGACCTGACCAGCGCGGGCTACAGCGTCGTCGGCACAGACGGGATCAACGCCAGCGGCACTGCCGTCGAATTTGTGGCGACGCGCTGGAATTTCCTGGTCGGCGGCGTAGCGGTCTGGCGTCTGTACGACTTTGCGCTGCTGGCGCTGGTGGTCACGCACGGATTCAACGGTCTGCGCACCGTGCTGACCGACTACACCATGAGCAATAGGTTCCTGCGCACCGCCATGACCTATCTGTGCGTGATTGGCGCGGTCGTCCTGCTGACACTAGGCGGGCTGGCGCTGCTCAACACCATCGACTCGTCCGCTATCGAGCTGGCGACCGAGGCGACCGCCCGTCTGAACGGCGGCTAAAACAACCGTTGCACGGACAATGCGCTGCATTGTCCGTATGAAAAATCATGAGGATGCCACACATGAAGATACATCAATTCGAGGCGATCGTGGTCGGCGCGGGTGGCGCAGGCTTGATGGCGGCGCTGTACGCGACCAAAGGCGGCGCCAAGACCGCCGTGATCAGCAAGCTCTACCCCACCCGCAGCCACACCGGCACCGCTCAGGGTGGCATCGGCGCGGCGCTCGGCAATCTCGACGAGGACAGCCCGCTCTGGCATGCCTACGATACCGTCAAAGGCGGCGATTATCTGGCGGATCAGAACGCCGCCAAAATCCTGGCGGAAAATGCCATCGACGCGGTGATCGAGCTGGAACATATGGGCTTGCCTTTCGACCGCACCGACGAGGGCAAGATCAGCCAGCGTCGTTTCGGCGGGCACACCAGCAACTTTGGCGAAAAACCGGTCCGCCGCGCCTGTCACGCTGCCGACCGCACCGGGCACATGATCCTGCAGACGCTCTATCAACAGTGCATCAAGCACGATGTCACCTTTTTCGACGAGTTTCATGTCGTCGATGTGATCATGAACAACGGCGCGGTCGCGGGCGTGGTGGCGCTGGAATTGGGTACAGGCGAATTTCACGTCTTCCACACCAAAGCGACGCTGTTCGCCACCGGTGGCTGGGGGCGCGTGTGGAGCGTGACCAGCAACGCCCACAGCCTGACCGGAGACGGCGCCGCGGTCGCGTATCGGCGCGGCGTGCCCTTGCAGGATATGGAGTTCTACCAGTTCCACCCCACCGGAATCTACAAGATGGGCATCCTGATCACCGAGGGTGTGCGCGGTGAAGGCGGCGTGCTGATCAACGGGCGCGGCGAACGCTTCATGGAAAAATACGCCCCCAAGATCAAAGACCTCGCCAGCCGCGATGTGGTCAGCCGGGCGATCTATCTGGAACTGCGTGAAGGACGCGGCATCAAGGGCAAGGATTACGTCTATCTCGACGTGACGCCGGACACGGTCAACCGCTACCTGGCGGAAGCGGGCGAGTCGCGCCGCATCGATCACAGCACTATCGAGAAGAAGCTGCCGGACATCCTCGACTTTTGCCGGACGTACCTGGGCGTCGATCCTGTCCGCGAACCGATGCCGATCCAGCCGACCGCGCATTACGCGATGGGGGGTATCCCCACCAACGTCGATGCCGCCGTCGTGATCGATGAAAACTGGACGGTGCTGCCAGGTCTGTACGCGGCGGGCGAGGTAGCGTGCGTGAGCTGTCACGGCGCCAACCGTCTGGGCACCAATTCACTGGTTGACCTGGTGGTATTCGGTCGGCGCGGCGGTATGGCGATGGCAGATTATGTCAGGCACGCCGATTATGTCCCGCTGCCCGCTAATCCGACGGGTGAGGTCGAGGCGGAATTCAACCGTATCCGCACCAGCCAGGGCAAGACCCGCCCCGGTGTGCTGCGTCAGCAGATGCAAAAGACGATGATGGAGGACGTAGGCGTCTTCCGCGAGGCACGCGGGATGCAGCGTGCCCTCGACGGCGTGCGTGAGATGCAGGCGCGCTATCAGCACGATCTCTCGATCGACGATCGCGGCATGAAGTTCAACACCGACGTGATCGAAGCCTGGGAATTAGGCTGCCTGCTCGACATGGCGGAGACGACCGCCATCAGCGCGATCAACCGCACCGAGAGCCGGGGCGCGCACAGCCGCGAAGACTGCAAAGAGCGCGACGACGTGAACTGGTTGGTTCACACGCTGATCGGGCGCCCGTCCGACGCGCCGACCTACCCCACCCAGCCTGTCGATCTGTCGCTGAACACGCGCAAGAAGGTCGATATGTCGCTGGCTGAAGCGGACGCCCGTTTCGTACCCAAAGTACGCACGTATTAACACCTCGAAAGTTAATACAACTTCCCGGCTTTTCTGAAAATCGTGGAAAAGCCGGGATAAATGATGAAGAGATCGTCACATTCGGTATCATGGCACCCGTTTAAGATTACAATAAGTTTCAGTGTCATTGATGGGAGCCGGACTGAATGTGTGGAATCGCAGGAATGTGTGTGAAAGACGTGGATAACCTCAGCGAAAACAGACTGCGTGCTATCGGGGAGTTACAGCAGCATCGCGGACCCGATAATATGGGCATCCTGTTGGTCGATCGCTGTGGATTCGCACACAATCGTCTCAGCCTGATCGACCTGACCAGCGCCGGCAATCAGCCGATGGTGCTTGGTGAGTATGTGCTTGTGTATAACGGCGAACTGTACAACTTCCTGCCGCTGCGCGATGAGCTGGAGCGCAAGGGTCGCCAGTTCATTGGCAGGTCGGATACCGAGGTACTGCTTCACGCTTTGATCGTATATGGCGTAGAAACGACACTGAAGTGTATTCAAGGGATGTTCGCTTTCAGCTTCTACGACGGCGGCAGTCAGATGCTGTATCTGTGCCGCGATCGCTATGGCATCAAGCCGCTGCATTACACCGTGCGCGATGGCGATCTGGTATGGGCGTCGGAGATCAAAGCGATCGGACAGGTAAAGCCGCTGCAAATCGATCCCATTCAGGCGCTCTACAGCGTCGCAGGCAATGCCGAATTTCACCATGAAACGACCCTGTTCCTAGGGGTAAAAAGCGTCGCGCCCGGCACATTTTTGCAGATGCGCGTCGATCAGGACGCCGATCCGCAGTCAGTGCGCTATTACGAAATGAACGACGACTTTGACCCGGCATACTACCGTGAACTCGACGGCATGTCGATGGAAACGGCGGCGCAGGAATTCGATCGGCTGATGAGCGACAGTGTGCGCCGGATGTTGATCGCCGATGCGCCGATGGGCATCTTTTTGAGCGGCGGCATCGACTCCAGCCTGCTCGGTGCGTTGGCGATACGCCACACCCGCGATCTGACGCTGTTCACGTCTAATATTCTGGGACGGTTGAGCGAGTTCCCGGACGCACAGGCGATCGGCAAATTTCTCGACCTGCCCTTGTACGATTCCCCGTTCGCGCCGGGCGACTTTCTGAAGCATTGGACAGCATGCACCTATCACTACGAGGCGCCGATCGTGCGTCATGTCAGCGCGATGCCGATGTCGCAGGTGGCGCGGCTGGCACATCAGCATCAGGTAAAAGCGGTGCTGACCGGAGAAGGCTCGGACGAGTTATTCCTGGGTTATCCGCATTTGTTGATGCAGCGCTACGAGAATCTGGTCAGGACACCACTGCGGCTGGTGGAAAAAGCCTACGGCATCATTCCAGGGCTGCGTCGTTACATTATCCCCAACGAGTCCGAGCAGGTGGATGGTTTCCTGAATCTGCTGGTACAGGGCTACGAGCGGCAGCGTTTCCGCGATCAGGCGCGTGGACATTTCGCCTTCATGAACGAGGCAGACTTCAAACGACACTATCTGTCGATTCAATCGATGAAAGAAGGGATTGTCAGCCTGCTGATGCGTAACGATCGCATGGGGATGATGTCGAGCATCGAGGCGCGCTTTCCATTTCTCGATGAAGCCGTTGTACGCTTCGGAGTCAATCTGCCCGACAAATTCAAAATCGGACACTCGTCACGAATGCACAACATCATGCACCCCTTTCTGATCGATAAAGCGATCGTGCGCAAGACCTGCGAGCCGATCCTTCCAAAGTGGCTGCCGCACAAAAAGAAACTGGGCTTTCCCATGCACGCCCATCGTGACCTGACCATCGCCCCTGGATTTTTCCGCGATGGTTATGCGGCGCAGCTGCTACAAATGAATGAAAGCAGCGAAGCGTACATGCTGGGCACCCAAAACCGCTATTTCGTTGCTAAACTAGCGGCACTGGAAATTTTTGGTCGGCTGTACGCGCTCGGCGAGTCGCAGTCCGCGATCACTGATCGCATCTACAGCCACATCGCCATCGTTCCCAAATAATCTGGATTGGATCAATCATATGGATGTCACCTTTCGTATCCGCCGCTTCAACCCTGAAACCCAGGGCAAGAATAAACCGTACTGGCAGGAATTCACCCTAGCGGACGTGGACGAGACCGATCGTGTGCTGGAGCTGCTGCACCGCATCAAATGGGAGCAGGACGGCTCGCTGACGCTGCGACGCGCCTGCGCGCACGGCGTGTGCGGATCGGACGCCATGCGCATCAACGGCGTCAACCGGCTGGCGTGTAAGGTGCTGGTCAAGGATGTGGGTGCCAAAATTCAGATCGAGCCGATCCTGGGTCTGCCCGTCCTGAAAGACCTGGTGGTCGATATGGAGCCGTTCTTTGCCCACTACAAGAGCGTCATGCCCTTCTTCATCAACGACAGCCCCGTCCCGGCGAACGGGCGCGAGCGGCTGCAATCGCAAGCCGACCGCGAAAAATTCGACGACAGCACCAAGTGCATCCTGTGCGCCGCCTGTACCACCTCGTGCCCTTCGTTCTGGGGCAACGGACAATACGTCGGACCAGCGGCGATCGTCCAGGCGCACCGCTTCATCTTCGACACGCGCGACGAGGGATCGCAGCAGCGCATGGATGCGCTGGCAGAGCCGAACGGTGTGTGGCGCTGTCGCACCATCTACAACTGCACTCCGGCGTGCCCGCGTGACATCCAGGTGACGCGCGCCATTGGCGAGGTCAAGCTGGCGATCCAGCGCGGCACCCGCGAGGGCATCATTACCGAGGGCGTCGGTCCGATCGCGGAAAGCAGCGGCTAAAGCGTCGTTGTGCTGGAGGGCATGGCATCCCTTGCCCTCCAATAGTCGATGGTTGCGTTGCAGCGGCGTCGCGTGCTACACCCCCACCCTCGCTGCCCGCAAAATGCCCTCGACCAGCGCGAACAGCCCCGGATCGTCCAGCGGCTCGACCGCCTCGACGGTGTGCTGACGGCGCGCGTCGCGCACGGTGATCAGGTAGCGCTGGCAATCTACCGCGCACTCTTTGAAGCCGATCCGCTCAGGCAGGTCAAAGAATCCGACGCGGCGAATCAGACGGCGCAGCCGTTCCGCCTCTGCCGCCGACAAGTCGGTCGTATCGACCACGTGCGGCGCGGATAAGCCGGGAAAATAGGCGAACCCGCCCTGGATGAGCAGTCGTATCTGCATCGGATCACCCTCCATCACCACGCATTCACATCATCACGTATTCGATCTGTCTGACGTGCCGCCTCTTGTGAGCAGGGGTTTGGCACGCCACACCCGGTGGGATCACGGCGTCGCGTCATCGACGGGCACGCCGACCTCGATCCACGCCGCCCGCACCGCCTCGACCGCCAGGGAATCCGCGCCATAGAGCGTCTCGGCGTTCTGGATCGTCAGCCGCGCGAACCGTTTGAAGCCGTAATGCGGGTGCAAACGCTTATCACATAACGTATGATACCATATTTGTCCGGCGTGCGCCCAGGCGTATCCGCCTATTTGTGTGGCAGCCAGATAGAAGGCGCGGTTAGGAATCCCGGAGTTAATATGCACGCCGCCGTTGTCGTCGCTGGTGCGTCTGAAGCCGTCCATGTGACCTGGCTGCGGGTCTTTACCCAGGATCGGATCATCGAATGCGCTTCCGGGACTCCGCATCGAACGCAGCGCCGTCCCGTTCACGCCCGGCAGCAGCAGTCCCGTACCGATCAGCCAGTCGGCGGCGGCGGCGGTCTGGTTACCTGCCCACTGCTTCAGCAGGCTGCCCATCACATCGCAGATCGACTCGTGGACGGCGCCCGCCTGCAGAGTGTACTGCATCTGCGCGCTGTACTGCATGATGCCGTGAGTCAGCTCGTGCCCGATGATCTCCAGCGATCCAGTGAAACGATGGAAAAATTTAGAGTCGCCGTCGCCAAACACCATCTGGTCGCCGTTCCAAAAGGCATTGTTGTAGCTGGTGCTGTAATGCACGGTGGCGATCAGCGGCAGATCATCATTATCGACCGAGCGCCGCCCAAAAGCGTCGCGGAAAAAGTGATAGGCTGCCCCCAGTCCGTCGTAGGCTTCGTCGGCGGCGGCGTCGCCACAGGCAGGGCGCCCTTCGCCGCGCACCCGCTTACCCGGCAGCTTGGGGGTAGCGCGTGGGGTGTAGGTGTAGACCGCGCGGCGCAGTCCGCCCTTTTTGTTCTTGCGCTCGGACGGCACAGTGACGATCGTCACGTCGTGATCGTGCGCGTGCTGTGCCATCAGCTCCATGCGGGCGGCGCGAATCTGACGATCGCGCGTCAGAGTGGTGCGCGCGCGCTGCTTGTCCTCTTTATCCCCGGCGCGGGCGATGTGGCGCAGGATGAAAGGCGGCAGGATCGGGTAACACGGCGACTCGGACATGGGCTTGTTTCCCTGGTGTGAACGGTGATTATAAGCCCATGTTAAGTGATGTGTGTAGGGACAAATACCACCGCCAGCGTCGTCCCGCTGTCAGGGGGATCATCCTGCAGCGTCATTTTGATGCGATCACCCTGGGTCATGCTGTGTCCCCGTTCGCGCCGCGCCCCGATCCGCGCTAGAGTCGACATGTGTTGGTCGAGTGTGAGTATGGAGGGTGGACGATGAAAATCGGGATCGTCGGAAGTGGTTTTGTCGGGGCGACGGCGGCATACGCGCTGGTCATGCGCGGTATTGGGCGCGAACTGGTGCTGGTGGACAAGAATCGCGCCCGCGCCGAGGCGGAGGCGGACGACATTCTGCACGCGGTGCCGTTCGCACATCCGCTGCTGGTGCGCGCTGGAGAATACGCCGACCTGGCGGGCTGCAAAGTCGTGATCATGGCGGCGGGCGTCAACCAGAAGCCGGGTGAGACGCGGCTGCAACTGCTGGAACGCAACCAGATCGTGTTCCGCGAGGTCATCCCGGCGATCATCGCGTCCGCGCCGGACAGCGTGATCGTCGTCGCTACCAATCCGGTCGATGTCATGACTCACCTCAGCGCGCGGATCGCCTCTGAACACGGGTGGGCGCCCGGTCGGGTGTTGGGCAGCGGCACCACGCTCGACACCGCCCGCTTTCGCGCACTGCTCGGTCGGGTGCTCAACGTCGATTCGCATTACGTTCATGCCTACGTGATCGGGGAACATGGCGACAGCGAAGTCCTCACCTGGTCGCTGGTCAACGTCGGCGGCATTCCGCTGAACAGCTACATCGACACCTTTGGCATCGTCATGGATGACGCAGCCCGTGCCGCCATCGATACCGGAGTCCGCCGCGCCGCCTATCACATCATCGAGGGCAAACAGGCGACCTACTATGGCATCGGCAGCGCGCTGGCGCGCATCGTCGATGTGATCCTGCACGATCAGAATGCCGTGCTGACCGTGTGCGCCCCCTGCGACTCGCTGGCGGGCATCGCAGACGTGACGGCAGCCATGCCGCACATCGTCAGCGGCGGCGGCGCCATCCAGCGTCTGCCCCTGCCGATCGACGACAGCGAGATGGCGCTGCTGCACACCAGCGTCAGCGTGATCCGCGACGCGATCGGGCATCTGGAGCGCTAAAAAATCTCTCATCTGAACCCTCTTGACCTTTTCAAAAAACCGTTCTATACTGTTCTACATGGTTCGCATAGATGAAGAGGAGGTGATCGAGTGGATATTGCTCGCAGTCATAAGGGGTGCAACCCCTAGCCTCTCATTCTCATGAGCGGCGCCCTGTAAGGGGTATGCTCCCTGAGACCGCAACCGCCCGCCGTAGCTCTATGCGGCGGGCATTTTATTTGTATTCCCCCCAGAAAACGCGCACAGACCGACCTCGATACCGCTACAGGCTGTAATGACAAGACGCCACATTGTCCTTATAGCAATAGGGCGTAAAACCCACCCGCTTTAGCGGTGGGATATAAGCCCTTCACTTGCTTTAGCCATTTTTGATCATTGCTGTTCACTTTCATATGCGATATTTTCTGCGCA
>DAOTUN010000112.1:0-1605 GCA_034437395.1 Anaerolineae bacterium | reverse complement strand
CCGCTTCCTTCTGCTCGTCGTCCGCTGATGCGTCGTCTGCCGCGCTGATGCCACCTTGCGCGATCCCCGTTTGAATTTGCTGGAGCGCCGCCGCGTAAGGGTGATCGGCGGGCAGCGCGGCGGATCGACCCTCGAGCAGGGCAAGCACGACGCTGAAAAACTCGACTTCGATCTGCCAATCCGCCCCCTGTGACTGTGCATTTTGCAATGCGCTCGCCATTGCGGAGCGCCATTCACTTTGTTTCTCTTTGACGCTGGTCAGCACAGCTACGGTATTGCTCACGATCACGCGCAGTTGTTCGGCGGGCATGGTGCTGCTATCAGAGGACGCCCTGCCGTAAGTGCCAGTCCGCATCGCCTGCGCCATCCCTGAAAGCTGTTCTACTGTGTGTCCTGCGGCATCTCGATCGAGTCCGACGCGCTGAAGCACTTGGACGGCTGCGAGGATAGAGGCAATGGCAGCCTCTTTCTGGTTGAGCTGTTGATAAAGAAGAATGCCCTTGCCGACCCACCCTGCCGACTCGTAAGCAGGGTTATTGACTTGCTTTGACAACGCTATCGATTGATCGAACGAGATGAGTGCGTCTGTAAAACGTGAAAGATCGATTTGAACGTAGGCGATCCCGTTCAAGGTCGCGCCTTCGCCCGCCCGGTCGCCCACCGCCCGCATGATCGGCAGTGCCTGCTCATACAGTTCCAGCGCCCGCGTCGGCTGTCCGATGTCGCTGTACACCAACGCCAGGTTGTTGAGCGTGGCGCCTTCGCCCGCCCGGTCGCCCACCGCCCGCCGGATCGGCAGTGCCTGCCCATACAGTTCCAGCGCCCGCGTCGGCTGTCCGATGGCGCTGTACACCAACGCCAGGTTGTTGAGCGCTTCCAATTCCAGCCGTGCATACTTCCCTTCGGAAGCCGCTTTCGCCTTTTCCGTCAGCAGCAGCCCCTGCGCTCGGTCGCCCAAGCGCCTTAACACCCACCCGCGATGCAGCAAATAATAGCCGTGCGCTTCGCTCTCCGCCTCTACATGGTCTAACCCGCGGGTCAGGTCGGCATCTGCTTGCTGCGCGATGTAGACGAGTGCCGGGCTGCGGTCAAGTCCATCGTAAATCGTCCGCGCCAAGTCGGCGTAGACATCGCCGAAACGGCGTAAGAGCGCCGTCCGTTCGTGCGTCCCCGTTAGGTACTGTTCGATGTACAGGCGCATGGTCGGCAGCAGGCGATACAACTCAACGTTCCCATCTTCCCGTGTGATCCGCTCCCGTTCCAACAAGCCCCGCGCCCACAATTGATGCAGTTGGTCAAGGATCGGCGACTGGTCGCCTTCGGCATACTGCGTCTCCGGGTCAAAAATGGCTGCGGCAGTCTCGGCGAGGAAGGGCGCGTGGAAAACCCACAGCCCGCTCAATAAGTCGCGCATGGCGGCGGGCAGGGCGCGGATGCTGGTATCCATTGCCGCATAAATTGACTTGTGTCGCTCGTTGAAATACGGATTCGTCGTATCTGTCAGACGCTTTTCGTACTGATCGATCAAGTCTGCCAGCGCGATTTTCGTCGTGTTGAACGCGCCCGCCAGCAAGCGCAGGCTCAGCGGATGCCCGTCCACTTTCC
>DAOTUN010000111.1:0-1592 GCA_034437395.1 Anaerolineae bacterium | reverse complement strand
CACCATGCCCTGTCTGACGCACGTCCCTACTCGTGCCGCAGCGTCCAGTGATCCAGGTGCATCCGCAGCTCGTTGGTGTCGAGGAAGCCCATCGCCTCATAAATGGGACGCCCGGCGTCGCTGGCATGGAGCGCCACCACCGTCAGACGGCGGCGCCGACACTCGTCGATGCACGCCTGCACCAGCGCCTTTGCCAGCCCGTGCCCGCGATGCGGCGGCTCGGTATAGACGTTGCAGACATAGCCGCGCACGCCGTCCGGCGAGAACGGACCCGGCAGCCAATCGTGAAACCACAGACCGGCGCCCGCCACGACCACCTCGCCTTGCAGTGCCAGCCAGCTCACGTAATCGCCCTCCTGCATGTGACGGACGATCCACTGCCGGAAGCGCGTCTCCTGGCTCAACACCCCGGCTTCGTCCACGCCCATATCGTCGAACATGGCATGGCGGTGCCCGATGATCGTCTCGACATCATCCAGCGTCGCTTGTCGAACGGAATAGCCTGCGTCCAACCGGCATTTCTCCTTATGGCTGTTTCAGCCAAACCCGTGTGCAAAACATCGCGCGATTATGCCACAAAAATGTCCGTTCTTCGGCAAAATGGCTATAATCCCCGCTATCTGTTTTTCCGTTCAGGATGCCGCCCCCATGTCCGACGACCTTCGTCCGTCACCCAGGTACAAGCCTGCTTCGCTGTTCGTCACCTGCATCATCGACATGATCTATCCGCACACCGGGATCTCGGTGGTGGAAATACTGGAACACCTGGGAGTCGAGGTGCGCTTTCCGCTCGACCAGACCTGCTGCGGACAGCCCGCCTTCAACTCCGGCTTTCACGACGACGCGCGCCGGGTCGCGCGCCAATTCCTGACCGCCTTTGCCGACGCCGAGGTGATCGTGTGTCCATCGGGGAGCTGTGCCTCGATGGTGCGCCACTACTACCCGGAATTGTTCAAGGATGATCCCGTCTGGCGCGATCGGGCGAACTGGGCGGCGAATATCACCTGGGAATTCACTGAATATCTGGTCGATGGATTGGGCGTGACCGACATCGGCGCTGCGCTGCCGCCGACGCGCGTCGCCTTTCATCACGCCTGTCACGGCTATCGTCTGATGCACCTGGGCACCCAGGCGCAAACGCTGGCGGCGGCGGTCGAGGGCGTGACCGTGACCGAGCTGAAGGGCGCCGATCAGTGCTGCGGCTTTGGCGGGCTGTTCGCGGTCAAGATGCCGGAGATCAGCGGCGCGATGCTCGACGACAAGATGACGGCGATCAACGGTGCCGACGCCGACCTGATCGTCACGGGCGACTCGTCGTGTCTGACGCAGATGAACGGCGGACTCAGCCGCCAGAACAGCGCGCGCCGCGTGACGCACATCGCCGATCTGCTGGCGCGCGGACTGCCCAGGACGGGCGGCGCCTGACCAGGCACCGACACACGGGATTATTAAGGCGATCCCGATCCATTTTCAAAACTTTTCGCGCTTCGCGCGCTTGGCTAAGGACAAGAGCAAAAGCAAGGGATCAGAAAACCAGAGACCAGAACTCAGAGATCAGAAACCAGCGCTATCCTTCACTTCGTTCAGGGAGA
>DAOTUN010000110.1:0-55430 GCA_034437395.1 Anaerolineae bacterium | reverse complement strand
GATGGGAGGCGGCAGCTACAATCCAAATGCCGACTTCAACGACGACGGCGCGGTCAATATCACCGACTTTTCGCTGCTGGCTGCCAGCTTTGGACAGGTCGGCGCGGCGTTGTAGTATCCAGCGTTCGTGAGTGGCAGGTGAAGGAAACGGTGAATGACACGAAAAGAGCCGATTGGCTCTTTTCGTTTTTCATAAATCAGGTAAACTTTGTGCAATAATTCACATACAAATTTGTTCGTTCTCGGTTCGAGCTTTATACGAGTTCAATAGAGGGCGAAAAACATCATGAACACACAGGCGACAGAGCGGCGCGGCAGCGGCGGTATGGTCGAGCGGGTGCCGTCAGCGCTGGAGCGCATCGATCGGCGGATCACACGCTGGCTGGCGACACATGGGATCACACTGCTGCGCATCAGCGTGGGGATCATCTTTTTCTGGTTTGGCATGCTGAAATTTTTCCCCAATTCCAGCCCTGCCGAGGCACTGGCAGGCTTGACGATCGAGCGGCTGACTTTCGGGGTGGTACGTCCGAATATCTCGCTGCCTGTGCTGGCAGTCTGGGAGGTTGCGATCGGATTAGGTCTGATCAGCGGACGTTTTATGCGCGCCACCATTTTACTGCTGCTGGTGCAGATGCTCGGCACCCTGATGCCGCTGTTCCTGTTCCCCAATCAAACCTGGACGCAGTTCCCGATCGTGCCTACCTTGGAGGGGCAGTACATCATCAAGAATATCGTGCTGGTCACCGGGGCGCTGGTGGTGGGTGCGACCGTGCGCGGCGGCGATCTGGTCGCCGATCCTGACCTGGCGGACGAGTTTCAGCGCCGAGTCGATACCGAGTAGGGCGACCGCGCAGATCGTCGATCCAGACCACGCATACAGGGGCGAGCTGCGCGAACGCCCCTGTATGCACGCTTTATTCGCTGATGCTGAAAGCGCTCTCCGCCATGACACCGTACCAGTCATCCTGCATCGCCCGCACCACATATTCGCCGGACGCCAGCTCGCCCAGCGTCTCGATATCGAGTGCCAGCGCCCCGCTGCTCTGACTACCCGTATAGACAAAGCCGACATAATTATCCAGCGCGGCATCACCCGCCGCATACACGCCGATCCAGTCCCAACGATTGTCGGGCAGGTTTTGCCATGAGACGGTGATCGTCTCACCCGGCGCGTAGGCTGCACGGTCGGTCGTGATCATCGGTCGCGCATCAGCGGCAACCACCCAGAAGCGCGAGCGAGCGTATTCCTGCAACGCCACATCGGCTGCGACGGCATCGTAGGCACCCGGTGCCAGTGTCCACGATCCAAAGGTCACCGCGCCGAAAAAGTCGGCTTCCATCGGTGGCAGCGACATCACCGCGTCGCTCACGTCGGCGTCGGCGCGCACCAGGAAAATCCGATCGGACTCCGCTTCCCCGGCTGGCACATGGTAACGCACTACGATCGGCTCACCGACTCGCACCACGCGGCGCTCCAGCGCGGTGAACAGCGGCGGAGCGACCGGGGTCAGGCGCAGCGTGGAAACGACGGCGCGATGATCCGACGGATACGGCGTAACTGTGATGTCCACATCCGCTGTCCCATCCGATCCGACGATCTGGCTGTCCAGCACCTCGATAGTGGGCGTGGCGAACAGCAGATCGATACGATCGATCACTTCGTCGGCGCGCAGACGAGGATACGGATAGCCATACGTCCAGGTGATGCCCGGTCGCACGACCGGATCGGGGTAAATGGCGCGATATGTGTCCACCAGACCTGCCGCCTCGACTGCGATCGTCACCGCCCACTCGACTGGATACGCTATTTCGGGACGCAGCGCCATGACCGCCTCGGTCCAGTCCCGATGCGACGGCACGTTGAAGTCGCCTGCCAGCACCAGCGGCATTCCCGCCTCGATCAGCGCCGACAGCGCAGCGAGATGCGCATCGATCACGGGCTGGCGGGTGTCGGCTTCGTTCTGCATCACCTGTTCAAGGGTCATGCCGTCGCGCACCAGATACGGCCCATACGGGTCGGACGGCAGATGCACGTTGGCGACGGCGAACACCTCTCCAGGCGCAGTCTGCACCAGGATGTAATCCCCATCGGCGCCGGGCGGATCGATCAGGGGATAGCGCGCGATCACCTGCATCCGCTCGCTGACATGCTGCCAGCCGAGCATGTCGGCAATGGCGCGGGTATTGCCGCCTGCCTCCTGCAGCAGCACGACATCGGCTTCAGCAGATGCGATCGACTCCGCGACCTTGCCAAAATCGACCAGTTTACCGCCGACCCAGATGTTGAAGGTCATGACGCGCACTGTGACGGGTTGAAAAGACTCGCGCTGCGCGGTGACCACGCCGGACACGACCAGCAGCAGCGCCACGACCAGCGCGATCACACGAGGTCTCAAGGATATTGGCATACAATTTTCCGCCTCTGATACAGGATCGAGAAAAGGAAATTGTTGTCACCGTGCTGTTAAACTGCGTGTGGATTTGGGTTAAGGTTTATCCCTTACGGCACCGCCGCGAATGTCCCCAGGCGGATGCCCTCTCCTTGACAGGCGGCGCGCACGCGCGGGTCGGTCAGCAGCGCGATCTCCGCCTCGCGCTCGATCGTCATGCGATCGCGCCCGATCAGCGCCTCATCCACGAAGCCCGGATGACACATCAGCTCGACGACTCGATCGCCATCGCGGTCGGTGCGCCCCGCCGACGCGATCAGCGCCGCCAGCGTGTCCGCATCCATACCGCGATCGACCGAGAGAAAAGCGGACGGTGTGCGAAACCGATTCAGGTTTACGCCTGGCGTCCCTGGATCGCGGATCGGCAGCTCGTACTCGTGCGCCAGCGTGTACATGGTTTCGAGCGCGGCGGGCAGGCGATAGGCGGCGTGGTAATGGCTGTCGAGGTGCGTCGGCGGGCATCCAGCGGCGGACATGAAGGCGGCGAACTGTGCCTCGATCTCGCGCGCCACTTCATCGGCGTCGAAGTCGGACGCGCGGGCGCTCCATTCCGGTTTGTCGTAGAACAGTCCATCGGCGCGCACCAGCGAGCGCACCTGATCGGCGGGAGTGACCGGCGCCGCTGCCATGCCTGCCAATGTCAGGTGCAGACCGAGTCCCAGCGCGGGCGTCTCGCGCTGTGCGATGCGGATCGCATCGGCGGCGCCGGGTGTCGTGATCATGACGGTCGTCGAGGTGACGATCCCGTCCTGATGCGCTTTACGGATTCCCGCGCTCACCGCCGGACTCAGCCCGTAGTCGTCGGCATTGACGATCAGCGTCAGCATCGGCTCACGCCGACCAGTCGAAGAGCGCCGTCAGCATCTCACCGCTGGCGAGCGCATCATAGATCGCTGGCGCGTCGTCCGGCGCTGCGATTTGCGACGCCAGATCATCGACGTTCAACTGTCCTCGCGCCATAAAATTCAGCACCGCTGCGATGTCGCGCGGCTGGTTGTCACGCGGCGTCACGATCGTCAGCTCTTTCCTGAACGCCGTATCGTAATCGAGTGGTACGTCCCCCGGATAGCTGCCCTGGATGAGCAGCCGCGATCCCGGCATAAGCGAATCGTCCCAGGGGATGTCGCGCCCCAGGTGCAGCACATGCGCCAGCACCGCCGGCACCCCGGTCGCATCGACCAGCACATCGGCGCCATGCGGCAGCGCGCGGCGTGCAGCAGGCAGCACGCCGTCATCGGTGGTGTATGCCTCGATGCCCGCATGATGTGCGACAGCCACCCGATCCCCTGCACGGTCGAGGGCGACCACGCGCGCCCCGGTCAGCGTGTGCAGCCGCGCCGACAACTGTCCGATGGCGCCCAAACCGACCACGAGTACCTCTTCATGAGGCTGTGCCCGACCAAGACGCACGCCGTGATAGGCGATCGCCGCCAGTTTTGCCAGCACTGCCTGACGCGGATCGACCCCATCCGGGATCGGCATCAGCTTGCTCGACGCCTTGACGACATGGCTGCTATGCCCGCCCCACAGGATAGCATAGTCGGCTTTTTCCGTGCCGCCGGAAAAGACCAGCGTCCCCGGCGCGATTCCAGCATCCGCGCCGACCGCGATCACCCGTCCAACGCTGGAATAACCGGGGATGTACGGATAGGCTGGCGCGTTCGGCTGTTGACCACGCAGACAGCGCAGCTCGGTGCCGGGGCTGACGGCGGAGTACAGCACCTCGACCAATGCCTGATCGCCCTCTGGCTGCGGAAAGACCGCCTGCCCGACCCCAACCTCGTTGACCCCACGAAACAACAGCGCGCGTCCGTCCATGTGCTCGTCCTTTATCAGTATGCCGCGCGCCGGGATGGTGATGCCATCGACCTGGCGCGCTTCGTCCGCAAAATTGACCACGATCGCCCCATCGTCCACAGCTCCCCCGTGCTGTGGATGATGATCTCGGCGGAAGCGTCGTCGTGCAGGGTGACGCGCAAATGGTCGTTTGCGCTCTCCCATAAAATCATGGCGTCGGCGCCAGCGACACCGTGCGGGCAGTCAAGCCGTCAGGAAACAGCGCCGGACGCTCGACCGTGCTGGTCAGCTCGACATAGCTGCCGCTGTCGAACGCCTTCTCGAACGCCAGCATCACCTCCAGGACGTGATACGCCAGATCGCCGCTGGCGCGATGCGGACGCCCCTCGACGATCGCCGCCACCATGTCCGCCAAGCCGACTCCACGCGCCCACTCCGTCGGGAAGGTCGGCTCGATCGCCTCCCAATCGTATTTACCAGGCACGTACAGCTTGACCTCGCGCGGTTCGTGTCCGTTGGGGTCGGGGATGACCAGGGTGCCATCGGCGCCGTAAATCTCCATCACCGGCAGATGATGCGCCCACACGTCGAAGCTGATGATCAGGGTCGCTGACGCACCAGACGCGAACTCCATGACGCCGTTGTAATGCGTCGGCACGCTGACCGGGAGAATGCGTCCGTCTTTGGCGGTGCGGGTCGGGAAGGACGAGCGCGCCACCCCGCTCACCCGTGTGACCGCGCCCAACAGATTGACCAGGCAGGTCACGTAATACGGTCCCATGTCCAGCATCGGACCCGCGCCATGCGCGTAGAAAAAGTCCGGGTTGGGGTGCCAGGCTTCGGGTCCGTGCTGCGCGTGAAAGCCGATCGCCGCCACTGCGCCTCCGATCGCGCCGTCGTCCAGCAGCTTACGCGCTGTCTGGTGCTGGGCGAACAGGAACGTGTCCGGCGCACAGCCAACGCGCAAACCGCGCGCAGCCGCTTCATCCAGGATCAGGCGAGCATCTTCGAGGCTGGTCGCCAGAGGTTTTTCCGAATAGACATGCTTGCCAGCCGCGATCGCCTTCCGACTCATCTCGGCATGAACTGCCGGGATAGTCAGATTGACGATCACGTCGATGTCGGGATGTGCCAGCAGTTCATCGACGCTGTAGACTCCAGGAATAGCGTATTCGGCGGCGACCCGGCGCGCCCGTTCCATATCGATGTCCGCCACAGCCAGCAGATTCAGACTATCGAAGGATCGGCAGCCGTTGATATATGCCGAGCTGATATTGCCAACGCCGATAAGTCCCACATTCAATTGTTTAGCCTGCATCGTATCTCGCTCTCTCATGGGGTGCGGTTTGACGTGCCAAACCCGCAAATAGGTGTAGGGGTCTGGCAGTGCCAGACCCACGTAAAAATGGGCATGGCACGCCACACCCCTACCGTCGATGGTGCGGATAATTTTTACGCCGTCACCAACGCAGCGAGCTTATCATAACTGCGTTTGACGGCGGTGAGCATATCGGAATCGCAATCGTCCAGCTCGATGATCAGATGCTCGGCGGGGCGCGCAGCCAGGATCGGCGGGAAGTCCATCACGCCGTCCCCGACGGCGGTCTTGCCGCCGCCGACCGTACCGGGACCATCCTTGATATGCAGCAGCGGCGCGCGCGTACCGATCTTCGTGACCACCTCGACCACATTCGCCCCACCCACCTGCACCCAATAGGTATCGACCTCGAACAGCACCGCTGGGTCGAGATAGTCCAGCAGCGCAATCAGCGGCAGCGACCCATCCGGCAGCGGGTGCAGCTCGTGATCGTGATTGTGATACGCCAGTCGTCCCCCACCCGATACGAGTCCGGCGGCGAAGGTGTTCAGTTCATCGGCAAAATGGCGCAGCGCATCGAGCGAGGAAAAATTATCCGGCGGTGCCCACGCGCACACGAATATATCGGTGCCGAGCGCGCCAATCGTATCCAGCACCTGCGCGGGCGTGCGTCCATCGACCAGCACGCCATGTGCGCTGGAGACGCGCAAGCCGTGCGCGTCGTACAGGCGTTTGCCGTCGGCGGGTAATGCGCCCTCGGCGCCGTAATCCCCGGCTGTTTCGATCGAGGTGTAGCCCATCGCGGCGATCTGCTCGATCGTGCCGACGTAATCCGCCTGGAGTGCATCGCGGACGCTGTATAACTGCAAACCTATCATCATGTCACATCCTTTACTGTGTACTGTCCCAGAACATCAATCGACCAAACACGCTCGGATCCGCCCATGATTGATCCTGGGTGTCATATGCCGACCAGATCAGCTTGGTATCGCGGTCTGACCCCGACGATCCGTTGAGGTGTGCCTGAAAGCCAATGAACCCCTCGTGGGTCGGCGTGATCGACCATTTGGCGGTCACCAGCGGCACGGCTGCCTCGACGCGGTAGCCCGTCTCGGTCTCGACCACGACCGCCGCCACCGCGATCCCCTGCGATCCGCCGCCCGCGATGATCGGATCGCCTGTATTGCCGATATTGACCGCCAGCAGCGCGATCTGCGCGATGCCATCGATGTAGGCGCGGGTAGCCAGATCGCCCGAAGCATTAATGTAGAACTCGACCGAGTCTTCCTTGTACCACTCCGAGGTCGGATGCACGCCGCTGATGATGGTGTCGTCGGTCACTTCCGCCAGGAAATACAGATTGTCGGCGTCGGCAGCGGCGGCGAAGACCATCTCGGTGGTATTGCCCGCCGGGATGAGGTTGCCCGTGAACACGGTGTCGCGCGGCACATTTGCCCAGTCGGACGGATCGCCATCGACGGTGATCGCCACCGGGAAGGCGGCGTAATACAGCTCGCCATGCGCGCTGTCGGGCGCCAGTTGATCCGGATCGCTGCGCTGCACGGGCGCGACCACGACCTCGCGCGCGCTGCTGATCGACAGCGCCGCGACCATTTCGTCGGTCAGCACGGGTGTCAGGTCCTGATCGCGCGCCAGCACGTCCAGCAGCGCGGTGTACGCCAGCTTCGGCTCCATATTTTCATTGAACAGCAGCGGCGAGACGTTGGGATTGTTGTAGAATTCCGGGCTGCGCAGCCAGGTTTCGCCGTCGAACAGCCCCCAGGTGGTGAACCCCTTGCAAAACTCTTTCCAGCGCACACAGGTCTCGAAAATGGTGTAGTAGTGTCCTGCCAGCAGGCGCATGGTTTCCTCGTCGGCGGCGCCCATGTGCGCGACATCCATCTCGGTCACTGCGACCTCGACGCCGATCTGACCCAGACGGCGGATGTTATTCTCGAACGACGCCGGGTCGATGATACCGCCCTCGACCACTTCCCCGACCGCGACGTGCATCTGCATCCCCACCCCGTCGATCGGCACACCCGCACGGCGGGAATCGCGCACCAGCTCGTAGAGCGCGTTCGACTTGGCGTTGATGACCTCGGCGTCGTACTCGTTCAGGTACAGCAGCGCGTCCGGGTCGGCGGCGCGGGCGAACTGGAATGCCAGGGCGATGTAATCCTCCCCAATCCAGGTCAGCCAGGGTGTGTCACGCAGCCGTCCATCATCCTCGAAGGGTTCGTTGACCACATCCCAGATGGCGATCCGCCCTTTGTAGCGCTCGACGACGGTCTGAATGTGCGTCTCCAGCATGGCGATCGCCTCGTCGCGCGACAGGTCGCGCCCTTGCAGCCATGCCGGGAAACAGCTGTGCCATACCAGCGTGTGCCCATGTACCGCCATGCCATTGGCTTCAGCGAGATCGACGAGCTGATCCAATTCCACAAAATTAAATTCGCCCTCGCTCGGCTGGATGAAACACATCTTGCCGTGATTTTCCGGCGTGACGCTGTTGAAGTAGGTCACCAGTGTTTCCTCGAAACGCGGATGCGCTTCAAAATCCCAGACATCGGTCGCGGCGCCCACGGTGATCCCACTCGCCTCTGCCATGTCCCGCAGCGACGAGGGGACTTCCTGCGCGCTGACCACGCCCGCCAGCATCCCCACGCCCGCCAGCGCTATGATAAACCGCGTCAATGACTTTTTAACGTTCATTTCCATTTCCTCCATGAGTGTCACTGCATGAATGTCATTGCAAATATCCCTGCACCCGATCCTGACACAGGCTGTCCCCACCGATGTGCCTGTGCAGGTGTCGTCTCTAAAAAAGGTCGGTTTTGGACAAGCGACGCGATCAGCTCTTGACCGCGCCCGAAAATGCCTGCACAAAATAGCGCTGTAACAGCAGGAACAGCAGTACGACCGGCAGGATGCTGATGACCGCGCCCGCGCAGATCAACGTCCACTCGCGCGAATTCAGCCCGACAAAAGCATACATGCCGATCGACAGTGTGCGCAATTTGGGATTGCTCAGGGTGAACACCAGCGAGAGGAAAAATTCGTTCCACCCCTTCAAAAACATGAACAGCCCCAACGTCCCCAGCATCGGACGGCACAGCGGCAGGATCACGTACAGGAAACGCTGCCACACGGTCGCACCGTCGATGACAGCCGCTTCTTCAAGCTCGCTGGGAATGGCTTTCATGTAGCCGTACAGGAAAAACAGGTTGGTCGGGATATTACCAAAAGTGACGATCAGGATCACCGGGTAAAGCGAATTGAGCAAACCGAGCTTGATCATGATCTCGTAGGTCGAGATGATGGTATAGCCCTGGGCAGCAGAAAGATGATCCCGAACAACACGATCAGTCCGTTCTTGCCGGGCAGGTCGAGCCGGGAGAGCGCATACGCCGTGAACGAGGCGATGAAGACCGACAGCACCGCCACCGATACCGCGATGAACAGCGTGTTGACCATATACTGGCCGAAATTGGCGCGCACCCAGGCATTTTCAAAGTTCGCCCACTGCGGCAGTCCGAGTGGAAATGGATTCAACCCCTGGGAGAAAAATTCGCGTTCCGTCTTGAGCGCGCTGCCCACCACCCAGATGAACGGGAAGATGCAGACCACGCCGACAGTGAGCAGGATCGCGTGCAAAATCCATTCACGCCAATGGCGCGTGATCGGCTTGCGCACCTGCTCTCCCCCTCGGCGCGTATCGATAGAGCGAGATAGTGCGGTTCCGGCGCTCATTGTCTGGCTCGCAGTCTCTGGGTCACGAGATAATTGGTCACGGTCAGGGTCAGCATAATCAGGGCAAAGAACAGCGCCGCCGCCGATGCGTAGCCGAAATTGGGCGTCAGTTGTGTTCCAGGCTGGCGGAAGGCGTAATTATAGATGTAGCCCGACACGACCTGGCTGGCGAAATACGGTCCACCGCGTGTCAGCACAAACGACTGCTCGAACACGTACATGCTGCCCAGGAATGCCATGAACAGGATGATCACGGCGATCGGACGGATACTCGGCAGCGTGACATGCAATAACTGCTCGAACCAATTAGCGCCGTCCACCTGCGCAGCGTCGTACAGCTCTTCGGGCACGGTCTGCAAGGCAGCCAGGAAATACACCAGATTGACGCCGAACGAGTGCCAGATTCCAAACACGATCACCGACACCAGCGCCAGAGTGGGATCGCTGATCGGGTTGATCGGCGGGTCGATGCCGAGCAGCGCGCTCAGGTCGCTGCCAAAATTACCCAGGATCAGGCGCATCACTACCACCACCGCGACGCTGGTCACGGCTGGCAGAAAGTAAATCGTGCGGTAGAACGAGGCAAAACGCATCCGTTTGCGCGTCAGCACGATCGCCAGTATCAGCGACAGCGATAACTGGATCGGCACCAGCACGAGCGCGTAAGTCAGGGTATTGCCGAGCGATTTCCAGAAGAAAGGGTCTTTGATCACGTTCTCGATATGGCGCAGCCCGACGAACTGCGTCGGCTCGCCAAAACCCTGCCAGTTGTAGAGCGCGACGCGGTACGAGCCCAGCGTCGGACAGACTGTGAGCAGCACGAAGCTGATCAGCCAGGGCGCCAGCATCAGCGATGCCCATGCCACTTCATCGATCCGGATGCGCTGACGCGGCGCATCGTCGCTGGTGGGGGTGTAAATCCACAGCGGGATCAGCAGCAGCAGGTGTCCAAATGCGCCGACTATCGCCCCAAGCGCCCGCCCGACGCGCGGGTTTTGCCCTTTGCGCCGGAAAATATTGTGCGTGATGTACGACCCGATCAGGGCACCGTAGAGCGCCATGCCGACGAGCGCGGTGATCTCGAAGGCGACCGACTCGTTTTCGCGTGAGCGCGCGATCTCGGTCGCCAGCGTGACGAAGTACAGCGCCGCATTGACGACGATCGTCACGCCCATAATGGTGAAGCGTGTCCGCAGCGCGATCGCGTCCGACGGACGGTTGAAGAACAACTGGATCACCAGCCCCGCCGACAGCGCCAGCGCCAGCCACAGTCCCAGATCGAGCGTGCGGTTGTACGACGGCGACAGCGCCAGCACGATCAGATACACCAGTATGACGCTCAGATTGACGATCCCGCCGACCGCGATCAACGGCACCAGCCGTCGCCGCAGCGCGGGCGTCACGATCCCGGCGATCGCCGCCGCCCCCGCCGCCAGCGCGATCAGCGGCACCACGCCGAGCAGGACGCGCGCGCTGATCTGCATCGCGTCGTAGGCAGCCTGACTCCCCGTGCCCGTGATCAGTTCCCACCCGCTCAGCGCGACGAGACGACTGGCGCGAAACCAATAACCGCTGATCACAGTCGCCACGATCCCGACCGCGAACAGCAGCGTCAGCGTCTCCGCGGTGATCACCTGACGCAGCGCCGACAACGCAGTCTCGATGATGCGGTCGCGCAGTCCGGTCAGGCTGTAACGGATGTCTCGAAAGAGGGGCATCGCGTGTAAAGGTGTGCTTGTCTTTTCCATATCAGATAATTTTCATTATTCCAGTGGGGCGAGGCGATCAGACTGGTGATTCACGGCAGTCGAATATGACGCGATCGAGACAGGGATGCACATCCAGCGATGCACCCCTGTCTCTCTTTATCGGATCAGCTACGACGCAGCACCAGGGTAGTGACCGGGTTCGAGCGGCACATTGTACGACTCGCTCGGCTCCCAGTCACGCACGATGAAATCTTCTTTCGTCAGATTGGCACCGGCTGCCACCGCGTCCGCCAGGGCGGTCTCGAAGGCTTCGGTGTAGCGCGCGTCCAGGTCAGCGAGTGCCGCCTGCCAAGCGGTGATCTGACCGCTCAGGATACCGACCAGCACGTCAGCTTCGGTCGGGCCGAGCAGGGTCTGTTCCAGCTTGCCGATGTCCGGGTTGCGACGAGCGAGCTGCGGCTCCGGGTCGGAAGCGAAGAACGACGACGTGCCGAAGGCGCCCGCGTTCTGCTGCGTGGCGAAGTTGGTGGGATCGTCCTCAAGGAAGATGCTCAGACCGTTACCAGTTTCCGCCCAGATTTGCGCGAATTCCGCGCTGTAGATGAACTTGAACCATTCCCAGGTCGCGTCGAGCACGGCGGGGTCTTCAGCGGCAGCCGTCGAGATCGACAGGAACACCCCGGATGGATTCTGCGGATACAGCTTCGCCGGGGCATCGACATCGACCAGCGGCACCGGGATCGAGGTGTAATTGGTGAAATCGGGGTGGGTCTGCTGCCAGCCCGTGATCGACCAGGTGCTTGTAACGATGTGACCCGCCATGCCATCCGCGAACAGAGCGCGGTTCGGCTCGTCGTCGATCGCCAGCAGATCAGGGGGCAGGACGCCCTCGTCCTTGAGCGCCAGCACGTCGGTGATCATGGTGGCAAAGCATTCATTGTCGGCGGCGTGGAATTGATCGTCGCGCATGTCGTAGCCGAAGCCGCGCGGACCGTAGGCGATGCTGGACAGGTAGCACGACCATCAGAAATTCCAACCGAAGGTGCCAGGGTTGGCGCCAGGATAGCTCAAACCGTAAGCGTCGGTATTTTCGGCGATGGTGCGCGCGTTGGCGACGATCTCGTCCCATGTCGAGGGGATGATCGGATCGCCAGCGGCGTCCACGATCCCGGCTTGCTCGTACAGGTCGAGGTTGATGTACCACTGATGCCAGAACTGATCAGCGTCGAATTTCATCGAGACGACCACATCATCGAGCAGATTGCCGCCGGGGGCGATAGCGGCGTCCGGCGCCGGGAACGTCGCCAGAAAGTCTGCCCAGTCAGGGAATTGGTCGAGGGAGTAGACGTAGCCGCCCTCGACCAGGCTGCGCTGTTGCACGGCATCGAGGATGCTGGCGATGAAGATGTGCGGCGCGGTGCTGGGGTCGGTGAAGGCGGATTGCAGCACCTCACCAGCATTGCTCAGGACTTCGCGCTCGATCTGGATGTTGGGGTGCGCGGCTTCAAAAACTGCGATCGCCTGATCCATTCCTGGGGTCTGGACGACCATATGATCGAGCATTCGCACCACGACGGGGGTATCCTGCGCGCTGACAGGGAGGACGACGACCGCGAGGGTCAAGAGGGCAAATAAGATGAGAAAGCGTACTTTAGATATGGTTTAGCTCCTGAAAAATTTAGCACAACCTGTAAAGCGACTGACGTGCACCTCGTTAAGGAGACTGATTGTCTTTACTTGTTTGCGCAGCACCACCTCCTCACGCATGGTTTATGTTATCGAGAACATTCCTGGATATATATAAAGCTTTCCGCAAAATTTGTCAAGAAGTCACTAAAAACTCGATAGGCAGTGGTGATTGTGGAATGGTTACGGACGCATCAAACTAACCGGGCGGCGGCGCGGTGCTGCCACGCACGATCAAGTCCGGGGTGATGATGCGCTGCTGACGCGGGGTATCGGGGCGGTCGATGAACTCGAACAGGTATTCGGTCGTCATGCGCGCCAGCGCGCGCGAATCATTGACGATGGTGGTGAGTGGGGGAACCACATAGGGCGCCAACTCGCTGTCGTTGTAGCCGACGACCGATACATCGTCCGGGACACGCAGCCCTGCCTGACGCAGGACATGCAGGGCGCTGATCGCCATCGCGTCGGCGCTGGCGAACACAGCGGTGAACGGTTCGCCCATCTCCAGGATGCGGCGCATCGCTTCCTCGCCGCTCGGCGCCCCAAAATCGCCCATCGCCACCGGACCAGAGGGCAGGCGATTGCGCGTGAGCGCATGTACATAGGCATGATAGCGATCGGTGCCATCCAACAACTGCTGCTGCCCGCCCAGAAAGGCGATATGGCGGTGTCCGAGATCGATCAGATGCTGAATCGCGTTTTCGGTCGCCAAGCCCTGGTCGTACAGCACCGACGCCAGGCTGCTGCGCGTCTTGCCGCCCATCTGCACCAGCAGATGACGCTTGACCATGCGCGCCACCGCCGCATAATCCAGCGTCACATCCTGCGCGTACAAAAGCGTGCCTGCCACCATACGGTTCGGGATCGCGGCGAGGACGGCGGGCAGATCAGCCAGGGTGGTCGGCACGATCGAGACGGGGAAGCCGTGTTCCGCGGCGATCGTGCCGATTTCTGCGATGGCTGTAGGCTCATTGCCATGAATGTTGGTCGTGATCAGCTCGATGGTGCGCGTGCGTCGCGCTTGCAGCGATTGCGCGATCGGATTAGGCGTATAACCTAATTCCTCCATCGCCTGCTGCACCCGCTGGCGTGTCTCCGGGCTGACATTCTGTTTGTTGTTGACGACGCGCGAGACGGTGATATGCGAGACACCCGCGCGTTCCGCCACATCGTAAATGGTCGCGGGTCTGGATAGAGGAAGATTGTTCGTCATCGCGCCTGACCCCATGCTGTCATGAATTCGATCACCGACCGGACACGACTATTATAATCGCTGTGGGTCATTATAGCGTGTTATCGAAAACATGAAGCGGCAGTCGGCAGTCTGTAAAGGGGCACGCCATCAGGTGCGTGGCAGATAGACAGTGAAGGTAGTGCCGATACCGACCTGACTCTCGACCGTGATCCGTCCGCCATGACTCTCGATCGCCTGCTTGCAGATCGACAAGCCCAAGCCCGTCCCAGCGATCGTGCCGACATTTTCGGCGCGGTGAAATGGCTCGAACAAATGCTTGAGATCGGCATCGGGTATGCCGATACCGTGATCGCGCACCCGCAGAATCATCAGTTGATGGCTTTTTTCAAGCTCGACATGCACCGGTGTTGTTTCAAGTGAATACTTGATGGCATTGCCGATCAGATTGCTGATCGCCTGACGCATGAGCCGCTTGTCCAGATTCAGCACAAAGGGACCGCCTGTCGCGCTAAAGACGATCGAAGCGGACGCATTGTCCGGGCGAGTCGGCAGTTCCTCGATGATCTCAAGCACGATCGACTCCAGGTCGATCGGGACAGGATGAAAGCTCAACCGTCCAGACTGCATCTTCGACAGGTCGAGCACGCTCTCGATCACCTCGTTGAGATATTCGACCTGTTCGGTGATCTTGTGCAGCCGACGATCGATCTGCACATCGTCCATCTTGTGGCGATGCCGCAGCAGCAACTCGGAGGCGGTCATCATCGTCGTGAGCGGCGTGCGGAATTCGTGCGACGCCATCGAGACAAAGCGCGACTTGAGCTGGCTCAACTCCTGCTCACGCTCCAGCGAAGCACGCAGTGCCAGACCGACGCGCATCTTGATAAGCAGTGCCGCGACCGTGCCCGCATAGAGCGCCAGCGTATCGAGCTGCACTTTAGAGGTGGAATGATGCGTTATGGCGTTGTCCACGACCAGCCAGCCGAGGGCATTCACGCCGTTCCACAGGACTGCCGCTGCGTGCCAGCCTTCAAACAGCGGTTTATCGCCGCTGTAGAGCATCACGGACTCGTCCAGGGAAAAGCGCTCACTGTTTTGCAGCGCGCGCCACAGCAGTTGATACTCGTCGCGGACCGGCAAATGCCTGTGCGACTCGTCGATCACATTTCCCTCGGCGTCGGTGCCATAGGTGCCATCGGCATAAATCGTCGCTGAGTCAACTAAATATAGTCCCATCCGGTCGAAACCGAGGCGCCCTATCCCCAGCTCGATCACCCGGCGGTAAAATGCGTCGAGCGCGTCGATCATCGTCAGGTCGAGCGTGATATCGTGCAGCACCTTCAAATGCTCTTGAAAAATGTGTTCTTCATCGATCTTGGCACGCAGCTCGGAGGTGCGCATCAGCACGATCTGTTCGAGCTGATGGGTCTGACCGATATTGTCGATGGTGAGCGCGGCGTAATGGGCAAATGCCTGCAAAGTATCGAGGTCGTATTGATCATATTGGTGCGGCAGATTGTGATCGACCGTCAGCGCTCCGAGCACGCGATCGCGCAGTGCGATCGGCACTCCGATCGTCGCGCGAATCCATTCCGCATGCGGCAGCCGCTCCCAGTGCGGGTTGTCGTGTGTATCGTCGATCAGATAGGCGTGGCGGTCGCGCTGCAAACGCAGCAGGTTGTCGATCGTGGGGGGAAAGCGCTGTCCCACCAGCGCATCGGCTGCCTCCTGGTCAAAGCCATGTACGTAAGCAATATAGCTGCCATCCTCGTCGAAAAAGATGATGCTGCATGTCCGGCAAGGCACGACGCCAGCGACGGACAACAAAATCTGCCGCATGATCAGGTCCAGATCAGGGGTCGTTGTCATCATTTCCAGGATGACGCGAAATGAGTCGGTCAACCGCTGCGATGACGCTATTGAACGTACATTATGTGGTGAATCCGACATCATGTCATCCGCAGTGCGTCAGGTTAAATTCACTTTAACATAGATACACGAAATCCCAACTGTAAGTTTCAACCCCAGGCGCTGTGGGCGCCTGGGTCTGTTTAGTGTTCATTACACGTATCGATGGACAACCTGTACGGCGGTCAAGGCTTGAAATGAACCCAACCCTGACCGCCGGTACAGCGGCGTCATACCTTCAAATGCTATTATCCGCCGTTACGGGTTCTGCGGGTGGATCGATCTCCACGACATCGGTTGGCTCGGACAGTTCGGATGAAACGTCGCTCGTTTCGACAGCATCGTTCACATCGGACACCGCTTCACTTTCCACCGCGCCATTCATGGCGGCAGCATCAACGGCTGCAACGGGCGCCAGGTCGGACAGCTCGTCGGAGGCAGGAACGCCTTCCACGTCCGTACTTTCGCCAGCATCCGGCGCCGCCTCGTTTACCACTGCCGTCTCAGGAGTCGGCGCACCATCGGCACCCCAGCGCTGAGTGAATCCGACGCGGCGCTTTTCCGGCTCTAAATGACTGATGCGCAGGCTCAGGCGATCGCCCTTTTTGACATAGCTGTATGGCTCCTTCAACGACCCGTCACCCATCTCGCTCAAGTGCAGCAAGCCTTCGAGTCCATCGTCCAGCGCGACAAAGGCGCCAAAATCGACGACGTTGGTGACGATGCCCTCGACCATCTGCCCTTCATGGTAGCGCGACTGTGCCACATCCCAGGGATCGGGCAGCAGGCGTTTGCGACTCAGTGCGATCCGGTTGGTTTCCTTGTCGAGGCTGAGGACGTACACCTCGATATTGTCGCCCACCTTCAGCACGTCACGCGGATGATCGACACGATGCCATGCCAGTTCGCTGACATGGATCAGCCCATCGGCGCCACCCAGGTTGACAAATGCGCCAAAGTCGCGCAAGCCAGTGACAGTGCCGCGCACCTTGTCGCCCTCTTTGAGCTCCGCCAGCAGCCGCGCTTTCTGCTGCGCACGCCACTCACGCTGTGCCTCGCGCTCACTGAAGATCAGGCGACGACGGGTCTGATCGACCTCGATCACCTTGACCATCAGGCTGGTGTTGACAAGTTCATCCCAGGTATCGCGCCCGCCCGACGGACCCGTCGTGACCAGATGCGAGCTGGGAATAAAGCCTTCCAAGCGGTTCCAACTAACCAGGATACCGCCCCGGTTATGCCCCTTGACGCCGACCTCGACCACTTCTTCCGACGTGATCAGTTCACGGGCTTTTTCCCAGTCATACTGCTGCAAGCCCATGTTGATCGAGACGATCAGATTGTCTTCCGGATCGCGCGGATTCATCACGTACACGGGTATCTGCGCGCCAACCTTCAGACTGTCTCGGAATGTCGGCTCCAGACGATCCAGGTCGCTGACGGGCACGATACCGTCGCGCTTTGCACCGAGATCGACGATCACCTCACGGCGATCGATCTGAAGGATGACCGAGCTGCGAATCTCCCCACGCTGCGGCGGGAGATAATTAAATGTGGATTCCAGTAGTTCGCGGAATTCGTCCGCGTAAGCCTGTTCCTGTGCGCTGCTACCGATCTTGTCAACCATGCTCTACACCACCTTACGAAAGACTGCACAAGCCCGCTCTCCCAACGGAGCGGGGGATTGCTCGACCGACCGTGCCCATCCATATAATCGATTGAGCGGGCACGCCGACCATTTTGCTCATCTTAGACAGCATCATAACAGCGCTGCATTGGAGCCAGATTAAATAACGGTGATTTTAATAATGGAACGTTGGTATAACGAAGGTTTGGATGATTCGGCGCACATGCAGATAGGGGTCGGACGCATCGATAGGCGTCCCTCTGCGATAGGTTAAGATGGCTGATCGCGGGGACGGACGCACTTTTTTGCGTCCCTCGATGCGTCCGCCCCACCTGCTTGCGTTTTAATTCGCTTCTGGCGCGAACACATCCATGTCGCGCATCCCGCGATCGACCTCCCAGGGATAGATCATGTAGGCATCGGTGGTCTCCGCGAAAAAGTCGGGTTTCTCTTTTTTGAACAGCGACCGATATGGATTGTAGTGCAGCACACAGCTAAACGCCTCCGCTTTCGCCCCCGTCAGCCGTTCGCGCACGGCGATGCTGGTGCGTCCTGTCCCCCACACATCATCGACCGCCAGCACCCGTTTGCCGCTCACCAGCGCGTCTTCGGGAAACTGCAGGAACTGCGGCCACGCCATCAGCCCGACCGCCTTTGACGGAAAATCGACAGCGGCGGTCAGTACATGTTCCACGTCGAGCGCCTCAGCCAGCATCCCGCCGGGGATGACACCGCCGCGCGTGATCAGCACGATGGTGTTGAAGCCGCCCAGGACGCGAAACTGTGGGACGAGAATGTCGATCAGGCGATCGACATCGCTCCAGGTGAGGACGATGGTACGGTTGGGGTTATCGGGTCGGTCGAACATGGATCGAGTCTCCGGGTAAGAGCATGGCATGTCCATGCCCTGATTTGACAAAGTGCAGGGATTTATAATCGTTCCGCGACCAGCTTTGCCTGGGTGTACAACAGCAGATAATCCGGCCCGCCCGCTTTACTATCGGTGCCGCTCATATTAAAGCCGCCGAAGGGGTGTACGCCGACCAGCGCCCCGGTACATTTGCGATTGAGGTAGAGATTGCCGACATGAAACGACTCGCGCGCCTGATCGAGTCGGTCACGGCGGCTGCTGAAGACCGCGCCCGTCAGTCCATAATCGGTATTGTTGGCGATCTCCAGCGCGTGATCGAAATCGCGCGCGCGGATCAACGCCAGCACCGGTCCAAAAATCTCGTCCTGCGCCAGATGCGCATCGGGTGGCACATCGCCAAACACCGTCGGCGGGATGAAATAGCCCCCTTCCGGCATCACCAGCGGCGATCCGCCCAGGAGCAGCGTCCCTTCCTGAGTGCCCAGCTCGATCGCGTCCATGATCCGTTTCATGGCATCGACATCGATGACCGGTCCCTGATCGATCAGCACACTGTCGTCGGGCGCGCCGACCGTCAGACGAGCGGCTCGCTCGACAATCTGCGGGACGATCTGATCGTAGATGGCATCGACCAGGATCGCGCGCGATCCGGCAGAACATTTTTGTCCCTGAAAGCCGAACGCGCTGTCCACGATCCCCTGTGCAGCGGCGCTCAGGTCGGCGGTCTCGTCCACCAGGACGGCATCCTTGCCGCCCATCTCCAGAATGGCACGCTTCAGCCATTTCTGACCCGGCTGCACCTTCGCCGCCACTTCATTGATATGCAAACCGACCGCCTTTGATCCGGTGAAGGCGATGAAGCGCGTCTGTGGATGCGCCACCATGCGCTCGCCGACAATTTCACCATCCCCGGTGATGAAGTTTAAGACTCCTGCCGGGATACCCTGTTCCCAGAATAAGCCCGCCATCACGTAGGCAATTAATGGACTCTGTTCGGCGGGCTTGAACACGACGGTATTCCCGGTCACCAGTGCCGCCGCCACCATACCAGCCGGAATCGCGTTGGCGAAGTTCCAGGGCGGGATGATCGCGCCGACACCGAGGGGAATGTAGGTCAGCGTCAGATGTTCGGGCGGATACGGCGTCAGCAGATCGCTGCTGTCGGTGATGCGCAGCGCTTGCCGAGCGTAGTAGTCCATAAAGTCTATCGCTTCGGCGGTGTCGGCGTCGGCTTCCGCCCACGACTTGCCGACCTCGTACACCATGATCGCGCTGAATTCATGCTTGCGACGGCGCATCTGAGCTGCCGCGCGCAGCAGATAGCCCGCACGGTCGCCTACGGGGAGGCGCGCCCACGCCGGAAATGCGCGTGACGCGGCAGCAATGGCGGCGTCGGCGTGCGTCGCATCGCCGTGCGGAAAGTGTGCGACCACCTCAGCCGGGCGCGACGGATTGAGAGACGGCATGGTGTCGGCGAGGGTGACATCGGCGCCGTCGATGTGCATCGGGTACGACTTGCCATAGTACGCCGTCTTGACATGTTCGAGTGCTGCCGCGAACGCCGAGCGTTCGCCCTCGCGGGTGAAATCAGTCAGCGGTTCAGGGGAATACGGACGCAGCATCGGGAGGCTCCGTTAAATGTGCGGCATGGTAAGTCGGTGATCATAACGAGAGCGACGCAAAAAAGAAACGGTTCGACAGCGAATAATCTGTATTGTAAAGTTATTGTTTTTGTCAAGTGCCCAATGCGGGGTATTGCAATCCACTATTTGTACCTGTTTTTCACAAAATATTCATGAATGTCCATTGACACGAAAGACTTGATTTTGTATTATAAGGACAAGTTCGACACAATACACACCAACGAAGCCAACATCGCAGCCACACCGACGCTCACACTGCCGCCATCGCCGACCTTCATCGCAGCCACACCGACGCTCACACTGCCGCCCCCGCCGACCTTCATCGCAGCCGCACCGACGCTCACACTGCCGCCATCGCCGACCTTCATCGCAGCCGCACCGCCGCCGACGCCGCACTCCCAACGCACCCGTCGAACTCGCTCTTATTAGAGCAACTCATCGCCGACAGACACGCGCCCAATTGGGCGCGTGTCTGTTTTTGATCACAGTTCCCGGCGAAAGAAGGCGTTCGCCACCATGAACAGGTCTGGGCTGAAGCCAGCCATCTCCATCGCATCGACATCCTGCGGATCGTTGAGCTGCGTGCCAGTCGCCGTCGTCTGCACCATCACCCAGCGCACAGCCACCCCGGTCTTTTGGCGCAGTCGCTGCATGGCGATCGCCGGATGCGGCGCGCCTGACCACGACATGCTGTCGGTCAGCATCAGCAGCGCGTCGATCGTCAGATTGTGTTTCAGAGCATAGTCCAACGGGATCGCCGCGTCAGTGCCGCCTCCGCGCCATGTTTCCAGCCGATGCAGCAGCCCGCTCATGGTGCTGCCTGCCAAGGCGCCTAATTCACGTACCTGAGTGTCGAAACCGATGATGTGCGCGTCGGTCTGGGTGCGCAGATAGCACACCGCCGCCGCTGCCGCCGCCTGGAGGGGTGTCAACCCAACTACGCCCGCCACGCTGCCATGACCGCTCATGCTGCCGCTGGTATCGACCGCGATCAGGATGCGTTTATCCAGCGGCACGACATTGACGAACGACGCCTCGAACGCGGCATCGAGCGCCGTGACGATCTGTGGCAGCGGCTCCCAGGTCAGTGAGCCTAGCACCCCGCGCCCTGCGGCATAGGTCTTGCCCGCGAGCAGCAGCGCCAGCGGATGTACACGCCCTCGGCGCAGCGTCTCGCCGTCGGTCAGCCTGTCCGTCACCTGCGCCATCGCCGCGCTGAATGGGGTGAGCAGCCCGACGGTCGTCAATCGGTTGAGCGTGCGAATCAGCGCCGTGATCGGCATGTCGTGCAGCAGCGCCGCCCACACGTCGGCGCGATCGAGCCACCGATCCGGGATCGCCTCGCGCGGCAGATGGTAATCGACGATCAGCCGGATCAGGTCGGCGGGATAGACGATGGTCTGCGCCCGCTGAAACGCCCAGATTAGCGGTGAACCGTCGGCATCCTCGATCGCGCGCTTGCCAGCCGCCCAGCCGAGGATCGTCTCGGTGGTGCTGTCGGCGGGCTTGGGGTGGGCGACGCGCAGCGCATCCCGGTGCGTCCAGCGATGGCGACTGCGATACTTCACGAGCTGATAGGCGAGGGTTTCGGGGGTGCGGCTGGTGTACCACCCGCCGACCGCGCGGCGCACCGCGCGCCCCCATCCGCCATCGAGCGTTTGATAGGCTTCGAGAAGCTCGAACAGGTGCGTGGCGATCCGACACACACGCGGAAGTGCCTCCAGCGCCGCCGCGCGAGTGACGGCATCCCCGCGCGCGATGCACAGCGCCAGCGCGAACAGGGCAGGGCTGTTTTTCGGAGCGAGACCGCCGTCACTGATGCGCACGATCTCCCCCACGACGCGGGCACCGTCGGCGCTCATACAGGCGATCAGCGCGTTGGCGTTCTCCAGGGTGAGCGCACGCGCATCCTCGTAATAGGTGCCACCTTCGGTGCCGATCATCAGAAAACGGGTGAGGCGCGTCCAGTCCGAGACGCTGAAGCCATAGCCGCCCGCTGGATTGCGCGCCATTTCCGCTTCACGTCCGGGCAGCGGCTTCGATTGGGGTGTGTGGATCGGGTTGAGAATTTTGGCGTACTGGGTCATGCTGGCACCTCACTGGTCGAACAAAAAGCGACGCGAATAAGGGGGGCTAAGGGGGTACAGCCGGGTTTCGCCGTCTGTGGACAATATAACAGCGGCGACAGCAGTCGAACCTGATGATCCAGGGTGCCGATCTGCCGCGTCCCGCGTCGTGCTGTGTCTTCATTTATCTGAAAAAACTAGCTGAAAAAACGTAGCTGAAAAAACGATTGAAAAAGGTGCGGATAATGTCTGCTATCGGTCTGTAAGCCTGGGGTCGGCGTGGAGAGAGCGATCCCTCGATCAGCAGGAGGGATGCGGGAGAATTGAACCCCCGCGATAGTCCCCATCACCTTTAAATTTGGATAACCGATCTAGCCTCGACCCGCACCTTGTGCTGCCAATAGGTGTGTGGCGGTCAAGTTGGCGTGTACCGGTTTGTTTTCAGTGAACCGATGCACATCGTACCGCCTTCAACATCCTATAATGACTTGCGATCGCTGTCAAGCATTGCTGTGACCCTTTGTGACCTTTTTTTGTCTGGAAGTTGATCGGGTTTCAACCAGACGAGCCGATCGGCATTTCGTCGCAGACGATCACAATCGGGCGATCGCGCCAGCGCGTCAGCACCAGCGTACACGACTCCCCCTTGCCGCCTGGCAGTTTCAACTGCGCTATCAGCGTTTCCGGCGTGACGGCGCTCCCCCGTTTCTTGACCGTGACGCGCACGATCCCGCGCGACCGCAGCAGCGCGCGCAGCTTCTTGAGATTGAATGGCAGCCACTCGCGCACACGCCAAGCCCGCACATAGGGCACATCGGGCGGCGAGTCGGTCATAAAATAGGCGATCTGCCGATCGATCTGTGATCCCTGCGCCGCGATCGCCACCTGTCCCACTGCCCCCGCGCGAATGATCGCCGGATCGGGTTCGCACAGCCAGGCGCGTATCTCCCCGATCGGCGCGAGCGCAGACGGATCGGTCACCAGCGTGTGCAACGTGTCGTCGATCCACATGACCGCGCGACGTGACACAGCCGAATCATCGTGCAGGCGCAGCAGCGCCTCTTTGAGCGCGCCGTCCACCGCGATGAAGTCCAGTCCGGCGCCCATATCGAGATAGGGCGCGATCTGGTCGATCTGCACGCCAGGCGACAGCTTTGCCCAGATGCGCTTTTCGCCCCAGGCGCGAATCGTACTGAGAGGCGGGTCGCCCTGTTCGACGTGATGAGACCGTCCGCGCGCGTCGCGGCGCGCCGGGTCGAAGAAGATCAGATCGGCGTCGGCGATCGCAGCCGGATCGAGCCTGCGCGCATCCCCGACCGCGAACTGTACCGGGCTGTGCAGCACGTCGGCATTGAGCCGGGCGATGGCGACGCGCGCCGGGTCGAGGTCGATCCCAGTCACCTGAGTATCGGTCAAGGTCGCAAATGCCAGCGAGTCGGCGCCGATACCGCAGCACACATCGAGGATGCGTGCGGGTGTCAAGGCGGCGGCTGACTCGACTCGCCACTGACGCGCGCCGGGGTGACTCGCCTGTTCGAGCGCATCGGAGGAAAAGTAGAGCCGTGCGGAGTCGGCGCCGAATTTCTCGACGGCGGCGCGGCGCATTCGGGTGAGTTCGATGGCAGCCGCTTTTTCAGCCGGGGTGAATGCGGCGCGCAGCGATTCCAACAAGGGCAGCAGCGCTTCGATGCCGAGATCAGCCGATCGCACACGATCGAGCAGCGCTTCCCCACGCGGGGACGTGAGAAAAGCCAGGTCGTCGAGGTTCACTCTTCAGGCTGATCGGCTTGCGCGCGATCGATCGGCGTCCAGGTGATGGCGCCGTCCAGCACAGCCTCGATCGACGGATTGAGCAGCACGGGCATATCCCAGGTCAGCGCGACCGCGCGCTGAAACCTGGCAACTTTGTTCACGTCGTAGACGATGCCGCGCAAGACCGCTTGCTGCATGAATGCAACCGCGGAGGGCAGGCTGGTGAACGCCAGCAGCGCCGTGTCATCCAAAGGCGCATCATCACGACCATACGAGGCGGCACGCCAGATGATCGGCGTTTCCGGCGACAGCTTCCAGGGAGGCAGATTCGGCGTCTGATGGATCAGTAAATGCAGCGCCCGACCGCTGAAATTTTCGAGCGTGACACGTGGGTCACGGTCAGCGGCGATCGCCACCCGTGCCAGCGTGTCATCGGTGTCGTGCGGTTGTTCACCGCGTGCCAGCGTCCCGACCGGGAGCGGACATTCGGCGCCCATCTCGACCAGGATACGGGTGTAACCCGCGCTTTCCAGCGCCCCGACCATCGACTGGTCGGGGTCGCGCTCGGAGTCGATAGTGATCAGCCGTCCGCCAGCGCGCAGCAGGCGCCGCGCATCACGCAGGAACCGATGATCCAACGGCACGTCAAAAGCGGCGATGGCGTCGAACGAGTCCGCTGGCAGCGCGGACAGCGCGTCGGCGTCCGCCGTCGTGATGACCAGATCGGGACGCTCGACCAGCAGCACCGCGCCCGTCCGTCCGTTCACATCCAGCAGACGCAGCCCCGCCGCGCTCGGCGGCAGATGTTTCGCCATCGCCTCGATCAGCCGTCGGGTGATGTGCGCCAGCGTCGGTTCGGGTGGGGTCATTCTTCCGTGTCCGTCTCACCTTCTTCTTCCCCGGCGGCGCTGATCAGCGTGACCACTTCGTCCCATTCTTCCTGGAAAAAGTGCAGCGTCACCGAGCCGATCTCGACGTGGTACACGACTTCGCCATCCGGCTCGGTCGATTTCCACGCCGCGTAATTCTCGGTCTCTGCCAGATTCTCGATATTGACCTCAGCCATGTTGATTGCTCCTGGTTGAATTGCGCCATAAATGCAGTTCATTTTAGCGCACATTGTCGGCGCGGGATACGCGCGCCACCGATCAGGTTTCATGATCAGGTTTCATTAGGAAGAATGCTCTTCATCGGGCGCATGTCGTCCTGGTCAAATTTAAAGACGCTCATTTCGCCGTCCTGTTCCAGATAGGCGCGACGGACTTCGCCCATGTCCTCGATGCCGCTCTGACGCAGCTCGGCAAAGACTTCATTGTGCGTCATCCGCGCTCTATGGATGCCCTCTGCATCGAGTTCGCCATCCCTGACCAGGCAAATCGGCGTCCCATCCAATGCGCGCTCGGCGCGACGCGAACGCTGTGCCAGTCCCGTCAGTACCAGTTGAATGAATACAACTACCGTAATAACCAACATCCCATGCAGCAGCGGCGTATCATCATAAATCATCGGATCACCGACGGATGCACCCAATGCCACGATCAGCGCGAATTCCCCAATCGAGAGCTGCGCCAGGCTGCGCTGACCCAGCAGGCGCATCAGAAAGAGCGTGTACAGATACATAATGGTGGTGCGCAGGATAATTTCCAGCGTGAAGACTGGCGATCCGTCGCCCAGAAACATCTTTTGCAGATCGATCGTGTGTTCCATCGTGTGTCGTCCTCAGCGTGCGTGCTATCAGCTCAACAGGCATCTGAGACTGATCGTGCGCCGCTACACGCCGTGAAACCAGACCTGAACGACCGCATTAGGTCAGGGATGGGTGACGGATTTTTTGGTAGACACTTCTCGACGCACGCCATGACGTAAAAAAAGGACGCGGCTTGAGTGCCACGTCCTCCTGCTGTCATGCCTGAATGATGGACACGAGACTGATCGCGCTTTTAGCGCCGACCACCCCGGTCGCCACCACCACCGCCGCCGGGACGACCACCCCGGTCGCCGCCGCCGCCGGGACGACCACCCCGGTCACCGCCGCCGCCCCCCGGCGGACGCCGATCGCGGGCGCGGGCTTCCTCAGCCGTCCAGCCCGCCAGCACTGCCTGACGACTCAGACGCACTTTGCCGTCGGACGGCGCGTCGGTCACCATGACCATGATCTCGTCACCGAGCGCGACCTCTTCCTCGACCGTCTCGATGCGTCGGTCAGCGAGCTGAGAGATATGCACCAGACCCTCGCGCCCCGCCATGTACTCGACAAAAGCACCATACGGCTCAATGCGCGTCACCTTGCCGGTGTACACACGCCCAACCTCTGGCTCCTCGGTCATGCCGCGAATTTCGTTGATCGCCTGATCGACCGTGCGCCCATCGACGCCAGCGACGAAAATGGTGCCGTCGTCCTGGATGTCGATCTTGACGCCCGTGCGCTCCTGAATGCCGCGCACTGTCTTGCCGCCTGGTCCGATGATCATGCCGATCTTATCGACCGGCACCTTGATCGTGGTCATGCGCGGCGCATACGGGCTGAGCACGTTGCGTGGTTCCGCGATCGCACCCCGGATCACTTCCAGGATGATCATACGCGCATCTTTCGCCTGAGCCAGCGCACGCGCCATGACTTCATCGGTCACGCCGTCGATCTTGATGTCCATCTGGAGTGCGGTGATGCCCTCGGATGTACCCGCGACCTTGAAGTCCATATCACCGAGGTGATCCTCCAGACCCTGGATGTCGGTCAGCACGGCGATCCTGTCGCCTTCTTTGACCAGCCCCATCGCAATGCCCGCCACCGGACGCTTGATCGGCACGCCAGCGTCCATCAACGCCAGCGTCGATCCGCACACCGACGCCATCGAGGTGCTGCCGTTGCTGCTTAACACTTCGCTCACCAGACGGATAGTGTAAGGAAACACGTCCTCGTCCGGGATCATGGCGCGCAGCGCGGCTTCGGCTAAAGCGCCGTGACCGATCTCGCGCCGCTTGGGTCCGCGCAGCGGTGTGGTCTCGCCCGTCGAGTAGGGCGGGAAGTTGTAGTGGTGCATGTAGCGCTTGTTTTCTTCAGGACTCAGCGTGTCGAGTTCCTGGGAGTCGCGCGGGGTGCCGAGCGTGGCGAATGTGAGCACCTGAGTCTGACCGCGCTTGAACAAGCCCGTGCCATGCACGCGCGGGACGATGCCGACTTCCGCCGACAGCGAACGAATGTCGGTGTAGCCGCGTCCGTCGGGACGCACGCCATCCTCGGTAATGCGGCGGCGCACCTCTTCGGTGATCACGCTGTCAAAGGCGTCCCCGAATTTGCTCTCGTCGAAGGTGGCATAATCGCCAACGCTGTCGTCCTCGTCGAGCGGCACGGTGCGCTCTTTGTATTCGGCGATCAACAGTTCACGCAGCGCGTCGAGGGCTTCGTTGCGTCCACCGCGATCGGTGGTGTTGGCGATGACCTCGCGCACACCAGCACGCGCCTGGGCGCGCACCCGGTCGTTGAGCACCTGATCGACTTTGGCGGCGATATACGCCGATTTGGGCTTGCCCGCCGCCGCGCGCATCTGGTGCTGGAGCTGGATGAGCGGCTGCATCGAGTCGTGTGCCAGGCGCAGGGCGCGCAGCATCGTCTCTTCATCGATCTCGTTGGCGGCGCACTCGACCATGTTGATGGCAAACTCGGTGCCCGCGACGCGCAAATCGAGCGTGCTGTTCGCCATCTGCGAGATCGATGGGTTGACGACCAGCTCACCGTCGATCAGACCGATGCGGATCGCTGCCACCGGTCCGTTCCAGGGGATGTTGGAGATGGTGAGCGCGGCACTGGCAGCCAGCACGCCGATCATATCGACCTGATGTTCCTGGTCGTGGCTGAAGGCGCTCAGGATGATCTGCACCTCGTTGCGCATCTGGTCGGGGAACAACGGACGCAGCGGGCGGTCGATCACGCGCGCATTCAGGATCGATTGTTCGGACGGCTTGCCCTCACGGCGGAAAAAGCTGCCGGGGATGCGTCCAGCGGCGTACAGCTTCTCTTCGTAATCGACGCTCAACGGGAAGAAGTCGATCCCCGATCGAGCGTTCTTGCTCATAGTAGCGGTGGCGAACACCATCGAGTCTGCCAGCCGCACGGTGACGGCGCCGCCCGCCTGTTCAGCGAGCTTGCCCGTCTCGACGATGATCTCGTCGGCGCCAATTGTGGCGGTAAAACGGTGAATCTGTTGTTCTGCCATTGTGTTGCGTGTCTCCTTGATATGGGCGCGCATCCAGATGTGCTGCGCCGCAAAAAAAAAGAAACCCGGCGATCGGGAATTGAAAGGTGGTGCTAAACGGCTTCCTTGTTTAGCCTCACGGGTTCAATCACCGATCTCTCCGGGTTGTGAAACCAATGATGGGTGGGTGCCAGGGCGCATGGCACCCTGGCTCAGTCGCGTCTAGCGGCGCAGACCGAGACGCTGCAGAATTTGATGATAAGCATCTGCGTTGGTGCGGCTCAGATAACGCAGGTGGCGCCGACGCTCACCGACCAGCTTCAGCAGCCCGCGACGCGAGTGCTGATCCTGTTTGTAATTCTTCAGGTGTTCGGTCAGTTGGTGGATGCGGGCGGTGAGCAGTGCGATCTGCACCTGGGCGGAACCGGTATCGCCCTCGTGCGTCGCATACTCGGTGATAATCTGTTCTTTTTGCTGCTTCATCAACGGCATGAGTCGTCCTCGCTTGCCTGTCACCAACCCCATCGGACTTGACAGGGCGGTCAGATTAATGAATGCAGTATAGCAGAGACCGGGGTGATAACAATCGCTAACCCATTATAGGCGCCACTTTTGATGAGAGAATAATTCGCATTTGTGCATATTGCCAAAACGCACTCTCGTGACGATCTGGACAACTTGCACGAAAGTTTTTTTGGCGGGGTTCCGAACGCTCAATCTTCGTGTATATTGTTCAACATACCGCACAAATTTTAGCCATAGTGTACAAGTAAGTCCGGCGCCTCGGTCGGACAGGGAGTTTTACCAATGGTCGCCGCCTATCAGCACGCCGCGCAGGTCAAGCCCAGTATTTACGCCGATGCGCTGGAACAGTACAACCGTGCCGTTCACTACTTAGATATCGATGATTCTATTGCCGACTTCATGCGTTATCCCCGCCGGGAATTTACAGTCAACTTCCCAGTGCGCCGCGATGACGGCACCACTGAAATGTTTACGGGCTATCGCGTGCATCACAGCACCGTCCTGGGACCCTCGAAAGGCGGCATTCGCTACAGTCTGGCAGTCGATCTGGACGAGATTCGCGCGCTGGCAATGTGGATGACCTGGAAGTGCGCGCTCGTTGGACTGCCCTACGGCGGCGCCAAGGGCGGCGTCGTGGTCGATCCTAAGGCGATGAGCCAGAACGAACTCGAACGACTCACCCGCCGCTATGCCGCTGAACTGATCCCGATCATCTCACCTCATGCCGACATCCCGGCGCCCGATATGGGCACCAATGGACAGACGATGGCGTGGTTCATGGATACCTACAGCATGACCGTCGGCTATTCCGTCCCGGCGATCGTCACGGGCAAGCCGGTGATCATCGGGGGCAGTCAGGGACGCATCGAGGCGACCGGGCGAGGGACGATTGTGGTCATGGTCGAGGCACTCAAAGGGCGCAACTGGAACGCCATGCCCAATGAGACCAGCATCGTCATTCAGGGCTTTGGCAATGTTGGCGCCAACGCCGCCGAGTATGCCCAGTCGCTCGGATTCAGGATCGTCGGCGTCAGCGACGTGAGCGGCGGGCTGTACAATTCACGCGGATTAGATGTGCTGGCGCTGCGTGAGTATGCCGAGGCACATAAGGGCACGCTCGAAGGCTGCGATTACGGTGATCGCGTGACCAACGAGGAATTGCTCACCCTCCCCTGTGATGTGCTGATCCCGGCGGCGATGGAGGGGCAGATCACCCGTCACAACGCCGACCAGATTCGTGCCAGTATGATCGTCGAGGGCGCTAATGGACCGACCTCGCCCGACGCCGACGACATCCTGAACGAACGTGGAATCACGGTCGTGCCGGACATTCTGGCAAACGCGGGCGGCGTGGTGGTGTCCTATTTCGAGTGGGTGCAGGACCTGCAGTCGTTCTTCTGGGATCAGGACGAGGTGTTCCGCCAGCTCCAGCGCAAGATGGCGCAGAGCTACTATGCCACCGAGACGACCGCCGAAAAGTACGGCGTGCCGATGCGCACAGCCGCACAAATCCTGGCGATCAAGCGCGTCGCGGAAGCGCTGAAAATACGCGGTTTCTACCCATAACAGATTATCGGCGGGTGTAGGGGCGAGGTCATGCCAAGCCCGACGTACACCCGACACACGTATGAAGAGAAGACGCATTTTTATGTGCCCCTACCCCACCCGATCGTAGGGGTTTGGCGTGCCAAACCCCATCAATGCCGACACGGACGCATCGTTATGTGTTCGTGTGATGTCGTGTGATGAATACGAGACGGCAAACGCTTACAAATGGTGATGCTGCGACCGTTTTGCCATATCGTATTCGGCGCGGGCGCGCTGCACGTCGGGGTTTTCGCTCACCTCCGCCACGCTGACATCCCACCATGACTCATAGCCGCCGACGCGCTGACGCCGATCGACCTCAGTCACGATGCAGACCGGACGCCCACGTACCGCCGCCGCATCGACCAGTGCCGACCCGAACGAGTCGCGGTCGGGGGCGTGAAAGGTCTGCGCGCCCATCCCCTCACACAGCTTGACAAAATCGAGCGGCAGCACCTCGCCATCCAGCGCGCCAGAGTCATCCCGATAGCGGAATTTGGTGCCAAAGCCGTCGCCGCCCACGCTTTTGCTCAAGCCGCCGATGCTGGCGTAGCCGTGATTGTCCAGTACCACGATCGTCACCTTGATCCGTTCCTGTACCAGCGTGACGATCTCGCTGGACATCATCAGAAATGACGCATCGCCCACCAGGACGTAAATTTCACGATCGGGGTGCGCCAGCGCCGCCCCCATGCCGCCTGCGATCTCATAGCCCATCGTCGAGAAGCCGTATTCAAGGTGATAGCCGCGTGGGTCGCGGGTGCGCCACAGCTTGTGCAGGTCACCAGGCAGGCTGCCCGCCGCGCACACGACCACATCGTGCGGACGGCTGAAGGTGTTGACCATGCCGACGACCTCCCCCTGACTGAGCAGCGGCTCGTGTTCGAGCATATAGATGCGCGTCACCTGTTTGTCCCAGTCGGCGTTGTAGGCACGCGCACGCGACTGATAGCCGGGATCGGTCATGCTGCCATCCAGCAGCGGCAACAGCTCGTCCAGCGTCGCCCGCGCATCCCCGACCAGCGCGATCGCGCCGCGCTTGTACGAGTCCCATTCGGCGACGTTGATATTGATGAAACGGACATCGGGATTTTGAAAGGCACTGTTGGATGCGCTGGTAAAGTCGCTGTAGCGTGTGCCGATCCCGATCACCAGATCGGCGCCGCGCGCGATAATGTTGGCGCCGGGCGTGCCAGTGGCGCCAATCGCACCCAGGTTGAGCGGATGATCGTAGGGCAGCGCCCCCTTGCCTGCCTGGGTTTCGGCGCACGGGATGCCGGTCGCATCGACAAAACGACTCAGCGCGTCGGTGGCGTCGCTGTAGTGGACACCCCCGCCCGCGATCACCATCGGCGTGCGCGCCGCGCGAATCGCGTGCGCGGCGTCGTGCAGGCTCGCCGCATCGGGACGATCACGCCGTACCCGCCAGACGCGCTTGTCGAACAGCGCCGCCGGATACTCGTAGGCGAAGGTCTGCACATCCTGTGGCAGACACAGCGTGACCGCCCCGGTCTCAGCAGGGGAGGTCAGGACGCGCATCGCTTCGGGCAGCGCGGTGATCAACTGTTCCGGGCGCCACAGCCGATCCCAGTAGCGCGAAACGGGCTTGAAGGCATCGTTGACGCTGATGTCCTGACTGTGTTCGTTCTCCAGTTGTTGCAGGACGGGCGCCTGTACCCGTTCCGCAAAGATGTCCCCAGGCAGCAGCAGCACCGGAATCCGGTTGACAGTGGCGACCGCCGCCCCGGTGATCATATTGGTCGCGCCGGGACCGATCGACGATGTACACGCGAACGCCGCCATGCGGTTTTTCTGCTTGGCATAGGCGATCGCGGCATGAACCTGTCCCTGTTCGTTGCGCGCCTGATAGAAACGCATCTCCGGGGCGAACTGTTGCAGTGCCTGTCCGACCCCGGCGACGTTGCCATGTCCAAAAATGCCCCACATGCCCGCGAAGAATACGCTTTCTACCCCGTCGCGCTCGACATATTGCCGTGCCAGATACAGCACCAGCGCCTGTGCCAGAGTCAGGCGGCGCGTCCCATCCGATGATCGGTCGGCGGCGCTCATCGCGCCGCCTCCATCTCCAGCGTGACCAGCGGCAGACGCGGATCGGGCGCGTCCCACGTCGCTTTAATCCAGGTGTGAGCCGGATCATCGCTGTTGGCGAGCGAATGTGCCGAACCCGCCAGAATGTTCAGGTAATAGGTGTCGTAGCCTCCCGCGCTGACCACCGGGTGATAGCCTTCCGGCACCAGCACGATGTCATTGCTGCGCGCCATCAGCAGCGCGTCCAGGCTGGTGTCAGTGGTATAAATGCGCTGATAAGCATACCCTTCCGGGCGCGCGTGCTTGTAGAAATAAATTTCTTCCAAATCCGCCTCCAGCAGGGCGCCATCGTCCCCGACTCGGTGTTCGTCGTGCTTGTGCGGCGGATAGCTCGACCAGTTGCCCGCCGGGGTAAAGACCTCGACGATCACCAGCTTGTGCGCCGGGAATCCGGGCGGCACGATATTGACGATCTGACGGGTCATATTGCCGCCGCCGCGTATCTCGCTGGTCACGTCCGCCGGGGTGATATGGCGCGCCGGGTGATCCTGGTCGGTGGCAGTCCAGCAGGCGACCACCTCGAACCCATCGGTGAGCGCCTCGATCTCGATCTCGGTGTGACGGGGCAGATAGAGCGCGTGCGGCAGCCCATCAAACACGTTACGGCGTCCGCCTACATTCAAAAAGTCGCCCTGATTGGTGCGGTAATTCGCCCGTCCGCCCAGGATGATACTGACATGCTCGTTTTCATGAGTCGAAATCGGGAATTTTCCGCCCGCGTTCAGGCGCACAAATGCCATACCGAGGTGTTCCCATCCAGCGGCGGCGGGGGGCAGGATGGCGATCAGGCCCGTTTTGTCGGGCGCGTCGTCAGGGCGGATCAACAAGCGTCGGTCGGTCATGAAATAATCCTTTTGCGGTTATCAAAAACGGGTTGCCTGGCAGGTAGGGCACGCCACCCCCTTAAAAAGGTGCGCGGCGCGTCTCCAAACCCCTAAGCCCTAATGTTACCATCCGCCGCGCGTCGCGACGAACTCCTCGACTGCGGGGAGAGTCGGCATGAAATTGGCGCAGCCGTGCGCCATGACCACGATCGCCCCACACGCATTGCCGAGTCGCGCCGCTCTGTACCAGTCCCACCCGCGCGCCACGCCGTACAAAAATCCCGCGCCAAAGGCATCGCCCGCGCCGAGAATGTTGACCACCTCGACGGGATAGCCAGGCACCGCGATCACCGTCCCGTCACGCAGATAGACGCGCGACCCGCGCGCGCCCGTTTTCAGGATCAGCGCGTCTGCCCACCCCCGCCCCATCAACGACCCAATCGCCTCGGCAGTATCGCCGCCAACGTGCGCGTCCGACACCGCCGAGGCGGTCACGCGCAGTTGATCGGCGCTGGACAGCACCGCCGCATTCACCTCGTCCTCGGTGCCGATCACGATGTCCACCAGCGGCAGACATGATCGGATCGCCGTCCCAAACGCGCGCACGTCCGCCCATTGATCGGGTCGAAAATCGATGTCCAGCACCACGCGCGCGCCGGACGCACGCGCACGTTCGGCGGCGAACAAGGTCGCGCTGCGGCTCGGTTCGCCGCTGAGGTTGGTCCCGGTGAACTCGAAGATCGCACAGTCATCGACGGGCGCGGCGATCACGTCATCGATCGTCAGGGCGAGGTCGGCGCAGTTTTCCCGGTAGTACACCAGCGGAAACCGGTCCGGCGGCTCGATGCCGAGCAGCACGGCGCTGGTGCGACGTCCGGGTTTGCGCGGGATGATGGTCGTGTCGATGCGTTCGTTATCGAGAAAGTGCAGGATGAAGTCGCCCACCGGATCGGCGCCGACCGCCGTCAGCAGCCCCGCGTCGAGTCCGAGCCGCCGCGCGCCGACGCATACATTCAGCGGCGACCCGCCGACATACGCCGCAAAGTGGGTAATCAGCGGAAAAGGCGCGCCGCTGTCGTCGGAGTAAAGATCGATGCTGCTGCGTCCCATCGTGAGCAGGTCGAGCGTCGGCATCATGACAGTTCCAGGGTAGAGTCCTGCAAATAAGATGCTGCGAAAGCATTCACGGAAGCGTTTATATGAAGATACCACCGAACGCGCCAATTGCCCGCGAAAAATTAACCCAATATCTTTTGGTATTGCAGCTCAAAAATGATAAGTCATTGTTCCTTGCCAAAGCCGGGTTTACACAGGAAAACCCCGATGTTCTCGAACGAGCTATCCGCCAGCAGCTTGTTGAACACGAAGCTGCACAAGACAGGATAGATGAATATGGCGTACACTTTATTGTGACGGGTATGCTGCGTGGCACGATCACTTTAGCGGTCATCACAGTGTGGATATACGAACCTGTGCTGGAAAACTTTCGATTTATCATGCTTAAGCCTTTCAAGGAATAGCCTCATGCTCCAACTCTACAAGCAAGTCATGCTCATCCGCGACGTTCCCAACGCGCATCTATCCAGCGGGGACATAGCCACCCTGGTCGATTTTATCGATCATCCGCTTGGCGGCGAACAAGGTGCCGTTCTAGAAGTATTCACCGTGCTAGGCGAGTCGATCGACGTGGTGACGGTGCCCATCTCGGCTATCGCTGCACTCAATGCCGATTTGATCCCGGCTGCCCGCGCCCGCACCAGTTAAAGGACTACCCCATGTCCCCGATCTATCTCGCTGTCCTCGGTCTCGGTCGCATGGGACAGGTCTACGCCCGCCACGCCATGCAGATTCCCGGCGCGCGGTTGGCAGCCGTCGCTGATCCGCGTTTCGAGATCGCACAGGCGTTTGCGGACTCTGTCCCCGGCGTGACCGCCTACGCCGACGCCTATGCCCTGCTCAACCGCCGCGACATTCATGCCGTCATCGTCGCCACGCCTACGCACACCCATCATGATGTGGTGATCGCGGCGGCGGCGGCGGGCAAGGCGATCTTCTGCGAAAAGCCGACCTCGCTCACCCTCACCGACACCGACGCCATGCGTGCCGCCGTCGAACGCGCGGGCGTGCCATTTCAGGTCGGGTTCATGCGCCGCTTCGACGCAGGCTACCTCAACGCCCGCCGTCAGATCGACTCTGGCGTCATCGGTGATCCGGTGGCGGTGCGCGCGGTCGGGCGCGACGCCGGACGGACGAGCCTGGAATTCGCCAATCCCGCCGTCAGCGGCGGACTGATCCTCGACATGGGTATCCACGATTTCGACCTGGCGCGCTGGTTCATCGGCGCTGAAGTCGAGCGGGTCTACAGCGAGACCGCCTGTCTGGTCTACCCGGAATTGCGCACGGTCGGGGATGTGGACAGCGCCATGATCACGCTCAAATTTGCCAGTGGCGCGCTCGGTCAGGTCGAGGTCAGCCGCAATCCTGGCTACGGCTACGACATTCAGACCGAGGTGATCGGCAGCAAAGGCACGATCCGGATCGGCACGCTCCAGCATACGCCGGTCGTCACGGTCACGGCTGCCGGGGTGACGCACGACATCGTGCCCCACTTTCCAGAGCGTTTCGGCGCGGCATACACGGCACAGATCACGCATTTCGTCGAGTCGATCGTCAACGAGCACGCGCCGTCGGTGGGGATGGTGGACGCGCGAGCGGCGCTGGCGATCGCGGTCGCGGCGGATCGATCGGCGCACGAGGGGCATGCCGTGCGGATGGACGAGATTACGGCGGAGTGAATATGACCGCGCAGGTGACGTGATAAATTTGCAACCGTCGTTGGCATGGTTCCGACCTAATCAATAAGGGTGTGACTTCACAACGTGCGTTGTGGTACAGTATCTACAGGTATTTTTGTTTGCAAGGAGTCCCTAACAATGTCTCGCATTTTCCGTATCGTTTTGGTCGTCGTCCTGCTCGCCCTGGCGGTCAATACCGCTGTCGCCCAGGATATGCGTCCCTATCGCATCGTCGTCATCACACACGGGCAAGCCTCCGATCCGTTCTGGTCGGTCGTCAAGAACGGCGTCGATGCCGCCGCCGCCGACATGCGCGTCACGGTGGAATATCAGGCGCCTGCCACCTTTGACATGGTGGCGATGTCACAGCTCATCGACGCCGCCGTCGCCAGCGATCCGGATGGTCTGGTCGTCAGCGTCCCGGACGCCGACGCGCTCGGCGCCTCGATCCAGGCAGCCGTCGCCGCTGGCATTCCGGTGATCTCGATCAATTCCGGCAGCGATGTCGCGGGCGAACTCGGTGTGCTGGCGCACGTCGGACAGACTGAATATGAAGCTGGCTTTGGCGGCGGCGAGCGCATGGCTGCGGCTGGCGTCACCAACGCGCTGTGCATCAATCAGGAAATCGGCAACATCGGTCTCGACCTGCGCTGCCAGGGTTTTGGCGATGCGCTGGCTGCGGCGGGCGGCATGAGTGAGGTGCTGGCGGTCGAGCTGGCAGACCCGACGGGCACGCAGAATCGCATCGCGGCGGCGCTGACCGCCGATGACACCATCAACGGCATCATGACGCTGGGACCGACGGGCGCTGCGCCCGCGCTGGCAGCGCTGGAGGCAGAAGGACTGCTCGGTACGCTGTCGGTTGCGACGTTCGACCTGTCGCCGGATGTGCTGAACGCGATCGCGGAAGGTAACATGCTGTTCGCCATCGATCAGCAGCAGTACACGCAGGGCTATCTCCCGGTCGTGTATCTGACTCTGTTTCTGGAAAATCTCAATACCCCCGGCGCCGTGTTGATCCCGACGGGTCCGGGTTTCGTCACGCAGGATACCGCCGAGCGGGTGATCGAATATTCGGCACGCGGTACACGGTAAAAATCAGCGTCATTGTTGTAGGGGTTTGGCGCACCGGGGTTTGGCGTGCCAAACCCCGGTGTAAATTTTCGTGAATATCGTTTCTTTGGGAACCCTATGATCCCCGAAAACAACCTTAAGCCCTCCCCTGATTTCACCGCTGCCCCCGACGAACGTCTGCGCCGTGAAAGCGGACTGCGCAAGCTGCTGCGCCGTCCCGAATTGGGCGCCGTCGGCGGGGCTGTGCTGGTGTGGCTGTTTTTCGCCATCGTCGCCGGGGATCGCGGTTTTCTGACCTTGCGCGGCACGGCGAACTATCTCGAAGTCGCCGCCGAGCTCGGTATCCTGGCGGTCGGCGTCGCGCTGCTGATGATCGCGGGCGAATTTGACCTGTCGGTCGGGTCGGTGATCGGCGGCGCGGGCATGATCACCGCCATTCTCAGCGTCGAGCTGGGCTGGAATATCTGGGCGGCGATCGCGGTCTCACTGCTGGCGTCGCTGGCGATCGGCGCGATCAACGGCGTGCTGGTCAACCGCACCAGGCTGCCCTCGTTCATCATCACCCTGGCGACCCTGTTCATCGTGCGTGGACTCACCGTCGGCATCACCCGCCTGATCACCGGACGGACTCAGATCGGTGGACTCGACGCGGTGCCGGGATTCGACTCGGCGGCGGCGGTCTTTGCCAGCGCCTGGGGCATCGTCGATCCGACCAGCGCGCGTGGGGTGACGGCAAATTTCTCGGTCTCGATCCTGTGGTGGGCGATCGCCGCTGCTATTGCTACCTATGTGCTGCTGCGCACCCGCCCCGGCAACTGGATTTTTGGGATCGGCGGCGATGAAAATGCCGCGCGCGGCGTCGGGGTGCCCGTCGCGCGGATGCGGGTGGCGCTGTTCATGGTGACCGCCTTTTCCGCGTGGCTGGTCGCCACCATTCAGGTCTTGTCCAGCGGCGGCGCCGATACGCTGCGCGGGGAAGGGCGTGAATTTTATGCCATCATCGCGGTGGTGATCGGCGGGACGCTGCTCACGGGCGGATACGGTTCCGCGATCGGCGCGGTCTTTGGCGCCCTGATCTTCGGCATGGTGCAGCAGGGGATTGTCTTTACCGGGGTGGACAGCGATTGGTTTCTGATGTTCATGGGCACGATGCTGATCATCGCGGTGCTGGTCAACAACTTCATCCGCAAGCAGGCGGCGGAGGCAAAATGAGCGCCAACATGGGGGCAGATGCGGCGGTTCCAGCGCTGGAGACGATCGGCTTGTCGAAATATTTCGGCACGGTGATCGCGCTCAAAGATGTCACACTCAGGCTGATGCCCGGCGAGGTGATGTGCCTGCTCGGTGACAATGGCGCCGGAAAATCGACCCTGATCAAGACGCTGTCAGGCGTGCATCGTCCCGACGCGGGCGCATACCGTGTCAACGGCGTCGCGGTGCAGTTCGCCAGCCCACGCGACGCTCTGGCGCACGGCATCGCCACCGTCTATCAGGATTTGGCGATGATCCCGCTGATGAGCATCGCACGCAATTTTTTCCTGGGCAGTGAGCCGACGATCGGGCGCGGTCTGTTACGCCGTTTCGACGTGAAGCGCGCCAGCCAGATCGCCCGTGACGAACTGGCGAAGATGGGTATCGACATCCGTGACCCGGAACAGGCGGTCGGCACGTTGAGCGGTGGCGAACGCCAGTCGGTGGCGATCGCACGCGCAGTCTACTTCGGCGCCAAAGTCCTGATCCTGGACGAACCCACGTCGGCGCTGGGCGTCAAGCAGGCGGGCACGGTCTTGCGCTATATCGCGCGGGCGCGGGCGAGCGGGGTGGCGGTGATCTTCATCACCCACAATCCGCACCATGCCTACCCCATCGGGGACACCTTCACCATCCTCAAACGCGGACGCACCATCGGCACCTATACCAAAGCCGATCTCACCCGCGACGAGATGATCCGTCTGATGAGCGGCGGTGACGAGCTGGACGCGCTCGAACATGAGCTGCGCACGATCGGCGTATAATTGCGGCAGGAGTCGTTGGGCACGTCGAGTCACAGTGGAGCAAATGCCATGACTGTCAATACACGCTACTACACGGCGGACGATCTGTGGGAGATCTCGCATGACCCGGATCGCCAGCAGTTTCGCTATGAATTGAGCGGCGGAGTCCTGATCGAAATGGCACCAGCAGGTGGGCTGCACGGCGGAATCGCATCGAACATCCTTGTAGCAATAGAGAATCATATTCGCCCGAATAAATTAGGCAAGACGACCGCCGCCGAAACGGGTTTCTGGCTCGGTCGGACGGATGAGGGGCGTCATGTGGTGCGCGCCCCTGATGTCGGCTTCATCGCGGCGCTGCGTGTGCCCAAAGGTGGGCTGCCGGATGGGTATTTTCAAGGCGCGCCCGATCTGGCGGTCGAGGTGGTCTCGTCCAACGATCGTATCGACGAGATCGAGGGCAAATTAGCCGATTATCTCGATTTTGGCACTCGCATGATCTGGATCGTCTATCCCAAGACGCAGACAATCCAGGTCTACACAGCAGCGGAGATTCGACGCCTGACTGCCGACGACACCCTCGACGGCGGTGACGTACTGCCTGGCTTCGCTCTGCCCGTGCGCGCCTTGTTCGAATAATCGGTCCGCAAGCCGACATGGAGTCAGCTCATGATCGTGAAGGAAGAACAGCAATTTTACACCGCCGACGATCTGTGGGAACTGTCGCATGATCCGGATCGTCGCCATTCCCGTTATGAACTGAGCGGAGGACTCCTCATCGAAATGGCACCCGCGGGAAGTAACCACGGCAGGTTGGCGCTGCGTATTGGTCATAAAGTACTCGACTATATCGAAACTGACGACTACGCGATCGGTGAAGCAACGGGCGCCGAAACTGGCTTCATACTTGGCAAAACTGCGGCAGGGCATGATGTGGTGCGCGCGCCCGATGTCGGCTTCATCGCGCGCGCGCGGGTGCCAGCGAGTGGACTGCCTGACGGGTATTTTCCAGGCGCCCCCGATCTGGCGATCGAGGTCGTCTCCCCCAACGATCGTCCTTACGAGATCGATCAGAAACTGGGTGAATATCTGCATTTTGGCACTCGCCTGATCTGGTTCATCTATCCCAGTACACAGATAGTCTATGTTTACACCCCTGGCGCGACCCGACGCCTGACCGCCGACGACACCCTCGACGGCGGTGACGTGCTGCCTGGCTTCGCGCTGCCCGTGCGCGCGCTGTTTGAATAACCTGTCAGATCAGTATTTGCGTAGAATTCGTGTACAGCGTTACACTCATTGCAACTATCCTTTGAGCTACTGCACGGAGATGTCATGTCGGATAAATTCAGAGCGCTGTACGAACGTCAATTGGAGATTCTCGCTGCGAAAGATCACAACCGTGTCGTCGATGAGAATTACGCTCCCGACGCCGAATTGCGCAATTTCGACAGCCACGTCGTCGGCACCGAAGCACTGAAGAAGTTTTTTGAAGGCTACATCGCCGCGCTAGGATCCATCGAGGTACTGTCCACCGACAAGTATGTCGAAGGCAGCGACAGCATGTTGTTCGAGGCGCACATCCAGACCGCGCACGGCATCGCCCACGTTTATGACGTGTTCGTGCTGAAGAACGAGAAGATTTGGCGTCATTTCGGCGGCGTCATCAGCTTCACCCCCAACCCAGCCAGCTAAGTCGGCGTCATCCCGCCGCGCTGATCTCGTATCGGCGCGGCGTCATCCTCCATCGCTCACCCATATCGAGGGATGCTCTATGCGTATCTCTTTCACAGTCAATCAGCAACCGCATACCGTCGAGGTCGAGCCGCGTGTCCTATTGGTCGATCTTTTGCGCGATCATATCAACCTGACCGGGACGAAAGTCGGCTGTGACAGCGGACAGTGCGGATCATGCGTCATTCTGAAGGACGGCATTTCGGTCAAAAGCTGTGCCTTGCTCGGTGTCCAGGCCGACGGTGCAGCCATCACCACCATCGAGGGTATTTCACCCGCTGGCACGATGAACCCGCTGCAGGTCGCCTTTCAAGCCGCCCATGCCGTGCAGTGCGGTTTCTGCACGCCTGGCATGATCATCAGTCTGACCGATCTGCTCGTCACCATCCCTCACCCGACCGAACACCAGATTCGTGCCTGGCTCGCCGGCAACCTGTGCCGCTGCACCGGCTACGAAAATGTGGTGCGCGCGGTCAACGCTGCACAGCAGATCGCCGCCAGCGAAGCGCATTTCCTGCCCATGTCGGCGATGCGTCACTTTTACGATTCGTATGTCGGCGTCCTCAATGGCAGTGACCTGACGGCGCTGGTCGAGCGCTACAGCCCCGATGCTGTATTGACCACCTTCGAGGGCATCGTCACCGGACACGAGGCGATTCGCAGCTATTTCGAGGATGGACGTATGGGCGCCGAAAACGCCATCATCGCTACAGAAAAATTCATCGAATTTGGCGACTCGATCTATACCGAATCATCCGTCCGCACCGCACACGGACTGGCGCACACCTATCACGCCTTCGTCGTGCAGGACGGGTTGATCACGCACCAGTTCGCCGGGGTGAAGTGAGTCGCCCTTCCCTCGGTCTTCGTCCAACGATCGCACAGGAAAATACACGATGATCGTCGCCCCTGGCACATCTGTCGCGCTCACGCCCGACCCAAACAGCAAAATCAAGATCGTTATCACCACCCCCATGCAGCATTTTTATGAAGAGCATGTCACGCTGCTCGACGCGCGTGATTTTGAGGGATTGGTCAGGACGCATTACCAGCCCGACGCGCAGGTCATGTCCAACGATTATCAGGTGCGCGGACACGACGAGCTGATCAGGCATTTCGCCAAATACACTGGCTTGATGGCGTACCTGCAAGTCATCTCGACCGATAAATGGGTCGAGGGCGACTCGACATTCGCCTTTGAGGCGACCGCGCGCACGCAGTGGGGTGTCGGGCGTGTGCATGACGCCTTCTGGCTGCGTGACGGGCTGATTGTACGCCACTTCACCGGGGCGATCCCGGCGACTCGCTTCTTGCGTTAAAACAAAAAGCTGAACACGAAGACGCGAAGGTAGGAAGCAAAGCAAAGGAAGTAAGATCAATGGCAACTAAAGTATTTGGCAAGCCGGTCCTGCGCAAGGAAGACCCGCCGCTGATTCAGGGATCGGGAATGTTCATCGCCGATCTGCATCTGCCCGGCATGGTTCACATGGAAATTCTGCGCAGCCCGCACGCGCACGCGCGCATCATCAGCATCGACACCAGCGCGGCAGCCGCCATGCCCGGCGTGCTGAAGATCGTCACCGGCGCCGACCTGATTGGGCGCATGAAGCCGCTGCCGTGCGTCTGGGTGCCCGGCGGCGTCGAGAGTCATTTCCCATCGCACCCCAACGACATTCCCGGCGCGGGGATGCCCCTGACATCCGACATCACCCGTTATATCGGCGACGGCGTGGCGGCGCTCGTCGCGGAGACGCGCGCGCAGGCGATCGACGCTTTGAGTCACATCCACGTCGAGTACGAGGTGCTGCCCGCCGTGACACGCGCCTTTGACGCGCTCGCTGAAGGCGCACCACAGATTCATCCTGAAGTCCCCGGTAACCTCAACGCTCACTGGTGGTGCGGACGCAAAGAAGCGACCGAACAGGCGATCGCGGCAGCCGAGGTGGTGGTCTCGCTCGATCTGATCAATCAGCGCACCATCAACAACCCGATTGAGCCACGCGGCGCCCTGGCGACCTACGATCCGGTCACTGACGAATTCGTCCTGTATGCCAGCAGCCAATCCCCGCACAATCACCGTCTGATTTTGTGCTACTACGTGCTGAACATCAACATGAACAAGCTGCGGGTGATCTCGCCCAACGTCGGCGGCAGCTTTGGCACCAAAGGCTACGTCTACCCGGACATGCCGCTCGTCCTGCTGATGACACGCGATCTCAAGCGTCCGGTGAAATGGGTCGATTCGCGCCGGGGCATGATGCGCTCGACTGTACAGGGGCGCGATCACCGTCAGCATGGCACCATCGCCGGGACGCGCGACGGCAGGATCACCGCGCTGCACTGCACCAGCTATGCCAATCTGGGCGCCTACCCGTCCACGATCGGTCCCGGCGTCGCCACCGCGATGATGGGACGCAGCATCAGCGGCACCTATGCTATCCCCGATGCCTACTGCGAGGTCTATGCCGCCTACACCAACACGGTGCCGCTCGGCGCGCAGCGCGGATCGGGACGTGCCGAAGCGACCTTCATGACCGAGCGCCTGGTCGATCGCTTTGCCGCCGAGATCGGCATGGACGCCGCGGAAGTGCGCCGCAAGAATCTGGTGCAGCCAGAGCAAATGCCCTACGACAACGGCTTGGGCTGGCTCTACGACAGCGGCGATTACCCGGCGGTGTTCGAGCGGGCACTGGCGCTGGCGAGCTACAACGAGCTCGACTCCATGCGCGCCGATGCACGTTCACGCGGTAAGCTGCTCGGTGTCGGACTCGCCAGTTTTGTCGCGGTCAGCGGTGTAGGACCGTCCCCGCGTATGTCGCGCGAGGGCATGATCGGCGGCACCTGGGAGGCAGCCAGCATCCGCCTGGAGCCGACAGGCGATGTGGTGGCGACCGTCGGCAGCAAGCCGCACGGGCAATCGCACGATACCGTGTTCGCGCAGATCATCGGGGATCGCCTGGGTATCCCGGTCGATCGCATCGTCATCCGCCACAGCGATACCACCGGCACCCCGCACGGTCAGGGCAGCTACGGCAGCCGCTCGTTCAGCATGGCGGGTCCGGCGCTCTATCTGACGTGCGAGAAGCTGATTCAAAAAGGCTGCCTGATCGCCGCCCACAAGCTGAACGCCAATCCTGACGAGATGATTTTCGAAAACAGCCGCTTCTATGTCGAAGGACAGCTCGATCGTGGCATCACGCTGCTGGAGACGACGCTGGTCGCGTGGTACGCCTGGGACATCCCCGACGGCGTGGAACCGTGCATGGAAGAGATCACCTTTTGGGACGCGCCCGACTTCAACTATCCCAACGGCGCGCATGTCGCGGTCGTGGAGATCGACATCGAGACCGGCGATCTGGAGATCAAGCGCTACGCCGCCGTGAGCGATGTGGGCATGATCGGCAATCCGATGGTGATCGAGGGTCAGGTACAGGGCGGGATCGTACACGGGTTGGGTCAGGCGCTGATGGAAGGCGCGGTCTACAGCGAGGAAGGCGACCTGCTGACCGACTCGTTCGCCAATTATGCACTGCCTAAAGCGGCGGGTCTGCCCCATTTCGACCTGGACTACATCATGACGCCCTCCCCGCACAATCCCATTGGGGTCAAAGGCGCGGGCGAGATCGGGACGGTCGGCGCGACCGCCGCGATCGGCAATGCCGTCATGGACGCGCTGCGCGAATACGGCGTGATGCACCTCGATATGCCCTACACCCCGGAAACATTGTGGCGCGCCATTCATGCGCCGGAAGGAGCGTGATCGATGCTGCCCGCCATTTTGGAATATGCCGCACCTACGACGCTCGATGAAGCGATCGCCCTGATCGACTCACGCGGCGACGCGATTTTCGACGCGGGCAATCCGAGCCTGATTCACGATTTGAAAGCGCGGCGGCTGGACGTGAGTCTGCTGATCGACCTGCGCAGACTCCCCGGCATGGACATGATCGTCGTGAGTGACGCTGCCATCGAGATCGGCGGCGCGGTCACGCTGCGCACGCTCGCCGCTGACACGCGGGTGCTGCAGCACTTCCCGGCGCTGGCGGCGGCAGCGGAGTCAGCGGGTGATCCGCAGAGTCGCGGCATGACCACCATCGCCGGATCGATCGATTACGACCGCGCCGAGTCGCCGCTGGCGTCGGTGCTGATGGCGCTCGGTGCCAGCATGACCCTTCACGAATCGGCAAAAGGCGTGACGCGCACGGTCGCGGATGCGCTGGCGGACAACGTGGGGCGGATGATCCTGTCCAGCTTCAGCGTGCCACTCAGCCCCGGCACCTGCACCACTGATTCATATCTGCATCCGGCGTCGCTGGCGCCATTGGTGAGCGTCGCGGTCTACAACAGCGGCGATACGCGGCGCGTCGCCATCGCCGGATCGGTACGGCGCGCGGTCGTAGCAGACTCGATCGAGGCGGCACTCAGCGGCTGCGATTGGTTCGATGTATTAGGGTTCAGCGCTGAGTATCGTGCGGCGCGGGCACAGGTGATGGCAGGTCGTCTGGGCGCGTAGGGGCTTGGCGTGCCAAACCCTGTTTTTTGATCTGTTTTTTGATAATGGACGCATCATGATCATGGTGCGTCCCTCCCTGGGCGCGCAATTCATCCTGGTCAGGTCTCGATCGGCGCCAATCCCGCCGCGCGCAGCCGTACCACCTCCCCGATCACCAGCACCGCTGGCGGCTGCACATCCGCTGCTGCCGCCAGCGCCGCGATCGTGCCGAGCGTCCCCTCGATCACACGCTGATTAGGCAGCGTGCCATTCTCGATCAATGCGACTGGCGTATCGGCGCTCATGCCCGCCGCGATCAGCCGATCCGCTGCTGCCAGCATATGCCTGACCGCCATCAGCGCCACCAGCGTGCCGCCGCTCTGCGCCATCGCTTCGTAATCGACCTGATCGACGGCTTTGGTCGGGTCTTCATGCGCGCTGAAGACGGTGAACGACGCCGTGACATGGCGATGCGTGACCGGGATTCCCGCCATAGCGGGCGCGGCAATCGCGCTACTCACCCCCGGCACCACCTCGAACGGCACGTCCACCGCCCGGCATGCCAGTCCTTCCTCGCCGCCGCGCCCAAACACGAACGAGTCGCCACCTTTGAGCCGCACCACCATCTTACCCGCCAGCGCCTGGCTGACGATCAGCGCGTTGATATCTTCCTGCTCGAAACGACGCTGGTACGGCACCTTGCCCACGTCGAAAATCACGGCGTCGGGACGGGCGGCGCCCAGTATCCCAGGCGGGATCAGCCGATCGTGGATGATCACGTCAGCGGTGCGCACCAGCGCCATGCCTTTGACGGTCATCAGATCGGGATCGCCAGGTCCCGCGCCGACCAGATACACTTTGCCAGAGGGCGTCATCACGTTTCCTCGCTGACCACAAGAATGGGTTGCTCCGCGTCGGTCGCGCGCAACGTCTGCAGAGCGCGGCTCAACCACCAGTTACAGGCTTCCAGACAGGGCGGTTTGCCGTGTGTCGAGTCGAGTGACGGATCGCTGCCCTGGTGCGCGCTGTGCCACAGCGGACACAGTATACACCCTCCGCATACCTGCTCGACCAGCCCATCGACCTGCTCTGGCGTCAGCGCCTCCACAATCCGGTAGGCACCCACCTGACGCGCGATCAGCGTTGGCAGCGGCACCGGGACAGCCGTGCCCTCGACAAAGGCGAAAGTCGTGCCGGTCATACCGGGATAAATCGTCTCGATCACCGCGTGCGCGTCGAGCGGCGACCTGATCGCCATTTGCCAGCCGCCGGGCAGATCGTCGGCAGTCGCCAGCGGGCGAAAGGCAGGGCGCGTGCGCACATAATCGCGCAGCATCGTCAGGTCGTCGAGCGTCGCGGCAGGATAGTCCCCCGCAGTCACCTGGGATGCGCCGACCACCACCTGCCCGACACGATTGTTCTCCACTGGATCGAGACAGGCTGTCATGTTTGATCGTCCACGGGTTGGCAGCCGCGTCTCGAATTCTGGCAACCGCGACGGCGGGGGCATCCCGGCATCGCGTGCCAGATCGAGGATCGCCTCGGTCAGCGTCTCGTCCCCGCCCATTGGCTCGGTGTAGATCACCATGCGCCCACGCACGGTCGCGCGCGTCTCGTCCTTTGGCAGACCGAGCGCCGTCGGCACGTCAACAGTAGTGTGCGATCCGAGCGCCAGAAAATTTGGCACCGCGATGATAGCGCGTGTGTCGAGCAGCGTGTAGGCGTCAGGGATCGATGGGGTATCGTCGAGAAAGACGGCGATCACGGCGCCCACTATCCCCAACGCGCGCAAACCGTCGGCTTGTGCCAGCGTGGTGGCGCGGCTGTTGGGATCGCGGCGGGTGCCATGCCCGATCAGCGCTACGCCAACCTGATGCGCTGGTACGTCCAATGTGATCAGCGCGGCGCGCACCCGCCGCTGAATCATCGCGGCGATGAAATGGCGATGTTCCCCGATCGGCTGGGTGTAACGCAGCAGGCGACCATCGCGGACGGTGCGCGCCCCGGTCAGCCCCATCTCGTTGGGAATGATGGTATTGGTGAAGTAGCCGGAGGCGGTGAACAGCGGCACGATGGTGATGTCTGCCGACGTAAAACCATTGAGAACGCTGCTAAAGGCAGGCATCTCTTTCCAGAATGCGGCGCTGATCTCGTCGGCGGCGCCGATTTTACGCAGCCGATCGACCTCACGCCAGACAATCCCGGCTGTTTCACCACTGATGTGCGATCCGTGTCCCGCCAGAATCAAGCCCGTCATAACTGCACCTCTTCACCGTCTCACGCCCCCCGTAAAATTACGCCGCAGAATTCATTTTCTTACGTCATATACAATTTCTTGACAAGATCATAGCACGACAATGCTGTTGGAAACCTCAAGGTTTTGTGTGGCACTTCAGTTTATGTGTGTTTCGAGATATGCTAAGTCATCATTGCGTCTGCATACAGGGTTAAGAAGTCGATGCCGATGACCCAAAGCACCGTTTTAGATATGCCAATCCTCGCTCAGTCTCCATTCACACCTGACGAATTTGCCGCGCTCAACGCGCGTTTCGAACGCGAGTCGCCCTACGCCATTTTGCGCTGGGCGGCGGACTATTTTGGCGATCGTCTGGCGGTGGTCACCAGCTTTCAACCGACCGGGATCGTCACGCTGCACTATCTGCACACGATCGCGCCCAGTACCGCCGTCCTGACCCTCGATACCGGCTTGCTGTTCCCGGAGACCTACGCGCTCATGGACGATCTCGAAGCGCGCTGGTCGCTCAATCTGATCCGTGTGCGTCCGGCGCTCACGCCCGCCGGGCAGGCAGCCACCTTTGGCGATCGCCTGTGGGCACGCGAACCCGACCGCTGCTGCAATATGCGCAAAGTCATCCCGCTGGCGCCCGCGCTGGCACCGTATGCCGCCTGGGTGACCGGGCTGCGCCGCGACCAGACCGGACGCGGGACAACACCGATCGTCTCGTGGGACGCCAAATATCACAAGGTCAAGCTGTGCCCGTTTGCGACATGGGACGACGCGATGATCTGGGCGACGATTCACGGAGAAGAACTGCCCTATAACGCCCTGCACGATCAGAATTATCCGAGCATCGGCTGCAACACGCCCGAATGCACCCGTCCAGCGAACGCCGACGGCTCAGGCGGCGAACGCGCCGGACGATGGGCGGGCAGCGACAAGATCGAGTGCGGGCTGCACACCTCGGATGCGCCGAACACATAACGATGATCCACATTCGCCTCGGCACACGCGGATCGGCACTGGCACGCTGGCAGGCGGAACATACTGCCGATCTGCTGCGCGCCGTCGATCCGGCTCTCACCATCGAACTGATCATCCTGTCCAGCCTGGGCGATCGTGTCCCTGACGCGCCGCTGCGTGCGATCGCGGGTAAAGGCGCCTTCACATCGGACATCGAGGCTGCCCTGCTGGACGGTCGCATCGACGCCGCTGTCCACAGCCTCAAAGACCTGCCGACGCGCGGCGATCCCGCGCTGACGATCGCCGCCATCCCGCAGCGCGGTCGTGTCGCTGATGCGCTGATCGCGCGATCGGGTGCGCCACTCGCCGATCTGCCCCCCGGCGCGGTCATCGGCACGAGCAGCACCCGCCGCGCCGCCCAGGTGCTCGCCGCCCGTCCTGATCTGGTGATCGCGCCGATACGCGGCAACGTCGATACCCGTATCGCCAAAGCGCTGTCATCGGACGGTACGTATGACGGCGTAATCCTGGCGGCGGCAGGACTGGATCGGCTGGGGCGGCTCGATGTCGTAACCGAGATGCTCTCGATCGAGCTGATGCTGCCCGCGCCGGGACAGGGCGCGCTCGCTGTGCAGTGCCGCGCCGACGATGCCGACCTGATTACGCTGCTGGCACGGATCGATCACCGCGAGACGCGCGCCGCTGTCAGCGCCGAGCGCGGCTTTCTGGCTGGTTTGGGGACGGGATGCAGCCTGCCTGTCGCCGCATTTGCCACGTTCATCGAAGGCGACTTTTATTTCGACGGGCGCGTATTTTCGCCCGACGGATCGCGTGTGATCCGCGTCGGCGCTCCAGCCAGTGCCCGCATCATGGCGAACATCCCGGCGATCGCGGCGGCGGTCGGCGAGTCCCAGGCACAATACGCGCTCACGCTGGGCGCCGCCGATCTGATCGCCGCCTATCCATCCTCTGTATCATCGATCGAACCCGAAACGGACTGACTTCATGACACAATCGTATCCAAACACCCCGCGTTCGCCGCTGTATGGGCGCCGCATCGCTGTCACACGATCGGCACAACAGGTGGACGAACTGAGCGAGCTGCTGATCGCGCGCGGCGCCATCCCAGTCGAATACCCGTGCATCGACATCACAGCCGCGCCCGACCCCTTGGCACTCGATAACGCGCTTGCATCAGCCGCGTCAGGCGCATTCCACTGGCTGATCTTCACCAGCCCAAATGCCGCGCGCATGGTCGGTGAACGCTGGCACGCGCTCATCAACTCGGTCTGGGCACACCCGGTCGAGACACCGCCGCGCCTGCCGCGCCTCGCCGCCATCGGCGAGGCGACCGCCCGTGCCGTCGAAGCTGCATTCGGAAGGGCGCCGGATCGAGTCAGCCATGCCGACGCCGACGCGCTCGCTGCGGCGATGTTGCCCGACGCCTTCGGCACGCGCGTGCTGCTGCCCACCTCGCAGATCGCCCGCACCACGCTGCATGACCATCTGGTTGAGGCAGGCGCGATCGTCACCACCGTCACCGCCTACGCCACCGTGATCGGGCATGGCGGCGCCGATCTGCCCGCGCTGCTGGCAGCACGCCGTATCGACGCGATCACTTTCACCAGTCCATCGACGATCGCCTACTGCCTGCGCCGCCTCGACGCCGAGGGCGGCGCCCGCGCTGACCTCGATCGCGTGCCGATCGCCGCGATCGGCGCCACCACTGCCAGTGCCGCTCGTGATCACGGCTTGACCGTCGCCGCGACCGCCGCACAGCCCACCTCGGCGGCGCTGGTCGCGGCGCTGGAAAATGTATTCAGTCAGGCAGCAAGTCCCCCGTCCGATCTGCTGCTCGACCGCGCTCCAGCGCTCGCACTGATGCCATCCATGCCCGCGCTGGTCATCCCTGACGCCCGTCCGCGCCGTCTGCGCCGCACCGACGCCATCCGCCGCCTGATCCGTGAGACCAGCCTGCAGCCGTCCGACTTCATCTATCCGCTGTTCGTGCGTCATGGACACGACGAACGCCGCCCGATCGCCAGTATGCCCGGTCAGTTTCAATTCTCGATCGACCAACTGGCGTCGGAGGCACGCGCGATCGAGCGGCTCGGCATTCCCGCCGTGCTGCTGTTCGGCATTCCGGCGTACAAAGACGCCTGCGGCACCGACAATTTCAATCCCGACGGGGTAATCGCCAACGCCATTCGCGCTATCAAGGACGCCGCGCCCGATCTCGCCGTCATCAGCGATCTGTGCTGCTGCGAATACACCGATCACGGACACTGCGGCATCATCAATACGCCCGATCACGCGCATTACGACCCGAACCTGCCGCACGGCTACCTGCTCAACGATCCGACGCTGGCGATCCTGACGCGCGCGGCGGTCGTCCATGCCGAAGCCGGGGCGGACATGATCGCGCCGTCGGGCATGATCGACGGTATGGTCGGGGCGATCCGCGCCGCGCTGAATGGTGCCAGCCTGACACACACCATCATCATGAGCTACGCCTGCAAATTCGCCAGCGCCTTTTACGGTCCGTTCCGCGAAGCCGCCGAAAGCCCACCGCAGTTCGGCGATCGCAAAGGCTATCAGATGGATCCGGCGAATTTCCGGGAAGCGATGAAAGAGGCGGCGCTCGATCTGGAACAGGGCGCCGATATGCTGATGGTCAAGCCCGCCCTACCCTACCTGGATGTGCTGCACGCGCTGCGTCAGCGGCACGATGTGCCGATGGCGGCGTATCACGTCAGCGGGGAGTATGCCATGCTGCACGCGGCAGCCGCCAATGGCTGGATCGACCTGCAGCGCTGCGCATTGGAGAGCCTGACCGCGATCAGGCGCGCGGGCGCCGATATGATCGTGACCTATTTCGCCAAAGATGCGGCGGAGTGGCTGCAAGGAATGTAGTGGGCTGGCACACCAGCCGCCACGATCAGGGTATGAAAAGGGGATCATCTTGCCGCGCGTATATGAAGAGTTGGGCTGTCGATTTTACGTTTATACCAACGACCACGCACCACCACATTTGCATGTTTTCGTTGGTGGCGGTGAAATTGTGATTGCCAGGCGCGACCAATGACGCGAAGCCTGGCAGTCGGTGCATGGTCGGTAAACTACAGAGGGTACAGATCGTCAATCACTGTGTAGACACAGGGTGAGGTGAGCAGATGCAAACAGAGTCTTATATGGGGCTGTATCTGGAGCGTAATATGGCGGCATCAGCCGAAATCTGCAATCAGATATTGGTCGTGACACTGCGCGATGGGCGCATTGTGCATACACCGCTGACGTGGTTTCGCTGGTTGATCGAGGCATCCGAAACCGATCGTGCTGATTTTGAGGTCATCGGTTCATCCATTTTTTGGAACAAACTCGACGAAGGGATTAGTATGGAACCTGTCTTGTTAGGTCGATACGGTACTTAGGCGGGCTGGCACGCCAGCCCCCAATCCTGCACAAGCCCGGTCATACGTCGCTACAGCGTCCCGCGCCCGCGCGCCATATCCTCGTAGTAGTGCCACACGCCTTCCGCTGCCGCATTACCGCCGCAGATCAGCGCGACCGGGTGCTGCCAGCGGCTGAGGTCGATTTTACCCGTCTGGATCGCCGCGATCGCCGCCGCCGCCGCCGGCTCGACCAACTGATTGTAATGGCGCCACAGCCATTTCATGCCCGCGATCATGTCGCCGTCGCTGACCAGTACCAGGTCATCGACATAACGCTGTGCCAGCGCCAGCGTGAGTGCCCCTGTGCGTTTCGCTGCCAGTGTGTCCGCGATCGTGCGCACCGTCTCCAGCTCGACCGGCTGTCCCTGTGCCAGCGCGGTCTGCATCGACGCGGCGCCGAGCGGCTCGATCCCAATCACGGTCACGCTCGGCTTGACCTGCTTGATCGCCGCCGCCATGCCCCCGATCAGCCCGCCGCCGCCGATGGCGATGAACACCGCGTCCATCTCTGGCAGGTCTTCCAGTAATTCCAGTCCGAGCGTCGCCTGACCCACCAGAGTCGGCTCGCTGTCGAATGCCTCGACGTAAATCAGGTCGCGCTCGGTGGCGTAGCGCAGCGCCTCGCGGTGCGCGTCGTCGTAGGCAGACCCATAGCGCACGCATTCCGCCCCCCACGACTGCACCCGATCGACGCGATCAGCGGTCGCGTTTTCCGGCAGATACACCCGCGCGGGCAGTCCGAGCCGATGGGCGGCATAGGCGAGTGCCAGCCCGTGATTGCCCCCCGACGCGGTGACGACGCCACGTGCGCACCGTTCCGGCGTCTCCAGCAGCAGATTATTGAACACGCCGCGCGCTTTGAATGACCCCGATACCTGGAGATTTTCCAGCTTGAGCCGAAAACCGGACGGCAGATCGGTCGTCAGATGCGGCGGCGGCGCCAGTGGGGTATGGCGAACATAAGGCGCGATACGTTCGCGTCCGGCATGGATAAGCGGTAAAGGCAGATCGAACGAAGTGGACATAGCTTCCCTCTCAAAATGTGGCACAGTGTAAATCGAAGCGGCATAACACACGCTGAACACGTCCAGTCATTATGCTTCCAGTTTCTCCGGTCTGACCATGCGCCGGAAACCGCGTCCACGTCCGTAGGCGGTGTGCCCCTGCCCGATCACCATGAAGGCAGCCGGATCGACCTCGCGTACTGCCTGACGCAGCTCGACCACTTGTGCCCGCGCCACTGTGACGTAAAGCACGGTATGCGCATCCCCGGTATACATGCCGCGTCCTTCCCATCCCGTCACGCCGCGACCGAGCGCATCCAGGATCACCGCTGACACTTCCTCCGGGAAATCGGTAATGATGACCGCCGTGCGTACCACGCTCGGACCCTCCAGCGCATAATCGATCACGGCGCCGCCGACATAGAGCGAGACGATCGCGTACAGTGCCCCTTCCCACCCGAATACCAGTCCCGCCAGTACGACCACCCCAGTGTCGGTATAGAGCGTGCTGGTCGAGAGCGGAATGCCGAGCCGATACAGCAGAATCCGGTTGAGCGTGCTGGTGCCGCCCATCGTACCCCCGCCGCGTATCACCAGCGCCGCGCCGATCCCGCCGACGATCCCGCCGAACAGGGCATTGAGCAGTCGATCCGTGCTGACCGTCTCCGTGACATACGGCGACAGTACCTCGACCGCCGCCGAATAGATCACGACGGCGAAGATCGACGCCGCGATCACCCGCCAACCGCCCAACATGCGAAAGGCAAATATCTGAATCGGGATATTGCCCAATAGCACCACCAACCCGATTGGCGTCCCGAAGAGGTGATTGAAGATCACCGCCAAGCCGCTCACGCCCGCTGGAGCGATGTTGAACGGCGCCTGAAAGATGATCACCGACAGCGCGCTGATGATCGCCCCGATGACCAACAATACGATCTGGACGATGAAGCGGATCACCTGCTGGCTGGAAGGGCGCTCGATAGGCACGCGCTTGCGATCCTTTTATGATGTGTCATAGCGTGTTTCGTAAATGGGAAACCGTATTTTTGATTGTACTCAAGGCGAGGGCGGCGTGCTATATTGACCGCTTTAGCCACAGGACGGACGCATGATCGCGCCTTATATGCTCGAAGTGCGGCTCACAGGAGACGATATGCGTCCCGATCGCGTCAGCGCTCGTGATGCCTCGGTGCTGATCGCCGCCATCGAGACCCTGATCGCCAGCATCCTCGCCGCCGATCCGACCGCCCCCGCCGATCCGTCTGACCGCGACGCCGTGATCGTCAGCCTCGCCGGACTGCGCCCCGACGGATTCGCGCTGCTGTTCGCCTCGCCTCACCCCGACCAGCTTACCGGCGCGTTCGATCAGGTGATCGACTGTCTGCAACGCGGCACCCTGGACTCGCTGCCCACGCGCGCCGTCGAAGCGCTGCGCGGCGCCTTGCGCGTCACCCGCAAATATGGCGCCACGCTGGAATTGAGCGCCACCCACGCCGGACGCGATCGTGTGCATCGGACGGCGTTCGCATCCGATCTGGTCATCAAGGATCACGACGCGGCGGTGCGCGGCACGCGCTCGTTGTATGGCGCGGTCATCCGGGTCGGCGGTGAAGAACCGCCGCGCGCCCGGCTGCGCCTGCTCAATGGCGACGTGATCTCGTGCGATCTGGCGCGGCGCAAAGGCTGGATGCTGGCGCGCGACCTGGGCGCGCGGCTGTATCAGGTGGTGGGGGTGCGTGGTGAGGCGCGCATCCGTATCAGCGACGGCGCCCTGACCGCTTTTCGCATCGAGCGCGTGCTGCCCTATGTCCCGATCGGCATCGAGCGGGCGTTGGACGCACTGGCAGCGGCATCACGCGCCGCGTTTGCGCCAGGGGTGACGGGCGCGCCCACCGATCTGCGAGAGGAATGACCTGATGCGTATCGTCTGTCTCGACACCCAGGTACTCTACTGGGGCATCATCGGCAAAGCCACGCACGGACAGGAAGCCGTGATCCCGCGTGCCCGCGACTTTCTGGTCGCGCTGGCTGCCGATCACGAGACCCATGTGATCATCCCGGCGATCGTCCTCGCGGAACTGCTGGCGTTCGTCCCGGAAGCCGATCAGCCGGATGTGCTGCTGCGTTTGCAACAGGATTGGCTGATCGTCGATTTCGACGCGCGCGCTGCGCTCGTATTCGGTCAGATGCGTGGCAATCGCTTCGTGCAGGATCAGTTCGAGTCCATGCGCGCCGACCCAGCAGAGACCAGCCGCCGCGCGCTGATCGCCGACTGCCTGATCATCGCCAGCGCCATCGCGCACGATGCCGAGGTCATCTACAGCGATGATCGCGCGCTGCTCAGGCTGGCGGACGGTTGGATCGATGCCAGACGCTTCGAGGACGAACCCTATCAGATGCGCCTGATCGGGGACGATGAATAGCGGCGCGCAACCCACACCAGCGCTGACGCATGAAACAGGCGGCACGGGGGCGCAGTACTGCGCCCCCGTTGTTCAGGCAGAATCAGCGGGTGGTCACCGACGCGGACGCAAGCGCCGGGCTGATGGTCGCGCCCTGATATGCCAGCGCGGTCAGCGCGTCGGCGTCGATCGTCGTCGTCCCTGCTGCGATCGCCCGGAATGTCACCGTGAAGGCGCTGAACCGCCCCGTCACCGAGCC
>DAOTUN010000109.1:0-47053 GCA_034437395.1 Anaerolineae bacterium | reverse complement strand
GAGGGAGCGCATTTTGCAGTTGAAGGTGTGGAACACGCCGGGGCGTCGGCGAACAAACCCGTAGACGCGCTAAGACCCCTGCTCGCAGGGGCAGCGTTGCCTGATGGGAGAAGCCTAAGCCTTTAGGCTTGGGAGTACGTCACCTGACATGAGTCCGTGATCTGCTTCGCGTCTTCCTGTGCAATCTTTTCTCGCAGACTACTCGCTCAGATAGCCGATCAGCGCCGCCCGCGCGAACGCGAACATCGCTGTTTCGCGGTCTGCCAGCAGTGCGCGCGGGACATGTGTCCACAAGTGGCGCTCGACCCTTTCAGCATCGCCTATCAGCGCAGCCAGATCGGATGGCGTCATGCCGACGCGCGGCGCCATGACCGCGTAGGTCAGGCTGGCGCCGTCGGGCTTGATCTGATCGTGGATCAGCGTCTGCCACAGCCGCACCGCCTCCAGCGACAAAAAAGGGAGCCAGTCTCCAGGCACAGCCGCGCCGATAGCACCCGCCAGCGCCGGATCGAGCGCGTCACGATCGCGCTCATCCATATGGATCAGCAGCACATGCAGCATCAGAAAGCGCCGATCCCGATCGCCCCAGGTGGCGCGTCCAAATTCCGGCGCGGTCATATATAGGGTCCAGTGGGCGTCCATCGCCAGATGAAAGACATACCCGGCGATATATGCCCGCGCCGCCGGATCGGTCGGGTGCTGGAGCATCGGATAGCGCGCCAGCATGATCTCCCAGGGCATCGGCTCGATCGGGCGGTCGTAGGTGTAAAAATGCGTCGCCTCGCGCGGCAGCCCCGCCCCGCCTTGTCCGTCCGCGACCACGCTGCCGAGCAGGTATTCCGACAGATGCGCCGTCAGCAGGGCGCGGGCGTGCGCGGGCAGTGCCGGATCGCGCCAGACGCGCTGGGCGTAATGCAGATGGGTGAAGGGGGTCGGCATGGGGACGGACGACTCACGGACTCGGCTGCATACACGACGGCAGCGCGTTCAGGTCGCGCGTCCAGTCGCGGGCGTAGAAGGTCAGATACTCGTCGAGCTGCGATGACCAGTAGGCGGCATCGTGCGCGGCGCCGGGCGTGACGACGTAGGTATGCGCAATCCCACGCGCGCTCAGGCGACCGGAAAAGACCCCCAGATCGGCGCCCGCCGGATCGTCGGCACCATTGTCGATGTACATGCGCAGATTGGCTTCCTGCAGGAAGGGCGCGTCGAGCGCCAGTTCGAGCGGGTTGCTGGCGGCGGGCGCGTTGTCAGGGTCGAACGCGGCGGCATGTCCGCCGACAATGCCAAACGTGTCGGGGTGGCGCAGCGCGATGCTGTACGCCCAGAAGCCGCCGCGCGAAATCCCGCCGATGGCGCGGTTATCACGGTTCTGGATGGTGCAAAAGTCGCGCTCGACAGCGGGCCGCACCTCATCCATGATCACACCCTCATACGAGACGTTGGGCGGGAACGAGTCGCGTCCGCCGATGCTCCCCAACGCGGGCATGACCGCGATCAGCGGCGCCAGCGCGCCGATCTCCACGCCCTGGTCGAGCGCGTCGGTCAGACCCAGCTCAGACCACTGCGTTTCATCCTCGCGTAAGCCGGGCAGCAGGTACACCACCGGGAAGCGCCGTCCCGACTCGGCATAGCAGGGCGGCAGGTAGACATTGTAGGGCACTGACTCGCCCGCCGACGGGCTGCGAAAATCGTCGAACGGCACGATCTGCCCGCCCGCGCTCAGGCACGCCAGCGCGGTCGGCGTCAGCGTCGGCGCGGGGGTGGCGGTGGGAGGACGGGTGGCGGTCGGTGGCAGCGTGGATGTAGGTAAAGCCGTCTCGCTGGCGGACGGCGTGACGATCAGCGTGATCGCGGTCGGCGTCAGCACAGGCGCAAACGGATCGCAGGCAGTGAGCGCAGCGATCAGGAGAATCAGCGGGAAGAATCGGGTTGGTTGCATGGGAGAATTATAGCATATCGAGAGGCAGACGCATCGGGCGGCGTGCCGACGCCAATTGACAAAGCCGGTGCCTGGCTCTATGATATTTAACCGATAACATTGGTCATCTAATGACCTTCTCTCGTCAATCTTCTCGTCAATCCAAAGAAGGATCGCATCCATGACAACCCCCGGTTACGCGCGTCCTGACGTGTTGGTCGATACCGACTGGCTCGCCGCCCATCTCGACGATCCGTCGATCCGCATCGTGGAATCCAATGAAGACCCGCTGCTCTATCCGTCGGGACACATCAGCGGCGCCGTCCAGGTCGATTGGGCGCTCGACCTCAACGACCGCCTGCGCCGCGATTACATCGACCGTGATGGCTTTGAAAAGCTGGCGTCCAGCATCGGCATCACGCCGGAGACGACCGTGATCTTCTATGGTGACAAAAACAACTGGTGGGCGACCTATGCCTTTTGGGTCTTCCAGTTGTTCGGGCACACCAACGCCAAAATTCTCAACGGCGGGCGCACCAAGTGGGCGAAAGAAGAACGGACGCTCACCCGTGAGGTGCCACAGTACGACAGCACCGCTTACCAGGCGCCGGAGCGCGACGACAGCAGGATTCGTGCCTTCCGCGATCAGGTGGTGGCACATGTCGAGGCGGGCAAGCCGCTGATCGATGTGCGCAGCCCTGCCGAATACAGCGGTGAAAAGCTGCACATGCCCGATTATCCGCAGGAAGGCGCGCTGCGCGGCGGTCATATCCCCGGTGCGGCGAGCGTCCCCTGGGCACGCGCCGCGAATACCGAAGATGGCACCTTCAAGAGCGCCGACGAGCTGCGCGCCATTTATGAAGGCGAAAAAGGTCTCAAGCCCACCGACGATGTGATCGCCTACTGCCGCATCGGGGAGCGCAGCAGTCACAGTTGGTTCGTGCTGACTTACCTGCTCGGCTACCCGAACGTGCGTAATTACGACGGCTCGTGGACGGAATGGGGCAATTCGGTCGGTCTGCCGATCGAGCGTTAACGAGGTTTCGTAGAACGAACACATAACAATGTGTCCGTTCTACGAGACAGTGGGCGGGTCAGGGTTTGGCACGCCAGACCCATCACCCCCTGAACAGATAACAAAAACGGCGGGGTTCATCGCGAACCCCGCCGTTTTTTTATGTACATTTCAATTTCACTTCAAGGTCAGGGGCGCGAACCGCTGCGCCCCCAGTTACAGCCCCATCTTAGCCGGGGAGCTGCACGATCGTGCCGTCACGTCCGATGTAGGCGCAGATGTAATCGCCGGAGGTGAAGGTGTCGAGCGGGAAGTAGACACGCGGCATACCGAGTGCATCACCGAACAGCAGCACGCTGCCGAAGGATGACCTGAAGCACACCTGCATGACGCGGGTGAAGATGTTGTTACCCTGCGCGCCGTTGGGCAGCAGACCAAAGATGTCCACCGCATTTTGCGGGCGACGATCGATGACGTTACGGTCACCGATACCACCGGTGGTGTTGACGAACACGCCACCGACAACCAGCGGGTTGCAGAAGGCATCGCCAACGACCTGAGCGGCTTTGCTGCGATCGTTGTTGAGACGCAGCGCGCCAGCGGTGACGATACCGCGACCACCCGCCGAGGTCATGTTGCCGTTGGTACGGGCGCTGAGGTTATCGCACTGCACGAAGCCAGCCGGGACATTGGTTCCGGTCGGAGCAGGGCGCGGGGTGCTGGCGGCGACGCCAGGCAGCAGCGTATTGGTCGGCGTCGGAGACGGTCCGGCGGTCGGCTCGGTGGTCGCGCTCGCGGTGGCGGTCGGGGTCACGTCCGGCTCGATAGTCGGGGTCAGGGTGGCGGTCGGGGTCTCGCTCGCAGCGATAGTCGTTGCCGTCGCGGTGGCGGTGCCAGCCACGCAAGCCGGGTCGGACACGACGATGGTATTGTTGTTGGCGGTACGCAGCGTCGAGGCACCTTCAAACGACAGGTCGGTGACGCGCGTCGGCGAAACACTGCCATCGAAGACGAAGGTCAGGGGAGTCGTACCACACGCCTTCGAGGTGAAGGTCATGGTGAACAGCGGCACCGAGCCTTGCGGATTCGGCAGCGCATCCGGGTCGGCGGGATCCGCCAGGTAACCATACGCCATATTGATGCGACCGAGCGTGTTGTCACGGTTGCGGGTGAGCTGATTCGTCCAGCGATCCGGGTCTACCGTCGGCAGGCTGACGCTGACGATCGCCGGGTCAAAGTTGATATGCGCGGCAAAGCCGGTCACCTGCTGCGACCCTGATTCCATGCGGACGGTCAGCACAGTCGTGCCGCCGACAGCCGTTGTAATAGTCGGATTAACTACCGACCACAGCAGATCGGCAACAACCGCCGCTGGTGCGTCACTGTTCGCCACAGTCGGAGTCGCCAGCTGCAAGAGCGCGAGTCCATTATTTCCGCTTACCACCGCAAAACCGCCAATGGCGATCGCGCCGACAAGCGCCACGAGAGCAACGATCGCCGTGAATGGCGTGCGTCTGGAGCCTGAACTGGATCTGGTTGCCCGCATCGAGCTGTTCCCCTATGATTGACCACCGACAAAATTGAAACCAACGTACCCCATGATAAACCAAAAATATGAAAATTGCACCGTTTATAGCGAAAGTGATTATAATGAATTCTGAAATGCAGAGCAATTTGCGCGATCCACCGACACATGTTGCACTCGAAAAGACGCGCCACTGCGTGTCCGCGTCACCCCCGACTCTTGTAAAGGACGTGTTTTGCATTATGCAAAAGTTGAAGTACACTAAGGTTGTGAGTACAAAAAGGGGACATACCGTGCCTAGATTCTTCAAATTCGTGTTGGTGATGGCTGTGCTGCTCGTGGGGATTGTGCCCGCGCTGGCACAGAACGGGCGCGCGTCGATCACGTTGATCACGCCAAATTATCCAGTTGCGGTCGAAGCGACTTTCGATGTCATCATTCAGGTGGAGACCGGCGGACTGCCAGTCGATGCCGCCGCCGCCTATCTGAACTTTGACCCTGCCATTTTCCGCGTCGAGCGCATCCAGCCCGGCACCTCCCTGCCGATCTTCCTGCAGAGCGGCATGGACAATACCAATGGGCGCGTCAACTTCGCCGCTGGTCAGCTCCCCCCGGCGTTCCCGTCGGGCACCTTCACCCTGGCGACCGTGACGCTGCGCGCTCTGGCGCCCAGCGATGCCGCCCTGATCACTCTGAGCGATGAACTGGCGCGTGACACCGATGTTGTCGCGGGTGGCGCCTCGGTCATCGGCAGCGCGATCGGCTCGCTGATCACCGTCAGCATCGATGCCCCTGTGCAGCCGGAAAATCTGTCGGCGCCGCGTAACTCGATCGTGCAGCCGCTCACCGGTATCGAATTCCAGGCGCTCGATCCGGCTGCCGTTGAAGACAATGCGCTGCTGTTGGAGACTCTGACGGCGCCTGTCGCCCTCAACACTACCCTGCCGAATGCCTGGATCGCCGATGCGGGCTGGGCGTTGAGCGTCAGCGAAGACGGCGCGACTGGCTCGTGGGCTTTCAGCACGGGCAGCACCTCGACCGCCTCGCTGTCGGCGCTGCGCCTGGCGCACCCGATCGACCTGAGCGCCGTCGTCAGCCCGGAGGTCGCTTTCAGCTACTCCCTGAGTGGCACGACCCTCGGTTATATCGAAGTCAGCATCGGGTCGGACAGCGGCTGGACGAAGATCGCCAGCGTCGCCCCGGCTGCCGGCGCGACCCAGTTGGTCGATCTGAGTGCCTACGCAGGCCAGACCGTACAACTGCGCTTCACGCTGGAGTCCGCCGTCGCGGGTGACGGTTGGTCGATCGACAGCCTGAGCATCGTGGACGGCATGGTCGTCACCGAATAAACCGGGTTGCAGCACCTGTAAAACAAAACAAAACGGAAGGAAGCGCCAGCGTTGGCGCTTCCTTCCGTTTTTTGCTGCCTGTTGCCCACCCCATAGGCGGACGCATCATGATGCGTCCGTCCCTGTTTTTCCTTACGCGGGCACCGCCGCGACATTGTGTTCACGCAGATAGTGCGCCGTCAGCGAGTCGCTGTCCAGCACCAGGTCGGCGGGCGTGCCCTGAAAGACGATCCGCCCGCCGTCGTGTCCGGCGCCAGGACCGAGATCGATGATCCAGTCGGCACGCGAAATCACATCGAGATTGTGTTCGATCACGATCACCGTGCTGCCGTTGTCCACCAGCCGATCGAGCAGGCGGATCAGGTTGTCCACGTCGTGCATATGCAGCCCGGTCGTAGGTTCATCGAGAATATAGATTTTCGAGCTGTTGCCCAGCTCGGTCGCCAGCTTGAGCCGCTGACGCTCGCCGCCGGATAAGGTGGTCAACGGCTGGCGCAGGGTCAGATAGCCGAGTCCGACATCGATCAGCGCGGTCAGGGTCGTGCGCAGCGCCTTTTCTTTGGCAAAAAACTCGACTGCTTCTACTACCGACATCGACAGTACATCGGCGATCGTCCTGCCTTCGACGGTGTAGCCCAACACCTCGTCGGTGAACTGCTTGCCATTGCAGGTCTCGCACACGCTGGCGACCGGATCGAGGAATGCCAGATCGGTGTAGATCAGTCCGATGCCTTTGCAGTCGGGACAGGCGCCTTTGGAATTGGCGCTGAACAGTGCCGGGGCGACCTTGTTCACAGCCGCGAAACGCTTGCGAATGATGTCCGACATGCCGCTGTAGGTCGCCAGATTGGAGCGGCTCGACCCGCGCGCCAGGCTCTGATCGATCGTCGTCACCGAATACAGATGGGGCAGCGTGCCGCGAATCAGCGCGCTCTTGCCCGATCCTGCCACCCCGGTGACGACGGTCAGCACGCCTTCGGGAATATCGACTGTGACATGATCCAGGTTGTGCAGCGTCGCATCGACGATCTGCAGCGCGCCCGTGCGGGTGCGCGTCGTGGTCTTGATCGGCTGGTGCGCGCGCATATGGTTTCCGGTCAGCGTACCCGACAGCAGCAGCCCGTTCAGATCGCCCTCGTAGACCACCTTGCCGCCGTGCCGTCCCGCGCCGGGACCCATATCGACGATGTGATCCGCAATGCCGATCACCTTCGGCTTGTGTTCCACCACCAGCACGGTGTTGCCCTTGTCGCGCAATTGCACCAGGATTTCGTTCAGGCGGTGAATATCGTGCGGGTGCAGCCCGATGCTCGGCTCGTCGAACACGTAGGTCACGTCGGTCAGGCTCGATCCGAGATAGCGCACCATCTTGACGCGCTGTGACTCGCCGCCGGACAGGGTGGTCGTCTCGCGGCTGAGATTGAGATAGCCCAGTCCCATCGTGACCAGATTGTCCAGCTTGGCGATCAGTGCGTCGATGGCGGATGCCCCCGACGGCGCATCGAGCGTGCGCAGGAAGGCTGTCAGCTCGCGCACTTCCATCGACACGCACTCCTCGATGCTCTTACCGCCGACTCGCACCGACAGCGCCTCTTGTGTCAGCCGCGCGCCAGCGCACAGCGGACAGGATGTCAGCGTGACGATCGGCTCTACCGCCGCCCGCACATGCGCCTGCAGTTGATCCATATCCTTTTGCAGATACAGCCGCCGAAACTTGGGCACCAAGCCCTCGTAGGTCAGGTTGAGGGATTTGCCGCCGAACATCACCTTGACCTTGCCTTCGGACATGTAGAGAAACTTTTGCCGCTCTTCGTCTGTGAAGTCGCGCAGCGGCTTGTCATTGTCGAAAAAGCCGGACTGAATGAAGATATCGTGATACCAGCTCGTCGGCGCGAACGTCGAGAACAGGATAGCACCTTCGTTCAGCGACTTGTCCCAGTCGATCAGGACATCGAGATCGATGGCAGCCGCCCGTCCCAATCCCTCGCATTCCGGGCACATGCCCTGCGGGTCATTGAACGAGAATGCCCGCGCGCTGCCCAGCATCGGCGTGCCGATGCGCGAAAACAGGATGCGCAGCAGTGTGTAGATGTCGCTGATCGTGCCGAGCGTCGAGCGCGAATTGCCGCCGAGTCGTTTTTGATCGACGATGATCGCCGCCGACAGGTTGTCGAGCGAGTCGGCGTCGGGCTGACCGATGCGCGGCAGGAAATTCTGGATGAATGCGGAAAAGGTCTCGTTGAGCAGCCGCTGCGACTCGGCGGCGATGGTGCCGAACACCAGCGACGACTTGCCCGATCCGGATACCCCGGTGAAGACAGTGATCCTGCGTTTAGGAATATCGACCGATACGTTCTTGAGGTTGTTCTCGCGGGCGCCCCGAACTTCGATATGTTCAACCATGCGGATACACTCCTTCTTCAGCGGCTTTTGGCGGCATTGACGTGCCGAAAAGCGTCGAATGAGGGAGTAATTAGAACATATTTCTTGATAAAAAGCAAGGATAGATCTGGTGAGTCGCTGCCAGTAAGCGCGTTTTGACCGCCGCCTGATTTTCGAGCAGGAGCGGGGTGCTGATCGTGACGGTCGATGGATTGACCTCTGCCTGGACTCCTGTGGAGGGATACCATTCGCGTCCACGCTTCACAATGATCAGCAGTCCATTTTCGTCGCCGAGCGCAGTAAAACTGTCGCTGGCGCTGCCGTAGATCGGCAGGTCATAGGCTGTTTGCAGCGCGCGCACGGCGGCATTCACTTCGTCGGTCGCCAGACCGATTTCGCTCACGCACAACAGCGAGTCGGGGCTGAACGGCTGGTCACTGGCATTCGCTAAATCATGCCGGGCGATCAGCTCGACGATGTTACCTTCAGGATCGCGGCAGTAAATCGCGTGGGCGTTCCAATGTGGGAAATGAAACAGTGTCTCCCCGTCCAGGCTGATCAACGTCGCGCGTGCTGCCAGCCATACCTGTGCTGCCTCGATCTGATTTTCCGGGATATTGAATGCGAAATGCCGTGCGCCAATATCAACACCTTCATTTTTTAATCGGTCGCCGTAGGTGGGGTAGCGGGAAACAAATGTAATCAGTGAGGTGCCAACACGCAAATCGATTGTGGATGAACACTCATTCTCTACTGGCAATGCCAGCCGATCGCCATAAAACTGCCGCATTGCAGCGATGTCAGAGACTGGAATCACAATTTCGGTGATGTACATTGTGTTTTATCTCGCCCTGTTGATCGTCATCAGGATCAGCCATGCCACAAGGGGACGATTAGCGGATTATAGCCCTGCTTTTTGCATTTTCCGCCACTCGTAGATCGTCAGCGCGTACACCATCCGCTGTCGCAGCACGCCGAATTCCCATTCCTCATCGACGCCGATCTGCCGGAAGCCCGCCTTGACCAGCACCCGGCACGAGGCTTTATTCTCTTTGTAAGCATCGGCGTCGATCTGGCGCAGCGCCATCGACTCGAAGCCGAACCCCGTCACCGCCTCCAGCGCCTCGGTCGCTATCCCCCGCCGCCAAAAGGCGAACGCGATATCGTAGCCGACGCTGGAACGAAACTCGTCTTTCAGCCAGTAGTTGAAGCCGATGCGTCCGACCATCCCGGCGTGCGGATGCTCTTTGAGCACGATCGCCCAGTCGATACGGTACTTGTCGCTGTAGGCGAGGCGTGTGCGGTCGATCAGGTCGAGCGACTCCGCCATCGTGCGCAGGGTCGGCACCGGGTTGTAGCGCGTCACACGCGGATCGCCGCGTATACTCAGCAGCGCGCGCGCGTCGGCATCGGTGATGGCACGCAGACGCAGACGCGGCGTCTCCAGTAACGGGAAGGTCTCAAAGTCGAACATGAAAAAAGCCCGATCCTATACAGATGTACGGTGGACGCATCATGGTGCGTCTCACGCAGCGGGCACGCCGCGCTCGCAGGGACTCACAACGATGCGTCCGCTGTTTGGATGGTTTACCCGATGCGATCGGCTGCCTTCTTGCGCGTGCCCGCCGCCACTGGCAGCCCGACCATCTTTTCCATGGCAGTGTAAAAATCCTCGTCATACGGGCGCGTCTTGATCACCACTGGCATCGGCACCGCGTGTCCCATGATGATCACCTGCTGCTTGGTATCCAGCCGACTCAGCACCTCGCGCAAGCCGACCGCGCCGCTGACGCCCATCAGCACCGCGTTGATGTCGCGCTCGTTGTCCAGGAGCGCCGTGACGCGCGTCCCAATCTGGCTCATCACTTCCTCGTCGATCCCGCTCGGACGCTGATCGACCACCAGCAGCGTCACCTTGTACTTGCGCAGCTCGCGCGCGATGATCCCGAAGGTGGTCTGATTGGCGATCTTGGGATCGAGAAATTTGTGCGCTTCCTCGATCACGATCACCAGCTGCGGCGGCTCGTGCGACTTGTCGCCCAGGGCTTTTTCGACTTTTTCGATGTAAACCTCGTGAATCCGACGGGTCAGGTAATTGGCGACCAGCATATAGGCTTCCAGCGAATTGCCGTAGCGTCCGAATTCCAGCACGATGCTGCGCTCGCTCTCGATCGCGTTCATGATCTGGGTCACGCTGTCACCGGTGCTGTTGCGCACCAGGAAGTCCCAGCGTGGGAAGCGCTGCAAGCGGCGCTGCAGGGCTGCCAGCGTCCCGGCGCGATGCGGCGTCTCTTCCTCGATGGTATCGAAATCGACCGATCCGGCGTCGATCAGGCGCGCCACCCAGCCCGTCCCCCACTGCTTGCGCAGCATCCGCGCCGCATCGAGCATGGCATCGGACAAGCCCATCGTCACGCGCAGGCTTTCCAGGTCTTCCGGCTCGATCTCGTCGTAGCCGATGCGCACGTCAAAATCGCTCTTGCCGCCGCGCCGCGCGGTCGATTCCGGGTCGAGCGAGTACACCAGCACCTTGTCGGCGCCCAACAGCTGGCGCAAGCCTTTCGCCTGTACACCGCGCTCGTCCTGTGCCGCCCATCCGTAGTCGTTGTGCATGTCGAAGATCAGCGCGACCGCCTGTTTTTTGGCGATGATCCCCGCCAGCAGCATCCGCGTCAGGAAGCTCTTACCTGTGCCGCTCTTGCCGAATACCCCGATCGAGCGCTGCACCAGCGCTTTGAGGTCGAGATTGATCTGCGTCGTCTCCAGCTCCAGCGGCGCGCCAACGTTGAAATGGGTCGCATCTTCCGGTCCGAAGACACTGTTCACGTCCGCGACCGTCGCGTCATGCACCGCTGTGAAATGACTGGGAATGGTCTTGACGGGTTTCGGCTTGCCCGCATCCTCGCCGATGCTGTCGATCGACAACAGCGGCTGTACATTGACCTTGCCATAGGCAGCCGTGCCCCCGTAGACCGCCGCCAGAAACGGATCGCTGAAGTCAGGCGGGGCGCTCTGGATGTCGGCGTTGGTATTGTCCAGCACCACATCGGTGATCATGCAGAAAAAGCGTTTGTGCTGTCCGCGCACTACCACGTAGCGCCCGACTGCCAGCGTCTCGATCGGCACGCCGATGTCCAGCTTGACCGTCAGTCCCTTGCTCAACGACCCGCCGACGATCACCCCCAGGCGAAAGTCGTCCGGGTCTGCCAGAAACGAGTCGCGTCCGCGCGGGAACATCTGCTCCAGGTCAACCGATTGATCGGATAACACCATGTGACACCACTTTCCATCTACTCTGGTCTGGTGTGCGAAAATGTGTTCTATATTTTAGCACAAAAATACCCGACGTGATCTTGTTGTATTCACCCAGGATTGTACGACTATAATGGGTGTTCTCACACGTTCTATGCAGCCGATCACGGCACCGAAGGATCATTCATGAGTGACCAGCATAGTTTAAGCGATTTGCGCGGGCAAGTCGATCAGATCAATATGCAGATGCTCGACCTGCTGTCGCAGCGCGCCCGCATCGTCAGCGAGATCGGCAAAATTCACACCGCCAATGGCAACGCGCATTACGACCCCGCCCGCGAAGCCGAAATGCTGACTGTGCTGCAGCAGTCGAACAAGGGACCATTCAGCAACGCTACCATTCAGGCAATCTTCCGCGAGATTTTCCGCGCCTCGCTGGAGCTCGAAGAGCAGCAGGCGCGCGCCAAGATCAAGGTGCAGCGCAAGAGTCCCGACGAGCGCACCATCATCACCCTGCCCAATGGCGCGGTGATCGGCGACGGCAGTTTCCAGTTGATCACCGGTCCGTGCGCAGTCGAAAGCCATGAACAGATGGAGGCGGCGGGCGCGGCGCTGGCGGCGCGCGGGGTCAAGATCATGCGTGGCATGGCGTACAAGCCGCGTACCTCCCCCTACGAATTCCAGGGGTTGGGCGAGCCGGGGCTGCAAATCGCCCGTCAGGTCGCGGACAAGTACGGCATGGCGATCACCAGCGAGATCATGGACGCCTCGCAGATCACCATGTTCATGGATTATGTCGATATTTTCTGGGTCGGCGCGCGCAACATGCAGAACAGCTTCCTGCTCAAGGCACTCGGCAAGATCGACCGTCCGGTCTTTCTCAAGCGTGGTCTGAGTGCAACGCTGGAAGAATTCCTCTACAGTGCCGAGTACATCGTCGCCAGCGGCAACCCGCAGGTGATGCTGATCGAGCGCGGCATCCGTACTTTCGAGAAGTGGACGCGCAACACCCTCGACATCGGCGGCGTGGCAGTGCTGAAGCTGGAGTCGCATCTGCCCGTGATCGTAGACATCAGCCACAGCGCCGGACGCCGTGATATTGCCGTGCCCTTGGCGCGGGTGGCGAAGGCGGTCGGCGCCGATGGGCTGATGGTGGAAGTGCATCCGAACCCGGCGGTGGCGATGAGCGACGCCAAGCAGCAGCTGGACTTTCCGCAGTTCAACGCGCTGATGGACGAGCTGAACCTGCCGGAGATGGCGTAACTGCACGCGCAGGGGTTTGGCATCCCAAACCCCTGCGCGTGAAATCTGTCGCAAATGCCGCGCTCATCTGTCATTGATCGCGCGATCAGCTTACCGCGCCATACTCGTGATCATTGTGTAAGACGATCAGTGTGTGGAGCGGCGATCATGGGTATTGAGCTGTACTGGGACAACGACGCACGCAGCGTCATGCTGGTAGAGGTGCGGGGCGCGTTCACCTGGGACGAGATGATCACCGTGCTGGACAGGATCAAGAAAGTGACCGACAAATCCACCTTCGAGATCGGCGCCATCCTGGATGTGAGCGCGGGTGTCAAATTTCCTGGCGGCTCGGTCTTCACCCCGACCGGGCTGGCGCACGCCAAACACTTGCTGTCGATGGGCAAGGACGGCACTGGACCCGTCGTCGTGGTCGGTATGGATGGGCTGATCCGCAAGGTGTACGACTGGTTTACCAGCATGGACAAACACGCCTTCGCCAATGTGCGCCTCACCGACACCCTCGATCAGGCACAGTCCTATATGACACAGCGCGGCTTCAGTTATGGTCAGTTAGCGGCGGCGGGGGATTAATTCTTCCGCACCGCCGCCCATACGGACGCAGGCTTGCGTCCCCATTCCAGGCAATGGTTACCTACAGCAGGGGTTTGGCATACCAAACCCCTGCCGTCACAAAGGCGATTACTCGACGTTCACCCCGCACCACGCCGCATCGCAGACAATTTCGCCGCCCACACTGTCAAAGTCTGGCAGCGACTCGAACTGATCGCCCGTCAGCGGTGTGGTCGTCCAATCGACATACAAACGAAAGCCTGTTCCCGCAATCAGGGTCATATTGCTGAACCCGACCGTGCTGCGTCCGAGCGCCTCGAACCCGGTGCCGACGGGCAGCACGCCGATCTTCTGGCGCGCGTCCCGATCCAGAAAGGCGACGATGAACGGTGTGTCGGCGTTGAACGGATAAGTCGTCTCGCTATCGACATTCAGCGCGCCCGCGCGCAGCGGCTGCAGCACGTTGCGCTCGACGTAGATGGCGGCGTCGATCTCGGCTGTCAGGCAATAATCCGCCTGTGAAAAATCGACCAGGATGGTCAGGTTGTCGGCTTCCAGCATGGTGAGGATCGCCTGAGTCGCGCGTCCGCAGCGGAAGATCGGATTGTCGCCCTGCCAGCCCGCTGGACGAATCCCGGACGTGCCGATCACCTGGTCTGCCAGCAGCTCCAGGTCGTGACGGATGTCGCGCGCGATCCCGATCGGTACGCTCGCCACCACCCCGAACCACCCCGGCGGACGCGCGTCTCCATTCAGACTGCCCGCCAGCAGTTCCAGGTCGAGGCGAACCTTGATCGGCAGGTCGGGGTCGGCGGGGTCGGTGGCGCCCGTCCAGCCGATCGGACGCTGCGCCGTGCCGATCGACTCGGTAGCGAGCAGCTCCATGTCGGCGCGTGCAGCCGCCAGGATCGGCAGCGCCGCGATCTGTTCCAAGCCGAGTGTGGTCGGCAGCGGTGCCGGGGGCAATATTTCGAGCGTGGCGTCAGGCGATGGCGGCAAGGTAGCGATTGGCGCGGCACCGAGCGGCGTCGGCAGCGGCACTGGGGTTTCCTGTGCCAGCGCGATCGACGCGGCGGCACAGACGATCAGTACGAGTATGGGACGGATACGCATGAGCAACTCTCCCTGATGATAATCGTGGACGCATCGTTGTGCATCCGTGTATTGAAGACGAGCGAAGACGAGCGAAAATGATCGTGGACGCATGGTGTTATTTTGGCAGGTCGCCGGGCAGACCGGGCACGGGCGGCGGCGGCATCGCGTCGTCGGGGCGGCGTGCCGGATCGAAGAAGATCGGCACCGCGTCGGCACGAAAAGCGGGCTGCACCGGGCGCGCTGTCTCCGGCAAACCCGGCGGCGGCGCTGGCGCGGCGGCGGGTTCCGGGATGGTCGTCGGCGGTGGGGCGGGCGGCGCTAACGCGACCGGAGTCGTCCCGATCGCGCCGACGATCGCACGAGCGGGCGGTGTGACGGCGAATGAGCGGATGGGCAGGTCGAGCAGCCGCCGCAGCAGCGCCGCACAGTCCTCGCGCAGCCGGGCGTACTCGTCGCGCGCCAGATCGCCCGCTTCGAGCGCATCCAGCAGCATCTCGATCACGCCGCGCACCTCGATATCGCTCGGTCGCACGCCCACGCGCGCCGCCGCATAGGGCGCGATGTAGGCGCCGATCGCGCCCAACGCCGGGGCGCACATCCCGGACAGCGCGGCGATCGGCGGGTCAGCCTGATCGATATAGACCGCGCTCACGCCGCCGAACGAAGGAAACAGCGCCTCGCACAGGCGGGTGTGCAGCGCGGTGTAGGCTTCGCCCCATGCTTTGTAGACCGCCGCCGGATCGGGTGCGTCGGTCTGAGCGGCGAGGACGAGCGCGCCCTCGTCCGCCAGCCGCCGCGCCAGGTCGGACAGATCGCCCACGTCGCCGGGGTGAATCTGTCCGGGCGGGATGAGGGTCGGTGCGTAGCGCCGCGCCGCCGCTACCAGCGCACGTTCGAGTCGTGCCGAGTCGAGCATCACTGCGCCTCCAGCCGCGTCACGGGCGCGACCGCCGACAGAGCAGGCTCCAGCACTGCGGCGTCACCGACCACCACGATCACCAGTCGATTCGCGGACAGGTACGTACCCGCCGCCGCCGCCACCGCCGCCGCGTCGATGGTGCGCACCCGCTCCAGCGCATCGCGCAGCTCGGACGTGGGCAGCCCGCTGAGACGCTGCTCGGCAACCGCCGTGACCACCGACTCGACCGTCTCGAACGACAGTGCCTCGCCGCCGCTCAGTCCGTTCAGCACCGCCGCCAATTCGTCGGCGGGGACGGGCTGGTCGCGCAGCAAGGCGACCTGATTCAGAATTTCACGCAGGGCGGGCGCCGCTACATCGGCGCCGACCGCCGTCGCTATCGAGATCGTCCCGGCGGATACGGGCAGGCTCACACCCGAATAGATACCGTAGGTGTAGCCGAGTTCTTCGCGGATCAGCCGTCCGAGCCGCGCGCTGAATGTCCCGCCCAGGACAGCATTCATCACTTTGAGCGAGTCGCGGTTGGGGTCGGTGGCGGTGATGCCGAGCGCGCCGATCAGGAAGTCGGCTTGCACGCTGCCCGGTCGATCGACCAGATAAATCCCCGGCGCGGTCGGCGTGATCGCCACCGGCAGCGCCGCCGGCGCCGATCCGCCGATGCCGACCCAGCCGCCGAAATACTGGCGCGCCAGATTGACCGACTCATCGTGCGAGAGCGCGCCCGCGACGATCAGAAAGGCGCGATCGGGCTGTGCCTGGCTGGTGTAGTAGAAGCGCGCCATGTCCGCCGTCAGCCCGGCGAGGGTCGTCTGCGTCGGGGCGACGCCATACGGGTGACCGCCATAGACCAGCCGCAGAAACGTCCGTTCCGCGAGCGAGGCGCCGTCGGACAGCAGATTGTCCAGCGCCGTGATCATCGTCTGTCGGGCGATATCGACCTCGTTATCGGGGAAGGTCGGGTTGATCGCCACATCCGCCAGCAGCTCGAACGCCAGCGCCGCGTCCGCCCGCAGCGTGAAGGCACCGATACTGAGCGCATCATCGTCGATATTGGCACCGATCGAGCCGCCGACACTCTCGATGGCGTTGGCGATCGCCTGTGCCGATCGGGTGGTGGTGCCGCGCGTGACCACCGCCGCCGCCAATTCAGCCAGTCCTGCCTGCGCGGCGGGGTCGGCGGACGCGCCGCCGGGCAGGGTGAGCGTCAGCAGCGCGATCGGCATGTCGGGGCGGGAGATGGTGATCACCGTCAGTCCGTTGTCGAGGCGCGCCTCACTGATCGGCGGCAGTGTGAAGGGACGCACCGCCAGCGCTGCGGGCGGGGTCGCCTGCGACAGGATGGCGCGCGGCAGCGAGGATACGGCGGCATCGGCGGCGCTGCCGATCGCCACTGGCGCCTGCTCTGCGGTCAGATCGGTGGTGGCGCCGACTGTGGTCGGCTCGACCAGCAGCACGACCGCGCTGGCGGGTGTCAGATAGGTCGCGGCGACGCGGCGCACATCGTCCGCCGTCACCTGGGCAAAACGATCGATCTCGTTCAGCACGCCGTTGGGGTCGCTGTAGTAGAATTGCCCACTCTGCGCGGTTTCCGCCAAGCCCTCGACCGTTTCCACCGCCAGGATCGCCTCGGCACGCAGCGCGTTGATCGCTTTGGTCAGCTCCCCCGGCGCGATGCCCTCGTCGATCAGGCGCTGGAGTTCGCGCTGGTAGACGGACTCGATCTCGCTCAAGGGCACTCCCGCATTCGCCAGCGCGTAAAAGGCGAATAGACTCTCGTGGCGATTGCCATAGATGAAGGCGCCCAGATCGCCCGCGTAGCCCGTATCACGCAGTGCCCCGGCGAGACGGCTGGCGCTGCCCTGGGTCAGCAGCCGCGCCACCACCTCGATTGCGGCGTAATCGCGTTCGGTGCGCGCCGGGATCGGATAGCCGACCAGGTATGCCGGGACGTTCGCCAGCGGATCGAGAAAATCGTAGCGGCTCGCCTGGGACTCGCCGCGTGTGTAATCGGGTGTGGGCGGCTCGGCGCCCGCCGGGATCGGGTCGAAATAGCCGCGCACCATCGACTCGGCTTGCCCAAAGTCGATGTCGCCAGCGACTACCAGCGTGGCGTTGTTGGGCAGATAATGGCGCGCGTGGAAATCGACCGCTTCCTGCGCGCCAGCGGCGTTGAGGTCGGGCACCGAGCCGATCACGCGCTGACGGTAGACGGGGACGGTGAAGGGCAGCGTGATCAGGTACTCGAAGGCTTCGCCGTAGGGCGCGTTGTAGCTGGTCTGGTTGTATTCCTCGATGACGATCGCGCGCTGATTGTTGAAATTGGCGCCCGTGACCGACAGCGACGCCATGCGATCCGCCTCGTACCACAACGCCAGCGGCAGTTGATGGGCGGGCAGGATGGTGTAGTAGACGGTGCGCTCGGCGTCGGTGTAGGCGTTCAGATAGCCGCCGACCGACTCGACCAGCCGATCGAGCTCGCCTGTCGCCAGGTGCGCGGTCTCCTCGAACATCAGATGCTCGAACAGGTGGGCAAAGCCGCTGCGTCCGATCGGATCATCGACGGAGCCGACATCGTAGGTGATGTTGACGGCGACGGTTGGCGCGCTGCGATCCTCGATCAGGATCACTTCGAGTCCGTTGCCGAGCGTGAATTCGCGCAGATTGAGCGACGGGCGATCCTGTGCGATCGCGGCGCTGGTGAGCAGGATGGTGACGATTACGGCGCACAGACGGACGAGTCGGGTCATGGGGGCTGCCTTTCAATGATCTCGATACGGTGCTTGTGCCAGCTGCCTCAATAAGCTTCCAGATAACGTTCTCCGGCGCGGATCGGGACGGACAGACGATTCTCCCCCGGCACGATCGGACACGACCAGCCGTCGCTGAAGGCGCAGAATGGCGAGTATGCCATGTTGAAATCGACGCTGAAGCGGGCGCGGTCGGGGGTCTCGTCGATCAGATCGGGTTCGAGGTAGCGTCCGCCGCTGTAGACTCCGTCGGCGCTGTCGGTGAAGGGCAGAAAGAAGCCGTGCTGGGTCTCGTAGATGGTGAGGGCGATCGGCATGTGTTCCCCGTCGGCATCAGGGGCATTGACCGTGAAGCGGGCGTAGCGCCGATACTGACGCACCTCGCCGCGCGTGGTCTCGATGGCGATCGCGCCGCCGTCCAGACGCTCGGCATCGACGGTCAGCAGGTACGACTCGTCGGGCGGGAAGTACGGCAAACCCTGAAAGGCGTCCTGCTGTTCCTGGGTCAGCGGCGAGTGGGGACTGGTCTTGAAGAACTGGTCTTTCTGACGGCGGTGTCCGAGCAGATCATCGGCATACATCCGGGGAATCCTCGTGACTGTGTGGTCGCTCAATTCCGATTATAGCCGGATTGTGGCACATGAGCCGATCTTGTCGGCGCTCACACCCGATTCGGGTCGATCACGTATTGCCACCAGTTCCACGACACCCCATGCGACTCGCCCTGTACATGCGGAAAACGGCGGAACCACCACAGATGATGCGCCCGAATATCGCCGCCTCCCCACTCGCGCGCGGTCACCGGACGGGGATCGCCAGCCAGATCGGGAAAGCGCAGCCAGGTGTCGCAGCGCGCGGACACGGTGCGCGGATTGCCCCAATCGTAATCCGCCAGACTATTGGGCGCGAAATGCACATTGCCACATTCCGCGCGTCCGGGGTGAGTCTTGTCGTAACGGGTGAAACGCTCCCACAAATTCGCCTCGCCGTGTGTGGGCGCATAGACTTTCGACAGCATCGACTCGGCACGGTGACCGAGGTCTTCCAGCATTTCCCCGACGCCGCGCTCGTAGTTGAAGCCCATGATCACGAAACGTCGTTTTGCATGGGCGGTGCCCTCCAGCGGCGGCGCATTACACCAGAAGGCGCCGGGTCCCGCCATGATCGACTCGTAGTAGCCGCAGTAGGGATACCCCAGCAGCCACACCTCGTCGATCTGATCGGCGTTGACGCGCTCGATCATCTGGAATTCGCGCACCAGCGCCAGATAATCGACCGCATCGGCGCTGTGGAATGTCCGCGTCTGCCACGCGCGCGCGAACGACTCCGGATCGTAGCGGAAACCGTCGCGTTTGAGCGGAAAGCCGTCGCGCGAATCGGTGACCTCGATGCGCTCGACGATGCGATACTCGACGCTGCCATAGCTGGCGTGGCGCACATCGTCGATGGTTGCCTGTGCCAGCTTGTCGGGGTCGTTCCAGCCATAGGCGCGGCGGATTTTTTCCCCGGTCGATGCCACGACCGGATTGTGGATGATCGCCAGCACGCGCGGACGCAGCACGACGGGCGCGTCCGCGGTCGGCGCGTCCGATATGATCGAGTCGGACGGCTCGGCGTCGAGGGGATGCCGTCGATCGCTGCCAAACAGACGCGCGAAAAAATCGTTCAGCGCCATAATCGGGTCACCTGATGAGACGAACGACGGCATGATAACCTCGTTCGCCTCCAGCGCCAATACACAACGTCCGGGGTCAGCGCGCGTCGGCGCTGCCAGGTGTATACGGCGCACGATGGACAGGTCTATGAGGGCGTCGGTGTGCCGCCGATGATTCGAGGTGCCGATAAGTCCTGAGCCGCTGGCAGCAGGACGCGATCCGGTGATCGAGCGCGCGCTGACGCTGGCTGCGGGGTTGTAACACCGCCTGCACCTGTAGGGATGCCTGACGATGCGTCGGCAGAGAAAGCCGTGATTCGCCGATTGCACACAATGAAAAACGGTGACGCCAGCGTCACCGTTTTTTACGTGTCTCTACCCATGAGGAGAGGGTGGGATTCGAACCCACGGTAGCTTTGACACTACTCTCGTTTTCGAGACGAGCCCGTTCGGCCGCTCCGGCACCTCTCCATAGAGGCGAAAGTATAGACCAGCGGCGGCGGGTTGTACAGATTGATTTGACAGCGGCGCAGTCGGCGCCGCAGGGACGCATAACAATGCGTCCGCTGTTGGATGATTTACGCTAAATGACTTAGGTCACGCGAATCTGCATGTGTGGATTGGTGACGGCGAACCCGCGCACCTCGGTCAGCGCCGACTCGAACAGCTGCACCAAATCGTCGTCGCTGCCCTTGAACCGGCGCAGGGTCTGCGCGGCGCATCCGGCACAACCGCGCATGGCGCGGAAGCTGTCGGTCTCGCAGGACAGGCAGCTATTGAGCCGCACCATCATCAGCATGAACGCCAGTGTGTCCTCGTGCTGCTCTGCCAGCGGTGCGACCCGCGCCACCAGCGCCTGCCAGCCTGTGCCCCGTATCTTCCCCAATGAAGCGATCGCATAAGATGGGAATAGGATTTCATTGTTTGCGTACATAACATCTTTCTCGCTGAGGAAGGTCGATCAGAGTTTGCTCGCTTTGTCTCTACTAGATACGATAAGGAAGTTACGGCGATCGTGAATGGGATCAAAGTCCTGTAACGTCATAGGTGACACGACCCAATTCATCCCGTATGTTATAAAACTGTAGCACGAAATGAGTCCGATGGGGTCACATATGCGCGTAAATTTTTTCAAACCTTGGACATTCGTCTTGGTCGCGCTGACGATCGGCGCGTGCAGCGGCGGTGCGGTCACCTTCGCGCCGACTCCTCCTCCGCCCGACACCTCACCCGCGCTCTACACCCATCCCAGCGGCGCTTTCACAGTCATGGTGCCACGCCAATGGGGACGCTATGAGCAAAACACCACCACGCTCGCCAGCGCCAGCTTTTCCGCTCCCGGCGCCGACAGTCCTGCCATGACGATCGCGGCGATCCGGCTCGATTCCGAGTCGGGGGCGATCGACCTGGGCGCGCTGCTCGATCGCTATCAGGCGCAGGTACGCCCGGACACGCAAACTTACAAAGAGGCGGCGCGCGCGGCGATGGGCGATGGCAGCTGGCGTCTGGACGGGCTGCGGCGCGGCGCCGACGGACGCGAGGAAGCGGTCAATACCTTCGTCGGGCGCACGGGCGATGTCGTCGGCGTGATCGAGATCGGCGCGATCGACCGTCTGAGCGCGGCAGCGCTGCTGGCGCTGGAGGCGCTGGTCGATAGCGCGCGCTTCGACGCGGCGGTGGCGCTCGATCCGGCGCCGCTGACGACGCTGACATTCGTCAAGACGGGCGATCTGGCGCTGCTGCACGTCATGGGCTGGCACACGCCGTCGGGCGCCTTTTACCTGACAGGCGAGGTCGGCAATTACGGCGCGCTGCCGCTGACCGATCTGACCGTCGAGGCGGGCTTGTTCGACGGGGCGGGCGTCGGCGTCGCGGGCGCATCCGATGTGGTGATGGGCTACGCGCTGCTGCCTGGTGGGTTCGCGCCTTTCAGTCTGCGTTTTGGCGAAGGACAGGCGGCGCGCGCGGTCGATTATGTGGTGCAGTTGGGCGCGGGTGTCGCGGCGGCGGACTCGACGGTCGGCGCCGAGTCGCTGACGTGGACGGACAGCGCTGGCTACGACGCGCTCGGTCGGCTGGTGATCGCCGGACAGGTGACCAACAGCGGATCGCGGGCGGTGCTGACCCCGCGCGCGCTGGCGACCGCCTTTGACGGCGCGGAAAATGTCATCGGCGCGGCATGGGTGGACGTGGCGGCGCGGATCGTCCCCGGCGCGACGGTCGATTTCAGCATCACGCTGGGCGATCTGGGCGGGGAGGCGCAGAATTATCTGGTGACGGTGCAGGGGGTGGCGCCGTGAGCGTGCCGATCACGCTGGCGGACGTGCTGCAGGCGCTGGCATTGAGCGGCGCCGACGGCTTTGACGCCGATGCTGCCAGACGGCATATGTCGGTGCAGCCGCGACCGCTGGCTCCGCCGCCGGGTACGGTCGCGCGCCAGTCCGCTGTGCTGCTGCTGATCTACCCGCACCACGACTCGCGGGCGCTGCATTTCCCGCTGATGCGCCGACCGGACACGCGCGGCGTTCACAGCGGACAGATCAGCCTGCCTGGTGGCTCACAGGAACCCGGCGAGACCACGACCGAAACGGCGCTGCGCGAAGCCGAAGAAGAGATGGGCATCCGCCGTGCCGATGTGACCGTGATCGGGGCGCTCTCCCCGATCTACGTCCCGCCGAGCAATTTCGAGATTCACCCGATAGTCGGGACGGTCAGCGTCGCCCCGGCGTGGCTGCCCAACCCGGCGGAAGTCGCGGAGCTGATCGAGGCGCCGATCGCCGTGCTGCTCGACGACTCGATCAAGAGCGCGCGGATGCTGGAGCGTGAAGGGCACAGCTTTGGCGTGCGCATCTACACTATTGCCGGACATGAGGTCTGGGGCGCGACGGCGGCGATCCTGGGCGAATTCGAGCTGCGGCTGCGGGCGGCGACGACGGGTCTGGCACGCTAAACCCCTACGATCGGCTCGCTGGGGTTATAATGGCGCAGACAGTGGACAATGGAAAAGGGATGCTGGACATGAGATCGATTCTTGGGTTGGTCGTGATCGCTCTGCTGGCGATCGTCGGGGTCGGCGCCGTCGGCGCACAGGAAACCAGCGAGTTTGCCGATATGCGCGCGCTGATCGACGGGCTGCCGCGCGAACGCGGCGCGGATGGCGCCTTCATCCTGGGCGATCCCGACGCGCCCGTCACGCTGATCGAGTTCGCGGATTTTGCCTGTCCGCACTGCCAGCGCTACCGTGAGACCATACATGCTTTCGTCGAACAATACGTGGTGACGGGCATGGCACGCCTGGAAGTACGTATCTTCCCGACGGCGGGCGGCGATCGCACTGTCTATGCCGCCCGCGTGGCGGAATGCGCCGACACGCTCCAGCCGGGCGGATTCTGGGGGGCACATGAAGCTCTGTATGCGCTGGCGATCGTCGGGCGCTACGATGAGCCGCTGGCGCGGCTGGTGGCGGATGAATTGAATCTCGATTATCTGGCGCTGCTGGGCTGCATCACCCGCGCGAATCAGGTCGAGATCGATATGGATTATGGTCACGACCTGGCGATCGGCGGCACGCCCGCGCTGATGGTGCGCATCGGCAGCGGCGAGGCGACCTTCATCACTTACGAAAACACCACTTACGATCGCGGCGGCGTCCCGCTGGAAGTGCTGGCGATGCTGGTGAAGCTGATCAATGGCGATGCCGATGCCATCGACGGCACCGGATCAGATGCCAGCGTTCGGGGAATCCGCGAATTTGTCGGGATCGGCGGCGTCTAGTATCACAGGCATGATTCCCGTCGTCGCCCCCACTCTCGGATACTCAGGCAGATCGGCGGGGGCGGCTTCGGGCAGATCAGTCGGCATGACCGGATCGAAGCGCGGCACCTCGCCGGTAGCGGTGGTGGCACGGGTGGATGGCGCGTGGTTCATGAGCATCTGTCCCATCGTGTGAACATGCCCCAATTATGACGGATTGCCTTACGTCCGGCAAGGAGGTATCAAAGGCTGTTTCTCCTCCTTTCCCCTGATGAGCTGAGTAGGTCGGGGGGGGGGTGAGGGAGAGAGACACATTGATATGTGTCCCTACAGATCGACCGCGGCGATGTGACGTGGCAGCGCGACGGTGAAGGTCGAGCCCTCGCCCATGCGCGACTCGACGGCGATCGATCCGCACTGCAAACCCGCCCCATCGTCCGCTACACTATTCGTCTCGGATCGACTGAGAGGGCGCGTATGGATCCGCTGGTGTGGATTCCGGTGATGGTGGTCGGCTTTGCGACGGCGTTGGGCATGACCCCGCTGTCGCGCGCGATCGCCATGCGCCTGGGCGTGGTCGATAAGCCGAATCAGCGCAAGATACACACCGATCACAAGCCGCTGATGGGCGGGCTGGCGATCGTGGCGGGCTTCACGGTGGCAGTGCTGCTGTTCGTGGTGCCCCATTACCTGACCAAACTGAGCGCGCTGCTGCTGGGCGTGGCGCTGCTGGCGATCGTCGGTCTGATCGACGACCGCTACGAACTCGGCATCCGCGCCAAGATCGTCGCGCAGACGATCGCCGCGCTGATCCTGATCGCCGCTGGCATCCAGATTCAATTGTTCGATACCCCCTGGCTCGACATTCCACTGACCCTGCTGTGGGTGGTGGCGCTCAGTAACGCGGTCAACTTTCTGGACAACATGGACGGCTTATCGGCGGGCTTGAGCGCGATCGCCGGTCTCTGGTTCACCTGGCTGGCGTACAGCGAGGGCGTGCCGCTGGTGAGCGCGCTGGCGGCGGCGGTGGCGGGCAGCGCGATCGGCTTTCTGATCTACAATTTCAATCCCGCCAGTACTTTCATGGGCGATATGGGCGCGCTGGTACTGGGTTTCCTGCTGGCTGCACTGGGGATCGAGCTGCGTTTCGGAGCGCAGCCGCTCAATGTCACCTGGATGGTGCCAATTCTGGTCCTGGCGCTGCCGATCTTCGATATTTGTCTGGTGGTGTTCACACGCATCAGCGAGGGACGATCGCCGGGACAGGCGGGCAAGGATCACACTTCGCACCGTCTGCTGGCGCTGGGACTCAGCCAGCGTGGGGCGATCGCCGTGTTGTACAGTGCCTGTATCGTCTTTGGCGGACTGGGCGTGCTGGTCAGCCGCGAGGCGCCGGAGCGCGCCCTCGTGATCGGCGCGGCGTCGCTGGCGCTGCTGGGCGGGCTGTTCGCGGCGATGATGCTGATCCGCCGCCGCTACCAGGTCATTCCGCCGCGCACCCCTGTGCCCACGACCGGGAGCAATGGCTGATGCGCGTCGTCCATGTGATCAAGGCGACCCGGATCGCGGGCGCCGAACGGCACCTGATCACGCTGCTGCCCGGTCTGCGCGCGCGCGGCATCGACGCCCGGCTGATCCTGCTGTATGCCCCGGCGCACCCGGTGAACGACCTCGCCGACGCCCTGACGATGGCGGGCGTACCCGTCGCGCGTATCCCGATCCGGCATCACGCCGACACCACCGTGATCGGGCGCATCCGCGACTCGCTGCGCGCCGACACCCCGTCGATCGTGCATAGCCACCTGATCCACGCCGACCTGTTCGCGTCGATCGCCAGCACGCTGGCGCGCGTACCGCATCGGGTGATCAGCCGTCACAACGATGATCCGTTCCGCCGCCGTCTGCCGATCGCGCTGGCGAATCGGACGATCTGGGGCATGGCGGACGCCGGGATCGCTATCAGCGAGTCGATCCGGGCGTTCTGCATCCAGGTCGAGGGTGCCGCGCCCGACAAGATCACCACCATCCATTACGGGCTGCCGCCGCAGCCCGCGCCGGACAGCGCCCATGCGCGCATGGCGCTGCGTCAGGCGATCGCGGCGTCGTCTGCTCTGGACAATGAGACACCGATCGTCGGCTTTGTCGGACGGCTGATCGCGCAAAAAGGCGGCAGCGACGCCCTGCGCGCCTTCGCCCTGCTCGACGATGCGCACCGCGCCGCGCGGCTGGTGATCGTCGGGGACGGCGATCTGCGTTCCGCGCTGGAGGCGGAAGCAGCGGCGTTGGGCATCCGCGCGCGCACGCACTTTTTAGGCTGGCGCGACGACGCCGCCGGGTTGATGGCGGGCTTCGATATATTCCTTATGCCGAGCCTGTGGGAGGGGTTTGGGCTGGTGCTGCTGGAGGCGATGGCGGCGGCGCTGCCGATCGTCGCGTCGAACGTGAGCGCCATTCCCGAGGTGGTCGCGCACGGCGAGACCGGGCTGCTCGTCCCGCCGCGCGACCCGGCGGCACTGGCACAGGCGATCGATCTGCTGCTGTCCGATACGCCGCTGCGCCGCCATCTGGGGCTGGTAGGGCAGGAGCGCGGCGAGTCGGTCTTCAGTGCCGCGCGCATGATCGACGCCACCGTCGCCCTTTATGAGCGTATCGCGCCGAACGGATAACGACCATGTGCGGCATTTGCGGTGTCTTTCATCTCGACGGCGAACCCGCCTCTGGCGCGGCGATCGACGCCATGACTCGTCGTCTCATCCACCGCGGACCAGACAGCGGCGGCGCGATCCTGGACGGTGCAGTCGGCTTGGGCAACCGCCGACTCGCCATTCTCGATCCGTCTACCGCCGCTGCGCTGCCGATGGAGTCGGCGGACGGACGCTACGCGCTGGCGTACAACGGCGAAATTTACAACCATCTCGAACTGCGATCGCGGCTCGCCGCGCATGGCGTGACGTTTCGCACCACCAGCGACGCCGAGACGCTGATCGAGGTGATGCGCGCCGCACGCACAGCGGGTGAAGGGCTGCTGGCACTGGAAGGCATGTTCGCGTTCGCGCTCTGGGATCGCCAGACCGAGACGCTGACGCTGGCGCGCGACCGTGTAGGCGAAAAGCCGCTCTACATCTATAACGACGGCCGGTTTTTCGCCTTTGCCAGCGAGATCAAGGCGCTGCTGGCGCATCCGCGCGTCGTGCGCGCGTCATCACTGGTCGGGGGCGACTCGCCCTGGCTGGCGGTCTATCTGGGCTTTGGCTATCTGCCCGCGCCGCTGACCGCGTTTCAGCACATCGTCATGCTGCCACCTGGCAGGCTGGCGACGGTGCGAGTCAACGCCCGTGACGGCTGGCGTTACGAGATCGAGATTGCCCCCTATTGGGAGGCGGGTCGCCCCGTCAGTGAAGCAGACGCCGCGCCGATCGCCGTCGCAGAGGCAAAGGCGCGCGTGCGCGACGCGCTCGACACGGCGGTCAAACGCACGCTGCTCAGTGATGTGCCCCTGGGCGCGTTTCTCAGCGGCGGACTGGACAGCAGCGTCATCGTCGCGCTGATGCGCCAGCACAGCAATGCGGCTGTCAAAACCTTCAGCATCGGTTTCAGCGGCGACGCCAGCTTTGACGAGACGCCCTACGCACAGCGCGCGGCGGATGCGCTCGGCACCACCCATACCGCCTTCACGGTCGAGCCGGAGGCGATCGGTCTGCTCGACAAGCTGGTCTGGCATCACGATCAGCCGTTCGCGGATAGCAGCGCCATCCCCACCTATCTGGTGAGCAGGCTGGCGCGTGAACAGGTGACGGTCGCGCTCACAGGGGACGGCGGCGATGAGGCATTCGGCGGCTACGAACGCTTCTACGCAGCGGCGATGATCGACCGTCTGCGGGCGGTGCCGCGTCCGTTGTGGCGCGCGACGGCGGGCGTGATCGGGCGTCTGCCGGAAGGCACCGGCTATTACAACCTGCTCAAGCGCGCGCGCCGCTTTGCCCAGAGCGCCGCGCAGCCGCCCGCGCTGGCGTACTTTGACCTGATTCGCGTCTTCAGCGCCGCGGACGTGGTTGCCCTGACCGGACAGAGCGACGCCGCCGGGACGCGCTTCGCGGGCATGTTCGAGTCGGCGCCGGGGCTGAACGATCTGCTGTGGGCGAATCTGACTACCTACCTGCCCGACGACCTGCTGATCAAGACCGATCGGTCGAGCATGGCGGCGTCGCTGGAGGCGCGGGCACCGTTCCTGACCGCGCCGGTGCTGGAGGCAGCCTGGGCGCTGCCGCCGTCGCTGAAGCTGCGCGGACGCACGACCAAATACATCCTGCGCGAGGTGGCGCGCGACCTGATCCCGGCAGACCTGATCGATCGCCCGAAACATGGATTCGGCGTGCCGCTGGGCGCGTGGCTGCGGCGCGATCTGGGCGTGGTGCGCGAGCTGTTGTTGAGCGGGGAGGCGCGCGGGCGCGGTCTGCTGCATCTGCCCGCCGTCGAGCGGCTGATCGCGGATCACGCCGATGGGCGCCGCGATCACGGCGGACGCCTGTGGGCGCTGCTGACGCTGGAGTCGTGGCATCGGCAGTTCATCGACGCGGCGGCAATCCCGGAAAATGTCTCATGAAGCTCCCTGCACTTACATTTACTGACGCACGACGGCACACGCGGCACGGTTGCAAGGACAGCGCGCAAAGGGTGTTATAATCCCTGCGGATACAAGCCTCCCGTTAGTTCAGTACCGAGGACAGCATGTCCGCTTCTTCCCGTGACCCGCATATCACCACTGTGATTGAAGCTGTTGAAAGGCTGCGACAGCGGCGCCGGGGACAGTACGCCGCACGCCCCCATCCCGGCGGCAAACGATTTTCGCAGGAAGAACTGATCGAGTCCGCCTACCCATCCTATAAAAACCTGATCAACGGGCGCACCGGGCGCCTCCCCGACCGGGCGACGCTGCTGCAAATCGCGGATTATCTGGAATGTACGCCCGCAGAACGCAGCACGCTGCTCGATGCGGCACAGTACGCGCTGGAGCCGACGCGCGCCGAGCCACAGCGCAGACAGATCACCATTTTATACGCCCGGCTGACTCCCCTGCACGCGCTGGCTGATATGCTCGATGTCGAAGATCTTTACCATCTCACGGCGTCATTCTGGAATCGGCTGCACGCGATCACGCTGGAATTCGGCGGTCAGGTCGAAAAACGCAGCGACGATACCCTGATGGCGGTGTAGGGCGCCGCACACACGCTCGAAGATGAAGCCGAGCGCGCGGTGCGCGCGTCGCTGGCGATGCAGCGCAGCATCTCGATCCTGAACGCGGAAAATCGCACCAACCTGATGCTCAAGATCGGGATCAGCACCGGGATCGCGCTGGTGGGGGCGATCCACAGCGCCGACCAGGTGACCGCGGTCGGCTTTGATGTCAACCATGCCCGCACCCTGCAAGAGACCGCGCTGCCGGATCAGATTTATATCGGCTACAACACCTACCGCCATGTGCGCAGTGTTTTTGAGATGCAGCGGATCAAGTCAGCGGAAGAGGTGCTGCGCGCGCTGGCACACAAGCGCGGACGCACGATTCAGGTTTATCAGGTACTTGCGCTCAAGCCACGCGCCTTTCGCCTGGCATCGCGCGGTGTCGAGGCGACCACGCCCCTGATCGGGCGCATGGCGGAATTGGAGCGTCTGCAGCGTGCGTTTCGGGAGATGGACGAGAGCGGACGCCTGACGGTCTACACCGTGACAGGCGATGTCGGCGTGGGCAAGTCGCGGCTGCTGTACGAATTTGACGACTGGCTCGATCTGATCCCCGAGTCGGTCTACACCTTCAAGGGACGCGCCAGCCCCAGCACGCAGTCGGTGGTCAACGGGCTGCTGCGCGACCTGATCGCGTTTCGCTTCGAGATCATGGACAGCGATATGGCGGTGGAGGTGCGGCGCAAGCTGGAACGCGGCTGTGCCGACGCGCTCGGTGATACGTCAGAGACTCGGATTAAAGCGCATCTGCTCGGCACCTGGCTGGGTCTCGATTTTGGTGTCAGCGAGATCGTGCGCGCAGCACAGGCAGATCGTCTCGCCCTTAAAAAACGCGCGCTGTTCATCCTGCACGCGCTGTTCGGCGCGCTCGCCAATCGTTATCCGGTCGTCATGCTGCTGGAAGACCTGCATTGGGCGGACGAGGGATCGCTGCGTGTGTTGCAGGAGATCACGCGCGTCGATCGGGCGCTGATGATCGTCTGCACCGCGCGTCCGCTGCTGCTGGAACGGCTGCCCGATTGGGGACAGCAGCCTGGGTATCAGCGTCTCGCTTTGCAGCCGTTGGGTGAATCATTCTGCCGTGCCGTACTTGCCAATCTGCTGCCGAACGGGGAAGCGATCTGGGAGCGTCTGATCCCGGTCACAATCGCGCGCGCCGATGGCAACCCGTACTATCTGGAAGAATTGGTAAACTGGCTGATCGACGAAGGCGTGATCGTGTGCGAGGCGGATGCCTGGCAGATCAACACCGCGCTGCCGTTTCCACCGCCCGTGCCCTCCACACTGACCAGTATCCTGCAGGCACGGTTGGAAAATCTGTCTGATGCTGAAAAGCGCACGCTGCAATGCGCCTCGGTCGTGGGACGGGTGTTCTGGGATGATGCGGTGCTGGCACTGCAAGCCGACGACAGCGTCCTGAGAGCTACATCAACAGCGTCCTCGATCCGGGCTGGGAACCGCTGCGCCAGACACCGCCGTTTCCGGCTTACCCGTCGGGTCATGCGGTGTTGGGCAGCGCGGTCGCATCGGCACTGACCGCGCTCTACGGGCCGCTGGCTTTCACCGATCGCTATGGCGTGCAGTACGATATGCGCGCCCGCCACTATACCTCTTTTGAGGCTGCTTCCTACGAAAATGCGATCTCGCGCCTGTACGCGGGCGTGCATTATCGCGTCGATATGGAAAACGGGATGCGCCAGGGACGCTGCGTTGGTGACAATGCCGTGACGCGACTGCTGAATCCCGCCCCATGACGTGCGGCACGGCGCCGCGACGGTGACATATGTGCGATCGCTGTTTCATGAACTACCCATGTGCGCTTTACTCTGCGTTACCGACGCTTTCATTGTGCTCTTATCTGCTGCCAGCAATGTAAAAGCGAACCGGACGCGGTTTCACCCAATGATAGTGCTACACTTTATCGCTATCGCACATATGTAGGAGTCCCACCAATGAAATTCCGTTTGTTGTCTGTCGCCGCCGTGCTGCTCGTCGCTATGCTGGCAATTGTCCCCTCGTTCGCTCAGGATATGGAACCGACGATCGCCGAGATCGTCGTCGCCAGCACTGAAGGCGATGCGCCCGAATTCACCACGCTGCTCGCCGCCGTCGCCGCTGCCGACCCCGCCATCCTCGAACTATTGAGCAATCCTGACGCGGGCGTGACCGTGTTCGCTCCCACCGACGCCGCCTTTGCCGCCGCCCTGGAAGCCCTGGGTCTGAGCGCCGAAGAACTGCTGGCGGACACCGAGACACTCAACAGCGTGCTGATGAACCACGTCGTGCCCGCTGAGCTGAACGCCGAGGCGATCGTCGCCCTGAATGGCGCCTACATCGGCACGGCGCTGCATGAGTCGGCGCTGCTGGTCACTGCCGACGACATGGGCGTCATGGTCAACGAGTCGACTGTCGTCACCGCCGATGTGCTGGCGTCGAACGGCGTCGTGCATATCATCGATGCGGTCCTCGTGCCCGACATGGCGATGATGGCGGAAATGATGGATGGGATGATGGAAATGGAAGCTCCCACTCAGAATATCGCCGAAATCGTGATCGCCTCGACCGAAGCCGACGCGCCGGAATTCGCAACCCTGCTGGCGGCTGTGCTGGCGGCTGATCCCGCGATCCTCGCCACGCTGACCGCATCGGGTCCCTACACTGTGTTTGCTCCCACCGACGCCGCCTTTGCCGCCGCGCTGGAAGCCCTGGGCTTGACCGCCGAAGAACTGCTGGCGGACACCGAGCTGCTGACGACCGTGCTGGCGTATCACGTCGTGCCGGGTCACTTCTCGGCTGCCACCATCGTCGCAGTCACGAGTATGGACGCCGAAGGCGCGCTGATCGCCACCGCGCTGCCGGGCACGTTCGTCACCGTCACCCTGGATGGCGAGAGCGTCCTGGTCAACGGCACCACCGTCGTGGCGACCGATGTCTATGCCACCAATGGTATTGTCCACGTCATCGATGGTGTGCTGCTGCCCCCGATGGAATAACGCACCGCTCTGGCGGTTTGCGCGCAATGCGAGACCCTCGGCAGATGCCGGGGGTCTTTTCGTTTTTTATGTCACTACTGTGTCACTACTGGTAGTAGTGCATCATGAAAGTAATTGAAGTAATATACCCTCACCCTAAGTCCCTCTCCCACTGAGGGGAGAGGGACTTCAACAGACTCGTTTTTCTCCCCGTCGCCCCTTGTGGGAGAGGGGGCAGGGGGAGAGGGCGCAGTAGTTACGCAAAAGAACATCTTTGTTCATCTGAAAGAGAGCAGTATCCTCATGCCCATGCAGATTCGCGCCGCCGTCCTCGACGCCGCGCACACCCCCTTTCGCATCGAAACCCTGACCCTCGACGAACCGCGCGCGGGCGAGGTGCGCGTCCGGCTGGCGTCGTGCGGCGTCTGCCACAGCGATTGGCACATCGTCACGGGCGCGACACGTCAGCCCTTCCCGATCGTGTGCGGACACGAGGGCGCAGGCGTGGTCGAGTCAGTCGGCGCGGGCGTGACCACGCTCGCGCCTGGCGATCATGTCATCCTCAATTGGGCGCCCGCGTGTGGGGAATGCTTCTACTGTCAGCATCATCAGACGAACCTGTGCAGTACCTTCACCGATCCATTGTGGCAGGGCACCATGCTCGACGGCACCGTGCGTCTGCACCGCGCCGACGGCTCACCTGTGTACGCTTACTGCGGACTCGCCGCCTTTGCCGAATATACTGTCGTGCCGTTTCAAGCCTGTGTCCGTATCCGGCAGGATTTTTCGCTCACGACTGCCTCGCTGATCGGCTGCGCGGTCGCCACCGGGGTTGGGGCGGCGTGGTACACCGCCGACGTGCAGCCAGGAAGCACGGTCGTGGTGATCGGCTGCGGCGGCGTCGGGCTGAACACGATTCAAGGAGCGGCAGAGCGCGGCGCGGTGGTTATCATTGGCGTAGACGTGAACCCCGCAAAACAGGCGATCGCCAGGACATTCGGCGCGACTCATTTTGTACACGAAAACGTGCTGGCGGAGATTCGTGCGCTCACAGGCGGACATGGCGCCGATTACAGCTTCGAGGCGGTCGGCACGCCTGCGCTGCAGGAGCTGGCGTTCGGCGCCGCGCGACCAGGTGGCATGGTCATCCTGGAAGGCTTGTCGCCGATGGGGACGGCGACCAATCTGCCGGGCGCGCTGATCACCCGTCAGGAAAAGACGATCAAGGGCAGCTACTACGGCTCGGTCGATGCGCCGCGCGACTTCCCGCTGTTCGTCGAGGCAGCGGCGGCGGGTCGTCTGACGCTGGACGCCCTCGTCAGCCGGACATGGGCGCTGGACGAGATCAACGCAGCCTATGCCGACATGCTGACAGGCGGAGTCGCGCGCGGCGTGATCGTGTTTTAGCAGTCAACCAGGAAAAAAACAATTGAACAGCGCGTCACGGATGAGCAATAGTCCGTGACACGTAAGCCCTGTTGATGCCCCGCACTCTAACACAGTACAAGCAGGCAAATAAAAGGACATCCATGTCGGCAGCACAAAACGCCGCTCCACCCGCTCAGACACCTCGTGGCGGCACCATTTCGTTCATCCTGATCACAGCATTTCTCAATCTCGCGGGCATCGGCATCATCGTACCGGTGATCAACTTCATCGCCGGGCGTTATGTCAGTGATCCGGATCAGCTCGCCTGGGTGGTGGCGCTGCTGTTCGCCGTGTACTCGCTGTTTCAATTTATCGCCACGCCGACGCTGGGTGCGGTCAGCGATCGGTATGGACGGCGTGCGATCCTGCTGATCTGCCTGTTCGGGTCGGCGATCGGCTATCTGCTGCTCGGCATCGGCGGGGCGCTGTGGGTATTATTCCTGGGACGGATCATCGACGGCATCACCGGGGGCAACATCGGCATCATCTACGCCTATGCCGCCGACATCACCACACCGAGCGAACGCACGCGCTTTTTTGGGCTGCTGGGCGCGGCGGCGGGGATGGGCTTCGTGATCGGACCAGCGGTCGGCGGTGTGCTGTACAGTGCCACCGGGCTGCTGGAAGCGCCATTGTATGCCGCTGCCCTGGTGACTCTGCTCAATGTCATATGGGGCTATTTCGTCATGCCGGAGAGCCTGCCCCCGGAACGGCGCTCGGCGGGTCTCACCCTGGGGCAGCTCAACCCGCTGGTGCAGTTGAGCAACATCTTCAGGATTCCACAAATTCGGATGCTGCTGATCGCCATCCTGCTGTGGACGGTGGCGCTGGCGGTGGTGCAGTCGAATGTCGCCTATCTGACCGAGGATCAGCTCGGCTGGACGCCCAACGAGACCAATCTGCTGTTCCTGCTCATCGGGCTGATTCAGGTGGTGACGCAAGGGATGCTGATCAGGCCGCTGGTCGATCGCTATGGCGAAGGGCGGCTGGCGCTGACGGGCGCGCTGGTATTCATGGGGGGATTGATTCTAATCGGCTTGACCACACTCACCGGATTCGCCCCGCTGCTGTTCGTCGCGGTGCTGTTCACCTCGTTTGGCAATGGCTTGATCATCCCCACGTCGAGCGCGCTGCTGTCACAGGCGGTCGGCATGCGCGAGCAAGGGCAGATTCAAGGCGGGAACCAATCGATCCAGGCGCTGGGGCGCGTCCTCGGTCCGCTCTATGGCGGCGCGGCGTACACGCTGCTGAGTCCGGCATCGACCTATTTTGGCGCAGCGCTGATCATGCTGATCAGTGCTGGTCTCATGCTCAATGCCCTGCGCGCCCTGGCTGCACACAAGCTGCGGCTGGCGTGAACAACGGGTAAATAACAGCGCATCATCCCCAAATACAGACAACGGGTATGATCGACGCCGGACGTCACAAAATCTTAACTAAAGGCGTCCGGCATCACAATTGAGACAATTCTGGTTACACTATTATTCAGAGCTTTTATGGCACTCTCACAACGCAGCGACAGGAAAATTCTATGGGAACAATAAAAGAGTTTCTTGAGAAAAAGATCGCGGAGATCGATAAAGAACCACTTAGCCAGCAGCCAAACGATTTAGTGCTGCCGCGCGACGTGCTGATGTATTTATGGCTGCTGCTGCATCGCATCGGGGGAAACGCGCCGCCCCGCCCGTACATCATGCCCGGCGTGCTGCGCTGCTGAGTTATATCGGAGAATTGCTGGCGGCTCAGGTGGATGACTTGATCGTACAGGGAGAGCTGTCGCCCTGGGTGAGCCTGTCTCAGCATCAGGGTGAAGCCGTCTACGAGATCGCTGACACCGACCTCAAGCAAATCAGGAGCGTGCTTGATCTGACCTACAGTGCCTCGGTCAGGCTGCCGCTGCTGAGATGTGCTGGCGGCGATTATGTGAAGTGGATCAACCGCGCACCGGAGGCGAACGATCTGTTTGCGCGTGTTCACGATACCTTCAACGGGATTTTGAATCCCGGCACAGTGCGCAATGTCGAGATTCTGGTGATGGGCGACGGCGTGCTGATGCTGCGCGGGCTGCGCGATGACTGGCGTTTTTTGATCGTGGTGGCGCCCAACAGCGGCGCGCTGTCGATCGAGGACATCAATCAGTTGTGCGGCAGCATCCAGATAGCGCGGGAGAGGATTCAAAACGACACTGACATGGAAGACGATATGCGCGTGCTGCTGCTGGCGCCCGACAGCGACGACATCCAGACCTACAATGCGATCGCCGCGTTCCCGTATATCTATCACCTGTGGGCATGGAGCCTGGTGCGCTTTTTGCACTTGTTTGAACTGGAATTCAAGACCGCCGACGAACGCAGCCGCATCGCCAAAGAATTCATCGCCATCTTTCCGCTCAAGCGCCGATCGCCCATCTCTGAGATCAACATGATCGAGCGTTTGCGAGAAAAAAAAAGCCCGTCGTCGTCCTGATTCATAGAATGAAGGTGGCACGGAGTTTCACGATCATGGTCGGGCTGCACGCAGATACCGGGCGGCTGCTGGAGGACAGCGAAAGCGCATTTCAGGATTATGCGATCGCACACGATGCGCTTACGAATTTCTGGTATATCGCCTGTAAAGTAGAAGATAATCTGCGAGCCGACCTGGATGCCACCTATGGGTTGGAGTGGGTGGCGATCGACCAGTTGTCGAGCATAAAGACGCTCAGTGAACACGAAAAGCTGCTTGTACAGCGCTGTGCGACGCGCTAGAATTGATCCGATAAATTGGTTCGGGAGTGGTGAATATGCTGTATGTTGAAGGTCATGCTCGCTCACAATTGACCTATCGCGAGGAAAACTTGCGCGCTGATTTTGCTGTACTCGAGCAATCCGGCACAGGAATAATCGACGAAAACAAAACCGATCGTCAATTTATACGCCAGACGATCCATTTCACGCGCGATGTCATTACTCGCCTGCACATCTTGCAAGTCGGCGATCACACGTTACGCACCGCCTGGGCATTCTATGAACGACTGCTCTCCTATGAGCGCAGCCTGACAAAGCCGAGTTCAGATGAAAGGCTCCGACAGCCTGAAAGCGCCGCCAACCCGGTCGTCGAGCATGAAACTCTCCAGACGACCAATACGCTGCTGATAAAACAGATGGCGCGCCTGGCGGGGGATAAGTCGGTGAGCCTGACTGCACAGGAACAACGCGAACTCGACGCCATCCAGGAACGCCGCGCTAAAAATCGCCGTCCGCATCCCAAGACAGCGCCGCAGGTGATGCACACCACCAATCCACAGCTCCTGGACGCTCTGAAACGTCTGCGCAGCGCATCGGCAAAGCAGAAAAAATAGCCCGTATACAGCAGTTAAGGGGGAAGCATGAGCAACAACGGCACAATACCGGGTGAACTACGCAGCACGATCAATTTCTTGACGCTGCTGCATGGCGATCAATCCATACTACTCCCGGATCAAAGAGCATTTTGGTTCGATGAGCCGCGCGATGCTCTGGTGGAGCGAGTCACAGTCGATGATACGACGGTCTCGCTGGAGACCGTGATACGCAACTCGACCGACCCCCGCTGCTACGTCGCGCGTGCTTTCATCGCCCGCCTCGATACATTGATCCCTGATGCGACTCTGCGCGCCTGTTTCAACGAATATCTGCTCGAACAAAACAGCGTCGTCACTCATGTGCTGTATTACGGGCTGGAAAACGGCATGTTGATGTGCCGCCGTGACTACGAAATCAAGAGTGATCCTGAAGATCAGGTTGGATCATATGTGATCACGCGCGGATGGGTGCAGCAGGTGATCAGCGAGCTGCCAGGACTGATCAACGATGTCCTGAAAAAGTGTTGAGCGCCCATGACTTCAGAACGTGATTTTTCCCCACTGCTGCCCCTCGACGACGTGCCAGACAGTGTGCGCGGCTGCCTGATCGAGCGGCTGCTGCAAGAAAATGCGCAGATCGATCACGATTATTTCTACACGATTCACGATAAAATGATCGGTATTCTGATCGATCACGATCGTTCGATCGATCGTGATGAACATATTGTGCGTCTGCAACAGCTCATCAAAGAGTGTCGCAGCTTCATATCGAATGAAAGTGTGAATACTTCGTCGGATGACTCCGTTCGAGCGCGTCAGAGGGAGCAGCTATGAGCAATCCCGTTGTGTTCATCTCTTACGCCCATCAAAAAGGGTTGGTCGATTTCATCGATTCTCTGAAGCACCGCCTCACCATGTCGTCCGACCCGATCGCCACCTGGCGCGACCGCGACAACATCCTGGCTGGTGCCCGATGGGATGATGCCATCGATCGTGCCATCGATAGCTGTGATGCCATGATCGTCATTGTCACGCCAGAGTCGAATGCGTCGCCGTATGTTACTTATGAATGGAGCTATGCCTTTGGCAAGGGCAAGCCCGTCCTGCCGCTGCTGTTTATGGGCACGACAAAAGAGATGCACGATAAGCTCTCGCGGCACCAACTTATCGATTTCAGCGACGAGAAACGCCCATGGGACGAGCTGGTGCGCGATCTGAAAGCCATTTTTGTCGATCGCAAGCCGACGGATACGCTCCTGCTGCCAGAGATTGCGCAGGATACAGTCTATGCGACCCTGGAACCCGTGTTCAAGTCACCTCTGCCCCAGGAACATCGTCCGCGCGCCATGCTGGATAAGCTGCTGTCTCTCAAAATCCTGACCCCGATTCAAGCGGCACGGCTGGGCGAAATTTATACCAAGAGCCTGAGCAAACCGTGATCGATCCCACCGACCGCGCCATCACCCCGGCATCCGCCGTGTCCGATCCGACCATCACCTATCCCGACCGCACCCCATCGGCGCCCCCTCGGACGCCGATGCAGCGCTTTCGTTTCGCATTGGTGATCGTCGTGGCGCTGGCACTGGTCGGCGGTGCGGTCACCCTGGTGCGCGCCCTGACGCTGACCACAACTGCCCCCGCGACCGATCCGCTGGTGTACGGCGACGGCAATCTGACGCTGCTGGTGTTCGTGCAGGGCGACTGCTGCCAGGACTCCCTCCAGACTGCCGAGCTGATCGCAGACGAGTACCGGGGTGATCTGTACGTCACGCTGGCGGACGTAGCGCGCGCGAGCAACGAGTCGTTGATCATGCGCTACCGGATCGGGCAATTGGGCGCGATGGTGCTGCTCGACGATCAGGGCGCCGCGATCGCAGCCTATCCTGGCAGCGTATCGGCGGCGACGCTGCGCGACGGGGTGCGCACCCGTTTAGTGGCGCTGCGCCAGCGCGCCGACTGACGCATCAGACCGCGAGTCACGCCTTGAGCAGCGACTCGGTCACCTCCCACAGGCGGCGCTGCACCGCAGTGTCTTTGCTCTGCGCGTTCGACGCGGTGGGACGGCGGTTGAAGTAGTAGCCGCCGCTCTGACCTGCCATTTCCGGCGCCGACGCCAGCCACACGATCGTATCGGCGCCCTGTTCCGGCGTGCGGATGAACGGGCGCAGGAACATCATGCCGATGCGGTAGAGCGCCCCGTTGTTGGTCGAGAAGCCCGTGCCGACGAAACCGGGGTGCATGACGTTGGCGGTCACGCCTGCGCCTTGTTCCTTCAGCCGCCGCGCCAGTTCATAGGTGAACACGATATTCGCCAGTTTGGAATTGGAATAGACGCGAAACCCCAGGAAACCTGTTTCGCTTTGTAAATTGTCGAAATTGATCGTGCCCGCCTGATGCGCGTCCGACGCCACACTGATGATGCGCGCCGGGGTGCTGCGCGTCAGCAGCGGCAGCAGTTCGTGCGTGAGCAGAAAATAATTGAGGTGATTGAGCGCGAAGGTCATCTCGAAGCCGTCCCCCGTCACCGTGCGCGTGGTGAAGAAAGCGCCGGCATTGTTGACCAGCACGTCCAGCCGGGTATAGCGCGCCTGAATCTCCGCCGCCAGCGCGCGCACCTGCGCCATGATCGACAGATCAGCGACCGCGATCTCGGCGCGTCCGCGTCCGCGCGCGTTGATGGCATCCGCGACCGCCTGAGTCTTGTCGCGGCTGCGTCCGACCACGATCACGGTGGCGCCGAGGTGTGCCAGCGCGTCGGCAGCCGCTTTGCCGATGCCGTTGGTCGCGCCGGTGATCAACACCGTCTTGCCCGTCATATCCGATAAACCATTTCCTGTCATCGTTGACCTTCTCTTTCGTAGGGTCGCATAAATGCGTCCGTGCATAACGATGCGTCTGTGCATCACTGTGTATACGATCAGAATAGACGAATCAGATAAAGGGTGTGTGGGAAACGCACAAACGATCATCGACTCCTTAAGAACTGACGTGCTAAACTCAGGATCGATCGGGATCGCACATAAAAAAGGATGGACGGCATGGGCATTTTCAAGCGAATTTTCGGCGGCGGATCGGGCGGGGGGCAGCGCGGCTTTGGCGACGGCGATCCCGCGCATCTGCTGAGTGTGTACGTGCAGCCGCGCGGCTGCGATGAAGTGGTGCAGGTGCGCGTCAATCTGCACAACGATCTCTCGGAAAACGACGACGGCGGCGGCTACATCGTGCGCAAGACCGTTATGGGCACCACCTGCTTTCAACGCGCCGAGCTGACCATGAGCTTTGACGGTAATCGGCGTGTGCGGGACCAGCAGGTCGAGGGCGGGACGATCGTCGATGCGGCGGCGCTGGCGGCATGGAAGGCGACGCGCGGCGAGTCGGCATCATGAGCGCGCGCCCGATCGCACCTGCGACGGCGCGGCGGCTGGCGATCAGCGCACAGCACCTCGATGCGGGCGCATCGCCGTTTGCCCGGCGCCCGATGCCCGACGCCGACTCGCTGTACGCCGTGATCCGTGATCTGGGCTGCCTCCAGCTCGACCCAATCAGCGCGGTCGCGCGCAGCCATCTGCTGGTGCTGTGGAGCCGCGTTGGGGTCTATGATCCGGCCCTGCTGGACGATCTTCATTTCAGGCAGCGTAAGCTGTTCGAGTATTGGGCGCATGAAGCCTCGATCGTGCTGACCGAGGATTATCCGCTGCACGCCCAGCGGATGCGCGGCTATGCCCAGGATGACTCGGCGTGGTCTGCTGGCGTGCGTGAGTGGGTACTCGCCAATGACGACGTGCGGCGCCATATCCTCGACTATTTAGAAAAAAATGGCGCGTCGCTGTCACGCCATTTGCAGTCGGAGGGCATCGAGCCGACTCAGTGGGTGTCGAGCGGCTGGACGAATGGGCGCAACGTCACCCGGATGCTGGACTACCTGTGGATGCGCGGTGACATCATGGTCAGTGCGCGCGTCGGCGGGCAAAAGCAGTGGGACCTGGCACAGCGGGTGCTGCCCGACTGGGCGCCGCGCGACCAGCTCGACGCCCACGCCGTCACCCGCCGCGCCGCGCTCAAGGCGATCCGCGCGCTCGGTGTCGCCACCGCCAATCAGATCAAGAAGCATTACATTCGCGGTCGCTATCCGACGCTGGCGACCGCGCTGGCAGAATTGGAGCGGGAAGGGCAGATCGCCCGGCTGAAGATCGACGGGCTGCCCGGTGACTGGCTGATCGCCGCGGACGATCTGCCGCGTCTGGAGGCGATCGAGTCCGAACAGTGGGCAGGGCGGACGATCCTGCTGTCGCCATTCGACAATCTGATCTGCGACCGCGATCGGGCGCGGCTGTTGTTCGGATTCGACTTCACGATCGAGATTTACGTCCCGGCGGCGAAACGAAAGTATGGCTATTATGTGCTGCCGATCCTGCACGGCGACCGCCTGATCGGACGAGTCGATCCGGGCTACGACCGCAAGACCAGCACGCTCACCGTCGCCAACATCTACGCCGAGCGCGACGCGGTCAAGGTCGCGCCCAGGACGACCGCCAAAGCGATTGGCGCGGCGATCGAGTCTTTGGGGACATTTTTGAGCGCGCAGCAGATTGTGGTCGGGGCGGTGCCGTCGGGATGGGAGCGAATCCGATCGTAGGGGTCTGGCGTGCCAAATCCATCAACGTTTGAATCGGTAAACACTGTTTATTTTCTAAAACAGTTCCATACCACCTAATGAAAAACGCCCCAGTAAACAGTGTTTACCGGGGCGTTTCCTGAGTGCCGAAAGCCGGACTTGAACCGGCGACCCACGCATTTTCAGTGCGTTGCTCTACCAACTGAGCTACCTCGGCACACTGTACCGTAGTACGAAAAGTAGTATAGCGCAGCTTCACCCAGTGTCAAGACTTTTCTCATGGTGGGGGAGGGATGATCGTCCGTAAATATCCCAAAACACCCCCCTATATCCCAAAACACGGCTTATGACCCCCCTATCGATTCTCTGATCTCTCCCGGAGTTTCCACGATCCCCTATCGCCTTTATGACCTGTCCTGACCCATCAGGAGAAGGCAAAAAAAGAGGGCGCTTGCGCGTCCCTTGCCCGTCGGTCAGTCAGTGGGGGAGGGGATGAGAGTCACGCCATGTGAATGGTGCGTGGTCTCAGCGCGGATCGACTCCGCGAAAATGGGTCGCCGTCAGCGCCCTGATCCGCTGCTGCCATTCGACCGACCCGATCCATTCGAGGAGGCTGGCATGAACAGGCGATCGGCGGCGCTGGGCTTGATCAGCTCCAGCACATGCGACAGCCGCTTGAGATCGTGCGACAGCAGACGCGCCAGATGGCGCCCGCAGCGCACGCTGAAGTCGTACCGTTCATTTTCGGGATACGCCCACGACGCATAACGAATGGCGGCAGCGATCAACTCGTCGGATGGCACTTCTTTGGCGTTGATGACCAGCCGAAAAAAGTCGCAGCGCTGGGTGAACTGGTACACCTCGTCGGCGCTGCACAGCTCGACCTGCGCCAGACTCATCGGCGGGCGCGGCGGCAGACTCTGCATCAGGATGCCTTCATACATAAAGCCGACATTGACCACGCCGATCTCGATCGGCACCATTCGATTTTCACGCTGATCGATCAGCGCGTTGTTGTCCACGAAGCTCGCCATGACCAATTCGCGCGCCAGCGGGTCATCGTCGATGCGGATGGCGTAGATCAGACCGAGGGCGTAGGCACCGGGTTGATCGCCGATCGGCGTCCTGACATAGGCGCCAAAGGTGTGCAGTTCTTCATCGAGATGGCTGCCGCGCGTGCCACAGTCGAATCCGACCGTGCTGGCGCGCAGCACCCTTCCCACCAAACGACGTGCTTCGATTCCAATCATGATCTACAGCCCTCTGCTTTTCTCGCTACCACCGTGCTTTTTTTCTTCGCGCCTTCGCATCTGGGTGTTCAATCTTTTCTCTTGCTTTTCTTTCGGACGCATTCCAGCGTCAGCGCAGGCGGTGCCTGGTGCGGGCGCCGCGCGCCAGGTCTTTGGTTTGCAGCTTGTTCGACGCTTCTGGCTCCAGCATATTCGACCGCATCGCCACGCGGATCATCTCGTCCAGATGCGCCTTTTCCGGGCTGCTGACATAGGCCATTTCGTCGGCGCGGGTGAGCGCATACGGATAACGCTTGCGCCCCTGGATGCTGCACTGTGCCAGCACCAGCGCGTGAATGGCGTCGATCGCCTCCGGGTGCCGTCCCGCCCACATCGGCAGATCGACGCGCACGATCTTCGCCGCGCCCACGTCGGTGACGTTGATATAGAAGAAGGCGATCTCAAAATCGCCTTTGGCGAAATTGGGGACTGCCCCAGAATCCTGCACTTTTTTCAGTCTGAAATTACCCCGGTCGCTGTATTCTTTGTTTTGCGGCGAATTCTGGGTCATCAGCGCCGACCGTTCGCCGGGCGCCAGCACCTGCGCCAACAGCATCGCGTCGCTCAGTCCTTCCAAATCGCCGTTGGTGCGCAGCGTCACGTCGTTGATCTCGCGCGGATGCAGCCGCAATAGATGGAGCAGGCTGATCAGCGCCGCCCCGCGCGGACGGTCGCCATAGCCGATCAGCAGCGCCCCGGCGTCCTGAAGCTGGACGAGCGCTTCCATGTAGTCGTCCTCCAGCTGTCCGGCGTCGCTGACATCCGCCGCGCCAAAAAACTTGAGCAGCGCGCCATCGTGGATCGCCAGCAGCGGACGGGCTTCATCCTGACGCGCCCACGACTCGCGGGCGAGCCACTGCATCTCCATCACCGATCGGCGCATATTGACCGCCTGATTGGTCAGGACGCGCCCATCGCGGTCGTGCATGGCTTTTTCGCTGTAATACAGCTCGGCGTAGGTCGCCTGGTCTGGCAGCCGCGAAACACCAAAATAGTAGGCGAAGATGCCGATGTTGATCAGGTAATACAGCGCCGACTCGTGCGCGTCGGGATACACCTGAGAGCCGTCCACCGCCAGGATCGTCGCCCCGTCGGGGGGGACGGGCGCTCCCCCGACGCCGGGGATCAGCTCGTCATAAGGTTTTGGCGCGGGCGCCGCGCCGCGATACCCGCTGACACTGCTGCTGCGCACCAGCTCGATCCGGTCATGCACGACCTGAAGATCGTCGGCGGCGTAGAACAGCTCCAGGGCGCGTTCCAGACGGGTACTGTTGGCATTGGCGGTGTGCGCCAGATACCTGCCCATTGTCTGCACCTGTGCGACGATCTTTGCAAACTCTAACGACACCCGACCCACCCCTTTCTGGCGCCAACCGTTACAATCAACTGGAAAGTGGCGCTATCGTGCGATCGACTCGATCATTACAATGTTGTTTCGCCTAATTTACAGTAGCACCAGTGTTCTATCTCGTCAAGCGGAACGTTCTTAAAGGTTTGTGATCAGTTTGGATTTAACAATGTCTGAAGCAGCGTTTCATGTCGATTTAACAGGTCACGCCGCCATTGTTACCGGCGCGGGCGATGGCGTCGGACGGGCGGTGGCGCTGGCGTTGGCGGCGTCGGGTGCGGCGGTACTGGTCAACGATCTCAACCCCGATCGGGCGGATACGGTCGCGGCGCAGATCATGGAAATGGGCGGACGGGCGCTGGCATGGCAGGCGGACGTGTGCAATCGCTTTCAGGCTGCTGCCATGATCGAAGCGGCGCGCGACGCTTTTGGACGCATCACGCTGCTGGTCAATGCGGCGGGCGTGGTCAGGCTGGGCGCGCTGCGCGACCTGGACGAGTGGGATTGGCGCCGGGTGATCGATGTCAATCTGACCGGGACATTTTTCTGCACGCAGTTATTAGGGCGGGTGATGGCGGACGAGGGCGGCGGGTCGATTGTGAATCTGGGATCGACCGCCGGACACGGCGCGACCCTGCCCGACGGGATCGCCTATGTGTCCAGCAAGGCGGCGATCGTCGGGCTGACGGGGCAAAGCGCGCGCGAGCTGGCGCCGCACGGCATTCGCGTCAACGCTGTCTGTCCGCCGATCGACAACGCCGACCCGGAGTCGGTGGCGTCGGTGATCCTGTTTTTGTGTTCCGACGCTGCCCGCGCGATCAGCGGTCAGGCGCTCGATCTCGATGGCGGCGCGATGCAGCGCTAAAGGAAAACGACGATGATGCCCCCACTCGATCCATCCCTCCAGAATGACACCAGCGCCCCCGTCAATGAAGGCGAGCCGCCGCTGAACGAAAGCGCACGCAATGCCATGCGCGCTTATTTGCAGCGCACGGAGGTGCGGCTCTCGACGCTGCACCGGATCGCGGTGGCGTTCATCGGCGGTGCCGGGCTGCTGCTGCTGCTGCCGACCTTCTTCAAGGAAGAGATCACGGTGCTGGCGCGCATCTTCATCGGCAGTGTGCTGGACGAGATCGCCCGCTATGGCGCGCAAGACCTGGCGCTGCGGCTGGTGCTGTACGGCGCGCTGCTGTTTCCACTGGTATTGTCGCTGGTGATCCCGCTCTATGCGCTCTACCTGCTGCTCAAGGATGTGGTGCATTTTTACTTCACCATCTACACGCCCGGCTTTCCTGACACGCTGGTCACGCCGTCGTTCGCACTGTCGGGGGTCGGCTTTTCGCCGGATGAGTCGCCAGAGGCGAAACGGCGCATCCTGGCGTATCAGTATCAGCACACCAGCGCGATCAACTTCGCCATTCCGTTCAGCCCGGAGCGGCGCCGTGCCTATCTGGATGACACGATCGCGGACACGCATGGTGATATCATCCCGGAGACCCGCCGCCGCGCAGCGATCGAGGCGACCGGGGTGCTGACCTACGGTATCGACATGACCACCGTCGATCGCTTTGGCGCCGCCTTTGGGCTGGCGCGCACGCTCGATCGCAATCTGGTCGAGGAGGTCGCTACCAGCGAGATATCGCTGGTGCGACACATCATCTATCTGCGGCGGATGGTGCTGCGCTACATGAAGACGCTGCTGATGTTCATCTGGACGACGCTGATCACCTTCATCATGCTGCCGATCGTGCAGACCGACGGCGTACCGGTGTTTCTGATTTTGGCGCTCGGCTATTTTGTGTGGACGCTGCTGGTGATGCCAGTGATGCGGCTGCCGCTGACGTGGATTTACAAGCATCTGCACGGGATACCCGATACGACGCAGATCGACAAGCAGTTGATCATCCTGGAGGAACAGGTGCGCCCCTGGATCCGCGCCGCGATGGTGTCCACCGCGATCGCGGTGGCGCTGGCGGGCTGGCTGTATCTGCGCTGATGCACGCACACGGCTGCGCCGTGACGACGCGCGCGGCGGGAATGTGATCTTTAATGCGATAATCCTGCTCCTACCCCACCCACTCCACCGCCAGCGACCCCGCCACCGCTGACGTGATCTCGCGCACCGCGCCATTCAGCTCCGCCACGTAATAGCGCCGTCCAGTGATGCCCGCCGTCACCACCAGCACAGCGGCGCGATCCGCACTCCAGTCCACCCGCTCTGGCGGCGCATCCCCGATCGGCGTCTGGCTGATCGCCCGTCCCGCCCCATCGTAGAGCCGCTGTGCCGACTCGCGTCCGTCCGGCGAACCGAGCATCACCAGCCGTCCATCGCGCCCGATCACCGCGTCCTGAGTCCACGCCAGCCCGATCGAGTCGGCGCGCGTCAGCGACTCGATCTGTCCGTCGCGCGTGACGACACCGAACCCGACGGCGCCGTCCAGCCCGCGCCCACTGACGACGATACGCCCGTCGCGCGTCCAATGCGCCGTGTCATAACGGTATACGTCGGGCATACGGGTGGATGCGCTGTCGGGTGTGACCACCGCAAATGCGCCGCGCATTTCTTCGGGCAGCCACAGCCTGATCAGCAGCGCGTCGCTGCCCGGACTCCACGCCATATCGCGGGCGGTGTAAAGGAAGGGACCACCGCCTCGATCGACCGTGCAGACCGGCGCGACGGGCGGACACTCCCCGAATACCTGACGCGCGCTGTCGCCTTCGACGATCCACACGCCATCGTTGATCGAGTCGTTCTCGGTCGCGCTGTCGGCTTCGGTATCGACCCGGAACGCCAGCCGCGACCCGTCCGGCGCATACGCCACCTGCTCGACGCGGGCATTGTTGCGTTCGGGCGCGTCCGGCTCGTAGATCGAAAATGGCGAATAAGCTGGACGACTCGGCGCGCCGTCGCGCACCAGATACAACACCCCGCGCGGATCGACCATCGCCACCTGCGACGGATCGACCGGATTTTGCGCGAACCGCACCACCCCGCCGCCGAACGGCAGATCGAGCGCACCGCCGCGCACCGCCCCGCCGCTGCTGAGGGTGAAGCCGCGTGCAACCGGATTGGCGAGCGGCGTCAGCGGGATCGCCGCGATCGCTGGCAGGTCGGCGGGCGCGGCGCTCGGCGGTGCGGTCAGGTCGAGATCGGTGCGCACGCCGATCGGGGTGATGCGCGAGTCGGCGGACAGCGCAGGCGTGGCGGTGATCGGCGGATCGGGATTTTCGTTGGGCAGCGCGTTTGGCAGCGGTGCGCCGACGGTCACAAAGGCGGGTGCTTCAGGGGTGACGGGCGCGGTCGTGGGCGGACTGAAGATGGGCGTCGCGTCGATCGGGCGTAAGGGAGTGCCGGGCAGCGGCATGGGCGATGGCGGCGGCGGCGGAGTCAGCGACGGCGGGATCGTCCAGGTG
>DAOTUN010000108.1:0-32787 GCA_034437395.1 Anaerolineae bacterium | reverse complement strand
GCACAGCGGTTCGCCCGATCGACTCACGGCGAACGTCCCGTCGGCGCGCCAGATCACCCGATACAGTCCATATGCCGAACGGCGCAGCTCGACTCCCGCGCCGCCCGCATCGAGTCGGACTCGGACACGGACGTGCTGGTCACCCAGATCGCCACTGCTCTCAGCGAGCGCCGACTGCGAGTCGGTCAGCACCAGCAGCGATCCGCCGCTCGACTGCGACTGCGACTCCGGCGCCATCCCCCATCCAGCGCCGAACGACCAGATCGGCAGCGCGCCGCCGTCGAAATTGTCGGTCAGCAGCGGCGTGACCATCAGCGTCGGATCGAGCGCGAGTCCGGCACTGGGACAGGTCGGCGTGGGCGTCGGCGCGTCGAAGGTCGGCGCGGGCAGGTTGACGAGTGATTCCGGTGTGGGCATCTCTGGCATGAACGAGGGTGAGGGCGTCAGCGGCGGTTCAAGCGGCTGATACGTTATATACTGATAATAAATGGGGGGGGGGTCTCAGCGGCGGGGTGTCCTGAGCGACGGTCAACCCCACGATCACGATGCAGACGAAACCGAACAGTACAACGGACACAATGCGGCGCATCTATTTCCCCTTTCAGACGCGCGGATCAACTAAACCGTTGATCACACTGGCATCATATCCGCTATCTGGGAGAGATGCAAGCACATTAAGGGTGTGTGAACACATAACAGGGCGAGTCTATAGCGCCACATGACCCTGCGTCCGCCGCTTACTCATGCGTTTGCCCTATGCAATCTCCAAGTCCATATCAATAACCAGACTGATGGGGACTATAATGTCCCGCTGATGATTCACTCAGCGGCACACATAGGGATAAATCGACTCATGGATAAGATGAAAGTCGGCGTTATCGGGCTGGGCTGGGCGGGAGAACAGCATCTCATCGCCTATCAACAGGTTGGGCTAGAGGTGATCGGCATCGCAGACGGCTTTGCCCCGTCGCGCGAGCGCATCGCCGCGAAATACAGCATTCCGCATCAGTACGAGGACTACCGCGAGCTGATCGCCCGCGACGATATTGCGATCATCAGCATCGCCACGCCGAATTATCTGCACGCGCCGATGTCGATCGCCGCGCTCAATGCCGGTAAGCATGTGCTGTGCGAAAAGCCGTTGGCACGCACTGCCGCCGAAGCGCAGGCGATGGTCGATGCGGCTGCCCGCAACGATCGGGCGCTGATGGTGGCGTTCAATCACCGCCAGCGTGGGGATGTGCGGCTGCTGCGCAAACACATCGAGACAGGCGCGCTCGGCAATATCTATCACGCCAAGGCATTCTGGCTGCGCCGTGACGGGATTCCTGGCTTGGGCGGCTGGTTTACTTCTAAAGAGCAGGCGGGCGGCGGGGCGTTCATCGACCTGGGTGTGCATATGCTCGACATGGTGCTGCACCTGCTGGGTGAGCCAAAGGTGCTGTCGGCGAGCGCGGCGAGCTACAGCGAGCTGGGCGCGCGCGGACGAGGCAGCCGGGGTGATGCGCTCAAGACGGATGCCAAGCCGATGGACGTGGACGACTTTACGACCGCGTTTTTGCGACTGGAAAATGGCGCGACGCTGGCGCTGGAGGCGAGCTGGGCAATGTACCGCGAGATCAACGATCATTTCGCGGTGCGCTTGTTTGGCAGCGAGGGCGGCGCGCTGATCGATGTCGTCAATTATGTCGATGTCGATACCTTGACGCTGTTCGGGGATGTAGCTGGCGCGTCCAGCGAGACCCGTCCAAAGGTGCCGCCGGGTCTGAAGCATTTCGGGGTGGTCAGCCGTTTCGTCGAGGCGATTCAGGCGGATAATTGGGAAGGCATACAGGGACGTGATGGCTTGCAGCGCACGATCGTACTGGAGGCGTGCTATCGTTCTGCCGCCGAACAGCGTGAGGTGACGACGCAAGAAGTGGTTGAAAGCATCGGCTCATGACGCTCTCTAATGTCCAGCCTTCGGGGTTGATCGCCCCCTACGGAGGAAGGCTGATCGATTTACTGGTTCCGTCCGAGGCGCTCGACGAGCGTACAGCCTATGCGGTCGGTCTGCCGTCGATCCAGCTTTCACAGCGTGCGATCTGTGATCTCGAACTGCTGGCGACCGGCGGTTTTTCGCCGCTCGACCGCTTCATGGGTGCAGCCGACTTTCGCAGAGTCGTGCACGAGATGCGCCTCGCGGACGGCACGCTGTTCCCGATCCCGATCACGCTGCCCGTTGGGGACGATGTGCAGGTAGCGGTCGGGGATGTGATCGCGCTGCGCGACGACAAGAACAATCTGCTGGCGATCATGCACATCGAAGAGAAATATCCCTGGAATCTGGATGAGACGGCGCTGCACGCCTTTGGCACGCTCGACACCAAACACCCGATCGTCGCGGAGATGCACCGTTGGGGGCGTTGGAATCTGTCGGGCGCGCTCGAAGTGCTGGCTCTGCCGCCGCACTACGATTTCCAGCAGCTGCGTCTGACTCCCGTGCAGGTGCGCGCACGTCTGGCGGCGTTTGGACGTGAAAATGTGGTCGCCTTTCAGACGCGCAATCCGTTGCATCGCGTCCATGAAGAACTGACCCGCCGGGCGGTCATCGAGGTGGACGGTGTGCTGCTGCTGCATCCGTCGGTCGGCATGACCAAGCCCGGTGATGTCGATCACTATACGCGCGTGCGCACCTACCGCGCGCTGACCGAGCACTATTTCGATGCCGACCGCGTGCTGCTGTCGTTGCTGCCACTGGCGATGCGCATGGGCGGTCCGCGTGAGGCGGTGTGGCACGCGATCATCCGCCGCAATCATGGCGCCAATCATTTCATCGTCGGGCGTGACCACGCGGGACCCGGTAACGGATCGGACGGCAAGCCGCTGTACGATCCCTATGGCGCGCAAGACCTGGTGCGCGAACATCAGGCGGAGTTGGGAATCACCATGATCCCTTTCCGCGAACTGGTCTATCTGCCCGATGAAGATCGCTACGAGGAAGAAACGCGCATTCCGGCAGGCACCCGGACGGCGAAGCTGTCCGGCACACAGGTGCGCGACGATTTTCTCAACAAAGGACGGCTGTTGCCGGATTGGTTTACCCGTCCACAGGTGGCACAGGTGCTGGCGGACAGCTACCCGCCGCGCTACCGTCATGGGGTGTGCCTGTGGTTCACAGGCTTGAGCGGATCGGGTAAATCGACGGTGGCGGACGTGCTGACCTCGATGCTGCTGGAGCACGGACGTCAGATCACGGTGCTGGACGGTGATGTCGTGCGGACTCACCTGTCGAAAGGGTTGGGCTTTGGCGCCGAAGACCGCGATACCAACATCAGGCGGATCGGCTATGTCGCCTCGGAAGTCGTTCGGCATGGCGGCGTGGTCGTCTGTGCGGCGATCAGTCCCTACCGCGCCACCCGCGAAGATGTACGCAATATGGTCGGGGGCGACCGCTTTGTCGAGATTTATGTCGATACGCCGCTGGAGGTGTGCGAGCAGCGCGACGTGAAAGGGATGTACGCCAAAGCGCGGCGGGGCGAGATCAAAAATTTCACCGGGATCGATGATCCTTATGAGGCACCGCTGCACCCGGAGATCACCCTGGATACGGTCACGCACACCCCTGAAGCCAACGCTCAGGCAATCATCGCCTATCTGCGCGAACAGGGCTTTATCCGCACCTGAAGCCTAAAAAAACCACGTCGTAGGGGCTTGGCGTGCCAAGCCCTGTCAGCGCACGGTGACCGACGCGGGCAGCACCGTCGCGTTCATCGGCTTAGATGACGCGGACGGGTGTGCCGACGCTGGCAAAATTGAAAAACCATTCCGCTTCTGGTGTGGGCAGATTGACGCAGCCATGACTCATCGTCCGTCCAAAGCTGTTGTGCCAGTAGGTTCCGTGAATCCCGTAACCCTGGTGAAAATACATCGTGAACGGCACCTGTGGCAAAAAGTAGCCCGGTCCCGACATGTCGGTCGCGCGATATTTGACGTAGACGGCGTAATCACCCAGCACCGTCGGCGTGACCATCCGCCCGGTGGAGACCAGATGCGTCCGCACCAGCTGCCCATTTTCATAGGCGTAAATGCGCTGATCGCCCGTCGAAATGACGATCGCGCGTCCGCTGTTCGTGGATGGGGCGGGGGGATTCACCGGGACAAATTCGCCTGCCGCCGGGATGATGAGGGTCTGACCGGGATAGATCATATCCGGGTCGCTGATGGCGTTGTAGCCCAGAATCTCGTCGATGCTGACTCCGTAGCGGCGGGCGATCAACGCCAGCTCCTGCCCCGGCTCGACGACGTGGGACAATTGTGGTACGGGCGCCGGGATGTCGATCATATCCAGGTCGAATGCGCTGTCGGCGATCTCGCCATTCACATCGAGTCGCAGTCGATCCAGCATGACCGGGATGTCCAGCAGCCGACCATTGACGCCGGGCTGCGCGACGATCTCGATGCGCGGCGCCAGTGAGAGCAACCCGTTTTGTGCCAGCGCCAGATCGACCGTGTAGACAGGCGACAATGTGCTGGCGGAGGGCGCATCTGCGGCTTGTGCGATCGTCGCGTCAAGATCGATGCCGACGCCGATCTCAGCCGGGGAGATCGCCCATTGGCGGGCGCCGTCACGCAGCACGATTTGCTGCGGCGGCAGATCGCTGCGCACACGATCGGTCGCGCTGGCGGTCGTCAAACCGCCGATCGGCACCCCGGCAACCGAGACGCCAGACGCGACTCGTTTCGGTGCGCCCAGGATGATCAGCGAAAAGAAAGCGATGACGACCAGGATCGAGAGCGCCGCGCCAGCGGTCAATCCGATTAGAACGCTGTTGCGCGATACCAGGGGTCGCGGCTGCGCCGGAGCGCGTCGCGCCGCCAGCGGCGGATTTGGACGTGGGGATTGCGGTGTCGTGAACATAACGAACAGTCTATCACGGTTTGCTTATTGGTATAACGCGCCCTGGTCTACGCTTGACCTACGCCTCACATAGATGACGCTGCAACATTCGTCACCTTTCGAGCGTACAATCACACGGGAACCAATACGCGAATCGCACATTCAGCATGTCATTCATGCGAAAAGGGAACACCATGAACACACCACGCGCTCAAGCTTCATCGGAATTCGTACTGGAAGTCGATCAATTGCGCAAAGAGCTGCGCATGGGTGAGGTCGCTGTTCACGCCTTGCGCGGTGTGAGCTTCAACGTGCGGCGCGGCGAGTTTTTGGGCGTCGTGGGTCCGTCGGGCAGCGGCAAATCGACCCTGCTCGGTCTGATTGGCGGTCTCGATTCACCGACATCAGGACGGATCTCCATCGACGGCGTAGACATCACGCGCATGAACGAAGCACAGCTCACACATATCCGCAATGAAAAGATCGGATTCGTCTTCCAGTTCTTCAATCTGATCCCGACACTGACCGCACTGGAAAATGTCGCCTTGCCCGGTCAGTTTGCGCGCAAACAGCGCACCAATCCGCAGAAGCGTGCTAAAGAGCTGCTCGGAATGCTCGGCTTGGGCGATCGCGTACATCACCGTCCGACGCAGCTATCCGGTGGACAGCAGCAGCGCGTGGCGATCGCGCGTGCGCTCGTGAATCAACCGCCGTTACTATTGTGCGACGAACCGACTGGCAACCTCGACAGCGAAGCGAGCCAGGCGGTAATGGAGATGCTGCGTCAGGTGCAGCGTGATTTTCAGACCACGGTGATCCTGGTGACCCACGACGCCGATGTCGCTGGCGTCATGGATCGCCTGATCACGCTGGTGGATGGTCAGATCGCTACCGACAAGGCGCCAGCGAGCTTTCTCAGTCGTAATTCAGTTGAAACGACTCGGTGAAGCTCCAATTGGTGAATTCCGCCCCATCGACGCCGATCTCGATCTGGGCGAACGCATCGATCGTGCCGTCCAGCCCCGACGGGAAATATTCGTAAGGTACGAAAAACCAGAATTCCTGCCATTCGGAATTGTCGAACGACGGCGTGACCACATCCTGTGCGGTGAGATCGCCGTTGGTCGTCTGAAATTCGGTCGGCGCCGCTGAACCGTCGATCGGGGTGCCGTCCTGGAAATACATGAACAGCGCGGCGCGGATCGGTGTGGCCTGATAGCCGATGGCATTTACATAGCCGTACACCTTCATGCCATTCATGCCGCTTTCTGTGACATTGTGTTCGATGCGCAGTAGATTGGCGATCAACTGCTGGTCGGGGTAGGTGTGGTCGAAGGTGAATGGTTCGCTGAAGCCGATGAATTCGTCGCCATCCACCCCGACCTGAGCCTCGACATAGGCGCTGTAGCTGCCAGTGAAACCGAGTGGAAACGATGAATAGGCGATGAAGAACCACACATCCTCATAAATGGTGTTCTCGAATCCAGGCGTGACTACCTGCTGAGAGGTCAGTTGACCGCCGTTGGTGCGGTCGCTGGACGGGGTGCGGGTATTGGCGAGCATCGGATCGCCACCGTCCCAGAACAGATAGATGGCGGCACGCACATCGACGCCGAGATAGCCGATCGCGCTGATACTGGTCGTCGCTTTCATGCCGACTACGCCGTCGAGTTCAAAGTTGTGTTCGACCCGATCGAGCGCGATCGTCAGCGACTGTGTGATCTGGGGCGCATTCGGCGCGGTCGTGGCGCGCACCAGCGGCGTCGTTTGTACCGTATCTGCCGCGACGGGGGCACTGACGGCGCGCTGTACCGCTGTGGCGCTCAGGATGCCGCCCAGACGCCCCAACGTGCGTTCTTCGCTGCGTACTGCCGTTGGGATGCCGATCAACTGTCCAGCCGCATTGACTGCCAGACCGCCGCTGTTGCCGGGCGAGATTTGCGCATCCGTCTGATACCACAGCGGCAGTCGGTCGCCGTCCAGGTTGCCATTTTGGATGGTGGTGATCACACCGCTGGTGAAGACCAGATAGCCGTCGCCAATATCGGGATAGCCGAACACGAACAACGGATCGCCGATAGTGGGTGCCACCTGGGCGATCTCGATCACGGGCAGATTGAGCGCCGCCGCGTCGATCGGGTTGCCGTCGGCGTCGCGGTCGATCTGCAATATGGCAAAGTCGAGTTCGTCGTGAATCAGGGTCGGTTGTGCAAAATAGCGCACTGTTGGCAGTTCGCCGATGTCGTCGATGAACAGAATGGCGAAATCGTCACCGCCTTCCACGACATGGCGGTTGGTATAGATTTGTCCATTGGCTGAGATGACGGTGCCCGATCCACTACTGACAATATCTTCACCGACGAGGTTCAGTACCAGCACGACGCTGTTGGCGATGCGGGTGATCTCGACCTGGGGCAGGGACGCCCCTTGCGCAAAGATGAGCGATGGGAGTAAAAATAGCACGAGCAGGGCAGGCATGACGCGCTTAGGCATGTGGACTCCAGTGCAAAAATGACGCGACGCTAGCATAGATTGTTTCTTGAATTATCATCGATCCTGTTGAAAAACGACAATCCACTTGTACAGGGATTTTACAGCCAAAGGATGGCGCCTCGATGCGTGCTTATTACGACGACTCTTATACGCATGAATTTACCGCCCAGATCATAGAACGGACGACGCTCGATGGACACCCCGCCGTCGTGCTGGATCGCACCTGGTTCTATCCGACTGGCGGCGGACAGCCGCACGATCTGGGGCGGATCGGCGGGGTGAAAGTGGTGGATGTGCAGACGCGCAAGGAGGATCAGGCAGTGCTGCACGGGCTGGAGGGGGAGGTGAATGGCGATAGCGCTGCCTGCGTTGTCGAGTGGGCGCGCCGTTTCGATCACATGCAGCAGCACACAGGTCAGCATATTTTGTCGCAGGCGTTCGTGCGGATCGCGGGCGCAAACACCGTCGGATTTCATCTCGGCGTGGACAGCGTAACCATCGACCTGGATCGATTCGATCTCGATGAAGCGCGTATTTTCAGCGCCGAAGACCTGGCGAACGAGGTGGTGTTCGCGGATCGTCCGGTGATAGCACGGGTGATCGCGGCGGATGATCCTGAGCTGGACGGGGTGCGGATGCGCGGTGTGCCGGAGGCACGTGCCACCGACGGGCTGCGCGTGATCGACATCGACGGCTTTGACCGCACGGCGTGCGGTGGCACGCATGTCGCGCGCACGGGCGAGATCGGGCTGATCAAGATCATCAGGAGCGAGAAAAAAGGGGATAAGCTGCGCATCGAATTTCGCTGTGGTGGACGCGCAATACGCGATTACCGCGATCGTGTCCGTGTCACGACCGCGCTGTCGGCGGAGCTGACCTGTGCGCTGCCTGATTTGCCGGGCGCGGTCGTCCGGCTGCGCGACGATCTCAAAACGACGGCTCGCGCGTTGAAAGACGCGCAGACCCTCATCCTCACTTATGAGCGCGATGCCCTGCTGCAAAATGCTGAAGTGCGCGACGGCTGCACGATCGTGCTGGCAGACTTCCCCGATCGAGATGGGGCAGCACTGCGCGCGCTGGCGCTGCTGTTGTGTGAACGGGCGAGTGTAGTGGCATTATTGGGGGCGGCGGGAGAGCGGTCAAGCTATCTGCTGGCAAGCAGCGGTGATTTGCCGTTCGACATGAACGCTATCTTCAAAAAGCTGGCGAGCGCGAACAGCGCCCTGCGGGGTGGCGGGCAAGCCAATCTGGTGCAGGGGGCGGGTGCGGCATCGGATCAAGCGGGAGTGCGCGCGCTGCTGGAACGAGCGCGTGATCTGATTTTTACAACGAATTGAGGGACATATCACGAGTGAATCTTGATCAGCCATTTCAAGAAGGGGTGCGCGATTGCGCACACCCCTTCTGTTTTGGATGAATTAGCAGCCCGTGCCGGGAGCAGGGACCAGCAGCGTCTCGCCCGCGAAAATCAAATCAGGATTGGCGAGGCGGTTGTTGTCGGCGATCGCGCGGATCAGCGAGCCGGTCGCATAGGCGACGCCAGACAGGGTGTAGCCATATTCGATCGGGCAGGCTTCGCCGATCGCCGGGGGCGGCACCAAGCCCGTGGTGATGTTAGCCGGATTGATGCACAGCGTCGTGCCGTAGTAAATCAGATTGGCGTCGGGGATGTTGTTGTCGGCGCGCAGCTGGGTGAAGGTGACGCCGTAGAGACGGGCGACATGCGAGAGGGTATCGCCAAAACGAATGGTGTACGACTCGAAACCAGCGGCGCACGCTTCCTGTGCGCCGACGGGCAGCGCGGCGAATGCCATGGTCAGTACCAGCACGATGACGAGCGCGATCGAGACGAACGAATGATGCCGTGTACGTGAGGTCAACATGATGTACGCTTTCTTGTGATAGATATCTCTCTGCGAATACTGTAGATCGATTCGGCAAAACGCGCTAATTATTTCTTAAGGACGACGCGCTCGCCGCTGCGTTAGCCAGGAATGATCAACGTCTGACCAATATAGATCAGATCGGTATTGTAGATGCGATTGGCGGCGGCGATGGCGTGAATGGTGGTGCCAAAACGCAGCGCCAGGCTGCCCAGCGAGTCGCCAGGGACGATGACGTGCGTGCGGGCAGTGGTGCCGGTGGTGTTTTCGCCGGGGAAACCAGGCGCGAACGGCACAAAGACGCTGCCATCAGCCAGTGCCAGCCCGCGCACAGGCACAGTCCCTGTGAGTGAGCGTCCCTCGACCCAGCCGACCTGACCGTTGGCACGGCGCACCTGTGCCCAGGTCGAATTGTAATTGCGACCGAGCAGGACGACCACTTCGTTGAGCGGGATCGTGCCGATGACCGCATTATCGACGCTGGGACCATTGCGCAGATTGAGATTGAGCGCCCCGGTGACGGTCGCGGTCGGGGTAGCAGTGGCGGCGACCGCCTGATCGCTGACGGGCAGGCTGTTGGTGTCGAATTGGGTGAACAGGAAGTTGATGTTTACCCAGCCGGTGACGCCGTTGGTCAGTTGAATCAGAACCCAGTTGCCTTCGGTGTTGCGCGCGATCATCTGTACGCCGAAACCGAACGGCAGTGCAGCGATTGAGCCAAAGCCCATACTGGGTCCGGTGCGCACATTCAGACTTCCCGTATTGACCGATGCGACGGGGTCTTGTGCCAGCGCGGGCACCGTGAGCGTGAACGCGAAAACGAACAGAGTGACGATCAGGAACAAACGTCGCATCATGCAGCCTCTCATGTGAACAGCATCAATAGAATCGGTAACGCATCAGGAATCAGTCTACGCATTATAGCCACCTATGGCTGAACGCGAAACTCGTTGCCCTCATTCCAATGATAAAACCTCACCGTCGATGTCGTAAAAGCCTTCATCGTCGATTTGCAGCAGCCCGCCGCAGCGCTCGAACAGCATATCCCATACCTGGTCGATGCGATCGTAGGCAGTGTGCCCCTCGGAAAACAATTCCATCGCCAGCATCCAGCGCGCGGAGCGCAGACCGGAGAGTACGGCAGCCTTGCGCGGCTCGTCCAGCGCGGTCACATCCTCGATCAACGCCTCGATGTCTTCCTCGAAAATGTCTTCTTCGGCGCGGTTGATCTCGATTGCTGCCAACACTTCCGAGCCGAAGAAAACCTCGCAGTGCGTCGGCGCCGACGGATCGATGATGAAGCTGAACGACTCGTCCAGCGCCTTGAACAGAGCTTCGACCTCTTTCAAAGTCAGGGTACAGTCGGACGCCAAAAATCGAATGAAGTCACCCACGTCTTATGCTCCTCTGTGCAGGGTTTGAACATGCCCAATACCGATTGAGAATTTTTGCATCGGGGCTTGGCACGCCAAGCCCCGACGGAAAAATCGCTAAATCACGGATTCATCACGCCTGTAGGGACGCATGACAATGCGTATGTAGAGAAAATGTCATGCAATGTCAGGCGTTTTCCTGATCGGCGGTTGCGCGCTTCAGGATCAGGATACCCAACGGCGGCAGAGTCAGGCTAAGACTTTGCTGATAGCGACTCCAGGGCAGGGCATCGGTGTCGAGCGATCCGCCATTGCCGACATCGCTGCCGCCATAAACGTTGGCATCGCTGTTCAGCACTTCCTCGAAACGCCCGGCATCCGGCACGCCCACACGGTAGTACATACGCGGAACCGGCGTGCAGTTGATCACCACGACCAGATAATCCGAGCGATCGGCGGCATAGCGTATCCAGGCATACACACTCTGCTCGACATCATGCACTTCCAGCCACTCGAATCCGCGCGCCTCGAAATCCTGCTCGTACAATGCGGGCTGGTGCTGGTACTGACGGTTGAGATCGCGCATCCAGTTTTGCACACCGCTGTGTGTCGGGTACACGGTCAAATCCCAATCCAGTTGCTTTGCCTCACCCCATTCCGTCCACTGCCCAAATTCCTGACCCATGAAATTCAGCTTTTTGCCGGGCATGGCGTATTGAATGCCGAACAGCAGCCGCAGCGCGGCGAATTTCTGCCACCAGTCGCCATCCATCTTGGTCAGCAGCGACCCTTTGAGGTGTACGACCTCGTCGTGCGACAGTGACAGCACGAAATTTTCGGTAAAGGCGTAGATGAGCGTAAACGTGATCAGGTTGTGGTGAAAGCGACGGAAAATGGGATTGAGCTTGAAATACGCCAGTGTGTCGTGCATCCAGCCCATATTCCACTTGAACGTGAAGCCGAGTCCGCCGACGTAGGTCGGGCGCGACACCATTGGCCAGGACGTGGACTCTTCGGCGATCGTCACCGCGCCGGGATACTCACGATGTACCAGTGTGTTGAACTCGCGCAGGAAGGCGATCGCCTCCAGGTTTTCGTTGCCGCCATACTGATTTGGAATCCACTGTCCCGCTTTGCGCGAGTAATCCAGATACAGCATCGACGCGACCGCATCGACGCGCAAGCCGTCGATATGAAAGTAACGCAGCCAGAACAGCGCGTTTGCCAGCAGGAAATTACGCACTTCGTTGCGCCCGTAATTGAAGATGTACGTGCCCCAATCGGGATGCTCGCCCTGGCGTGGGTCGGCATGGGAATAGAGATGTGTCCCATCAAAGTAGCTGAGCGCATAGCCGTCTTTTGGGAAATGCGCGGGCACCCAGTCGATGATCACGCCGATCCCGTTCTGGTGGCAGACATCGACGAAATACATGAAGTCTTTCGGCGTCCCAAAGCGGCTGGTGGGGGCATAGTAACCCGTCACCTGATAGCCCCACGATCCGTCGAACGGGTGCTCTGCGATCGGCATCAGCTCGATATGGGTAAAACCCAGGTCTTTGACATACGGGACGAGCTGTTCGGCGAGCTGGCGATAGGTCAGCCAGTTGCCATACTCGTCGTACTTCCACGATCCGGCATGAATCTCGTAGATCGAGACGGGCTTGTTGAGCAGCAGCGTCTCGGCACGCTGGGTCATCCAGGCATCGTCACCCCAATCGTAGCCTTTGAGGTTGTAGACGATACTGGCATTTTCCGGGCGCCTCTCATAGTAAAAAGCCTGCGGATCGGACTTGTCTTCCTGATACCCCTGGTTGTGCGAGCGCATCGAATAGCGGTAGACGGCGCCTTCATCGACGCCAGGGATGAACAATTCCCACAAGCCGCTGTCGCCATGACGGTACATGGCGTGGGGACGCGCATCCCAGCCGTTGAAGCTGCCGACCACGCTCACACGCCGCGCGTTTGGCGCCCACACCGCGAAATTGACTCCCCGCACGCCCTCGATCTCGCGCACATGCGCGCCGAGCTTCTCATAGCTCTCAAAATGGCGTCCCTGACGGAGCAGATAAATATCGAATTCGGTGATTGTCAGCGGAAACCGCGCCGTGTTGTACGGGTCATGCTGAAAGCTCTCGACTCCGGCGCCGTTGGTCACCGCATAACGGTAATTGCGTGACAGTGCTGCCGTGTCGATCACGGTCTCAAATACGCCAGCCGGATGAATTTTATCCATCGGGATGATGCGCGCTGGTTCCCCAGGCAGCACCACAGAAACAGCGCTGGCGTTCGGCTGAATCGTCCGCATGACGACCTGATTGGCATTGAGGGATTGTGCGCCCAGCACCTCGAACGGCGCGCCATGATCGGCGTGGGCGACTGCCTCCAGCGCATCGGGGTTGATTTTGGGAAGCATCGGCTTATGTCCTCGGTTGGTTTTCCGCACTGCGTCCATTATAGACGCGATACGTCCGCGCGATATAGACCCCAATCCTGACATCCTCTAGGATGAAAAAATGCTGAGTGTCGTTTGCACGCCACGACGACCATGATAAACTACAGACTGACCAGTCGGTCTTGAAAATCAGGCGGGAGTCAGCTCATGTCGAAAGCCGACAGCACGCGCGACAAAATCCTTGATGCGGCGCTCAATATTTTCGCCACCAAAGGCTATCATGACACGCGCATGGACGAGATCGTCACCGAATCCGACACGTCCAAAGGCGCGATCTACTTTCACTTTCCCAACAAAGAACGGCTTTTCCTGGCGCTGGTCGATCAATTCGCTGACCTTCTGGAACGGCGCGTGGTCGATGCGGTCGAGGATCAAGGCGAGGGCATGGGGCGCGTCAAGGCGGCGCTGCAAGCCTGTCTCGATACCTTTGGACGCTACCGCCGTCCTGCCAAAATATTGCTGGTGCAGGCGGTCGGGTTGGGTAACCTGTTCGAGAAAAAGCGCGTTGAGGTCAACGATCGCTTTGCGCTGTTGATCAAGCGTTATCTCGACGAGGCGGTCGCCATCGGCGAGCTCGATCCAGTCGATACCGAGGTGGTCGCCTTTGCCTGGATGGGCGCGATCTACGGCATCGTCATTCGTTGGGTGTACACGGGGGAGCCGGAGTCGGAACGTATCCTGACCAGTCTGCTGCCGATGCTGCTGAAGAGCGTCGGCTATGACGGATCGAAAGCATTGCACACAGCGACGGATACAGCGAAAGGAACTGAGGAGACGCGATGAACGATGCGCGGATCGTCAGCCTGAGCTGTCGCTGCGACGGGATCACGCCGGAGGCGTTTTTCGCGCTGGCGCGTGATCGTGAACGTTTCTACTGGAACGACGATGATCTGACGCTGGTGGGGGTGGGCATCGCCGTCGAGATCACCGCCTGGGGCGAACGCCGTTTTGCGACCGTCGCTGACAAGGCGCGCGCGCTGTTCGACGGCGTGACCATTCTGGAGGACGGCGATGCGATCGCGCAGCCGCGCTTGTTTGGCGGTTTCTCGTTTCAGCCGGATTTTGTCACGGAACACACCTGGGCACAATTCGCGCCCGCTTATTTTGTGCTGCCGCATTATCAGATGACAGCGCGCGATGGCAAGACCTGGTTGACGCTCAACATCCAGCTGCCAGCCGATGAAGCGCTCGACGCCGATGCGCTGCGCGCGGCGCTGACAGAACAAAGCGATCTGCTGCGATCGCAGGCAGTGGAAATGCGTGCGCCCATGACGACGCACCCTATCGAGGTGCGCTATCCGATGACCCAATCTACCTGGACAGACATGATCGAGGCAGCGGTCGCTGAGATGCGTGTCGGACACCTGAAAAAAGTGGTGCTGTCGCGGGTGTGCGAGCTGCGTTTCGACGGGCATGTCGATGTCGATGGCGCCCTCGCTTATCTCCACGACGCCTACCCTGGCACGACCCGATTCGCCTTTGCGCCGATCCCACATCTGACATTTTTCGGCGCGACTCCTGAATTGCTGGTCGCTGTCGAGGGCACACATGTCGAGACCGAGGCGCTCGCTGGATCGATCAAACGCGGGGCGACCGAGGCGGAAGACAGCGCATTGGCGTCGGCGCTGCTGTCGGACGCCAAAGAACGCGGTGAACATCATCTGGTCGTCGAGGGCATCCGCGACCGCCTGGCGCCGCTGGCAGCGGCGCTCGACTATGATGACACGCCGTTGGTGTTGCGTCTGAAGAATATCCAGCATCTGCATACCCCCATGCACGCCACTATGCGTGAGTCGATGGGTGTGCTGCCGCTGGTCGAGCTGCTGCATCCGACTCCCGCATTGGGCGGCAGCCCGCGCACAGAGGCGCTCGCGTTCATACGTGACGCCGAACCAGTACCGCGCGGCTGGTATGCGTCTCCGGTCGGCTGGATCGATCCCCAGATGGATGGCGCGTTCGTGGTGGCGATCCGGTCGGCGGTGAGCCAGAATGACCGGGTATGGCTCTACGCCGGGGCAGGGATCGTCGCGGAATCGCAGCCCGCGCGCGAATGGGACGAGACCGCGCTTAAATTCAGACCGATGCTCAACGCTTTAGGAGCGCAGATCGATGTCCGCGCCTAACCGCAATTATGTATGGTCGAATATCCTGGTGGATGAGCTGGCGCGATCTGGCTTGCGCGCCGTGTGCATTGCGCCCGGATCGCGCTCGACGCCGCTGACGCTGGCATTCGCTGCGCATCCGCAGATCACGCTCTACCGCCACCTCGACGAGCGCAGCGCGGCATTTTTCGCGCTCGGCATGGCGCGCGCGACCGACACGCCGGTCGCGCTGGTCTGCACGTCGGGGTCGGCGGTGGTCAATTTTTTTCCGGCGGTCGTCGAGGCGCACGAATCGCGCATCCCGCTGATCATCCTGACGGGCGATCGTCCGCCGGAGCTGCGCGGCAGCGGCGCCAACCAGACGATCGACCAGATCAGGATCTACGGCGATTACGCGCTGTGGTCGGTTGATGTCGCGCTGCCGGAGGGCGATCCGGCGCCGCTGACGCTGCGCTATCTGCGCACGACGGCTGCGCGCGCGTTTGCCACCGCGCGCGGGGCGATCGGTGGTAAACGCGGCGTAGTGCATGTCAACGTGCCGTTCCGCAAGCCGCTGGAGCCGATCGCGGTGGCGGGCGACAAAACTGCCGTGCCCGATCATGCGGATGACGCGCCGATGACCACCTTCACAATGCCGAGTCCGCCGCTGCTTTCGGATGCAGAGGGGCAGTTGCTCAAGGACATCATCGCCCGTCATGAACGCGGCATTATCGTGTGTGGGACAAACTGCCCGGACGGCGGCTTTGCTGGTGCAGCCACAAATTTATCGAGGTGCCTCGGCTATCCGGTCTTTGCGGAGCCATCGTCTGGCGTGCGATTTGCTGGTTCGTCGTCTGGCGTCGGTTTTGCAGCCAATACGCTGGCGGGCTATGAGACGTTTTTGAACGATATGGGCGTGCCGCCCGCCGACGTGGTGATCCGTTTTGGCGATGTGCCGACATCAAAATGGTTGAACGATTATCTCGATAAATCGGGTGGCGTCGCATATATCCAGGTGAGCGCCGACGGGGTGTGGACGGATGATCTGCACCGCACCACACACTTCATGCACGCCGATCCTAAAATGGTGTGTGACACCCTGATTGCCGACCCGCTGCTGCGCCGTGAGAGCAGGTGGTATACGTCATTTTTGATTCTTGAAGCCGGAACCTGGGCGGCGATCGACTCAGCGCTGCGCGACGAGGATTTCGACGCAGCGTATGTTTACGACCTGATCGCGCACCTGCCAGCCGACACGCAGCTTTTTGTCGGCAACAGCCTGCCCATTCGCCATGTCGATCAGTTTGGACGGACGCGCGAGACACCGCTGCACATCAGCGCCAATCGGGGCGCCAGCGGCATCGACGGCAACGTATCGACCGCGTTGGGGATTGCCGCTGCGTATCCCGACTCGCCATTGGTGATGCTGGTAGGGGACATCACGCTCTACCACGACATGAACGGCTTGTTCGCGCTCAAGGATCGCGCCATGCGCAATGTCACGATCGTGCTGATGAACAACGACGGCGGTGGTATCTTTCATCGCCTGCCGATTCAGGACTACGAACCGACCTTTACCGACCTGTTCGTCATGCCGCACGGTCTCGACTATACCCATGTCGCGGCGCTGTACGGCTTGGAGTACATCCGTGTGGAGAGTCGCGCACACTTTCGATCATACATTTCCAGCGGTGGCATGGACGGCGCGCGGCTGATCGAGGTTCGCACCGAGACGCCGCACGACGAGACCGCCCGCCGCGCCCTGATCAGGCAGGTGCGCGCGCATCTGGCGGCACTGCACATTTTTGACGACCTGGAATCCGCATTGCACCCAAACAAGGAGTCAATACCGTGATCGACATGCAGGGGGTCGCCTGGCAGCAGGTGGCGACATACGAGGACATCACCTATCACAAAGCCGACGGAATCGCCCGTATCGCCTTCAACCGCCCGGAGGTGCGCAACGCCTTTCGCCCGAAGACGATCGACGAGATGACCGAGGCATTCCGCGATGCCTGGCGCGACACCTCGATCGGTGTGGTGCTGCTCACTGGCAACGGACCGAGCGCGAAAGACGGTAAGTATGCGTTTTGTTCCGGCGGCGATCAGAAGATTCGCGGCGATGCGGGCTATCGCGGCGACGACGGCAGCGAACGGCTGAACGTGCTGGAGCTTCAGCGCATCATCCGCGTCATGCCCAAACCGGTGATCGCGCTGGTGGCGGGCTACGCCATTGGTGGCGGGCATGTGCTGCATGTCATCTGTGATATGACGATCGCGGCGGATAACGCCATTTTCGGGCAGACGGGTCCGAAAGTCGGCAGCTTCGACGGCGGCTATGGTGCCAGCTATCTGGCGTCGATCATCGGTCAGAAGAAGGCGCGCGAAATCTGGTACATGTGCCGTCAGTACGACGCGGCGCAGGCGCTGGAAATGGGCTTGGTGAATGCGGTCGTCCCGGTCGAACAGCTCGAATCCGAGGGTGTGCAGTGGGCGCGCGAAATCCTGGACAAGAGTCCGATCGCCATCCGCTTTCTGAAGGCGAGCTTCAACGCCGATCTCGATGGACAGACTGGCCTGCAGGTACTCGCTGGCGACGCCACCATGCTCTATTATATGAGTGAGGAAGGGCAGGAAGGGCGCAACGCCTATCAGCAAAAGCGCAAGCCGAATTTCCGCCGCTATCCCTGGCGTCCCTGAAACCCGAAAAGACGACCGATGCGCGACTTTCTGGCTGATGCCGCACAGACCGATCCCGACGCCCCCGCGCTGGTGCTGTCCTATTTCGCGCATCTGGGCGGACATTATGCGCGCTACAGTTTTGGGCGGCTGAATAAGATCGTCGCGCTGCTGGCGCTGCGTCTCGCCGCATCAGGTGTAAAACCAGGCGATCGCGTCGGCGTGCTGGCGGACAACGCGCAGCGCACGATCGAGATCATGCACGCCTTGTGGCGAATCGGGGCGTTGGTGGTGCCGCTCAACACGCGCTGGACACCCGACGAGATCGGCTATGCACTCGATGCGGCAGACGTTATGCTGCTGCTGTGCGACAGCGCCCATGAAGCAAATGCGCGCGCGTCGGCGGCTGGGCGTCCGCTGTTCACGCTCACGCCGAGCGCACGGTCGCTGGTCTCATCGCTGCCCGACATGGACGACTTTGCCGGGAGCGTCGCCGATTACGAAGCGCGCGACCTCGACCGCGATCGCGTCGCGGCGATCCTGTTCACGTCTGGCACGACCGGACGACCGAAGGGCGCGCAGCTCACCTTCGGCAATTTTCATGCCAGTGCGCTCGCCTCACGTCAGCGTATTGGCACGACCGCGCGCGATCGCTGGCTGCTGTCGCTGCCGCTCTATCACGTTGGCGGATTAGCCATGCTGGTGCGCGCCTGCATCGATCGGTCGGCGCTGGTGCTGATGACGCCGACGCGCGACACCGACGACATCGCCCGCGCTGTCGCGCAGGAACGGGTGACGCTCGTCTCGCTGGTGCCGACGCAGTTGTACAGATTACTGGAGTCCGGTTTCACCGCGCCACCTTCGCTGCGGCTGATGCTGCTTGGCGGTGCCGCTGCCCCGGTCGATCTGCTGCGACGCTGCTGTGAGGCGGGATTGCCGATCGCCGTGACCTATGGCATGACTGAAGCCGCGTCGCAGGTGACGACGATGCTGCCAGATGAGGTGTGCCGCAAACCCGGCAGCGTGGGCGTCGCGCTCATGGGAACGGCTCTCCGAATCATGGATGCGCACGATCAGGCGGTCGAGCCGGGGACGATCGGAACCATCCGCGTCGCGGGGGATACGGTCATGCGCGGTTATCTGGGCGCTGAAGCCATCGACGGTTGGCTCGACACGGGCGATCTCGGCTATCTCGACGCCGACGGCGACCTGTGGCTGGTGCAGCGGCGCACCGACCTGATCGTCAGCGGCGGCGAGAATGTCTATCCGTCCGAAGTCGAGGCAGCTTTGCGATCCCATCCCGACGTACTCGATGCCTGTGTGGTTGGGCTGCCTGACCCTGAATGGGGACAGCGGGTCGCGGCGCTGATCGTCCGCCGGGACGACAGCACGCTCGACGCCGCGACGCTGATCGCGTTCAGCCGTCAGATTCTCGCGGGCTACAAGCAGCCGCGCGTGATTGCCTTTGCATCGGAACTCCCTCTCACCGCGTCAGGCAAGGTGCGTCGCGCCGATGTGAGCGCGCTGCTGCAAAAGCACGGAGGTGCCTCGTGAAGATCAACGGCGTTGACTATCATGTCACGGTCACCGGATACGGCGAACCGCTGGCGCTGCTGCACGGCTTCACCGGAAGCGGCACGTCGTGGAGCGCGCATCTGCCCTGGCTGTCCGGGCATTTTCAGGTGGTCACGGTCGATCTGCTCGGACACGGTGCCACAGGCAAGCCAGACGATCCGGCGCGCTATGCCATGCCACGCGCCGCCGACGATCTGCACGCGATTTTGCGGGCGTGCGGCGCCGAGTCGTCGCATCTGCTCGGCTACTCGATGGGTGGCAGGCTGGCACTGTACTACGCCCTAAGTCACCCGCTGCGATCGCTGATACTGGAGAGTGCATCACCTGGTCTGGCGGACGCCGCTGCACGCGCAGCACGCCAGCTTGCCGACGACGCGCTGGCGGAGCGGATCGCGTGTGATGGGATTGAGGCGTTCGTGGACGAATGGGAACGGTTGCCGCTGTTCGCCAGTCACGCCAGCCTGCCCGACGCGCCGCGCGCCGCCTTGCGCGCTGCGCGTCTGCACAACGATCCAATCGGATTGGCGGGCAGCCTGCGCGGGATGGGGACAGGGGCACAGCCGAATTTATGGGATCGGCTGTCGGCGGTGGACGCGCCGACCCTGCTGTTATGCGGGGCGCTGGATGTAAAATTCACCGACGCCGCCCGCGCGATGCAGAAGCGACTGCGCAATGCCCGCGTCGAGGTCATCCAGGACGCCGGACACACGCCGCATCTCGAACGACCGACTGCCTGGCGCGACGTGCTGCTGCGTTTCGTCCGCGACTTGTCGCGGCGGCGCATGGCGTAAATCATTTTCCGTGCGGGCGCAGGTTTATGCGTCCTTACAGCGAGGTTGTCCCATTTGAGCAATACGCGACTCGATCTCAAACATGGTACGCTGCACCTGCCTGTCTTTCTGCCTGATGCCACGCGCGCGATCGTGCGCGGTGTTGAGAGTGCCGATCTGGAACGCTGCGCCGTGACCGGGCTGGTCATGAGTACCTTTCACCTGATGCAGCATCCGGGATCGTCGGTGGTGGCGGGACATGGCGGACTGCACTCGTTCGCGGGCTGGGATAAGCCGATCATCACTGACAGCGGCGGCTTTCAGGTCTATTCGCTGGTGCGCCAGAATCCTAAGTACGGCACTCTCAACGAGAAAGGTATGGTTTACCGTGCCGACGACGGCACCAAATACAATCTCACGCCCGAAAAGAGTATCCAGCTTCAGATGAGCTATGGGGGCGATGTCGTGTACGTGCTGGACGATTGCACCCACGCCGACGCCGACGCCGAGACGCAAGCTGACGCGGTGCGGCGGACGATCAAATGGGCGAAACGCTGCCGCGAGGTCTTCGACGAACTGGTGATCGGCAAACGCATGGATGAGACCACGCGCCCGCGCCTGTTTGGGGTGGTGCAGGGCGGTAATATCCCGGAACTGCGTCGTGAATGTGCTGAAGCACTGCTGGCGATCGGCTTCGACGGCTATGGCTTTGGCGGCTATCCACTCGATGGTGAACATAATCTGCTGGTCGAGATGTTCGATGTGGTGCGACGGGCGATCCCGGCGCACTATCCCATTCATGCGCTCGGCGTCGGACACCCGGCGAACGTCGTCGCGTGCCACGCGCTCGGATACACTATTTTCGACAGTGCGCTGCCCACCCGCGACGCCAGACGCGGACGACTGTATCGCATGACGGGCGATCCAACGCGCGGCGGCGATGACTGGTACAAGTTCATCTATCTGGAAGACGACAAGCATACACGCACCACCACGCCGATCGACGAGTCGTGCGACTGTGTGGCGTGCACACGGTACTCGATCGCCTATTTGCATCATCTGCACGCGATCGAGGATGCCGCCTACGTGCGCCTGGCGACCATGCACAATCTGCGCTTCATGACGCGGCTGATGGATGCGCTGCGCGGAGTCGTACCGGAGGGGCTGCATAATGGATGACGCGGTGATCGCGGCGATCACGGCGGAGGTAGCCGATAGTCGCAAGTATCGTGGCGTGGCGCGCGTTCTGATCGCGCATCTGGCTGCCATCGAGCTGGGCAAAGGAAGGCGCCACAAAGAGGCGGTCAAAGAAGTTAAAAATCGCCTGCATCAGACGGTCGGCGCCTATCTCGACGGCGCCGAAATGGATTACGCGGCGGCGTTGGCGCGGCTGCGCGCGGCATTGCCCGACGATCGTAAAGCCGTGTGTTATACGATGCTCGATCATCATGCGTCGTCGCGCGAACGGCTGAAGCTGCTGGACGAATTTTACACCACGTTGTTCGGCGCACTGGCGCCGGTCACCTCGGTGATCGATCTGGCGTGCGGACTGAATCCGCTGGCGATTCCCTGGATGCCGCTCATGCCGGGAGCGCGCTATCTGGCGATCGATGTGCTGGATGATCTGGCGCGCTTTTACGATGATGCGCTGCCGCTGCTCGGCGTGGATGGGCGCGGATTGTCGCGCGATGTCAGCCGCGAAGGGGTGTTCGACGATCTAGGACAGTTCGATGTCGCGCTGGTGATCAAGGCGCTGCCGTGTCTGGCACAGATCGACCGCACCGCGCCCGCTCGACTTTTGCAGTCGATCCCGGCGCGCGTGCTGATCGTCAGCTATCCCGTGCGCAGCCTGAGTGGAGAATCCAAGGGGATGCGCGGGCATTACGCCGAGTCGCTGGCACAGCTCACAGCGGATCAACCCTGGACGGTCGAACGCTTCGATTTTGCGGACGAGCTGGCATTTCGCATTACGAAAGCGGATAGACAGCCAGCGTGACCTCACCGCGAATCGGCGCACGCTCGAAATACGCCCGTAGCTCGGTCAGCGATCCGCGCGCGATCTCCTCGTAGAATTTGCTCAGTTCGAGTCCGACGACCGCCTGACGTTCGCCGTAGAGATCGCCCAGCAGCGCCAGCGTCCTGACCAGCCGATTGGGGCTTTCGTAGATCACCAGCAGTTCGCGGGCATGATGCAGACGCTCGAACAGGACGCGGAAAGCGCCTTCTTTGCGCGGCGGAAACCCTAAAAAGCGAAACGGCATCCCGCTTTCGACACCCGGTATTTCCCGGCGTGACGCCGATGCGATCAAGGTCGTGATCGCATCGGCGCCGGGGATCAGCTCGACCTCGAAACCTCCGTCCAGCGCCGCCGCCACGATCTCGTAGCCCGGATCGGATATGCCGGGTGTGCCCGCGTCGGTGATCAGCGCCATATCGTCACGCTCCAGGTGCGCGACCAGAGTCGCGGTCATGGTGTCTTTATTGTGATCGTGGTAGCTGATCAGCCGGGCGGCGAACCCATAATGGTTGAGCAATTTTAACGAGTGACGGGTGTCTTCCGCCGCGATCACGCGCACCTGCCGCAGCACCCGCAGCGCGCGCACGGTGATGTCTTCGAGATTGCCGATCGGCGTGGCGACGAGATACAGTGTCCCCAAAATGCGGGTCACTGCCCCTGATTGATCAAAAAAACGATGCCGCCAATGCCCATTTCCGTATGGACGACACCCTTTGATTTGAGGCGTTCAAGAAGTTTTTTAGTCTTCGATCCGGCGGTGGTGTCTTTGCCAAATACGACGATACGTGCCTGGTCGATCGACAGTCCGCGCGTGCCAGCGTGGCGCAGCGCGTCGGTCAACAGTGTGATATTTTCGTCCTGACTCCGATTAGCCATTGGCTCCTGTCCATATCTACGTAGAAAGATCAAACCTCTTACTGAGAAGATACAGAATAATCCCTAAAATGTAAAGTGATATGCCGATGTGCTTTGCAAAACTGACGGCGGACACATGAAGTTACGTGTCCGCCATACAGACCCCATTCAGTCGTAATCCTCTTCTTCTTCCAATATCAGATTCTCCAGCATACGCTTTTGCGCGCCATGTTTGACGTAGGTCTGCCACAGACGATCTGCCAGCGCTTCGGCGTCGGCATCCACCCCTTGATCCGCGAAATACTCGCACACGCGCAGCACGTCGCGCGTGAATAGTTCGGGGGCATTGGGATTCAATTCGGGATTTGTCGCCTGGGGAAAGTCGATCAGGGTGAGCGTCCCTTCCCAGTAGAGTAAGTTGTACGACGACAAGTCGCCGTGAACGACCCCGTGCATCAGCATCGTCTCGATATTGCGCATGGTGCGGGCGAACAAGGTGTGCGCTTCCTGCTCATCCAGCTCGACCATACTCAGCGTCGGCGCGGGGCGGTGCAGATCGCCAACATAAGTCATCAACAGGGCGTTGCTGCCCGCGCTGTACACCTGAGGCACATCGACGCCCGCCGCGTACAGCGCCTTGAGCGTATTGTGTTCGTACATCAGCCACGAGGTATGCGCAACCTGCACGCCGTAGGACGATTTTTTGCCGATGGCGCGCATGATGCGGTTATCGGTGTTCTTGATGAGCTTGCCGTCGTCCGAGACGACTTCACGCCCTTCGCGGTAGACCGCATCGTTGCGCATCTGGCGGAACATGCGTGGACGATATACTTTTGCCGCCACGTAGGGCACGCCCAACAACTCGTGCGCGGCACACATGTACACACTGGCTTCTTTGCCGCCGCGCACCAGCTCCACGATGTCGGTGATCAGACCGCGATCAAAAAATGGCTTCAGTGATTCCATCAGCCATTCGGCTTCAAAGCGACTCGGTTGGTACGTCAGTGTGGTCGGCACGAGCGGCGCTGCCTCGGCGCTCAGCTCGCTGACGATCTCCTGCTCGGATTTTTTCGGCTTGTGTTTCGGATTGATTTTGCGCTTGCGCGCCGCGCGGCTGTCGAGCGACGAGTCGATTTCATTTTCATCGATCAGGTCGGCGTCGTCGGATTGAAACGTGGATAAGGTGCGAGACATAGCTCGGTTTGTCCTTGATAGAAATGCAGTTCATCATGTGGGGCGGCATCGATGCACTCAATAAGTCAGGTGAATGCAGCCGCGATCGACGCGCACAGAGGCGGCGCGACGCAATACCTGTCCGCAGGTATCGTGAAACGGGTCAACGTCGGGGAGACGCATCCCATCTCGTTCCGCATGATGATCCGACAAACCGGGACTGCCGCGCGCCGCAACGGGGCGCGGTACGGCAGGACGGGCGGTGGCGCGGTCGTTACGCGGGTTGAGTGGTGAGCGTCGATCCGACAAGGAGGGCAGGCGTGAATTGAGTCATGTCCGATGCTCCGCTGCTCGATCGACGAGAGTGATTCACTAAAACAACATAATGAGTGTATCACCGACGCGATCGCCTTGTCAAGAAAATCATGGATAGGTCATGATGGGTCAGCTGTCGTCAGCATGACCGTCGTGCGGACGGTGCCCGCCCGCTCGTGCCGCATGGTGACCGCCGCCTCGCCGCCGTTGGGCGCAAAAACCACCCATTCGACTTTGGCGCGATCAGGGGTAGCAGCCTGGAACAGACTCCAGGGGGTGGCGGCGCTGGCGGTGTAAGCGCGCCCATCGAGCTGTACCAGTTCTTCGCGGGCTTTGCCGCTCACCAGTACCGCGCCGTCGAGCAGAGCGATCTCCGCGATTACAGGACGCACGACCTTATTCTGCACCGCTTTTTTGGAGACATTGGTCGGCAGCCACCCTGTATTCTGGACAAGCACCGTCACTTTGTAATGTCCATCTCCGAGCGGCTGCACGCGCGTCTCCCCGATCTCCAGGCGCGGGGCGATCGCCGCTTGCCAAATCAGCCAGTCCGCGAATGGGGTGATCTCAGCTTCGAGAAACTGCGGTGGCGGATTGCGCCAGGCAAACTGAAAATCCCACCCGCCCAGCTCGACCGCGCCTAACTGTGGATGCTGAAACGGATACCAGGCAACGCAGCCGACACCGCCAAGCTGGTCGTCGCTCCACCTGAGCATTTTCAGGTCGTCTTCGACGGGATGCTCACGATACCAGTCGATGTATTTATATTCGTTGATCCCGGCTTTGCGCTGGGGTGACCACAGCTCGACCGTCCAGGCATACACGCCCAGATGTTCGTAGAGCCAGTCGTCGAATACGCCGGTGATCACCTCTTTGGGATGATATTTGAAGTCGTGAAACACCGAAATGGTCGGGTATCCCGTCATTTCGGTGCCTTTGGCGCCGATCGCCTGATACACCCACAGATCTTCCGCTGGGAAATTTTCGTCGCTCTGCGTGCCATACGGACGCAGGATCACGCCGCTCCAGGTATGGAAGGTGGTCGCTCCAGTGATGTTCGAATGTCTGACGATGAAATCGACGACGGCACGCACTTCCGGCTCTGACGTCGGATAAGGACCCGCGCCCGGCTGTTCGTGTTCCTGGCGCCACTGCGACGGGAAATTGCGGTTGAAGTCGAGCTGTTCCTTGGGCGGCTTTGGCGTCACCGTCAATCCATCGTAATTTTCGATCAGCCCTTCAGGATAGACGCGATAATACGTCCCGTCGCGCTCGATCGGGTCGCGTCGGATCATCAGGCGGGCGTCGTCGGGATGCTGTTTCCAGGGACCGTAGGGGTCGGGGAGGCGCATGTACAGCATTCGTCCGTCACCGTCGATATCCTGATTGACCAGCCCGCCGAGCGCGTCCTCGTCGTAAGGGTAAGGGCGAGTGCTGGATCGCAGGATACGCGGCACATCCGCCAGTGCCAGCTCCGCGCCGTCGGGATTGACGCGCGGACAGATGTAAAAGACGCGCGTATCGAGGACGTGCGTGATCGTCTCGTCGTGTCCGTAGCCTGTGAGCAGTTTTTGGATCAGCACCAGACATGCCGTCGCGGGCGACACCTCGGACGCATGAATGTTGCCGTCCGCCCATACCGCCGGTTTTTCGCTGTCCGCGCCCGTGTCGAAGCGGGTGACGATCGCCGCCCAGATGTCGCGCCCTTCGTAGCTCTTGCCGATCGACTCGACGCGCATCAGGTGTGGATAGGCTGCCGCGAAATCGATGAGCAGGGTGGTCAATTCGGCGTAACGCAGATAGTGGTCGAGAGGCACGACGGGCATGAGGGTCACCTTGTGGGAACGAGGAACCAATTCGAGAAAGTGTACCTGATCGCTGGCAACTGAATGGTACTAACGGCTATACGACACGCTGAAATCGCCACGCGCGTCATCGTATCGGAACTGCACCCCGGCAAAGGCGCGCCCCAGAGCGCCGCTGTCGATCAAGGTGCGGGGCGTGCCCGTATGCAGCGTGCCGTCACCCGGCATCAGCCACAACGTGTCCGACATGTGCAGCGCCAGATCGAGATCGTGTGTCGAGACGACCAGCGCGGTCTCCTGTTCTGCGGCGAGGCGTCGCAGCAGCAGCATGATCTCGATGCGACGTGGCAGATCGAGATAGGCGGTCGGTTCATCCAGGAGAATGATCGCTGGCTGTTGAGCCAGCGCGCGCGCGATCATGAATTTTTGCCGTTCGCCATCGCTGAGATCGGTGATCTGACGGTCGGACAGCATCTCACCGCCGACCGACGCGATCGCGGCATCGACCGCGCGCTCGTCGGCAGCGGACAGCCGTCCCGACCAGTCGGTGTAGGGATAGCGACCGAGCGACACCAGTTCGCGCACGGTCATCAAGCCGGGCTGAGTCCGATCGGTCAGCACGACGCCGAGGATGCGGGCACGCTCGGCGGCGGGCAGGCGACTCAGGTCGCGCCCGTCGAGTGTGATCGTGCCATGCAGGGGCGGCTGCATCCCACACAGCGTGCGCAGCAGGGTCGATTTGCCGACGCCATTCGGTCCGAGCAGACAGACCAGCTCTCCGGCGTGCAGGGCAAGGTCGAGATCGGCGAGCAGCACGCGATCGGGCGCACGGCGTCCGCGATAGCCGATCGTCAAGCCGACTGCGCGCAGGGGCGTGTCGATGATCGCGTGGGCGGTGAGGGGTGTGGCAGGACGCATAATCGACTGATTCAAAATCACGCTCACGTCTAGGGTGGCATCATGATAGCATCACAGCATCGTTTGTGCGCAAGGCTGACTCGATGAACAGGTTAGGGCGCCGCGTGGTGCGCTTTTTTACCGACAACCGCTATGACGGGGAGTCGCGCTGGGTCTTCATCCTGTCGCTGCTGCTGCTGCCGTCGATAGCAGTCGGTCTGCATCGCGTCGGGCTGAAGCGGATGCGCGCCACCCTTGAAGCCCGCACACCGCAACCCACAGCCGCTGCCACGTCCGACTCGACCGCGCGCGCGCGTCGTCTGGCACGCATGGTCAATGCGGCGGCGCGCCTGAGTCCCTACAAAGCCAATTGTCTCAAGCGCGCGCTGGTGCTGTGGTGGCTGCTGCGTCGGCGAGGGATCGCCAGCGATATCAGGATCGGCGTGCGCAAGGGCGCGGCGACTCTGGAAGCACACGCCTGGGTCGAGATCGGTGGCGTGGTGATCAACGACGCGCCGTCGTTCGTGGGCACCTTCACCCCATTCGCGGGGGACATCATGGCGGCGTATCGTTTTGTGAAATAACCAGCGGCGCCGATCGACCGTTGACGCCGCCGTCGCGCTCATGCTATGCTCAAATGTATGCACAACGATTGCAAGGGTGCGCTGATGCCCGGATGCACAGCGCATAATGGGGGAAGCCCGGTTTAAGTCCGGCACTGTCCCGCAACGGTAACGGCGTGCTAGCCGCCGAAGTCCGACTACCCGCCCTCTGCAAACAGCTCGTGCAATCCTTCGCGGTCAAGGAGACGAGCATGATAGCGTTTTCGCGCATCCTACCCACCTCTCGGCGGGATCCTATTTGTTTTACACTTTCTCGATCCCTAATCGAGAGACGATGGTGCGCGCTGGCGCCTGCTTTTCCCCTGCACTGCGCTTATCCGCAATGCAAGGAGCAAACCCCATGAAATTCCGTTCTCTGCTCGCGGCGCTGATCGTCTCGATCGCGCTCACCCCATTCGCACTGTTCAGCGTATCTGCCGACAATCTCACCGAGTCCTGCGTCGAGAGTTTCGACGCGACCGTCGATTACTTCCCCGAAAAAGTCGAGCCGCGCTTTTCCGAGGGCTGGCGCGTGAGCTACCACAACAACTACAAAGTGGTGGATGTGCTGACCCCGTTCCCCGGCGCCGCTGACATTGATGCTTTTCAGTATGTCCTGGTGCAATGCGGCACGCCCGCGCCTGAAGGCTTCGACGATGCGCTGATGATCGAGGTGCCGTCGGGCGCTCTGATCGCGCTGTCCACGACCTATGTCCCGCATCTGGATGATCTGGGTCTGCTGGACAACCTGATCGGCATGGACAGCGGCTTGTATGTGAGCAACTCTGAGGTCGTGGCGCGCTTCGCGGCGGGCGATCTGCTCGAAGTCGGCAGCGGACCGAGCGTCAACGTCGAGGCGATCCTCGATGCGGAGCCGGCGCTGGTGCTGGCATTTGGCAGCGGCAGCCCGGATTACGACACCCATCCCACCCTGATCGAGGCTGGCGTACCGGTCGTGGTCGCGTCGGATTACGTCGAAGGATCGCCGCTCGGTCAGGCGGAGTGGGCTAAGTTCATCGCGCTGTTTTACAACCGTGAAGCGCTGGCGAACGAGGTTTTCGAGGCGAAAGCTGCGTCCTACGCCGATCTGACGGCGCTGACAGCGGCATTGTCCGACGCCGAACGTCCCGCCGTGCTGTGGAACGGCTATCTCAGCTACGCCGATGCCTGGTTCATCCCCGGCAGTGACAGCTTTGCCGCGCAGTATGTGCGCGACGCGGGCGGGATGCTGGTGTTGGGCGATGCGCCGGAGACACAGGACACCGCCGCTGGCGTGCCATTCGCGTTCGAGACGGTCTACGAGGCAGGACTCGACGCCGATATATGGATGCCGGGGACGTTCGGTGTCACCACACTGATGGATTTCGTGGCACAGGATGAGCGCTACGCCGATTTCGCGGCGGTGACGAACGGACAGGTCTACAACTTCGACGCGCGCGAAAATGCCAACGGCGGCAACGATTATTTCGAGAGCGGCGTCGCCAACCCGCAGCTCGTGCTTGCCGACCTGATTGCCATCCTGCATCCTGATCTGCTGCCGGAACATGAACTTGTCTACTTCCGCAATCTCCCGAAGGAATAACCCGTGTCGGCGTCGGCTGCGGTGAGTCGTGAGCCGCGCGGCAGTGCAGTCAACGGACGGCGTGCCCTGGCGCGCCGTCCGTTGCTGTTCGCGTGCCTGATCGCCGTGCTGATCGCGGCGATCGCGCTGAGTTTGTCGCTCGGATCGGTCGATATTCCCCTCAGCGACATCGTGCGCGCCCTGACGGGCGGCGAAGCGAGCCGCGATGCCTGGACGAACATCGTCCTGCGTTTTCGGCTGCCCAAAGTGCTGACGGCTGCGCTGGCGGGCGCGGCGCTGTCCGTCGGCGGGCTGCTGATGCAGACGTTGTTTCGCAATCCGCTCGCTGATCCGTTCGTGTTGGGGATCAGTTCGGGTGCCAGTCTGGGCGTCGCGCTGGTGATCCTGGCGATCGGCGCGCCGGGCGTAGCGCTGCTGGCGGGCTTCGGCTTGGCGGGTGACCTGGGGATCGCGGCGGCAGCCAGCATCGGCGCGGGGCTGGTGATGCTGCTGGTGCTGCTGATCGCCAGCCGGATCAGGGATCGGGTGGCGCTGCTGATCGTCGGGCTGATGCTTGGCTACGCGGTCGGCGCGCTGGTCAGCCTGCTGTTGTTCTTCAGCATCCCGGAGCGCATTCAGGCATTCATCAACTGGGGATTCGGCTCGTTCGGCGGGGTGACCTGGGGACAGATGCCGATTTTCGCCCCGATCGTCATCGGCGGACTGCTGCTGTGCGCGACGCTGGCAAAGCCACTGAATGCGCTGCTGCTCGGTGAAAGTTATGCCGCCAGCCTGGGGGTGCGCCTGGGGCGGGTGCGACTGGCGATCATCGTCGGCGTCGGGCTGATGGCGGGCGCGGTCACCGCCTTTTGCGGACCGATCGGGTTTCTTGGAATCGCGGCGCCGCATCTGGCGCGGTCGTTGTTCGGCACCTCGGATCACCGCATCACCATTCCGGCGGCGCTGATCGTCGGCGCACTGCTGGCGATCGCCGCCGATCTGATCGCGCAGGCGCCAGGGAGCCGGACGGTGCTGCCGCTGAATGCGGTCACCGCGCTGTTCGGCGCCCCGGTGGTGATCCTGGCGATCCTGCGCTGGCGCGGACTGCGGGCGTCCTTTGAGTAGGCAGGGCTGGCGCATCGAATCAGACTGCACGCAAAACGCGATCATAGCGGCTTGTGAATTTGGGCTGCCGCACACCGAGCGACACGGTGACATTCGGGTCATCCCCTGCCACCTGTAGTTTATGATCATCCTGTACCGGCAGCGGCGTATATTTCACCGAATACGCATCACAAGGGTGACGCAAAGGCGAGGACGCGGCACAATCAGTCGATGTTTGAAGGCAGTCGCTCAGGGAGATTTTTGATGGGAACCTTTCTGGATATGCCGCTCGTCAGCAATGGCTATACACTCGCACCTGCGCGTATCGGGCGGCTGCAACCGACGAACCCGCATCAGTCGCGGGCGGCGCTCTATGAACAATTCAATGCGCAGGGGTATCTGTGGCTGAAGGGCATCCTTGACCGTGATACGGTACTGGCGTTCCGGGCGCGCGTGTTCGAGGCGATGCGCGAAACCGGGCTGGTCGCGTCGGGAACGGCGGGGGTGGAGGGTATTTACGCGGGCGACAACCTGCCTTTGCCTGACCCAATGTCAGTTGTCCATCCCAATAAGATTCTGATGGAGATGGCGCGCTGGGCGGCATTCGAGGCGTTCTGCCTTGCCGAACCGATCTGGCGCTTTTACGAGATGTTTTTCGAGGGCGCGGTCTATCTGCACAAGCGCAAGATTTTACGCTACACCAAGCCCAATGACCCCAATTGTACCGGTCCGCATTACGATCTGGTGTATCTGCGCGGCGGCACCGACCGCATCTGCACCAGTTGGATTCCGATTGGCGATACACCGGTTGCGATGGGTGGGTTGGTCTATCTGGAAGGATCGGACCGTTGGGGGCGTGAGCTGGAAGCAGAAAGCGCCCGCAGCAGTGCCGACTTACCGCCGGAAGAACGCATTAGTGCTTACCACAAACACATGAACGCGACAGGCTGGATGGACAAGGATTTGAACGCGCTGGCGCAGCGAATCGACAGCCGTTGGCTGGCAAGCGATTACGAAGCGGGCGATATGGTCATTCACAGCCCCTTCATGATCCACGCCTCGACGATGAATGAGGATGCAGGGGGACGGATGCGACTCTCTGCCGATATTCGCTATCAACTCGTGCGCGATGAAATCGATGTGCGCTGGGCGAATCACTGGTCACTGGACGATATGCTGTAGGAAACCCTATGCACTGGAGGATGTCGTCCTGGCGATCCTGCGCTGGCGCGGACTGCGCGCGTCCTTTGGGTGAGGGCAGGGCTGGCGCATCGACGGTCAACCAGACTTACGGCGCGACAGTCACGTTCAGCGGCGTCAGCGTCGGTGCGCCTTCAGCCCCACGAAGCGTGAGCAGATTTTGACGATTCGGCGCGGTCGATGCCTGGATCGCGGTCGTGCCCGTGCCGGTGCTGGCGAGCGCGCGGAAACGAATTGTGACCAAATCGAATTCGCTTTGGATCGGACTGTCGAGACTCCCGGCTGCAAAGTCGATCGTGCCCGTCGTGTTGTTGTAGGCGCTCTGCAATACCGATGTGAACGCCGCGCCAGCGGTCAGCCCATTCACCGACTCCACACGCAGCCTGGCGGGATCGAAGGTCAGATGCACTTCCGATCCATCCAATTGACTGATGACGATACCCTGACTGGCGCTGCTGCTCGCATTGCCCACGCGCACCGTCACGCTGAAGATGTCGTTGACCCGGAGGCGCCCGCGCGACCTGCTCAGACTCATGCGCGCCGAACTCAGCTCTGGGGGAAGCGGGGCGCTGGGGGGTGGCACGGGGATGACGCCGCCTGTCGGTCTCGGAGCGCCAGCCTGACCGAAATTGGCTGCCAGGATGCTGAAATCGGTGATATTGACCTGGTTGCTGTCACTGGCATCACCGAGTCTGAGGGTGCCCAGATTGACGGCGACGGTCGCGCTGTTCACATTGACGCTTTGTGCTGCCGCCAATGTCTGTGGATGTTTCACCCAGACATCGTATTGCCCCTGCACGACGTCCGTCAGCGTCAGCACGCCGTCCGACGCGGCGACGGCGACCGTATCACGCCTGATGGTGCCCGCCTGCGACAGGACGACACTGAAAATCTGCCCGACGACCGCTCGCACACCGAGCGACACGGTGACATTCAGCGTCGATCGCGGGATCGGCGTCGGCGTGTGAGTGGGTGTGGGCGTCGGGGTGGGCGTGGCGACCGTCAGCACTGGCACGTTGTAGACGGTGGTGCCGTCGCCGTAGTACAGGCGGGTGCCGTCGGCGCTGAAGGCA
>DAOTUN010000107.1:0-1529 GCA_034437395.1 Anaerolineae bacterium | reverse complement strand
TGAAATCAAGAACCTGAGCGGCGAGACCTACGATGTATTTCCCGCCTATCAGAGCTACGTCAGCCAGATTGTCGGCGGTGTGACCGGAGTCTGGGGCGCGTCGAGCGATGCCGCTGTCGATGCCGGGTTGACCGTGACCTATGAGGCAGTCAGTCTTGCGTCGGGTGCAACTCAGACCTTTACGCTCGCCGCCTTCATCCCGTATGGGGCAGCGCCCGACCGTGTGACGTTCATGCTCGACCCGACGACCCGCCCAACACCTCCACCGCGCCTACCGGGCAGCAACGCGCTCGTCTGGCGTACCGAAACCAACCCGTACTGCGGCGCGACCATCGCTGACCCGCCTGCGGGCGTGCTGCCGTCTCCCTAAACAATGAAGTGAAAGGAGAAATTCTCAATGCCAATCGTGGATGATGTGCTGAATGGGCTGCAAATCCAGATCGATACCCTATGGTACAACCTGCTCTTCTCGCTGGCAGGGATGGGCTGGAGCTTGCAGCGCGCGTTCCTGATGATGGGCTACACCATTGAACTGATGAACCAGTGGTTAATTGACAATGCCTTCACGCCGCTGATCACCCAGACCAACGCCAGCTTGCAGGTCGCTGTCAGCCTCGCGTTTGTGGTTGCGCTGCTGGTGTTGGGCGTGACCTATTTACTGGCGGCGTTCGCCCGGATGCGCATTGTTGAGCCGAAGAGTGCCATCGCCTGGTATCTAGCGGGTGCGCTCTTTTTCACGTTAGGACCGAGCCTGTATCAAGGCATGAGCGATTTCCGCCGTACCTTGTCGAGCGCCTTCTACGCCAGCAGTTTGAGCGGCTTGTCCGCTGCGACTGGATCGGCGTTTGATTCGCTCGACAGTGTGAGCAGCAGCGACATGGGCATTCTCAACCTGTGCGACAACTTCGGCTCGTACATGCCGGTGTGGAATTACACGATTGATGGGCTGGATGTGGCGTTGGCGTATCTGCGTGCTGACGGCATTGACCTGATGGGCTACCCGTCCACGCCGCGCGATCCGTACTGCCAGCCACACACGCCTGATCCTGCAACGGGTTTATGGACGGCAGGCAGCGTCCCGTGGGAATGGCGGCGACCGGGTTCATTCTTCGCCAATGACCGCGATCCAATCTTTTTTCCTGCCATGACCGCTTTAGAACGTTCGGACTCGATTGCCATGGCATCAGCGGCACAGGGAAGGCTGCTGACCGCATGGCCGCTCATCCTGTTCGGTGTGACCGAGCAGCTCGTCTACCTGCTGCTGACTATTGCCCAAGGGCTGACCTTCATCTCGTTTGGCGTGGCGATCCTGTTCGCCTTCTTCAAGAAAACCGAAGTCATCGCCCGCTCGATCATCGACCTGTGGATCGAACTGATCATCCAGACGGTGGTCATCGCACTGATTCAAGCGCTCGTCGTGACCTTCTTCCTGGCGGGGACGTCCAGTGGCAACGGCATTGTCGTCTTGGGCGTGGGCTTGATCTGTCTGATATTCATGGTGATTGTGCTGTTCAGTGGACTGAAAGCGG
>DAOTUN010000106.1:0-2251 GCA_034437395.1 Anaerolineae bacterium | reverse complement strand
TCGCGCCAGAGGATCGTCATACGGCGGTTGATCTGATCCAGTTCAGTGACATTGGCGTGGTGCGCCAACGTCTCGAACAGCTCACGGCGGCTGGCACGCGGCACGGCTGACCAGTTAGCGATCACCCGCTCTAAGACGGGGCGCGCTTCAAGAATGGTCTGGCGCTGCTGTTTACCAGTACGCAGCAGTTCAAGTTCCCCGTGCAGACGTTGAACCTCGCGTTCCTGTGCCTCGTAGCTGGCTTCAAGCTCACGGATGATGTCCGAATTCTGCAAGGACTTCAGATTTTTTAGAATCACGTCCTTCGCCCGCTTTGCGCCGCGTATTTCCGTCTCGATGTGGCGGACTTCGACGTAACCATCCTCGCGCGTGCTGTCCACCGCAGCTTTCCACGCGTGCTCGTCGATGGTCGTCGAGCGCAACCGTTCCAGCAGCAGGTCGTCAATCGCATCATCCAGCCAGTGTGCGGATACGCGAAACACCATTTGGTCGCGCAGATTGTCGAGGATGTAGCCATACTTGTCGTTGATGTGGTTGTACGCAGTCTGCATCCGTCGGTGCGGCGAACCTGGCACATCGTCCGAGAAAATCAAACCCGCGTATAGGGGTGGCTCGCAAGTCCGCTCCGCTCGGTCATGTCGAATGAACGGGCGCTGTGGCATATAGTGTGGATTCGGCTCGCCAAAAAAGTCGGTGGTGGAGAGTGCATTGAAGACGTACATGAACAGGTCTTCGTCCACCAGCGGTTCGTGATTGTGGAAATGGACGATCACGCCCTTTTTGATCCAATGCCCCAGATAAACGACATTGGTGAACATCTGCTGCAAACCCGAATACGAGTGCATCAGCCGTCCGGTGTGGATCGACGAGTGCTTGACGATGAAGTTGATTTTGAACCCTTCCGGCACCAGCTCCATCACATTGTCGGGCGCGTAAGGACCGTGCTGCTCGATATACTCCCACGTCTTTCGCAGATTACGGTTGTGCTGCTTGAACAGTTCAAAATACGCAGCGACGACATCGGCGCACGGACGAAAAGCGACATACTTCTTGTGATTGGGATTGCGCGACCCATCCGGCAGCTTCTTCCGCAGATCCACCATGTAACCAAACGCGACACTCCGCCCTGACCATAAACCCTGATCGACCAGGTATTCCCGGCTGCGCGCCAGTCGTCCGCGAATGTGGTATTCGAGATAATCCGCCGCCTGCTGCGCTTCCTCACGGAAAATCTTCATGTGGTACGCGCCCATCGTCGGATGGTTGAAGTCGTAGATCATGCGCGGGGTCATGACGCGAACGCTGTTGCGGCGGCAGGCATCAATGAAGATGTTGGTCTGAATTTGTGTGATGTCGCGGAAGAAGCGATCCACGTCTTGCGCCGTGACCAAGCTAATTTGTCCGCTCTCGATTAAGGTCATCAGGCGCGACATGCCTTTTCGGTCGGCAAGTTTGGTCGTGCCGCTCACGCCGCCGTCCATGTCAATCATCTCGATGCTGTCGTTCGCCCACCCCTGGCGGAGGAGATGCTCGAACATATCGACGGTTTGCAATGTCGTGTTGATATTGCCGATTTGCGCGTCGCTGGACTGCCGATAGTAAATCGCAGCTGGGCGGTCGATAGGCAGCGCTTCCGAGCGGTATGGATCGACCGTTTCCTGTTCGGGTCGTTTGTATTTGGGCACCGCGATTCTCCCTCTCACATACAAAACAAAACGCCCCGCTCCTGCCAGTGAGAATCACAGCAGGAACGAGGCGCAAGAATTCAGGATCGAATTCGGGTAAAATGCGTCTCAGCCCTGCGGGTGTCATCATCACTCGCTGGGTCAGCCAGATCGTCGAGTTGGCACTCGACGATCTGGCGCAATGTCTCATCAGTGTACTCGCGTTTTTGAGACGGTGCAACATCGTTATCGAGCTGATCGATGATTCGCAGTACCGCTTTGTACAACGATACCAAACGTACTCCTTCACCCGACTCGTTTTCAGTTGGCAACGCTGGATCATGCTTCAACGGTTGCCTCCCGCCATTGGTTGAGCGCAAAACAGTCCCAACGGGTTACGCGCTTTTGCAGGGTCATCGCTTCAGTACCTCGATGTACGACAGATACATCCAGCGTACAAAAGCCGATGTACCGAAAGACTGGACGACGATTCCTGGTTCTACCGGAATTGGTGGTAATACTCGACCTGACAGGACGAGGCGACGAGCAGGTTCTCCAGCCAGCAGGATCGGTAGGTGAAGCCGTTG
>DAOTUN010000105.1:0-12962 GCA_034437395.1 Anaerolineae bacterium | reverse complement strand
TTGATGGTCTGCAAGTCAACGATGGTGAAGCATTCCAGCGTGATGGTGTACGTAACCTAATCGCCAAGATATATGATGTTTTACGCCATGCGCCTGAAGGTACATATAAACGGGTAATTAATCCTACGGGTGGGTTTAAAGGAGTTGTTCCGTATCTGACTTTAATTGGTATGATCGAGCCGGGCGTAGATTTGAGTTACATCTACGAGCAATCTCCCGCATTAATCACATTAGGACGTGTTCCGCTGCAATTCAATTTCGAGATTCTAGATTCCGCTTATCGAGCATTAAAGGCGTGCAGCGAGGATTTCGTTGACCAACAACAATTAAGCGAATTACTTAATTTGAGTGCTGTGCAAACTTTGACCGACCATCCCGCTTGGTCACTATTTGATCAAACCTCGCAAGAAGGGAAAATTTACTTTAGTGTTAATGGACTTGGATTGATTGTTCTGGAACACTTCAAAAGTCTCTACAAAACCAAAATCTACTTCTCCAGACATGCAGCAGAACGTTTCGATAGTCTCGATAATACGCAGCAAAGGAAGTTCGAGGGCTATTTTGAGCGGCTGCGCGATCCTGATTGGATTAAAAGCCATCGTCACGATGATTATGCAAATGAAGGAAATGCTATCGCAATCAAACCCGGAAACGTGGATGAGCGTCTCTTTATCTATCAACTGGATGATGGATCCATCCTGGTTGCAGAGTTAGCGTTTCATCAAACAAATGGTAGTTACGATCGTGAGCCGAAGCGCCGCAAAGATTATGACTCTTTTCGCCTGTGGGAAGTGAAATAATGCACATCCTCAACTTCGCCCACCCCCTCACGCCGCGCCAGATCGACCAGCTCACCGCGCTGGTCGGCAGCGCGCCGGAACGCATCCAGGACGTGCGCGTCCAGCTCGACCTGCAACAGCCGTTCCCGCCGCAGATCGTCCGTCTGCTGGACGATCTCGGTATCACGCCGTCAGACTGGCAGTCGGGTGGCTGGCTGATCGTGCTGCCCTCGCTCAATTACGGCGCGTCCGTGCTGCTCGCTGAACTGCACGGACGCATGGGTCACTTTCCGGCGATTCTGCGGCTGCGCCCGGTCGTGGGCGCGGTGGTCACCGAATACGATGCAGCCGAGATCATCAATCTCGAAGCGGTGCGCGCGGAAGCACGCATGAGGCGGTAAACCCGGATTTGTTGGCGGACGCATCACTGTGCGTCACTCACTCCTCCAACGCCGCCACCACTAGACTCAGCGCGTAGCGCGTATCCATGCCCTCGAACAGCGCGCGCGCCTGGTTCAGATGCGCCGCGCGATCGGCGGAACCAACGGGCAGGTGCCGTCCGATCTCGAACAACGCCTGAGCTTCAGCGTAGGGTGTGCCATGCTGCACTGCCAGCGCGCGGGCGCGCGTCCACAGCGCGGACGCATCTGCCTGATTGCCAGACAGCCATTCGTAACGCCCTTCGATCACCAGCATATGGGCTTCGCCGGACAGATAGCGCTCGCCGTACAGCCGGATCAGTCGCATCACGGTCGGCGCGAATCGGCGCAGCTGATCGACATCCTCCGCGCCGGATTCCCACAGACCTAACAACACCTCGGCGGTATTGGGCAGTGCGAACATATCATGCGCCGACGGCACGGTGATATTGCTGATCTCCGCCACCGCGCGCGGCAGCGCCGCCCACGCCTCGTCCAGCCGACCGAGGCGGTAATTGATCATGCCCAGATAGGTCCAGCGTGTACTCGATGTGATGTTGGCACGCACGATCATGTCGGCGCGCCGCTCCAGCGAGTCACGCGCGGCGTCCAGTTGCCCCAGATACGCCTGCATCTGTCCGACGCCGGCGAGTGCGCGCACCTGTCCTGTGATATTCTCGCCCTGGCGCGCTATTTCGTATTCCTGAAACCGCATCTCCAGCCCACGCGCAAAATCGCCGCGCCATTCATACGAGACTGCGAGGTTCATCAGGGTCGCGCGCCAGCGCAGCAGATCGCCGATGCGCTGATAGAGCGCGGCGCTGCGTTCGCCGTCGCGTCGGCTCGCGTCCCAGCGCGCGGCGAATGTCCAGAAATACGACAGGCTAGACAGCGCGCGTGCCAGCGGCGCCGGGGCTGCGCCGTCGTCGATGCCCGCGACCAGCGCCGCTGCGCGTTCGGCGTAGTCCAGCGCGCGTGCGTGTTCCGCCATCGACATCAGCGCGACCGACCCCATCGCGTAGCAGTTGGCTTGTGTGAGCGCGTCGCCGATGCGTTCCTGCAGCGCGATCGCGTGGGTGATGTAGGCGACGCCGGGCAGCAGATCGTAGGTCAGCTCGATGTAGTTGTAGGCAAGCTCGATATCGATCTCGGTCAGCAGACGCAGTTCTTCGGCGCTCAGAGCCGCGATCAGATCATCTACGTCGCCGGTTGGATGGTCGGCGGTCAGAAGAGCGTAAGCCTGGAGCAGGTACGCCAGATTTTGCGGTTGATCGCCTAAGCCGATGCACACATCCGCGATGATACGCAGCAGGTGCGCTCGCTCGAACCGGGATATCGCTTCGGTTTCCGCCAGGGTGATCGCGCGGCGCAGCAGCTTGTCTGCTTCCTGATAGGCACCCAGACTCAAAAGGCGTTCGCCTGCCAATGTACTGTAAAACAATTCTTTACGCGGCTCGCCCGCCTGTCCCCAGTGGTATGCCGCCTGCACCACTGTGTCGGGGTCGTCACCGTATTCCTGCTCGATCGTGGTGGCGATAACGCGATGCAGCTTCACCTGTTCGACCGGGGCGATCGCTGCCAGGGTGCTTTCGCGCAGCTTGTCATGGGCAAAGCGCCATACATCGTCCTGTACTGCGAGTACACTGGCACAGCGCAGCAGCCAGTCCTCGACCGTGAACCCGACCGCCAGCCTGCTTAAGACCCGCAGGTCGAGGCTGCGTCCCATCGACGCCGCCAGCCTGAGCAGGGTCTCGTCGCGTCCAGTGATGCGATCGAGACGGCGTTGAATGACATCGCGCACGCCGACCGTCGTCACATCCGCCGACAGCGCCAGATCGCCGACGGCACGCAGCTCACCCGCTTCCTCCGCCAGCGCACGCACTGTTTCGACCAGGAAAAAGACATTGCCCTCGGTCTGCCGCATCAGAAAATCGACCAGTTCGCTGCGTCGTCCGTTGGTCTCGCCGAGCATCGATGCGCTCAGATCGCCGATCGCCGAGCGTGTCAGCCGCGACAACCGGATATGCTGCATCTGCGGCAGATCGTGGTGCAGCGTCGGACGCTCGTCGTCGCGGTAATTCGCTACCACCAACATACGCCGGGTGTGCGTCAGACGGCTGATGCGCTGCACGATGCCGATGCCTTCAGGCAGCCATTGCAAATCCTCCAGCAGCAGCAGGATCGGTGCCTCGCAGCGGGTGAAGATCGCCTCGATCACCGTCCCCAGGCGTTCCTGGGCAGCGGTCGGATCGATGAAGGGCGGATCCGCGACCGCGCGCCCGATCACGCTCTCGATATCGGGGAAGATTGGCTTGAGGATACTCGCCTCAAAGTCATCGACATCGACCAGTAGAATGATATGACGCAGTGCCTCCCGCCAGAACCGAAATGATGTGCCCGCCTCCGATGACGCCTGCGCGCGCAAGACCAGCGCGCCGCGCACCAGCGCCAGGATGCGCAGCTCGTTCATCAGCCGTGTCTTGCCGACGCCGGACTCGCCACCGATCAACCACGCCGATCCCTTGTCTTCGAGCATTGCCTGATCGAGTGCAGTCGTGAGCGCGCGCAATTCGTCGTCGCGCCCGATCAGCTTCGACGCCTGCAGGAAACTCTCGCGGATAGCGGGAGTCTCACCTGTAGCGCGCGTATCGTCGGCGTGGGCGTAGGCGGTCAGCACCGCATCGGCGTTGGCATAACGATCATCTGGCGCTTTCGAGAGCAGTTTCGTCAGCACGACCTGCAGCGCCTGTGAAACAGGCAGGTGCGCGACATCGAGCGCATGTTCACGAATATCCTGCATCAGCCGATCGACCGAGCCATCCAGCCCAAACGGATAGCCGCCGTCGATCATCTGATAGGCGATCAGCGCGACCGCATACAGGTCGCTGCGTTCATCCGCCTCGCCTCCATCGGTCACCTCAGGCGCCATGTACGGCAGCGATCCCCAGCTCGTCCCGGTGGCACCGAGTTCATGTGCCGAAGACAAGCCAAAGTCAAGCAGCCGGGCGGTGCCGTCCGGTGTAATCAGTACATTATCCGGCTTCAGGTCGCGGTGCAGCACGCCGTAGCGATGCAGGTAACTGAGCGCCTGCGTCATCTGGACGAACAGGTCTGCCTGTACATCCGCCGATTGCGCGGCGCCATACTGATCGATGGGCAGGGCGTCGTGCAGCAGATCCATCGTGAAATAGGGCTGTCCGTTGTCGTCGAAGCCAAAATCGTACACGCTGATAATGTTCGGATGGCGCAGGGTCGCCAGCAGCGCGAATTCGCGTGCCAGCAGCAGGCGTAAATTCGTCCCGGCGGCGGTCATCTCGTTGAGTATTTCGGGGTCGAACATGATGCACTTGAGCGCGACCGTATGATTGTTCAGCCGATCGAGCGCGCGAAAGACGGTGCCCATGCCGCCAGAACCGATGCGTTCGTCAAGCGTGTAACGCTTACTCAGGAGTGGGGTGTAGGTTTGCTGCACAGGATGACTCCAATGCACACTGGAAATCGATTACCTGGGTGAGTGGGAATTGCGCGGAATGACGATGACAGGCAGCATGGGTGGAGGCGACCGCCGAGTCGCCTCCACTGTCGCAGCCCGCTTTAGCGATTTGCCAATGCGTTCAGGATCACATCTGGTGCGTCGGTGATGATTCCCCGCACTCCCATATCATGCAGAGCGACCGCCTGCGCCGGATCGTTGACCGTCCAGGTGTTGATCACGCGCCCCAGGCGGACATGTTCTGCCACCATATCGGGCGTGATCTCCGCGAAGTAGGGATGATAGGCTTCATAGGGTACGTCGGCGATCACGTCCCAGACTTCAGCGGGGGAGTCGCTGTAATAGAGAAACCCGATCGGCACATCGGGCAGCAGCGCGCGAAAGCGCCTGAGCGTCAGTGGGTTGAACGACGACACGATCACGCGCGCGTCCATGTTGTGACGAGCTATGCAATCGGCGACGACCTGTTCTACGCCATCGGTATCGACCGACTCCGATTTGATCTCGACGTTGACGAACAGGCGAGCGCCGACAGTCTCGAATACCTCGTCCAGCGTGGGAATGCGTGTCCCGGCGAAACGCGGGTCGAACCAGGCACCGGCGTCGAGCGCCTTCAGTTCTGCCAGGGTCATGTCCACCACCGCGCCGACGCCATCGCTGGTGGCATCGACCACAAAGTCATGCACGATCACGGGATAGCCGTCTTTGGAACGATGTACATCCAATTCAATGCCGTGCGCGCCCTGTGCCGCCGCCAGTTCAAAGGCAGGCAGGGTGTTCATCGGCGCATAGGCTTTGGCGCCCCGGTGTCCAAAGATGAGCGTCTGTCCGTCGTACATCGCGGTGATGATGTCGTGTGCGCGCATGAATGATCCGCCATACTATGATCGAGGTAGGAAAAGCGTAACCCGACCATGTTAACGATCGCGCGCGGTTTATTTAAGCATTCAGGGCGATCGCATCAACGTGAGCGGCTGTGAAATGCGCTCATCAATACGATGCCCAGATCGCCTCGCCTTTGAGGATAGTGGCGATCTGAACCGGGAACAGGCGCAGGTCGAGCGGCTTACTGATGAAGCCCTGAAAGCCGTGTGCCTGGGTCTTGGGAATTTCGATGGACGCATCCGCCGCAGACACCGCCACGATCGGAATGTGCTTGAGCTGGCTGCGGCTGCGGATCGATGTGAACACATCGTAGCCGCTGATCTGATTCGGAAACATCAGGTCGAGCAGGATCAGATTGGGACGGAATCGGATCAACTTGGGCGAGCTCAATTCCGCAAAGCCCCAGGCGTCGAATTCCATTTGGGCGCCATGCGCTTCGAAAATGGTCTGGGCGATCGTGCGGTTGGCGCGGTCGTCTTCGATATAGAAGATACGTGTATCTGCGAGTAAGGTGGACACGAGGTGAGCCTTTCTGCTATGCGCGAGCGGAGAGTCTTCGATACGGGATACGATATATTTGTTCATTTATTAACTGCTATCCCGTTCAGCGATTCATCTGAGAGTTTTTCGGTATGTACAGAGCCATCCATGGTGCAATCCTCGCCGGAATTCGATTGGCTTATATAACGATGACTATAGCCCTTTTCGGCTGTCGCATGACACTGACAGACTGGACAGTGTGCCATCACACGAAAACCTGTCCCAGTAGACAGGTTGGCAGTACAAAGCCAGGAAAAGAGACAAAAGATTGAACACGAGGCACGAAGGGATAGAGAAAAGAGCCGGGGCGCTCTGGGGGCGGGTCAGATGCTAAAACTAGACGAGGTTGTTTTTGGCAGCTACGACGATTGCCTCGGAGCGCGTCTCGACCCCGATCTTGCGCAGGATATTGACAATGTGAAATTTGACCGTCGATTGGCTGATAAAAAAATGGGCGGCAATTTCGCCGTTGTTCATGCCTTCCGCCATCGCCTGCAGAATGGTCAGTTCGCGTGAAGTGAGTTTGAAGTCGTGCTGTGCCTGGGGATGGGTGCCGTGCAGCATGATACGGGCTGCCTCGGACGAGAGGACGGTGTTCCCTTGATAAATGGCGCGAATCGTCGTGAGCAGGTCGCGTGCCAGGGCAGTTTTAGAGATGTAGCCCACCGCGCCTTTAGTCAGCATCATCTGGACGGTTTCATCGTCCTGAAAGCTGGTCAGCGCCAGGATTTTGACGGTCGGGGCGAGGTGCAGCAGCACCTTGATCGCGCGATTCTTGTCCACAGTGGTCACCTTACCTTCCCCCTGATAATACCGCGAACCTGTGGGTCAGATTATAAGAGATTTGAACCTGTGTGGATGAATAAAAAATGAAAGGCAGGCTTTTCGTCCTGAAGGGCGCATTTAATCCGAGGTGTTGGTGACAGACAGCGCGAACGGATAGACCGCGCCGCTCCCGTGCCGCTGCAGCAGGTCGCCCAGCACCGTCAGAGTCCATTTCGAGTCGGCGATGTCATCCACCAGCAGTATTGGCTTACCTTTGAGGCGATTGGGGATGCTGAATTTTGACAGCACGTTGAGCGCTTGTTGCACGCTGTTGTGCATCTCCGCCTGAGAGGGATGCTGGATATCATGAACTATCATGGCGGCAAAAGGCAGACCGAGCGCCACTGCCAGGCGCTCGGCAAAGTCGGGTACGAGCGTGGGACGGCGCAGCGACGGCACCGGCACGACTCCGCTCACCTGAATGCGTTCTCGATCCCAATGACGACGCAGTGCGTCCGCCGCTGCCGCGACCAGCTCGTCATCGTAGCGGTCAGCCTCACGTCCATCGCGCACACGCTTGCCCCAGCCTTCATCGTAGACGCTGCACAACGCCAGTCCGATCTGGTTGACGTGGATATCGGTCGTGCGGGGAAAGTGTTCACTGCGCGCGGGCCAGCGCTTGCGCGGCTCGAACAGCAGTGAATCGCCCCGGCGCAGATAAGTCTGGGCACGCTGAATGTCGGTCGGATGCGGCTGAAACCTGCTCTGCACGCCTGTGCAATTCTTGCAGCGTCCACAGCGCTCCACAGGCGCGGGATCGTCGAGCGCCAACGCCAGGAAACGCATCAGGCAGCCTTGTTCATGCAGGTACGCCTTCATGTTGGCAAGCTCGCTGTAGCGGGTGCGCGTCACTGCCGTCCAGCGCGCGTAATCTGGCACGGCATCGGCGCGCACCAGCGCATAGCCCCGATCGCGCTTCTCGATGATCTGCTCAACCTCCAGATGGGTGAAAATCTTGTCGAGGGTCGAGACGCGGACGTTGACGCGCTCTTGCAGCTCATTGCGGCTGTGCGCACCCTGATCGAGCGCACGGATCACCTCCTGCACCTGTTTAGCAGTCGGAAAGGCAGTGTCGATGAAATAGCGCTGAATATCTTCGTCGCCGGGACCGTGCATCAGGACGATGTGCGCCTGAGCGATGCCGCGTCCGGCACGTCCGATCTGTTGATAGTAGCTGATAATGTTGCCCGGAAGCTGGAAATGAATCACGAAATGCAGATCGCTCTTGTCGAAGCCCATTCCCAGGGCGACGCTCGACACCAGCGCCTTGACCTGATTGCGCATCAACTGGTCTTCCAGCCCCTCGCGGCTGTCCGATTGCGTTTCCTCGACATCGGCATAATAGGCTTTGGCGTTGAAGCCTTCCGCTTGCAGCCATTCTGCCACCAGACGGCAGTCGCGGGTGGTGGTGCAGTAAATGATACCGCTGCCTGGTAAATTGGCGAGTAAATATGCCAGCAGTGTCAGACGGGTCGCGCTATCGAGCGGCTCGGAATACACGTACAGCTTGAGGCTGTCGCGCGTCAGCGAGCCGCGCTGAATATTCATTTGCGCGCCAAGGATCGCGGCGACATCGGTCACTACGCGATCGTTGGCGGTGGCGGTGGTGCCGATGATCGGCGTGTGCGGCGGAATCTCGTCGAGCAGGCGCATGATGCGGCGATAGTTGGGGCGAAAGTCGTGTCCCCAGTCAGAAATACAGTGGGCTTCATCGACCACCAGCATTCCGATTCGGTCACGCAGCTTCATCCACACATCGGCTTGGAAACGGTCGTTCGCCAGACGCTCTGGCGAGATCAGGATCAGGTCGAGCTGGTCGTGCAGCAGGGCGTACTCGATCTGATCGTGCGCGTCGTAGTTGGTGCTGTTCAGGGAGTCGGCGCGCAATCCCCACGCCTGTGCCGAGGCGATCTGGTTGCGCATCAGCGACAGCAGCGGGCTGATGAGAATGGTGGGACCCGCGTCCTGTCCGCGCAGCAGCCGCGTCGCCATGAAGTAGACGAGACTCTTGCCCCAGCCCGTGCGCTGCACGACCAGTACGCGCTGGCGCGCCTCGACCAGCGCCGCGATCGCCTCCCACTGACCGTCCCGGAAATGAGCGTCGGCGCCGAGTGTATCTTGCAGCCAGCGGGTGGCTTGGGGGAGGGATGCGGTCATACGCTGGATTGCCTCGTCTGTACCCTGTACACAGCGGCTTATCCCTTCACACTGCCCATCGTCAGCCCGGAGATCAGATAGCGCGACTGCCACATGAACAGCAGCAGCACCGGCACCGTCACGATCACCGACCCGGCGGCGTACTTGCCCCAATCGGTGCTGAAGGTGGCGATCAGTTGGTTCAGCCCCAACGACCAGGTCATGGTGCTGTTCGCCTGCAGGATCACTTTGGCGACGATGAATTCCGACCATGCCGCCAGGAAATTGAACAGGAAGACGATCGACAGCGCCGGAGTCGAGAGCGGCAGGATGATTCGCCAGAATGCCTCGATGCGGTTGCAGCCGTCCACCATCGCTGCTTCTTCCAGATCGGGCGGGATGGTGTCGTAGTAGCCTTTGAGTATCCAGATGCTGAAGGGCACCGCCGTCGAGATGTACGCCAGCATCAGCCCGATCAGGTTGTTGGTCAGATTGAGCTGCGCGACGATCACGTAGATCGGGATCAACAGCATGACGGCGGGCATCATCTGGGTGGTCAGCAGGAAGATCAGCGCCGGACGCCGACCCGGAAAACGCCAGCGGCTAAAGGCATACGCGCCCGTACAGGCGACGATCACGCCAATCAGCGACACCGACACCGTGATCGACAGGCTGTTCCACAACCAGCGCAGGAATGGCTCCTCGCTGAACAATTCGACGTAGCTGCTCAGGGTCGCGCCCGGCGGGATGATGTCCAGCGATCGCGACAGCAGGTTGGAGGTCGGACGCAGCGAGATGCTGATCACCCGCAAGACCGGGTACAGGCACAGCGCGGAGTAGAAGACCAGAATGCCGTGTGATGGCTTCCAGGCCAGCAGCGCCAGCCAGCCGAATACCAGCAGGTAACCGAAGCTCAACCCATTGAGCAATGTCAACGCGATCCCGATGATCAGCAGCACGATCGCGCTGCCCTGACGAATGGCTTTCCAGGGGATGACGCCTGGGGAGGTGTCGATCGACTTTGCAGGGACGATAGCGCTCATCGGTCGTAAATCTCCTTGAGTCCGCCGCTGGTGGTGATCCACACGACGGCAAATATGAACAAAATGATGAAGATGATGATCGAAAATGCCGACGCAAACCCAAGCTGTTGAGTCGCCGCCGGACCGAACGCCGCATTGAACAGCGCCGATACCAGGATGTTGGTGCTTTCCTGGGGCCCGCCCCCCGTGACCAAAAAGATGATATCCAGCTTGTTGAACGTCCAGATCACGTCGAGCGTGACCGCCGGGATGATGATCGGGCGCAGCAGCGGCAGCGTGATAGCGTTGAAACGCTGCCAGGGACTGGCGCCATCGATCTCGGCGGCTTCGTAATAGTCGAGGGGGATACTCTGCATGCCGCCCAGCAGCATGACCATGTAAAAGGGCACGCCGAGCCAGATATTGACGAAGGTCACCGCGACGAATGCCGCGATCGGATCGTCGAGCCAGCTAATCGGCGTGCCGCCCAGGGATTCGATCAGGATATTGACGAAGCCGTACTGCGCGTGAAATTCCTGTTTCCAGGTCAGTCCGACGATCACCGTCGGGATTGCCCAGGGGATGATGATCAGCGCGCGATAAATGCCCTTGAATCGGATTTTTTGATTCATGAGCAGAGCCAGACCCATACCAATCAGGAAATGAAAGATGACATTGGTGACCGTCCACAGCGCGGTACGCATCAGCAGCACGGGAAAGGTCGAGTCGGCAGTGCGCAGCAGTCGTCCCCACCCGATGATCTCGCCGTCGCGGACGCGGAAAAACACATCGGTAAAATTCTTGATCGCGTAATCGACGCCATACAGGTGGTCGAGTTCACAGGCGCCGATGGCGACCGGGCTGTAACACGAAAAGGTGTTGCGTTTCAGATCGGAAAAGGACAGCAGCACATTGAACAGCAGCGGGTAGACCATGAACGCCACCAGCGCGATCAGGGCGGGTGCCAGCAGGGTGTAGGGCAGCGCGTATTTGGTCCTGACGATGCGCGCCAGGAAAAAATACAGCCCCACTTCCAGAGCGAGGCTGCCAGCGATGATTACGATCAGCAAAGGCAGTATTTGACCGAGCGTACTCAGTACGATCTCGGACGATAAGCCGCTCACTTCCATAAGAGGGTCTCCAGGAAAATCTCGATCACTAACCAGCGTAACAGTTTTCAAGGGGGTGCTAACGCACAGGGTGGAGCGATGTGCCCCACCCTGTGCGGTCGATTGCGCTGTACGGCTCAGGACACGGCCGTGTCCTGAGCCAAAAACCGTGCTTGAAAATTAGCCTTCGAGACATTCCTCGGCGGCGATCTGGGCTTCCATCGCGGCATCTGCCGGGGTGACGCTGTTGCTCATCACGCCTTCGAGGTTCGGACGCACGCTGTCCCACATGCAGCGCAGCGACACGTCGGCAGGCATACCGACACCGGTCGCCAGCGCGCTGGCGGAGGCAGCCAGCAGCAGATCGACCTCTGGGTCGATCTCGACGGCTGCGATGGCGGGCAGACGTGACGTACCCAGGGCATATGCCTCGACCGCCGCCGGGTCGGTGGTCAGCCAGGTGACGAACGAGACAACGGCGTCGAGCTGTGCATCAGCTGTCGTGACCGGAATGCTGACGAACTTACCCGCCGTGAACGGCTGCGGGCGTATACCGTCTTCGAAGGCAGGCCAGGGGGCGATGCCGAGATTTTCCATACCCAGCGCTGGCGACTGCTCGACATTGCTGTATTCACCGATCGTCCAGTCACCGTTGATGATCATGGCGACGCTGCCCTCTTTGAAGAGGTCGTTGGCGCAGGCATAATCGCATTCCGAAGGGACGATTTCCTCGACGAACTTCAAATCCTGCACGAACTGGTAGGCGTTGACCCAGGCTTCCGAGTCCAAGACCATGTTGTTGTCGGCGTCGTAAGTGCTCCCGCCAAAGCCGTGAACGAAGGGCAGGAACCAGAATGGTTCGTTCAGGTTGTAGGCGAAACCCTGAATTTCGGGATTGGCTTCCTCGACCGCGCGCGCGGCGGCGATCAGGTCTTCCCAGGTGTCGGGGGCTTCCGCGACCAGGCTCTTGTTGTACATCAGCATCAGGTGATTGCCCGCGTTGGTCGGGACGCCGTAGGTGGCGCCGCCGATCTGCGCCGCGCCGATATTGAAGGGGTACAGCGACACGTCGAACAGGTCATCGAGCGACAGCAGCAGACCCGCGTCCTCGAATACACCGATCGCGTCGTTCGGTCCGAGCACAAAGTCAGGCAGACCCGACCCGGCGAGACCGGAGGTCAGGATGTCGTTGCGCAGGACTTCGGTTTCTTTGTTGACGACTTCCAGGGTCGAGCCGGGCGCGACCTGCTCTGCCCACAACGCGAACTGCTCGCTCAAGACCAGATCGTTGTTATCGCCATCGGCGCTCCAGACGATCAGGTTGACGGGTTCCATCATATCCTGAGCGGATGCGCCCGTGATGGCGCCTAACGCCAAAACGAAAATCAATACCAGAAACAGAAATTTGCTGTGCTTCACTGGGATCTTTTCCTTAATGAGAAATACTGTCAAGCGTCGTTAAATTACCCTAATATGACAGCAGAGTCAATTTTTTATCGATAATGCACAAAAATGTTGTGGATGTTGACCGTAATCCGTTGCGGACTCGGCAGGTACACTCTACTATTTACAGACATTATCCGGCTGGACGCATCGTTATGCGCCCCTATCTTTGGCTGCTCTTATGACTGTGACTCGCCGCGCCAAGCCGACCGGACTGCTCACTGCGCTTCCGGGCATTCTCTGGTTAGGACTATTTTTCTTCGTGCCGATTGTGGTGGTATTCGGCGTGAGCTTTCTCACACGCGGACGCG
>DAOTUN010000104.1:0-27185 GCA_034437395.1 Anaerolineae bacterium | reverse complement strand
CCCCGCGCGCGTCACCGCCCCGCCGCCCGCCGCCCAACAGCCGCCGGCTGTGCAGCCACCTGCCGCGACACGTCCTCCAGTGCAACAACCGCCCGCTGTCTCGCAGCCACCTGCTGCGACACGTCCTCCAGTGCAACAACCGCCCGCTGTCTCGCAGCCACCTGCTGCGACACGTCCTCCAGTGCAACAACCGCCCGCTGTCTCGCAGCCACCTGCCGCGACACGTCCTCCAGTGCAACAACCGCCCGCCGCGACACGTCCCCCGGCGCCAGCCGCGCGCGTCGAGCGTGCTGTCGAACCTGTCAAGCCGCCTGTGCAGCCGCCGCTTCCCACGCCGCCCGCGCCGATCAGTCAACCGGAACAAAGCGGCTCGCTGGCATGGCTCGAAAGTCTGGCTGCCGAACAAGGCGATGATCTGTTCAATCTCGACCTGTCCGGGCTGCCGATCGCCAGCGAGAGCAGCGTTCCGTCGCGCCCGGTCGATAATCCGATGAACTGGCTTGAAGACCTGGCACGCACTGGCGATCCAGGCGTCACGCGCAAGCTGGAACGCTTTGACGATGACGACGAGGATATCGGCTCGGAGAAGATCGATCCGTTCGCGGCTCAGTCCGATCCGGTCGAGTGGCTCGATACGCTGGCGCGACGTGGCGGTGCCGATGTGGAAGAATTGACCACACGCGGCGGACTCAATATCCCGTTGACCTCGCCGGATGCGGTCGAAGCGCCTGCCTACGAGGGCTTTACTTTCGACGCGCCCGCCAGCCGTCCCCGTTTCAGCGATCGCTCGGACGACACCATCGTCAGCAATCCGGTCGATTTCCTGAACAGCCTCGCCGGAGGCGAAGGGTATGGCGAAGATCGCATTGGCGCACTCGGCGATGCCGACGATGACGATACGCTCTCGACCATTCAGAGCGCGATCTCCAGCGGCACCGTCACCACAGACCAGATGCAGACCTTCCTGGAAATGCAGGCAGGACACATCCTCGACAACCCCAGCGACCTGATCGAAGTCGAAGAGTTCGATATCGATCTGATCCCGGAAATTCCCGATTGGCTGCGCGAAATGCAGCCCGTCGAGGAGGCAGCGGTCGTCACCTCCCGGCAGCCCTTAGAGTCGATTTTCGACGCGCTGCCTGAAGCCGTCCCTATGCCGGATTGGTTGACCGAGGTCGATGGGAACGACTCGATCGATATCAGCGCCATTTTTGCCGACGAACTGCCTGAAACCTTCGCGTCCAGCGCCGACTCGATCGAACGATCCCCCTATCCGATCGAGGTCAATCCTGAAGACCCCTGGGTCGAGGCGTTCGACCTGGAACATGAAGAGGGCGTGCAGTCGCTCGATACCGTGCCCGCCTGGTACGCACGCAATACCAGTGACCCGGAGCGCATTGCCGCCGTCGATCAGCGCTTTGGCATGGAGATGGAATTCGACGGCGCGCCGTTGGACGAAGTGAATCTACCAGCCGAGAGCAGTCTGCCTCTCGGTCAGGAACAGGCGCTGCCGATGTGGATCGGCACGGTCGATTTTGCTATTGCAGACAGCTCCCCCGTGTCCCCGCCGCCGCTGATCGCGGATGTCCCCGATTGGTTGAGTGGAATCGATGTGGAGCAGGCTGTCCTGGAAGGTGTGCCCGATTGGTTGATCGCGGTCTCCGCTGAAACCGAGCCGATCGAGCCGATCGAGGAATTTGTCGCACCAGAGCCGCCGCCGATGGCTGCGCCCGTCCGTCCGCCTGTCGTCGCAGCGCGTCCGCCGGCACCGCCGCCGACTCCGCCGCAGCAGCCCACACGACCGCAGGGTGAGTATGGCGATGTCGCGGCGATGCTGCAAGGCGCCCGCGATCTGGAACAGGGCGGTGACCTCGAAAGCAGTCTGGCGGAATACGAGGCGCTGATCCGTGCCAATGTCGGCGTAGATGCCGTTGTGGACGATCTGTCGCAGCTGTTGCGATCGTATCGCACCGTGCCTGCCGTGTATCGCGTCTTGGGTGATGGGCTGATGCGCCAGGGCAAGCTGCAACAGGCGCTGAACACCTACCGCGAGGCGCTCAATCAGTTGTAAACACTCTGCACCTCTATCGGCGCGGCATAAGCTGTGTGCTAAAATACACGAACGGGTCACCTGTTGACCCGTTCGTGATTTTATGTGCAGCCTATCAAAGGAGCGCCATGTGGAACGTACCCTGATCATCCTCAAGCCCGATGCCGTGCAGCGCGGACTCATCGGTGAAATTTTGCGCCGTTTTGAGCAGCGCGGGCTGAAAATCGCCGCCGCGAAGTTCATCATGACCCCGCGCGAGCTGGCGCAGACCCACTACGCCGAACACGACGGTAAGCCGTTCTACGAGGGGTTGGTGAGCTATATCACGTCGGCGCCGGTGCTGGTATTGGTGCTGGAGGGCAAAAACGCGATCGAGCTGTCACGCCAGATGATCGGCAAGACCCGTCCGCACGAAGCCGCACCGGGCACCATTCGCGGTGACCTGGCGATCGATGTCGGTCGCAATCTGGTGCATGGGTCGGACTCGGCGGAGAGCGCCGCGCGCGAGATCGGGCTGTGGTTCCAGCCGCACGAGCTGGTCACCTGGACGCGCGCCAACGATGGCTGGATTAGCGAGTAGATCGACGCGGAGAGCCAAGGGCACGCTTGTCTGGCGTGCCCTGGCGGGACAGGGGATAGCGTGGTGCGGGGATGCTCACTGAATACTGAGCAGCACGTTCGCCTGACCCCAAAAACCTTCCAGATTGTAGAATTCGCGCTCTTGGGCGCCAAAGATATGCACGATGATGTCACCGTAGTCCATCAGCATCCAACCGCTGTGCGGTTGTCCTTCGACCGAGGCTGGCAGCCGCCCCGCAAACACTTTCATTTGCTCACGGACGCTTTCCGCCACCGCGCGCACCTGACGGTCGCTGTTGGCAGTGCAGATCACGAAGAAATCCGCGATGATCGCGTCGGGACGCAGATCGAGCAGGACGATATTTTCCGCTTTTTTGTCTTCCACCGCGCCGACGATGGCGCGGGCGAGATCGAGTGAGTCCAGTTTACCACTCCCATATCACACCATGCGGGAACCATTTCCCATGTGTTCAGTTTATCATGTAACGTCTTAGAAGTGTTATTGATCCAGCGCAGATCGTCCCATTGAATTTAATAATTTTGTCCCGGAATCCATTTCTGCTACATATCACGATGTTTATGCTTTGTTTCGGATGGTATGATAGTGTCATCTTATAAAATCATGGCAGCAGTCCATCAGCAACCCCGCGTTCTCATCCAGAATTTTTTGCCCATGCCGTTATCCATGCCAGGTGTCCATGCTAGTGTCTATGCTAAAGGAACGTTATGCCTGAACAAGTGACTTTCGATGTACCTAACGCCGGAGTGCGTCTCGACGTGCTGGTGACAGCGCGCCTGCGCGAACGGTTGACACGCTCACAGGTACAGGCATTGATCAAGCACGGCGGCGTTACCGTCAACGGCGCGGCAATCAAACCTGGGATCAAGCTGCGCGGCGGCGAACAGGTGATCGTGACTCTGCCCGACCCGCCCGTCGATGCCACCGTCGAGCCGGAGGCGATCCCGCTGACCATCGTCTACGAGGATAAAGACCTCGCTGTGATCGACAAGCCCGCTGGCTTGGTCGTGCATCCGGGCGCCGGCGTCGCGTCGGGCACACTGGTCAACGCGATCCTGGCGCGCTACCCGGAGATCGCCAGGATGAACTATGCTCCCGTGCGGCGAGGGATCGTGCATCGTCTCGATAAAGATACCAGCGGCTTGATCGTGATCGCGCGACGCGCGACGGCGCTGCACCGTCTCACGGGACAATTTCAACGTCGCACCGTCGAAAAACATTATCTGGCGCTGCTTGAAAAGACCCCAGCCACCACCGTCGGACGCATCACCGCGCCGATCGCGCGCGATCCAGCGAACAGGCGGCGCATGGCTGCGATGCGCAATGGGCGACCCGCCGAGAGCGAGTACACCGTCGTCGAGCAATTCGAGGATGGACGCGCGCTGGTCGATGTCAGGCTGCTAACCGGGCGCACCCATCAGATTCGGGTGCATATGGCGTTCATTGGCTGTCCGATCGTCGGGGACAGCGTGTATGGTTATCGTAAAGCCAGTCTGCCGCTCAAGCGCCAGTTTTTACATGCGCACACCCTCTGTTTCGATCAGCCGCGCACCGAGGAACGCCTGTGTTTCGAGGCGCCTCTCCCGATCGAATTAGAACGAATTATCGAAATTTGTCGGACAAAACCTCGATAATTGCGGCGTGATCGGTTAAAATAGGCAGCAACAAAGCGAATATCCGCAGCCAGTAACCGCATCCACAGGAACAATCCATGCGTGAAGTCACGATCGCAACGGTACAACTGAAACCACGCCTCGGAGAGATCGAGGAAAACCTGGTGAAGATGTCGGAGATGATCTCGACGATCGCGTCGCAGCAGCGCGTCGATCTGATCGTCTTTCCGGAGCTCGTCACCAGCGGCTATGAGCTAGGGGTGCGCTTCACCGAAATGGCACAGCGCGTCCCTGGTCCCACCGTCAACCTGATCGCCCAGCGTGCCAACGAGTACGGCGTTTACGTCGCCTTTGGCATGGTGGTCAAAGAGCGCGTCGAGTCGGTCTTATACAATTCTGCCATCCTGATCGGACCAGAAGGCGATCTGGTGGAGGTGTACAACAAGGTGCATCTGCGCGGTGAAGAACGCATGGCGTTCCGCGAAGGTTTCAAGATGCCGGTGATCGAGACCGAAATGGGCACGATCGGCATGATGATCGGCTACGATCTGGCATTCCCGGAAGTGGCACGCAGCCTGGTACTGGACGGCGCGGAGATCATCTGCGTGCTGGCGAACTGGGAAGCGACCGCGATCGACGAATGGAAAACCTATCTGCGCGCGCGCGCCTACGAAAATGCCGTCTATATGGTTGGCGCCAACCGCGTCGGTGAAGATGTGACGCTCACGTTCGGCGGTGAAAGTATGATTGTCGGACCGCGCGGGCAGATTTTCGCCTCGCTGGCGGGCGAAACCGACGAAAAGACCGGGGCACCGCTGGAAGGGTTCGCAGTCGCGCGCATCAATCTGGATGAAGTACGGGAGAACCGCGAAGAATTCCAGTTGATCCAGAATCGACAGCCGACCGTCTACAAGACGATCGTCCGCCGCTACTAATCTGATGCTGTGAAGCCAGCTCACGCGCCCGCGCTCGGATTGCTGATTTTATTGACGACAGCGCTCCTGATCGCGGGTGCGGCGTTGGTACTGCTGGCGATGCGCCCATCTGGAGCGACAGCGCTGGCGATCGCCACGATCGCGCCCACCTCCACACCGCGCCCGACCATGACCCTCGCACCGACGGTGACGCCACCGCCGACGCTCACGCCGACCGTGGTGATGCTGGTGGTGTACGTCACTGGGGCGGTACACACCCCTAATCTGACCCACACGCTGCCTCAGGGCAGTCGCGTCCGTGATGCGATCGACGCGGCAGGCGGCGCGTTGCCCGATGCCGACCTCGCCCGCATCAATCTGGCGGCGTTCGTCGTCGATGCCGACCAAATCCATGTCTACGCACTGGCGCCGACGGGTACGCTCGTCCTCACGCGGGCGTCGGCAGCCGATCCACTACCGACCGCCAGCGACCGCGAACTCCCGACTGCACCGCCGACCGTCGCAGTGGTGTTTCCGATTCAGGTCAATCGCGCCACCCTCGAAGAATTGATGGCAGTGCCGGGGATCGGCGAGGTGCTGGCAGGGCGGATCATCGCCTATCGGGACGCCAGCGGGCGTATCTCGCAACCCGACGCCCTGATGCAGATCGAGGGGATTGGTCTCAGGACTCTGGAGCAGATCATGCCGTATCTGTCCTTCGAGTGACAGACCTTTCCTGATGGACACCTACAACTCACCAGCCTCCCAGCTCGACTGGGCGGCATAGGCGGCGAACGGATCGTCTTCGTCGAGGTGGAGCGCATCACTCATCAGAATGGCGCCTTCGTTGCGCTGCGGCAGCCTGCTCAGATAGCGTTCGGTGATGGCGATATTCTTATGACGCAGCAGTCGGCTGATCTTTTCGATGGCGACGCCGGATTCTTGCAGCGCGCCCGCGACCGACCGACGCAGGTCGTGTGGCGCGACATGGGGCAGTCCGGCATGGGCGGCGGCGTGGGACACCAGCAGCCAAATGCCGTCGGCGGTGAGCGCGGCGCGACTGATGCGTCCGCCTTTCCACAGCCGACGGGTGATCGGGCTGTTGGGCGTCTTAAGTTGATCGGCGGCGACCAGCGTGGCACGCCAGCGGGTGAGGACGTTCACGACCGGGCGCGGTACATCGATCGTCGCGGTGCGCTTGCCCTTGCCATGCACACGCAGGATCGGGCGCTCGTTTTGCACGCTCAGATCGTCCCAGCGTGCTGATGCCATTTCTTCGCGGCGCAGCGCCATCGTGCAGAGCATGGTCAGTACGAGCGCGTTGCGGATCGCCTGGTTTTCGCTGGTGGCGATCTGTCCGCCCGCGCTGATCAACAGACGCAGTTGATCGACCGACAACCATTGTCCCGGACGCTGACCATCTTCGGCGCGCGGGATGCGGACGCGGCTCATCGAGGCGCTGATCAGGTCATCGGTCCAGCCTGCCTCTGCCAGCAGGCTCGCCAATGTGACGACGGCGGCACGCGCCTGATCGAGTCCCTGCTTGCCATGCCCCCGACCGACCAGGATGCCGATCCAGGCACGCAGTTGTGCAGCCGACAGGTGCGTTTGCAGCAGCCCGACCGGGAGCTGGCGCATCCGGTTGAGGCGCTGATCGCCGCGCGTGATCTCCAGCCCGGCGACATCGCTCAGATACTGATCGACCCAGCGAAAGTAGGCGCGGTGCGTATGGCGGCTGCTCGCCTGACCGGGCAGCGCCAGCACAAAATCGAAGGTCGGATCGTCTTTGAAATCCGCGATCGAGGCAATGCGGCTGCGGGTGATCGCTCTATTTTTCATCGCGCCAGATCATCCACCGCATTCTGAAAAAAAACAGTGTACCACCGCGAGTCAGGACGAGAGTCGTGCATCCTAATACGCCCCGCGCCGCAGCAGCACGCGCGGCACCGTCATCAGCAGGATTTGCAGGTCGAGGCGCAGTGACCAATTCTCGATATAGTAGATGTCCAACAGGCACATCTCGTCGAACGGCACCTCACTGCGCCCGCTCACCTGCCACAGCCCGGTAATCCCCGGCTTGACACCCAGCCGCTGCATGTGCCAGTCCTCGTACAACAGCACCTCGTCGGGCGTCGGCGGACGCGGCCCGATCAGGCTCATCTGTCCAAGCAGCACGTTGACCGCGTTGGGGAGTTCATCGAGGCTGGTACGGCGGATGAAGCGTCCGACACGGGTCATGCGCGGATCGTCTTTAATCTTGGGATGACGCGGATCGAGGTTGTGCGTCCTGATCAACGCCTGGCGCATCTGATCGGCGTCGGGAATCATGCTGCGAAATTTGAGCATCCTGAAACGCTTGCCGCCCTCGCCGACGCGCTCCTGCGCGTACAGGATGGCGCCCTGACCTTCCAGTCGGATCGCCAGCGCCACCAACCCGCAGATCGTCAGGATCGCCGGGGAGAGCAGCAGCAGCAGCAGCAGATCGAGCGCGCGCTTGATCAGGCGTCCACCCGCCAGGGCTGGATGTTCGCCGTTGACACGCAGCAGCGGCACGCCGTCCAGATTCTCGATCTGGAGCTGGCGTACATTGAGCTGAAACACGTCTGGCACGGCGCTGACATCGACACCCATCCGCCGACAGCGATCGATCACTTCCAGGATGCGATCGTGATCACTCCAGGGCAGCGCGATCACCACAAAATTCACCTGATGTTCTGCGACCACATGCTCCAGGTTGTCCAGCCCGCCCAAGCCGCGTACTCGTCCGAGATCGACACTGGCGGACAGCGGATTTTCGTCCAGATAGCCGATGGGGATATAACCCTGTTCTTTGCGGGCGATCAGCGTGCGCAGGACGACTAAGCCGACATCGCCGCCGCCGACCACTAAGGCGCGCAGGACGCCGATGCCGCGTTCGCGCAGCCGCGCGATGATGATGCGCTGCACGATGCGCATCAGTGACAGCAGCCCGATCGCTGCCGCCGCCACATACAGGAACATCAGACGACTGAACACGGTCGGCTGCAAAACGAAGCTGATCGCCAGCAGTACCACCGTCGCGCCCGTGACGCCGTTGACGATCACCGCCACCTCGTCGAGCCAGGCGCGTCCGCGAGCGGGTTTGTACAATCCGGCGGCGCGGTTGTTGAAAAAAAGCCACCCGGTGAAGAACAGCGCATAAGGAATATAGGGTTCAAAAGGCGCGCGATTGAATTCGTAGACCGGGCGCAAAATCTGCAGCTCATAGCGAACCAGATAGCCGAACGCGAACGCGGTGAACGCCAGCGTCACATCGAGCAGGGGCAGCAGCCACACGCGCTCACGCGCCAGTTTTGGTGCGGTGCTGTCGGTAGGGGGATGGGGTTCCGCGACGATCATCGGCTCAGACCTAAAGCTTTTCGGTAACTGGCAGCGGTCGCCCGTGCCGTTTCTTCCCAGGAAAATAAGCTGGCTCGTTCCAGACCGCGCGTCCGCGCCGTCGTCCGCCAGCTTTCATCGGCGCTTGCCTGACGAAGCGCATCCGTCCAGGCGCCGACATCGCGCGGCGCCACCAGCGCGCCCGCCGCACCGATCACTTCAGGCAGCGACGAGGTATCCGAGGTGATTACGGGCGTACCACACGCCATTGCCTCCAGCACGGGCAGTCCGAAACCCTCGAAAATCGACGGGTACACGAACGCTTCGGCGCTATTGTACCAAAGTGCGACTTCTGTTGTCGGAATAAAACCCGGAAACCGGATCGAGTTCTGCAATCGATGCCGCGCTGCGGCGTCGAAGATCGGCTGATAGTCCCAGCCTTTGCCGCCCGCCAGGATCAAGGGCAGGCGATCACGCGCGGGCAGCGCTGCATATGCCTCGATCAGCGTGAGCAGATTCTTGCGCGGTTCCAGGGTGCCGATGAACAGCCAAAACCGATCGGGCAGCCCCTTTTCGGCGCGAAACACGGCGATCTGTTCGGCGGGCAGTGGATGAAATGCCTCGCGGTCATAGCCGGGCAGCGCAATATCGATCCTATCCGCCGGGACACCAAAGGTGGCGGTCAGGTCGCGGGCGGTGCTGTGCGAGATGGCGATCAAACGGCGCGCACGCTGGCAGGTCAGGCGCGTGAACCAGTCCAGATACAGACGGCGCGGCGCGGAGAGCCGATCGGGGTAATGGACAAAGCTGAGATCGTAGATGGTCGCCACAGCGGGCACGCGAGTCAGCGCGGGCGCGACGAATGCCAGTGCGTGATGCAGATCGCAGCCCGCCAGCGCGAATGGTTGGATAAGCTGTTCCCAGACGATGCGGCGCGCTGGCGACTCGGTGTCGAGCGCCGCCCGTCGCATCGTCACTCCGGGAAAGGTCAGGGTGTTGGCGCCACCGACAAATGCCGTCAGACGCCAATCATTCGGCAGGACGCGAGGGAGAGTGCGCAGCAGACCCGCGATGTAGCTGTGAATTCCGGCGGAGCGGTAGCCGGCGCGACCAGACAGCAGGTGGGCGTTCAGTGCGATGTGCATCCCGAAATCCTACCCGGAAAATGGGTCGCACGACAGGGGCAGCACGTCGGCACCTTGCAAGAGCGGGTTTGGCACGCCAAACCCCTACATGGCGCTGATCTCGATATACACGGGCCGGATTCCCCGCGCCCTCCACATCAGCGCGAACAACATCTTGGTGATGCCATATTTCTGACTCAGCGCCCGGTCAGCATGAGCGACGCGATCGGGTGGCACCACAATCGCCATCGCTTCCACGCCTGCCCCTAGCGGCTTGCCCGCCACATCGCATGGCGCGACCTCGACCTGCGCATTGCCGCGAATACGCTTCACCTTGCCCGCGTCGGACATGGTCATCAAAACCAGCTTATCATCCATCTGTGCGAACCAGACTGGGGTGGGCACGGGCTGTCCATTCTTGCGGAAGGTCGTCAGGTTTATATACTTATGCCCGTGCAGCGATTCAAAGGGGACTGTGCGTTCACGCAGCATATGTGCCTCTTGTGTTATTCTTTTTTATGGTTCACTTTATAAGCATAGCGCTCGCCAATTGACCTCAGGTTAGGAAAGAATAAAAGGTCGCTATGAGTTCACGCACGATTATCGATGTGGGTAATGCCGCCGCACTCCAGCGCATCGCTGGAACAGGGTTAGGTTTTATCACTGACGCCGCCTGGTCACCTGATGGCGCCATCCTCGCGGTGGCGCACGGCGATCAGGTCAGCCTGTGGGTGGACGGGTTTTCCGACCAGCCCAATCACCGTTTGCAGCATCCGGCGCCCGTGAAAGCGATCGCCTTTACACCGGACGGCTCCGCTCTGGCGACCGCTAGCAGCGATATGCTGGTGCGTCTGTGGAGTACGCGCGAAGATTTCATCCTGATTACGCTGCGCGGACACAGTGACAGCGTTGACGCGGTGGCACTCAGCCGCAATGGACGCCTGCTGGCCTCGGCGGGCGGCGATCAGACTGTGCGAATCGTCGATATGACCGACAGCATCGGCTCGACGGTGCTGAATGGACACGCTGGCGCGATCGCCGCTGTCGTCTTCAGCGGTGACAGCACCCGCGTCGCCTCCGCGAGCTGGGACAAGACGGTGCGCCTATGGGACATTGCTGCCCGCAGTGAGGTCGCCGTCATCGCGTTCGACGACTGGCTGCGTGGCATGACGATCAGCCCTGACGGGGTGACCCTCGCCGCCGCATGTAAAAGCGGCGAGGTGCGGTTACTCGATGGCATGACCGGAGCGATGCGCGGCAGCTTCCACGCGCACGAGGGCGGCGCCGATGGAATCGCCTTTTCCCCGGACGGGTCACTGCTGGCGACCGGAGGACGTGACAATCTGCTGCGGCTGTGGGAGGCGGACACGGGTCGGCTGCTGATCACGCTGGAGCTGCATCGCAAGCCCGTCCTCACAGTGACATTCAACCCTTCCGGGACGCTGCTACTGAGCGGCGGTGGCGACAACGCCGTCCATCTGTGGAGCGTCGGCGGCGAGATCGGGACGGTGACCGCCTGAAAGGGCGCGTACACACCGAGTCATGTTATACTTCACGCTCAATCCGTATTCGATCCGTCGCATCGGTGATGCAGGTTCAATTTCATGATCGTCTCCTGAGTTGAGATGAGGAAAGGCTCGTCGCATGGCGAATTTCGATCCAAGCTGGCTGGACATGCTGCGCTGCCCGGTCGCTGTCCAGGATAAGAGCAAGGAAGATCCGGGGCGGTTGGAATTAGTGCGCGACTATTGGCTCGTCAGCGCCGATTCCGGGTATAAATATCCCATCCGCGATGGCATCCCGGTCATGCTGATCGATGAGGGCGCGAAATGGAAAGACACGCCCGTCGATGCGCTGCCCGTGCCGCCGCCCGGCAAGTGATGTGATCACCGTGATCGCCAGCCGATCAGGTGCGCACTTGCACGGGTAGCGTTATACTGCTGATACATGATATGACGCGCACCCACACAAGAGGGACAACCGATGGCAGACCTGCTGTCTCATGAAGCTCCGGCTCACCAGGCGAACGACCTGCCGCTCGTGCTGCCCCCAAAGCTGATCGGGCGCGACAAGACTCTCGGTCAGGTCTACACGCTGCTCAAACAGACCAAGCCCGTGCTGCTCTACGGCGCGGCGGGAATCGGCAAGACCGCCTTTGCCGCCACGCTCGCCCGCGCCTACTGTGAGCTTCCCGGTGGCGTGCTGTGGCTGGCGGTCAACCGCAGCCCACTGGCAGAGCTGATCGCGCGTATCGGGCGTGCCTACGACGTGCCCGACCTGGCGCGCAGCGAAAACCCGATCGGCTTGGTCGGGCTGGCAATGTCCACCCTGACTCAGAACAAGCCGCTGATCGTGCTGGACGGCGCGATCGACATCGACGCCACCACCGAGTTTATCATGCGCTGCGCCGACCGCGTACCTGTGCTGGTCGTCACCGACAGTGATACCGACATCGCAGGTCCCTGGACGAGTGTCACACTGCCCAGGCTGGAACGAGCCGATTCTGAATCGCTGTTTCGGCAGGTCGCGCCCGGCGCCTCACTGGACCGACTCGCTTCGTTACTCGATGTGCTGGACGATGTGCCGCTGGCGCTGATCACGGCTGCGGGTGCGGTCAGGCTGGCAGGTATGACCCCAGGCGACTTTCAGACGATCATGCCCGCTCGCCCAGGCGTGCCGAGCGCGCTGCTGGCGCTCACCGCCGCTTATAGCAAGCTGAACGGCGCACAACAAGGCTTGCTGCTGCTGTTAGGCGCGGCGCCGCGTCAGGGCGCGACGGGTGAGCTGATGAGCATGGTCGGCGGTGCGCCCGAAGCCGCGATCGAAGGTGTGTTGAACGCGCTCATCGATGCCCGTCTGGTGGAAAAGCTGGATCGCGCAGGCAAAGCCTACTACCGTCTGCATCCGCTTGTCGGTGCCTTTGCCATCTCGTGGTTACGCGGCAAAGGGCGATTGGAGACGCTGCAAAACAATATGCGTGAGGCGCTGCTGCGTTACGTCGAAAAACACAGCGCGGCTCGTGCCGACGATGCCCTGATCGCGGAGATGGACAATCTGATCGCCACCGCCCAGGCAGGCGCCGAGTCGGGTCGGCGCGCCGATGCCGAACGGATCAGCCTGGCGCTGATGCAGGCGGGCAGCTTCATCAACGCGCGTGGCTATGTCTACGAATTTTTGACGCTGCGTCAGCTGGGGATTGGCACCAGCAGTGTCTTTCCGGCACATCAGGCGGCGGCTGTCCAATCGCCGCTGCCCTTTGAAGTGCCGGTCACGGTATCGCCATTCGCCGCGCCGCCCACAGTCGCTATCGACGAGGTGGTCGAGGACAGCGGCGAAGAAAACGGGGAAGACGACGATGAAGCGCTGATCGAGGACGATCGCGTCGTCGCCGACCTCGATTATGTCGAGGAAGAAACCGACGAACCCGCCGAACTTTTCAGCATTGCCTCGACATTGAACACTTTCACATCGGGGGCATTCGATGAAGAGGAATTCGACGACGAGGAAGAAGATCACCTCGATCTGCTCGACATCGACGACGAAGACGATGACCTCGATGCCGACGACGATCTTGACGAAGACGACGAGGATACCCCGATCCGCATGTCCAGCATCCTCGACAGTGGTGACTTTGGCTCGACACAATTCGAGTCGGCATCGGAAATGGCGCTCACGCCGGGTATTCCTTCCGCGGCTCTGTCCGATACCGCCCCGATATCGAATGATCCAGTCGAGCGGATGCGCTACGCGCTGGTCAAGGCGCGGCAGTCTGGCAACCGCCGCGAACAAGCCGACCTGCTCGGCAATATTGCCCAGGAACAGGTGGTGCGCGGTCTGCTGCAAGAGGCGATCAGCACCTATTCCGAAGCGCTGACGGTTTACGAAGCGCTCGAAGACAATCCCGGACAATTGAGTACGCTGGAACGATTGACCACGCTGGAGGCTCAAATCGATGAGTCTGCGCCCGCCGTGCTGCACGCCGCCAGTGGTGCGCGGCTCGCGCGCGACCTGAACAACGAGACGATCGAGCGCCGGATGCTCACGCTGCTCGGTGATGCCCATGTACAGCTCGGCGAGGGAGAGGATGGGGTGCGTGCCTTTACCGACGCGCTCGATCTGGCGCGGACGGCGGGGGACGCACTCGACGAGGGTGATTTGCTGCTCAAGCTCGGTTACGCACAGATGGATACGGGGGATGCCGAAGGCGCCACCGAGCGATTCGAGGACGCGCTGACGCGCTTCCGCACCCAGAACCGACGCGATAAAGAAGGGCTGGCACTGGCGGCGTTAGGGATGGCGTCGGCAGAGCTGGAGCGCTGGACAGAAGCGATTAATTTCTATACTTCGGCGCTGTACATCGCCCGCGAAGTCCACAACCGCCGTGATGAACTGCAACAGCTGACCAACATGGGATTTGCCCATATCCAGTCGCGCGATCTGGGTAAAGCGGTGCTGCGCTATCGCCAGGCGCTGCATCTGGCATTCGATCTGGACGACGACGAGGAGATCGTGGCGATCACGGTTGAACTGGCGCGGATGCTGGTCGAAAGCCCGCGCCATATCGAAATCGCCGCCATGCTGGTCGATGCCGGGCTGCTGGCAGACGGGAGCGCCCGGGATCTGCGTCGTCTGAAAGACCGTATCGACGATGAGCGCCCTGAGATCGATAACGCCGTCATCAATGTTTTTGCGGTGACGGGCACCGCGCGCGATTACGCCCGCAATGCCTACTCGCAGCTCGACGAGGTGTAAGTAGGGACGCATAACAATGCGTCCGCCTTTGATTCGTCCGCTTTTACGACACGGGCAGCCAGAATCCGATCTGACTGCCCTCGCCCACCACACTGTGTACCTGCACTCCGCCACCGTGCCGCTCGACCACCATCTTGACGATCCACAGCCCGATCCCGCGCCCATCGTTGCGCGTGCCGCTCGGCTGTTTACCTCGGAAAAACACCTCGAAGATGTGTTGCTGCTGTTCAGGCGCGATCCCCCACCCCTGATCGCGCACCGTCAACGCTACCCGCATCGGCACGCCATCCGCATCGGCGATCGGCTCGACGACGACCTCGACCTGTCGATCGGCTTCGGCATACTGTACTGCGTTCATGATGAGCTGCGTAATCGCGTCCTTTATCAGACTGCGGTTGACCGTCAGCAGCGGCATATCGGGCGACCCAATCAGTAAGAGCGTTTGCCGTCGATCCGCCGCCATCGCGCGCAGATCCTCGGTCACCATGCTGGCGGCGTCGTAGAGATTGACCCCCACATCGGGGATGATCGGCAAAATGTGAAGCGCTTCCAGTGTGGTGATCGCATTGATCAGCCCGATCATGCGCTCGGTCGCCTGCAGCACGCTGCGCATGTAATCCTGCAGCGGCGAGTCCTCAGGCAGATCGAACGTCACCAGGCTGGAGTAGCCGATGACCAGCGCCAGTGGACTGCGCAGATCGTGTGACGCCAGTTTGATGACATCGTGCTTGAACTGACGCAGATTGGCGAGTTCCGCGCGCAGCGCCGCGAGATCGGCGCCGTCATCATCTAAATCTGTTGCTTGTGTGTGCGCCATATCCCGCCCCCTGTCTGGAGATAAAGATCGGGACACAGCGCGCCATGTCCCTGACATTGTTCAGATTGTACCCAACCTGGTGTCGCCTGGTCTACAACGTGATTGGATGTGTCAGCAGCCCGGTCAGCAGCGCGACGCTCGCCTCGACATCGCGGCTGTCCACCATCTCGCTCTGCGTATGCACATAGCGGCAGGGGATCGAGATCACGCCAGATGGCACCCCGGCGCGCGTGATCTGAATCCCACTGGCGTCGGTCGATCCCAGGGTGAGCAGCTCGCGCTGAAACATGATGCCGTCGGCTTCGGCGCGCGCGACCATCCAATCACGTATCTGCGGCGGGACGATATGATTGCTGTCGGCGATCTTGATCGCCGTGCCAGCGCCCAACGCCACATCCATTTTTTCGTTCCTGATCATATCGCCCGTCGAGGTGACATCGAGCGCGATCCCGATGTCAGGCGCGATCCCATATGCCGCTGGACGCGCGCCGCGTATGCCGACCTCTTCCTGGACGGTGAAGACAAAATAGACGGTGTTGGCGGTCTGCTTGTTCAGACGGCGCATCGCCTCGACGGCTATTGCACAGCCGATGCGATCATCCATCGACTTGGCGATCAGGCGTGTCCCCTGCACCTCCAGCGGACGCCAGAAGGCGCCGGGCATCCCAGCCGTGACCGACTCGGCACCGCTGCCGTCACTGGTGTCGATGAAAAACTGATCCAGGTCTGTCAGCGTCGTCCTGCCAGCGTGAAAATAATCGTGCGCGCCGATCACACCGACCGCGCCATGCTCGAACCGTACCCGGCTGCCGAGCAGAGTCGTCTGGATCAGCCCGCCGATGCTGGTGAAGCGCAGGTAACCGCTCTTGGGCTCCCGAAAGATCGGCATGACGCCGATCTCGTCCATGTGCGCAGCTACCATGACCTTTTTGCCGCCGGACCCGACGCGGCAGATCAGATTGCCGAGTCCATCGGTCTCGATGGCGTCAGCATAGGGCACGACCATTTCCCGAATCAACGCGCGGACATGATGCTCGAACCCGGATGGTCCCCAGGCTTCGACAAGCTGCTTGATCGTCTCGATCACAATTCACAGACTCCTGAGTACGGGTTAGGCGGGATCACGCAGATCGAGCGCGGGCAGATGATGGATGAAGGCGCGGATGAGCGCCAGCGTCGCGTCGTAATCATCCCGGTGCAGATACGCCGCTGGACTATGGATGTAGCGGCAGGGCAGGGAGATCACGGCGGTTGGAATACCGGCGTTGGCGATATGCACGGCGCCGCCGTCGGTGCCGCCGCCTAACTGCGATTTGAATTGGTACGGGATGCCCGCTGCCTCCGCCGTCGCGCGCAAAAAGGCAAACAGGCGCGGCTGCGTGATCATGCTGCGATCCATGAACGACAACACCGGTCCGCCGCCGATGCGACAGGTCGGGTTTTCATTTCCGACTTCATCGGGGGAGAGCGCCGGATTGGGCACGTCATGCGCGGTCGTGCTTTCCAGAATCAGCGCGATGTCAGGATCGAGCCGCTGTGCCGCGACTCTGGCACCGCGCAAGCCGATCTCTTCCTGTACCGTGAAAGCAGCCAGCAGATCGACCGGATAGGGATCGCCGCCCTCGTTCGCCAGCGTGTCGATCAGCAGCGCGCAACCGGCACGATCATCGAATGCTTTGCCGCGCAGCATTCGTGTGCCGATCTCCATATACGCCGAGTCGAAAGTGCCGACATCGCCAGGACTGACCTTGCCCGTCGCTTCATCTCTACTGCTCGCGCCAATGTCGATGCGCATATCCTTGAGCTTGGGCGCGTTCTGATCGTGGTTCTGATGGATGGGAGTCCACACGAATACGCCGATCGTCCCAGCCGCGCCCAGGCGCACCCGTGTCCCCGGCAGGATGCGATCATCGATCCCGCCGACTGCCGACACCCGAATCAGTCCATCGGAGTCGATCGAGCGCACCATGAAACCGATCTCGTCCATGTGCGCCGCCAGCATCAGCCGGATCGGACTGGCGCCCGTGCCCCGTTTCAGGGCGCTGATCCCGCCCAGGGGATCGATCCGTACCTCGGTCGTGTGCGCGGCGATCGCCGGCAGGATAATCGCGCGAACTGCCTCTTCCTTGCCCGATACGCCGACCGCTTCTGAAAGTTGTCTCAAGATCATCGATTGTGTACCACCTAATGCACGAGTTGGGTGAGGTGAAATGATGAAATTAAGTTGAACGGACAGTATAACACGCCCGCAAAAGCGCGCAATCAGCGGATTTTCACGCTTTGCCGATGCCGCCGATCCGGGTTATGATGGGTTATCTGATGAAATGCACCGCGCGCTCAGGCGCGCCGTGATTGTGCCGCTCATGATGGATTACGTCTGATGATTGTATTGAAAAATCTGACTCCGCGCCGACTTGCATTCGCCGTGTTGTGCGGGTGGACGATCGTGGGCTGTACTGCCACTGCGACTCCGTCCGGCATTGTGCCGACGATCGCGCTGCTCCCGACCGAGACGCTGATCGCGCTGCCGACCGCGACCGATCTGCCGACGCTGGCTGCGCAGGCTGCTGCGACCGCGACCCCGACGCCGACTCAGACCGCGGTGCTGCGCTATGCCGCGCCGATCACCGATCTGCTCTATGTCTATGACTGTCCCGATGTCACCTGCGGTGTCATCGCTACCTACGAGCAAGACGAGACGGTCGCCGTCCTCGACGAAGCGGGTGAATGGGCGCGTGTACTGCTCGCCGATGAGTCGATCGCGTTCGTCCGCAGCGTCGATCTGCTGGCGGCACCCGCCACGCCGACTCCAACCGTGACCGCCACCGTCACCCCCAATCGCAGCCGGACCAGCACGCCAAGCGCCACCGCGACCCGCACCGCCTCGCGCACGCCCTCACCGAGCGGGACGCGCTTTACCCCCACGTACACCTGGACGTTTGGCGCACCCGGCACGCCGATCCCGACACTGCGTTTCGGCACGCCGGCGACCCTCGCTCCTAATATCATTCTGATACCTGGCGACGACTCGACCCTCCCGCCGACGGTGGCGATCGTGCGTACTATCCCGCGCACCATCCCGCCCACACCGACCTATACCGCGTCGCGCATCCCGTCGATTACGCCGTCGCTCACGTTAGGCGCCCCAGTCGGCACCTCGACACTGCCGCCCACGCAGGTACGCACCGCGACGGACGAATCCGTCAACACACCGGGTCCGGTCAGCACGCCGCCTGGCGCCAACGCGACCAGCGTCCCCGCTACCGAAGACGCGCCGCCCGGCAGCACACCGCCGCCATTCTCCGGCGCCACCGCGACGACGGGCGGGCCGCCCGGCATCGTCAACACCCCGCCCGGCGCATGAGTCGGGTCAGGATGTAAATCTCCCCAATCGGATCGCGCCGTCGTTTAGCCCATCGACGCGCGCGATCCGGGTCAATGTGGGTAGGGTGTAGCGTCCGACATCCATTGTCCAGGCGCGCTCGTCTGGTACATTGAAAAAATCCGCCATCACGATCACCTGATCGCCCACGCGCCAGGTCGCACGAGACAGCGGCACGTCGCTGACGGCGAACGGCGTGCCGTCGCGGGCATCATCCGCCGCGCGCAGATGATGAAAGCCCTGATATGTCCCCGTCACCGCGTCAGCCTCCACGCGCCACAGCGTCGAGATTCGCAGCCGATCCCCGACTCGGCGCGCGCGCCAGCCTATCAGCGTGCTGCCATCCGTCAGCGTAACTGGATCGATCATCGTGTAGCCACCGGGTGCGCTGACGCCGTCGTAGCGTGCCGCCACGAATGGGAGTGCCCCAGTGCGACGCGGATACGCTGTGACCTCGCGCGCCAGTCCTGCCGCCTCCAGCTCTTCCCACATCTGAAAGGGCGCCAGGGTCGCCAACAGCGTCGCCGGGTAGGGCGGCAGGATGAGCAGTGAATCGCCATTGAGGATGCGGTGATCGCGCGACCACAACAGCGCCTTGAAGACAGCGGCTTCACCGTGAAGCACTGGGTCGTCCCCGTGCGTGAAGAACAGTATCGGTTCGGTCGCCGTGAGCGCCGCGTCGCGCGACTCGCTCAGGATGCTGGACAGCGCGCTGTTGGGTGGGCGATCGCGTCCGGCGCGGTCGAGCGTCTCGGCGATCTGTACCGACCAGATCGCAGTCAGTGCGAAAACAAGGATCGCCCCACCGATACGCCACCAGCGCCGATCGATCAGCGTCAGCGCCGCGCCGTACAACACGGCGATCGCTGGCAAGCCGATCAGGGCGTAATGGATCAGCACCGGGCTGCTGTGCCTGATAAAAAACAGCGGGGACGCCAGCAGAACGATCGCCGTCATTTCCGTGATCGGCGCTACGTTGCGGCGGCGGATTATGCCCAACAGCAGCGCGACGGCGCCACAGCCGACCAACGCCCCCGCCATGATGGCTGTGAAGCTGCCGCGTCCGTAAGGGTCAGCGTCACCCAATCCCAAAAAGCCCCAATCCCATTCGAGCGCCAGTCGCACCAGACCGCCGAGTCCGTCCAGGTCATAAGCGGTTTGTCCGCCCGACAATACTACTCCAAAACGCGCTGCGATCGCCGGATCGACGACCGTGACATAATAGACATAGGGGATCGCGGTGGCAATCGCCAGCGATCCCCCGATCAGCAGCGCGATCAGCTGGCGTCCACGCAGATGACGCAGCGCCGCGTATGCCGTCGCCAGCGCCAGCGCCGCTCCCGCGAAATGCACCTGTACCGCCATTCCGCCGATCGCGCCGACGAGCCCCGCCGCGACCAGACCGCCCCGCCCGCCGCGCCTGACCGATGCCGTCCCTGCCAGCAGCCACGCCAGCGCCAGCGGCGCCAGCAGGTTGGGCTGCCAGATGCTGCGTCCATACAGCACGGCATAGGGCGATGCCGCCATCACCGCCGCCGCCGCCAGTCCCGGCAGCACGCCAAAATTGCGCGCCAGTGACCACACCCCGACCACGCACAGCAGACTGACAGCCGCGACCGTCAGCGTGGCGAACAGCGGATCGGGCGAAAGGGCGAAGGGCAGTGCGAACAACCATACGCTGAGTGGGAAGAAGGGAATATCGACCGAGGACGGCTGTCCCGCCATCACGAATTCGCCGCCGCGCGCCATCCGCAGTGCGTCCAGGCTGATGCGTGCCTCGTCCCAGGCAAACGCATTCACCCCCACCCACCCGAAACGCAGCAGCGCTCCCGCCAGCAGGATCAGCAATAGTACGACGATCTCGGTCGGCGTAACGGAGGAGGGGCGCAATGGTGTGCCACCAGGGCGATCGGAACTGTTCAATGGCGTGAAATCGAGCCTGCCGACGGACAAAACCAACGGCGATTCAGCGGACGCGACGGCGCGTGTGCAGCTCGCCGTCGTGGTCGAGAAAGGTGCGCGCGTCGTCGCCGTCATCGTCGCGATAGTCGGCGTCATCACGCAAAACATGCTCGTAGGGATCGTCGGTGCGGTCGAGGCGGGTTCGCTTTGCTTTTTCAGCCGATACGCGCTTGACTGGCTGTGTCTGAATCTGAGGATAGGTGGGCAGCACCCACGACGCGGCATGATACGATACCAGCGCCAGCCCGCGCAGCAGACGCGGCGTCAGCAGCCGCATGTCGATTCCGAGCGGCGCCAGGATCATCATTTCCAGCGCCAGGAAGGGCAGCACCATGAACAAGCCAGTGATCGCCAGCGCTCCGATCGGCAGACGCAGCGCCAGGTAGACCAGGCTGCGCCAGGTGACGCCACTGCCCAGCAGCATCCCTAGGCGCTCTCCGATATTGGCGCCTTCCAGGTCGAGATCGTCGATGGTGTCGGGCGCGTCGATATTCAAGACGGACGCCATCAGCCGCCGATCGATGTCCGCCAGTGTGCGCGTCGCGCTCAGGCAGAACAGCAGCAGCGGGATGCCGACCAGCACGAATGACAGCCCGATCGCGGCGGCGAATCCCGCGACGATCAGCCCGTAATAGAGCGTGCCCAAAAATACCTGAACGAACAGCGCCAGCATATTGCGAAAGATACCGCCATCGCTGAGTGCGTCGAGCCAATCGTGATTCGGATTTTTCGCCATGTCGTCCGCCTTTTACACTCGCACCAGCCGCCCGACTTAGTACGCGCACGCGGCATGATCGGTTGCGCTGCTCCAAAAACCAGATTGTACTGGGAAGCATAAAGATTCGTCTGCCTGGACGACCTTGTCTCGCCCTGACATCAGGCGCAGTCGGGCAGATCGTTCAGGTCGATGCGCCACAGTCCAGCATTGATCCCGTCCGCCGCCAGCATGATTGTAGCGTCATCGGGAGACAACCACCACGCCGCGCGCTCTTCCTGTGACAGACTCAGCGGCAGCGGTGCCAGGTCGATCAGTGTATTCGACTCGCGGACGAAGCACATCAGGCGCGGGCTGCCGTCGGCGTCGTCGAGCGCGACATACACCCGCGTCACCAGATCGGATTCCGGATCGGTGATGGGCAGCGGCGACGGGTAGTTGTTGCCGGGCGGATCGGCGTCGAACAGTTTCTCGAAAAAGCTGTTGTTGAAGACGACGATGTAGTAGCCGACGCCCTCGCCAAAATCGCCCGCGATCACCGCGCGGTTAGCGTCGCGGGTGATCCCCGGCACGATCACGGATGGACGATTCGCGGTGGGCGATGGGCTAATCCGGCGCGCTTCAGCAGTTGCGGTGAAATAATAGACCGGATCGCCATAGCCCCCGTAATAGGCGGCGAGGAAGCGCTCTTCAGTGCCCCAGATCACGCGCTGCAAGGTGCGTCTGAAGAGTTCACCTTGCAGCCCCCCTTGAATCAGACGGTTGAACTGTCCATCGATCGATGCGGACAGCAGATCATTGACTGAACCCTGATAGAGCAGACGATCGCCGTCGGGCGCATAGCGGATGAAGGCATGTTCAAACTCGGCGCTGGTCGATGCGCGCAGCCGTGTGCGCATCTCAGGAGTCACGCTCGACGCACGCGGATGCGTGGTCGGCGTAGTGCGATCGCGCGTCAGATCGTACTGCATCCACGTCCACTCGGTGAATGGCAGACGTGCGCAGCCAACACCATAACGCAGCGTGGTGTTGTTGATCCACTCGACCTCGACTACCTCGTCATCGACGATCCCAGTGATACCGTCGGCGAGCGGCGGCAACGCGGGCGCCGTCACGGGCTGCGCCTCGACGAATAATTCCACACGCTTGATCGGTGTCGTCTCATATCGTTCGAGCATGACATCAAAACCAGTACTTGCACCGGGTGGCAGCACAAAATCGGGCAGCCAACTGGCGCGGCAGACATCGACCGCGCCGCCAAAGCCCTCCCCGATCAGGCTGTCAGCCGAGTCGTACACCTCCGCGCGCACGCTGATCGCGCTGAATACCAGACCATCGGTCGGATTGCGCAGCACGCCACGCACCGCCTGAGTCGGCTCGCCGAACAACCCGGTTGTCTCGATCAGCGCCAGATTTTCCGTGACCGGCAGCGCATCCTCGACATTACTTTCATCCTGCATGTGCGCGCCGCCCACGATCAGCATCAGCAGCACCGACGCCATCGCCGATCGAGCGCTGCGCACCCGTTGCCGCAGACCAGTCATGCGTATCCCTTCGAGTTATGAATGGTTCACTGATGATTCAGCGGTCGCTTGTACTCATCCACCCGCCAGCGCCGCGCGCGACAGCGCCTCGACTGCCAGTGTGTAACCGCTGTTGCGCAGGACAGCGACCTCGTAATTCGACTTGGCGCGTTCCAGATCGCCCATCGCCTCGTAGGCGAGTCCGGCGTAGTAGTAGCTCTCCTCGACGCCGGGCGTGGTAGCGATCACCGCCCGCGCCATATCGAGCATCTCCTGATAGCGTCCGGTGTGATAGTACGCCTCGAAGGGCGAATACATGTACCACATCATGCGCCAGGGCAGACCGATTCCGCGTGCCTGATCGAAATAGGTGGCTGCTTCTTCATAACGCCCCAACAGCGTCAGCGACGCGCCTGCATTGAAGGCAGAAAATGAGTCGGCATAAGGCGTTGCCAGTTCCGCTAAAGATTGCGCCAGCGCTTGTTCGGCGCCCGCGTTCGCATCCCAGAGCGGACCCATGATCGCCTGTAACGCTGCTTCCTGTTCTGGGCGGTACAACACCAGAAAGTCGCGGTTGAACGCGCGCCAGCGCTCGTCCACGTCGGCATAGGGCACCGGGCGTCCGAGGTTGTTTTCGCCGTTGCCGAGCAGCGAGTCGTAGGTGAGCAGCGCGCCGATCGAGTCGTCGTAGCCCATGACCACGCGATTATGGCTCAACCAGTCCTTGAACGGGTCGGCGCCGTCATAGTAGACCGACTCCATCAGCACCGGAAATCCGCCCGCGACCAGCGCCTTGAGCAGCTCCAGCGTGCCGCCGACGCGCTCGATCGCCCTTAAGCCCTGTGCCTCGGCATAGCGAGCCATTTCGTCCAGGCGGACGGCGACATCCTCGGCGTGCGGATTGAGGGCGACTATCGCCTGATCGTAGGTGCCCGTCCAGCCGAAATACGACAATTGGATCGTCAGCGCTGCCGACGAGCAGCGGTTCACCTGCTGATAGACCGGGCGCAAACCCTCAAGCCGCACCTGCGGCGGAATGCTCACGGCAGGCACATAAATTGCGACGGTGGAGGGAGCGGGGGTTGGTTGTGTATCCTGTGCCGCCGCGCCAGGCAGCGCGACCAGCGCCAGCCAGCACAGCAAAACAACGATGGAAAGCCTTTTCACAATCTCTACCTGACACTCTATGGTCACACGCGCCGCATTGTAGCATACGCTCATGTGAGGGGATGGCTCACATGAGCCATTTCCGCCGGATCGTATGGCGAACGGTGGGGTCATGGCACCGATGCTCCACCGTTCGGCTGTGTCAATTCACTGCTTGTCCGGTAAAGAAGCGCTTGAGCGCCGAGCCAGCGTTCGCCTCACGCAGATAGCTGATGTTCTCACCCGCAAACGGCTTTGGCACGATGTTGAAATAATTCACCAGCGCATTGTCCGCGACCGTATTGGGCGAGCCGAGCAGCTCCAGCAGCGTCAGATTGACGGGCGTGCCGGGGAGAATTTTTTCCATCACCCACACCGCCGGACGCAGCAGACCGACCGGCGTGTTGATCATGATGCGGCTCTCGTCCATCGCCGCCAGGATGCGCTTCTGAATCTCGCCCAGGTTCAGCACCTCCGGTCCGCCGAGCGCGAATTCGCGTCCGATCGTGGCGTCGTCGTCGAGCGAGCGTACCATCGTCTCGACCACATCATGTACTGATACAGGCTGGAACAGCGCCGTGCCGCCGCCGATCAGCGGAAACACCACCGGGGTCAGACGGATCAGGCGTGCAAAGGCGTTGAAGAATTCATCCTGTGGTCCGAAGATCACCGATGGACGCACGGCAGTCCAGCGCAGCGCCGACGACGCGACGTAAGCCTGTGCGCGTCCCTTACTGCGCAAAAAGCGCGAAAAATGATCCGGGGTGGCACCGTTCTGGCACATATTGATGAAGCGCGACACGCCTGCATTCACCGCCGCATCGACGACGTTGATCGTCCCCTGATAATTGATCTCTTCATAGGTGGCGGCGCCTTTTTCCATCGGGATCGCCACCAGATGCACGACCTCGGTCACATCCTGCATGGCGGCGTTCATGGCAGCGCGATCGGTGACATCGCCCGTGATGACCTCGACCCGATCCATGACATCGCCCAGGCGCGCTCTGGCTTTATCGATATCGCGCACCAGCGCCTTGACCGACTTGCCCTGCTCGATCAGACGTCGCACAGTGTTGTTTCCGACGTATCCGGCGGCGCCGGTGACGAGAATTGCCATTGTTGTTCGCTCCCTACGTTGCGTGCAGCCCATTCGATGGGAGTGTAGAGCGATCTGATGAACGTGCGATTAAAGCCGACCTGTGCGCGCGGCGAGTGTGCAGACATGTTCTGACTGGTATTTGCAAAATCCTATCCAGCGCGTTATGCTGTCGGTATATCGGGATGTCTGCTTCATTGTCACAGCTTCATGGGGAATCTGTCATGCGTCGATCATCGCTGTCCTACGCTGCCCTGCTGGTCGGATTCGCGCTGCTGGCGTTCGTGACCAGCGCCGCACAGGAAATCATTGAACCAACTGCTACGCTAAACGATATTATTACCCCCCCCCAATAACTGAAGTCGCAACCGAGACGCCGTACCCGTCGCTGACCCCGGCGCCGCTCGATACCCTGTCCGCACCGACCGAGATTTCGACCGATCTGCCCCTTGTGACGCCGACTGCCTCGCTGACGCCAGCGTTCACGCTCGACGCGCCGACCGCGACTCTCGAACACACGCTGACCCCGGCGCCGTCGCTGACGGGTCTGCTGCCCTATTTCACGGAAACCTTCGACAGCGGTATCAGTCAATTCTGGATGCTCGGTGAGGGATGGGGAGCGATTGGCGTGGATGGCGGCTATGCGCTGACCGCTTCAGGCACGGGCGATCCGGCAATTTCATCTGCCAACAGTTTGACGGATACGGCGGTAGAAGCGCGTGTGCGTATCAACGCGGGCAGCGCACGGCTGCTGCTGCGTGTGAGCGCGAATGGCTCGTATCAGGTCACGCTCGACAGTCTGGGAACGGTCAACCTCGTCCGCAACGATGTGATTGTCGGCACAGCATCACTCCCAACGAATGAAATGTGGCGCACGCTGCGTCTGACGGCGGTCGGCGGACAAGCTGCCGTCGCCCTCGATGGCACGACGATAATCCTCTACGACGATCCCGAAAGCCTGCCCGCAGGCGCGGTCGGTTTTGGCGTGATGCCGGGCGGGGATGCCCATTTCGACAGCGTGACGTTGTATCTCCCGGCTGACTCGACCATCGAGCCGCCGTCGGCGCCCTTTGCGCCCGAACCGACACCCGGTGCGCCTACAGCAGCACAGATGGCGCGCATTCAGCGCTTCGATGCGCCCGCCGCCGCGCCGATCGTGTACGAGCTGCCACTGATCACGACGGCAGCGGCGCTCAATGCCGCACTCGATCGTGCCAATGCCGATTACCGCAATATCTACATCCTTCGCCTCGCCAATGGCACCTACATCATGCCCGACCGCCCTGGGCAGCACAGTCACAATTTCATCACAGGTCAGGTGATCCTGGTCGGCAATACAGCCGTACATCCTTTCAACGCCCCCGCTGGTGCAGCGGTCATCCTGCGTTCCGACAGCCTCGACGACTACGACCTGTTTCATATCTACAACGTCGATAACGACCAGTCCGGCAGCGGCACGCTGACGCTGTACAATATCGTCGTCGAGCGCGGCGGTGGAGCGCTGCGCTGGGGGGGGGGTGCATTCGTCAACTGGACGCGGCTGAATCTGTACAATTCGGTGGTGCGTGACAGCATCGCCTATACCTCTGGCGGCGGCATCTTCAACAATTACGGGGCGGTCGTGCACAGCGTCAATACCGTCTTTGCCAACAACCGCCAGACGATCCACTACAGCAATGCCGGCGGCGGCGCGATCGGCAACTGGGGTGGGCAGGTGACCGCCCGCTGCACCCTGTTCAGCAACAACGTGGCGGGACGGGGCGGCGCGATCTTCAACGTCGATGCACAAGGGTCGATCGGGACAGTCGATGCACGCCAGAATGAATTTGAAAACAACCTGGCGCAGGTGTGGGGCGGCATCTACAACCTGGGAACGCCGCTGGTCGATGCGACCGACAGTTGGTGGCTCCCCGCAGTCGGGTCACTCTATCATTTCGTGGGCAATGCGGTTTATCGGGCTTCATTCAATCCGACCGTCCCGATGCGGCGGGGATTCGTGTGTCCGGTGCCGCCGATTCCGCTGCCAGCGTGGGTTGAAAGAATGAATGCAGTTGGCGGTTATTCTCGTCGATATGAAGGCAGCAAGGCGAGTCAGGCTCAAAATGCATTGAATCTAGGGTTGTCAGGAGATATTGT
>DAOTUN010000103.1:0-82835 GCA_034437395.1 Anaerolineae bacterium | reverse complement strand
CATCGACCGCAGCATCCGTATTCGCGGCGGCGACCGCTTCACGCAGGTCGCAGGTTCCATTGCCACCGAGTACGACAAGCGTGCCATCGAGCAGGCTGCCCACCGTGATGGTCGCAGCAAAAGCAGGAGTCACCTGAAGGGCGACGACGAAACCGACCACCAGCACCAGGAGGAGTGCCGGTCTGAAACGACGTGTTACGAGTGATCCGAGCATAGAAAAATTCCCCTTAGGTTCGGTGGTCTTGCGACCAAAAGGTCAGCGATAAAGTCCGTAAATCATCGTAACGGATTTTTCACTGGAAATACAACACCTAATCAGTATATCCGAAGATGCGCGATCGTGCATGAGTCGAATCGAAATTTTAACGAAATTGATAGACCGATTCAGGATGACCTGGATGCTGCTCGCATCCCCCAAAAAATTCGGCATAGACTTTTATCCTTAAACCATTACAATTCTCTCCCTATTCCACATCCACATATAGCAGACAGTAGGCTGACAATGCGTGTGACTGCATCGGTCAAGGTACGCTGCCCGAAATGCCGCGTGATTAAACGGAAGGGGCATGTAATGATCATCTGCTCCATCCCTAAGCACAAGCAGCGCCAGGGCTAAAAGCACCATCTATAGAGTAGGGCGTCATTTTTGGCGCCTGTCGAATCGATAAGAACCATTCATCATGAGGGACTGGCGACGTTATGGCGCGTATTGAAGGTGTGGACATCCCCCGCGATAAGCGCGTGGAGATTTCCCTGACGTATATCTACGGCATTGGTCGTGTGACCAGCCAAAAACTGCTGACGCAGACCGGGATCGACCCGAATATCCGCGTCAAGGACCTGACCGAGGCGCAGGTACAGATGCTGCGTGACGCCGTGAACGGTATGACGCTGGAAGGCGATCTGCGCCGTCAGATTCAGTTGAACATCAAGCGTCTCAGCGAGATCGGCTCGTATCGCGGTCTGCGTCACCGTCGCAGCCTGCCGGTGCGCGGTCAGCGCAGCCGCACCAATGCCCGCACCCGCAAAGGCATCAAAAAGACGGTGCCAGGGCGTGGTCGTCGTCGCGGCGCCACCAAGAAATAACAGTCGGACATTCCATCCACACCCCTGCCACCCTTTCCACGACGGTCACCGCTGTGGAGAGGGTGTTGAGGGGTACGGATGTTTTGGTGATCACCTCAGCGCCCAAGTCCTGATCATTTTCATGGGCGCGCTAGAACCCAGGAAGCGTAAGGAGAGCGGTACACGATATGCCACGTACACCGAACAAGAAAGCTGCTGTTACAGGCGGTGGAACCACCGGCGGTCGCCGTGTCACGGCGAAAAAGTCAACCAAGAATATTCCCTACGGACAGGCGCACATCTTCGCCACGTTCAACAATACGATCGTGACGTTGAGCGATCAATCGGGCAATGTCGTCTCGTGGTCGAGCGCCGGATCGTCCGGCTTCAAGGGCAGCCGTAAAAGCACGCCCTACGCCGCGCGTATGGCGGCACAGTCGGCATCGGAAAACGCCCAGACCCATGGGATGCAGGAAGTGGACGTATTCGTCAAGGGTCCCGGACCCGGACGCGAAGCCGCTATCCGTGCGATCCAGTCCAGCGGTCTCAAGGTGCGCTCGATCACCGACCTGACCCCGGTCGCCCACAACGGCGTCCGTCCGCCCAAGAAACGCCGCGTCTAATCCTCGCGCTGGTTTGAGAATTGTAAGATTTTGGACGTTTCGCACGTCTATTACAGCACGAGATACGAGGAAGTGAGGGCGCGATTCTATGGTGACGAATAACATGGTGCTGCCGCACAAGGTCGAGAGCGACGCCGGCACACGTAATTATGGACGGTTCAACATTGGACCGTTGGAGAGCGGCTTTGGGCTGACGCTCGGCAACGCGCTGCGGCGTGTGCTGCTGTCATCGCTGCCCGGCGCGGCAGTGACCAGCATCCGGGTCTCGGATGTGCATCACGAATTTTCGGCAATTCCGCATGTGCGCGAAGATATGACGCAGTTGATCCTGCAGGTCAAGCAATTGCGACTGCGTATGTACGAGACCTCGGAGTCACGGCTGCGGCTCGAACATCGCGGCGAGGGCACGGTGACTGCGGCGGACATCATCGTCCCGGCGGAAGTGGAGATCATCAACAGCGACCTCTACCTGTTCACCGCCGACTCGTCCGACGCACATATCGAGATGGAATTTGAAGTCCAGAGCGGACGCGGCTACAGCATGGCGGAAGATCGCGGTCGGCGTCTGCCGATCGGCGAGCTGCCCGTCGATGCGATTTTCAGCCCGGTGCGCCGCGTCAATTTCATCGTCAATCCGGCGCGCGTCAATCAGCGCACCAATTACGATCGGCTGACGATCGAAATCTGGACCGATGGCACCATGCGCCCCGACGAGGCGCTGAACGAAGCCGCCCGTATCCTGATGAAGCACCTGAGCATCATGGGTGGCCCAGTGGACAGCGCCGACTATCTGCCCCCGGATCGTCGTGACGACGAGACCAGTGGGCGTCGTCCTGGCGATACGATGTACGAGAAGCTGATCGAAGAACTCGATCTGAGCGTGCGCGTCTTCAATTCGCTCAAGCGCACGGGCATCACCTCGGTGGGTGATGTGATGGATATGCTCGACCGGGGCGCCGAGGCAATGCTGGCGATCCGCAACTTCGGGGAGAAGTCGCTCGAAGAATTGGTACAGAAACTCAAAGAAAAGGGCTTTCTCCCCGAAAGCGCCGAGTATACTACGAACGAGATCGAGTGAGGGTGAGTCATGCGACATCGCGTACACGGTAAAAAGATCGGACGCAACACGGCACAGCGCAAGGCACTGCGCCTGGCACTGGCGATCGCGCTGCTCCAGAATGAACGGATCCAGACGACCCGCGCCAAAGCGGAATTCGTGCGCGGCTACGTCGAGAAGCTGATCACGACCGCCAAGCGCGGTCTGGCATTCGACGATGTGCAGCGCGGGGTTCACGCCCGGCGGATCGCGGGCAGCCGCCTCAACAATGATCGGGAGCTGGTCGGCAAGCTGTTCGACACGCTCGCGCCGCGTTACAAGGATCGGGAGGGCGGCTACACCCGCATCTTCAAGCTGGAGCCGCGTCATGGCGACCGCGCTGAGATGGTGCTGCTGGAGCTGGTCGATCGGGATGAAGAAGCGCACGGCGCGGCGAACCGCCGCGCCTGACCGCAATGATCCGCTATCGGGGTACGCTGACCTACGACGGGTCGGCGTACCAGGGCTTTCAACGACAGGCGAACGGCGTGCCGACCATTCAGGCTGAGGTCGAGCGGGCATTGGGACAGGTCACCGGACAGACGGTGACCGTGCTGGGGGCAGGGCGCACCGATACGGGCGTCCATGCGAGCGGGCAGGTAATCGCCTTCGACGCCATCTGGCGACACGAGGTAGAACGGCTCCTCAGCGCGGTCAACGCCACACTACCGTTCGACATCGCGCTGATCGATCTGCGTGTGGTGTCGTCCGAGTTTCACCCGCGCTTCGACGCGCTGTCACGCACCTACCGCTATGTCGTGCTGTGCGCGCCCACCCGTGATCCGCTGCTGCTGGCGCGTGCCTGGCACATCGCCGGGATGCTCGACGGTGAGCGACTGCACGTGGCGGCGGCGCTGCTGGTCGGCACGCACGATTTTGGCGGCTTTGGCACGGCGCCGCAGCCGGGAGCAGGCACCGTCCGCGCGGTCAGCCGCTCGGAATGGGTGTCAGCGCCGCATCCGGCACCGCCCGGCACCGTGTGGACGTATCATGTCGAGGCGAACGCCTTTCTGAAGCACATGGTACGGCGCATCGTCGGGGTGCTGGTCGCCGTCGGACGTGGACACAAGCCGATCGCCTATGTGCGCGATCGATTGCAGGACGCGGTGCTGGAGGGCAGTCTGCCCGCCGCGCCGCCGCAAGGATTGACGTTGGTGAACGTGCGTTATCACGCGGGAGAGACGCCCGCAGAGATTACAGGAAAGCGGTTATGAAGGTCAAAGCACACAAAACTTACACCCCGTCCCCAGAGGACATCGAACGTAAATGGTGGATTGTGGACGCCGAGGGTCAAACGCTGGGGCGTCTCGCCTCGACTGTTGCGCCGATCCTGCGTGGCAAACACAAGCCGATTTTCACGCCCAATCTCGATACGGGCGATTTCGTGATCGTCATCAACGCTGGCAAAGTTGCCGTCACGGGCAAGCGTCTGGATGACAAGATGTACTATCGTCATTCCGGCTACAACAGCGGCTTGAAAGAGATCAATCTGCGCGACCAGCTCAAGCGTTTCCCGATCCGTCCGATCGAGGACGCCATTCGCGGGATGCTGCCCAAGAATTCGCTCGGTCGCACCATGTTCAAGAAGCTCAAGGTCTACCCTGAAGGCGAACACCCCCACGAAGCGCAGCAGCCCGAAGTCCTGAAGATCGGTAAGGAATAAATCATGTCGATTCAGTATTACGAAGGCATCGGGCGCCGCAAAGAGGCGACCGCGCGCGTCCGCCTCTTTCCCGGCGGCACCGGGCGTATCACCATCAACGACAAAGAAGCGACCGAGTACCTGCCGCGTGCGGGCGACTTTGAAATCCTGGTGCAGCCGCTGACCGTCATCGGTCAGGAACGCGCCTACGATGTCAGCGTCCACGTCAACGGCGGCGGCATCACCGGACAGCGCGACGCCATTCGCCTCGGTCTGGCGCGTGCCCTGCTCAAGCTCGACCCGGAATTGAAAAGCACCATGCGCCAGGCGGGTCTGGTCACCCGTGACCCGCGCGTCAAAGAGCGTAAAAAGCCAGGTCTCAAGCGTGCGCGCAAGGCGCCGACCTACACCAAGCGCTAATCGATCTGGTCGGACGCATCGTGATGCGTCCCTACAGACAGATAGCACAAATGGTGTATCATCACAGGCGCGACGGTCTTACTGTCGCGCCTGTTTGTATTGCTCGAATTAAAGGACAACCCGCCGTGACGCTGACGATCCTCGGTCTGGGACCTGGTTCCGTAGACGACATCACCCGCCGCGCCTGGCGCGCGCTGGAGACCGCCTCGGTGGTGATCGTGCGCACGGGCGATCATCCGTGTGTGCCGCATCTGCCGCGCGGCGCCGACTATCGCACCTGCGACGATCTGTACGAGTCGATCCCCGATTTTGCCGGGGTGTACGACGCGATCGCCGCGCGTGTGCTGGCGGCAGCCGAGTCTGGTGATGTGGTTTACGCGGTGCCCGGCGATCCCGCCAACGCCGAAGCGACCGTCACGCGCGTGCGCGCCGGGGCAGGGGAGCGCGGGATTTTTGTCGAGATGATCAGCGGCATCAGCTTTATCGAGCCGGCGCTGGCGCTGCTCGGCGTCGATGCGCTCGACGGGGTGCAGTTGTTCGACGCGATCACCATAGCCGACTTTCATCATCCGCCGCTCGACCCCGATTACCCCGCGCTGCTCGGACAGGTCTACAGCCGCGATCTGGCATCGGCGCTCAAGCTGACCCTGATGAACCAGTACCCCGACGAATTCGAGGTCGCGCTCGTCCACGCCGCCGGGACGCCGGACGCGCGCGTCGAGCGGGTGCCGTTGTATGCCATCGATCGCAGCGCACACATCCGCCATCTGACCGCGCTCTACATTCCGGCGTTGGGGGGGATGCGTGGCTTTGCCCGGTTTCAGGAGGTGATCGCGCATCTGCGCGCTCCGGAAGGCTGCCCCTGGGATCGCAAACAGACGCACCTGACTCTGCGTCCGTATCTGATCGAGGAAGCTTACGAAGTCCTCGAAGCGATCGAGTCCGGCGATAGCGACGCTCTCTGCGACGAGCTGGGCGATCTGCTGCTGCAGGTCGTGCTGCACGCGCAGATAGCGACCGATGACGGCGCCTTTCGCATGGGCGATGTGATCCGCGCGGTCAACAGCAAGATGATCCGTCGGCATCCCCATGTCTGGGGCGACCCGACCGCGCTCGGTCTGCCCGCCGTGAACGGCGACAGCGGGCAGGTGGTTCAGAACTGGGAGGCGATCAAGAGTCACGAACGCGCCGCCAAAGGCGACTCGGCGCCCACGTCGATCCTGGGCAGGACGCCTGAAGGCTTGCCCGCGCTGATGCAGGCGGTCAAATACCAGAAAAAGGCGGCGAAGGTCGGCTTTGACTGGACAACGATCGACGGGGTGATCGCCAAAGTGCGCGAGGAACTCGACGAGGTGCTGCGCGCCGAGTCCGACGCGCACCGTCTCGAAGAGATCGGCGATCTGCTGTTCGTGGTGGCGAACTGGGCGCGCTGGTACGACATTGACTCGGAAGAGGCGCTGCGCGGCACCAATGCCAAGTTTGCGCGTCGTTTCGGGCACATCGAGACCCATGCCGCCGCGCACGGGCGTGATCTGGAATCGCTGACCCCCGCTGAAATGGACGTGCTGTGGAACGACGCTAAAGCGCTCGGATTATGACCCAGGACGCCGGGACGCTGCTCGAAGGCGCGATCGCCGTGACCGCCGCGCTGGAGGCGCACAGCCGCCCAATCACGCGCATCCTGCTCGACGCGCGCATCCGCACCGAGCGCGACGCCGCGCACATCCGCAGGCTGGCGGCGTCGGCGGGCGTGCCGATCGAGATCGTCGACAGCGAGGCGATCACCGCGCTGGCGGCGGGCAAGACGCATGGCGGGGTGCTGGCGGTCGTGGGCGATCGCCATTTTGTGTCAATCGAGTCGCTGCTCGAACAGGACGGGGCGGCATTCGTGGTCATGCTCGACGGGATCGAAGACCCGTACAATTTTGGTCAGGCGGTGCGCGCATTTTACGCGGCGGGCGCGCATGGGCTGGTCGTCCGTCCGCGCAACTGGATGAGCGCGGCGGGGGTGGTGGCGCGGGCGTCGGCGGGCGCCTCGGAGCGGATGCCGACGGCGGTCGCGGAGACGGTCGAGGCGGCAGCGGAGGCGATGCGCGCGGGTGGTCTGCGGGTCGTGGTGGCGGACAAAGAACGGGCGGTGCCGCTCTACGACGCCGATCTCACAGGGGGGCTGTTCATCGTCATCGGCGGCGAGAAACGGGGTGTCACGCGCTCGTTCGCGGAGGGCGCCGATGTGCGTCTGAGTATCCCTTACGGACGCGCCTATCGTCAATCGCTCGGCACGGTGGCGGCGTCGGCAGCGATCGCCTTCGAGGTGCTGCGTCAGCGGCGGAAGTGAGGGTATAACAGCCGCGTTCGTCGTGAGGCGAAACCATTCCGATCGGCATCAAAAAACAGGATTCTCATGGTTGCGACGGTCTCTCCCACGCGCCGCCCGCCGGGTCCACCGCCCGGTCTGATCGGCGGCAACGCTCTGGAATTTCGCAAAGGTCCCGTGCAGTTCCTGATGGAAAATAGCCGTCTGTATGGCGATGTTGTCGCCTATCGACTGCTCAGTTACGAATTCTGGCAGTTGAACCACCCGGAAGACATCCGCGAAATCCTCTTGGGTCAGGCGCACAAAGTCGAAAAAGCGCCGATCTACAAGCAGATGCTCTCGAAATATCTCGGCAACGGCTTGCTCAACAGTGACGGCGCCTTTTGGCGGCGACAGCGGTCGTTGGTGGCGCCGGCGTTCCATCACAGGCGCGTCAATACCTACGCCGATCTGATGGTGCAGTATACGCTCGACATGATCGAGGGCTGGCGTGAACAGCGCGCGATCGACATCTACGAGGCGATGACGCAGCTCACCCTGTACATCGTCGTCAAGACGCTGTTCAACACCGACATTCGCGGTCAGGCTGCCGAGATTGGCGATCTGACCGCCACCCTGCAAGAGCTGGTCTCATCGGAACAGAACAGCCCGCTGCGCTTACCGGATTGGGTGCCGACACCCGCCAACCGCGCCAAGCGCCACTCGATCGAGCGTCTGCACGCGATCCCGCTGGAGGTGATCCGCGAGCGGCGCACCAGTGGCGAGGATCACGGCGATCTGCTGTCGATGCTGCTGAGCGCGCGCGGCGAAAACGGTGAGGCGATGAGCGACGAAGAGATCATGTACGAGGCGCTGACGATCTTCCTGGCGGGGCACGACACCACCGCCAATGCCATGACCTGGGCATGGTATTTGCTGGCGCAGCACCCTGAGGTCAAAGCACGGCTGCACCGCACGGTGGACGAGGCGCTCGGCGGACGCCCGGCGACTCTGGAAGACCTGCCCAGGTTGAAGTACGTCGAGATGATCGTCAAGGAAGTGCTGCGTCTGTACCCGCCGTCGTTCTCGGTGGCGCGGCGCACGCTGGAGCCAGTGACGCTGCGTGACGGCTGGGTGATCCCGCCGGATATGAATGTGATCGTGTCGCAGTATGTCGTCCAGCACGACGCGCGTTGGTTCGCTGAACCGGAACGCTTTGACCCGGAGCGTTTTTCGCCCGAAAACGAGGAAAAGATCGGCAAGTACACCTATTTCCCGTTCATTTACGGGCCGCGGGTGTGCGTGGGTAATCAGTTTGCAATGATGGAAGCCATCCTGATCGTGGCGACGATCGCGCAGCGCTACGATATGGTTTTGCGCGATACGCAGCCTGTGCCGATGCGGGCGCTGCTGACGCTCAATCCCGCGCATGGGATCGAGATGGTGCTGACGCCGCGCTGACGGGCGTGGCGTGCCAAGCCCCACCGGTGTCGGGACGCATCACGATGTGTCCGGGTTCGTCCGTCGAGGCGGGATGGGTTTGGCGTGCCAGGCGCTTTTAGGGCAAGGGCAAGAGCAAGGGCAAGGGAAAGAGAAACGACCAATAAAAAACTCCACGTATGTGGATGGGTTTGGCGTGCCAGGCGCTTTTAAGGCAAGGGAAAGAGAAAGGGCAAGGGCAAGAGAAAGGGCAAGAGAAAGGGCAAGGGCAAGAGAAACGACCAATAAAAAACTCCACGTATGTGGAGTTTTTTATTGGTCGGGGCGGCGGGATTTGAACCCACGACCTCAGTGACCCGAACACTGCGCGCTACCAAGCTGCGCTACGCCCCGAAGTGAAGAAAAGTCTAGCAGACGCGCGTCCGTCGATCAAGTCCGGTTTCTTTACATAGGCGGACATTGCGGTTATAATAAAGATGATAAAGAAAAAGCGCGCATGAGCGCACCCGCAGACACAGCCCCGATCGCTGTGTCTTTCTGGTTTAAGACGGGGTTTCGGTCGGAGCCGAAATGCGCTCATCGAGCGCGTTTTTTCCTTTGTATCGCACAGTCAGGAGCTTCGCGCGATGACTCAACAACCTCAATACCTCACCCCCGAAGGCGTAATCACGCTGGAGGCACGTCTCAAGGAATTGACCGAGGTACGGCGCCCGCTGATCGCGGATCGGCTGCGTACCGCGATGGAAGAGGGCGGCGACCTCAGCGAAAATGCCGAATATGAAGACGCCAAAAACGAACAAGCCTTTCTCGAAGGCGAAGTGATTCGCCTGGAGACGATCCTGCGCAGCGCCCAGATCATCGAGCCAGCCGGCAAGGGCAAGAAGGATCATGTCATCCTGGGATCGAAAGTGACCGTCGTCGAGCAGGGATCGAAAGAAAAAGAGGTCTATCACATCGTCGGATCGGCGGAAGCCAATCCCGACATCGGCAAGATCAGCGTCGAGAGTCCGCTGGGCAAGGCGCTGATCAACGCCAGAGTGGGCGAAAAAGTGACGGTCAAGGCACCCGCTGGTGACCTCATCTTTCAAATCAAGGCGATCGCCTAAATGACGTGGCAGCCGAACAAGCTCGAACAGGAACGCCTCGATAAGCTGACGATCCTCGAAGGGCGCGGCGTGATCGCCTATCCCGCCCGCGTCGAACGCACGCACCGCTGCGACCAGGCGATCGCGGCGTATCAGGCATACGCGGCGGCGACTCCCGATCACGATCCCGCACAGACCCCCGTCTCGGTCACCGTGACTGGACGGGTGCGCCGCCAGAATATCAAGGGCAAGGTCTCGTTCATGCACATCGAGGACGAGAGCGGGCGCGTGCAGCTCTTTTTGCGCGTCAACGATATGGATGCTGCCGTCTATGCGCTGGTGCAGGACAAGCTGATCGAGGTAGACGACTTTGTACAGGCGTCCGGCACGATGATGGTCACCCAGGCGGGCGAGGTGAGCGTGCGTGTCGCCTCGCTGGCGCTGATCGCCAAATCGCTCAGTCCGCTGCCTGTGATCAAGCAGCAGGTACTCGCCGACGGCACGACCGTCGAGTACGGCGAATTCAGCGACGTGGAGACGCGCTATCGTCAGCGCTACGCCGACCTCGCCGTCAACGGATCGGTGCGCGATGTGTTCATCGCGCGCGCCCGGACGATCCGCGCCATTCGCGGCTTTCTCGACGGACAGGGCTTTCTCGAAGTCGAGACGCCGATCCTCCAGCCGATCTACGGTGGGGCGGCGGCGCGTCCGTTTGTGACCCATCACAACCAGCTCGGTCAGGACTTGTTTTTGCGCATCAGCTTCGAGCTATACCTGAAGCGGCTGCTGGTCGGCGGCTATGATGCGGTCTACGAGATCGGGCGCGACTTTCGCAACGAGGGCGTCAGCTACAAACACAATACCGAGTTCACGATGCTGGAATTCTATAAAGCCTACATCGATTATCACGAGGTCATGCGCCTGACCGAGCAGATGGTCGCGGCGGCGGCTCAGGATGTGACCGGGGGTATGGTCATCCAGTATCAGGGACAGACGATCGACCTGACTCCGCCCTGGCGCCGCCTGACGGTGCGCGACGCAATCCGCGCGGTGTCGGGCATCGACTATATGGACACGCCCGACGCGGCGTCGCTGGAAGAAAAAATCCGGGCGCGCGGCGATCAGATCAAGCCGGGGCAGACCTGGGGCAAGCTGGTCGAGCATCTGCTCGGTGAGGATGTCGAGCCGACGCTGATCCAGCCGACGATCATCATGGACTACCCGCGCGACATTTCGCCGTTCGCCAAGCGCGTCACCTATGACGACGTGCATGTCGAGCGCTTCGAGTTCTACATCAACGGCATGGAGATGGGCAACGCCTTCACCGAGCTGAACGATCCGCGCGATCAGGAGGCGCGTTTCCTGGATATGGCGCGTGTGTTTGGCGCCGACGAGGAAGACGCCGCGCCGCTGGACGAGGATTATCTGCGCGCGATGCGCTACGGTATGCCGCCCAATGGCGGCTTCGGCATGGGCATCGATCGGCTGGTGATGCTGCTGACCGATCAGCGCAGCATCCGCGATGTGCTGTTGTACCCGCATCTGAAACGGGTGGAATGAGTCGATGCGCCCTCTCCACGCCACAAGCGCGGGGAGGGGCGGATCCGCTCACGCGCCGATCTGATACAGGATAGGGCGGTAACGTGGTTCGGGGGATGAGGGATACCTGAGCAGTTACATTCAATCTTTCTTTAAGTTACTTTGTTGGTCAAATACTAATATCTCCTCAGAAAGAGTTTTATGCCATCGGACGCATCATTATGCGTCCCTGCGAACGTCCGGATTCGTGATTTACTGAAATTATTTCCAGTCCCCCACATCCGACGTGCGGCGCCCGCGCGCTACACGTCCTGCAATTCTTCCAGCAGAATCTCGCCCCGGCGCACCGCTTGCAGCGCCGCCGCGTGGCGATCTTTCGCCGCCATTTTGTCCATCGCGCTCGCCAGCGCCTCGATCAGATCGCTGAGGGGCATATCGAGCCGTCCGGCGATCGCTTCGTTGTCGAGTCCGCCCGCTACCAGCAGCATGATCTGGCGCTCGATCTCGTTCAGCTTGAGATGATCGTCGCTGGCGCGCAGCATCCCCGTGACCACTTTTTCCGCCACGCCGCGTCCCAGCACCAGTTGCCCGCCAGACACCTTCTCGATCGCGTCGATCAGCTCGTCCTCTGACGACGATTTGAGCAGGTAGCCGTGCGCCCCCGCGCGCAGCGCGCGCATGATGTACCACTCTTCGTCGCGCCCGGTCAGGATCAGCACACGCACATCCGGCGCCTTTGCCCGGATGATCGGCAGCACATCGAGTCCGCCTTTGACGGGCATATTCAGGTCGAGCAGCAGCACGTTCGGGCGCAGCTCCAGCACCTCGCGCTGCGCGGTTTCACCGTCGCCCGCCTCCCCAACGATCAGATAGGCGTCATGCTGACCGATGAACGACACCAGCGAACGCCGCAGCACCGTGTGATCGTCCGCGACATAGACGCGCACGGGCAGATTGTCCACATGCACGCTGCTGGCGGGACGGGTGGCGTCGAGCGCGCCCGCCGTCGCCAGCGGATCGACCAGCAGCGCCGCGTCCAGCGAACGCGCCAGCGCATCCCCCGATTGAAAGCGCCGGGATGGATTTTTTTCCAGCGCTTTCAGGATCACATTTTCCAGCGCCAGCGGCAGCGACGGCACATGAATGCTGGGCGGCGGGGCGGGCTGGCGCACATGCTGCAAGAGCAGCGCCGGAATGTCGTCGGAAGCGAAGGGCAGCATCCCGGTCACCATCTCATACAGCACCACGCCGAGCGAGTAGATGTCGGTGCGGTGATCGAGCGTCATCCCCTGTGCCTGTTCGGGTGACAGATAGGCGGGCGTGCCGATGATCATCCCGGCGGCGGTGACGCGCTTGGCTTCACGCGGCAGGGCGAGTCCCAAATCCATGATCTTGGTCTGTCCGTCGGGCGTGACCATGATGTTGGCGGGCTTGATGTCGCGGTGGATGATCTTGCGCTCATGGGCATAGTTCAGCGCCTCCGCGATCTGACGTCCCAGCGCGACCACCTGTGCCACCGACGCGGGAATCGTTTCACTCAGCAGCCTGCCCGCGACGTACTCGACCACCAGGAAGGCTTTGCCATCTTCCTCGTCCATGTCGTAGAGCGCCATGATACCGGGATGATTCAACTGCGCGACCGACTGCGCCTCCTGAAAAAATCGTTTGCGCGCCGATTCGTTGACGTGCGGCAGCAGAATTTTCAGGGCGACGACACGGTTGAGCCGATGATCGCGCGCCAGATACACGGCAGCCGTCGATCCTTCCCCTAACAGGCTTTCGATCTCGTAGCGATGGCGCAGTGTTTTGCCGATCATGGCGGGCATTTTGTCCTTCGGCTTTCCTGATGGCGTCGTCGGGCTTGGCTCGTTGATGTGGGCGGACGCATCGTGATGCGTACCTGCATTAAATCAGCAGAATCAGCGTTTGCGGGCAGTGACCGAGATGATGTCGAATGGATTGACGTACAGCGACCGTTCCGACAATTTGAAGGCGCGCTCGAATGCCGCCAGCACCCCCGCCAGCGCCGGAGCATACATCCCCAGGCGATCCAGGAACAGCCGCAGCGTGACAAATTTGCCGACATGCCGCGCCTCGATCACCTCGAAGCCGGCTTCATCCAGCATCCGCGACAGCGTGGCGCGTGAGAAGTAGAAGATATGCTCGTCCGACAGCTTGTAGCCGACCCAGCGCGCCCCGGTCAGCCGCGCGGGCAGGCTGTCCACGTCGGGGGTCGCCAGCGCGATCACGCCGCCGCGTACCAGCAGCCGTGCCGCCGCCGCGATGTAGGCTTTTGGATCGGGCACATGCTCGATCACATCCCACAGCGTCAGCAGATCGAAGGACTCCGGCGCGAAGTCCTGTTCGGTCAGGCTGCCTAAGCGCGTCTCGAACCCAAAGCGTGCGCGCGTATACTCGACCGTGAACGAGGATACGTCCAGCCCGGTCACCTGCCATCCACCCTCGTGTGCCTCGCTCAGGAAAAATCCGGCGGCGCTGCCGACATCGAGCAAACGACCCGGCGTCGGGATATGGCGCATCAGACGACGCAGCCGTCCGGCAAAGGTCTTGCGGATGTTCGCCTCGTCGCGGATGTAATTGGTGTAGCCGACCTTGCCCGACTCGTCGTTGTGAAAATACGTCTCGCCGTAGAGCGCGTACAGTTCCTGCGCTTCCGGGCGCGGGCTGACGTAGACCAGTCCGCAGCGCTGGCATTGTGCCAGACCCAGACCGTTTTCAGGACAATAAGGCTGGCGGGCGTCGCTGCCACAGGCATTGCAGGGTACGTGCTGACGGGTGATCCCGGCACGCACGCTGGGCGCCGCGATCGGCGTGGGAGGGGTAGAGGTGGTCAATATGCGGGCTTTCCTCATTACATCGAAACAATGACGATCGATGAGGATTCACCGCACCGATCGCGCTCATGGAACGTTTATTTTAACAATTTTATGAGGACATGCGTAGGGGCGCAATCGCTGGTGCAGGATGTTGGTCGCGGATCACAGGCTGGAACCCCATGCGCTCCCTGGTGGCGCGTCGAACCCGGACATGCCCCCCGCAGCCAGCACGTGCAGGGCGTCCACCGCCGACCATGCCGCCGCACGATCGGCATCGGTGAGGTCGAGCGCTGCGAATTCGTCTTCGTCGAGCAGGCGCATCGCCCCGTCGGGTGCGACGAACAGATCGAGCGCCAGGTCGTCGGACGCGATCACGGTCTCCCCCAGGATCGCCGGGCGGGTGATATTGCAGTACCAGCCTTTGAGCGCACCGCTGTCGCCATCCTCGATCCGAAACACGTTGTACCAGTGATCGGCGTAAAACCATTCGGTGAACCGATCGCCGCGTCGATAGACCAGGTAGCCAGCGTCATGATCGTCGCGGTTGAAGCGGGCGATCAGACACACCCAGGCTGCGCCGCGATCGACGATCGTACCGTCGTAGCGCCAGGTCTCGACGCCGTGATGATCGCGTTTGATGACGGTGATCGGGGACATCGTGCGCTCGTCCTTAGGGATCGAAAGAGGGATCGAAAGGACGCGCCGCAGCGCGTCCTGTCCGCAAAGCTGCAATCGAAAACTAGCGCGCGATCGCGTTCGTGGGGATGAAGAACGGCGCGGCTTCACATGCCAGCCACACTTTGGCAAAATCGCCGCTGAATTCGCTGATGTACCAGGTGCCCGCCGGAAGATTGAAGTTGTTCTGCTTGCTCAGATCGGCTTCAAAGAACGTCGGGGCGCCCGCTGGCACGCTGTAAATGACCGACCCGGAGGGACGCGGGAAGGGGCACTGTGTCACCACTGCACCGCCACCAAAAATATTGCCGGGCCCGCTGGCGCCAACGGAATAGCTGCCGCCTGCCTGGTTGAAGGTATCATCGATGACGACCAGAATGTACTGTGTGCCTGCCGTCAACCCGATGCTGCCGGTCTTTGGCGTGCCGCTGTTCACGCCCAGGATACAGTTGGTCATGCCTGCCGCTGGATTGAAGCTGCCCTGATAAACATAAAAAGAGGCAAAGTCCGCCACGGTGCCGCTGCTGGTCAGGCTGAAAGTATAGCTGCCGCTGGCATCGACGGTGAAATTGAATGCGTCATAGGAGACCGGAGTCACACCCTGCCCGATGCAGGCCGGAGTGCTAATGAACACGACTGGCATTGTGGGGTCGCCGGAGTTTAGCGTGCCAGCAAAGGTCGCCGTGCCTGCCAGCGCTGCACTGAACCCGATGATGGAAAAGGTCAATACGACGAGCATAGAGATCAACGTGCGTTTCATAGTTCAAGTTCTCCCTGTTTGCATGAGACGATCACAATGATTGAAAATACAGGTATTTCCGGCTCAATATAACACGATTCGTAATTATATGTACATGAGCAGAATTAACTGATTCTATGACGTTGATCCACCTGCGCGCGCGCGTTATACTTGCTTGTAACCTTCTTCACAAACCAGGTCTGGAGAATTGCGTCCGATGATGCCGCGCGTAAGCCGTTTTTTCATGCTCGTTTCGATCATTGTGGGCGCGCTGGTGATCAGCGCGTGTGGCACGATCGCCACGCCAGAGTATGCCGCCGACATGGAGTCCACTCAGATTGCCCAGCTCGCCACCGCCGACTACATGACCGCGATCGCCCCTACGCTGACCCCCACCAACACCGCCATCCCCACCAGCACGCCGATCCCGCCGACCGCGACGCCGATCCCGCCGACCGCCACCACTGCACCGACGGCGACCGCTGTCCCACCAACCGACGTGCCCGCGCCGACGACTGCCGCTGTCGCCGCCGCGCCTTCAGGAGACCCGGTGGCAGGGCAGGTGGTCTTCAATCAGTCATATACTACGACCTCAGGACAGTGGGCATGTTCGCTGTGTCACTCGATCTCGCCGGACGAGCTGCGCGGGATCGGTCCCGGACAGTGGAACGTGGCGATCCGCGCCGAAACGCGCGTCGAAGGTCAGAGCGCCTACGAATACCTGCACACCGCGATCGTCGCGCCCAACGACTTCATCGTGCCGCCGGATGCGTCAGGCGTACCTTACCCGGCCAATCTGATGCCGCAGAATTATGCCGAAGTCCTGACGGAACAAGAACTCGAAGACGTGATCGCTTACCTGTTCACGCTGCAATAGCAAGCGTCACCAGGCTGCCTGGCAGGATTATGATCACGCTCCTGCCAGGCAGCACTCACACCCGAACACTGCATCACCTGCGCCCTTCAGCTATGAAAAACGTAAATATTTTTCCCCACATCAAAACACCCAGCCGAACGTAAAACGTTACAACCCATTTAACGGGTTCAACTTAGTAAATTGATGGTTGCGAATTTACAATTCATGGTATGCTAACAGTCGGATCAAGATCGTCTCCTCGCATAATCTTTTTGATCCTCTCAGTATATTGACTGATATTGACTGATATGGACTGATATTGACTGTGTAAAATCGTGTCATTGCCTGGCACGGGTTGATTCCTACTTGCAAAGGGGCGTGCGTGAGCAATCATTCTGGGACAACGACCAATGCGGTGCCGAACCCGTCCTGGGTCGCCAGTGACCATACGCTGCCCGATTTCATCGACGAGATCGAGGACGGTTATTATGAGACTAATTTGCACGGTAGTTTTACATTTGTAAACGACGCCATATGCCGTATTACCGGATATACCCGCGCAGAAATGGTCAACACGGTCACGCGGCGCTACAGTATGCACACCGACGCGCGCACCGCCGATCGTCTCAAAGCGGTGTTCGCTGAGGTATACGACACCGGACATGCGCTCTCGTCGATGGAAATACCCCTGCTGCAAAAAGACGGGACAATGCGTCATGTCGATATCTCGGTCGCGCTGATCACCGACGCCGAGGGCAAACCAACCGGCTTTCGTGGGTTTGCCCGCGACATCACCGTGCGCCGTCAGATCGAGGCGGCGCTGCGCAACCGCGTGCAATTACTGTCGCTGCTGCAACAGGTCGATACCGAGCTGGCGAGTCAGGCGGAGCCGGATGCGGTGCTGACGGTCGGCATGAACGCCGCCATGACGCTCACCCGCGCGCACGCAGGCTGTATCGCCCTGATCGAAAACGGCAAAATGCGCATCATGCGTGCCGTCGGGGTAGTGGGCGAGCGCGATCTGGACATGGACGAGGGCATCATCGGACGGGTGCTGCGTTACGGGCAGCCGGAATTTGTAGCGGATGTCAGCGCCGATCCCGACTATATCGGCGACGTGCCGGGCATGGTCGCCAATATCGTCGTGCCGCTGCACGCACGCGATCGGCTGATCGGGGTGATCAATCTGGAGACACGCGATCCGGACCGCTTCACGACCGAGATTTACGAATACGTGCGCCTGCTGGCGACCCGTCTGGCTGCCGCGCTGGACAATGCGCTGCTGCTGCACACCTCGCAGACACAGCTCGCTGCGCTGCAAAAGCTGTATGCGCATGTCAGCGATCTCGAACGCCTTAAGACCGATATGATCCGCATCGCAGCCCACGATATGCGTGGCCCGCTGGCGATCATCGCTTCCTATGTCGAGCTGCTGCGCGAAGAGCTGGCAGAACACCTTGACAGCGCGCATCAGAGCTACTTCGAGGCGATCGACCGCTCGATCGACCGCATGACCCGCCTGTCGACGGATGTGCTGTCATTGGAACGGCTGCAGGAACGCCAGTCCGCCCCGACCGACCTGCTGGCATTCGACCAGGTAGTACGCGAGGTGGCGGACGGCTTTCGCCTGGAAGCTAAAGAACGCGGCTTGAACTATCGCATCGATGTGCCCGTGCTCGACTGCATGGTGCTGGGCGATGCGGTCGAATTGGGTGAGGCGATCAGCAATCTGATCAGCAACGCGCTCAAGTACACGCCCAACGGCGGCAAAGTGACTGTCACGATCAAAATGACTGATCGCCGCGCCTCGCTGGAGGTGCTGGACACCGGCTATGGCGTGCCGGAGTCCGAGCAGAAACGGCTGTTTCAGGCATTTTCGCGCATCCGCACCCGCGATACCGTCAACATCGTCGGGACGGGACTGGGGCTGCACCTGGTCAAGAAGATCGTCGAACGGCATGGCGGGGCGATCGTGTTTCAGAGTCAGCCAGGCGTGGGAAGCTGTTTTGGCTTTTCGCTGCCGCTGGCGCCGAGTGAGCCGCGTTCGCAGCGCAGCGTCCGTCCGATGGGGGCGTAGGGACGTATGACAATACTCCGCCGACACCCGTTAGACCGATCGATATAAATCCTTCATGAGCGGCGCGTGCGATCCGGCGCCGACCGTGCGTCTATAGACAAATCATCGTACACACACGCACAAAAGGATCGCCCATGCCCACCCAGATCGATGTTTGGTCGGATTTTGTCTGCCCCTGGTGCTATGCCGCCGCCCTCAGCATCCGCACGCTTAAAGAAACCCACGACGTGACGCTGCGCTGGCACTCGTTCGAGCTGCGCCCGGCGGGCTCGCCACCGATGGATCCCGCCTATTTCCAGCACATCGAGACCAACGCCCGTCCGCGCTTCAACGCGATGATGATGGAAACTTACGGCATCCAGGTCAACGCGGGTCCGTTCGGGATCAACAGCCGCGACGCGCTGATCGGGGAAAAGGTCGCGGACGCCCATGGGGTCGGCGCCGCCTATCACGAGCTCGTCACCCGCGCCTACTGGGACGACGCCCGCGACATCAGCGACCGCACCGTCTTGCGCGCGATCGCGGAAACAATCGGCATGGATGGTGACGCCTTCATCGCCGGGCTGGACGATTCGCAGTACGACGACCAGGTGACGGCGGATGTGCTGACCGCGCAGCAAGCCGGGATCAGCGCCGTGCCCGCGTTGGTGTTCGGCGGGCGCTATCTGGTGTCGGGCGCACAGCCCGCCGACGTGCTGCGTCAGATCGTCGATCAGGTGACGCAGGAAACCGCCGCACCGCGATCGTAAGGGTTTGGCGGACCAAGCCCGCGTCATCCGAACGGACGCATTGTTATGCGTCCGCCTGCATTTACGCCCCCGGCGTGACCTCCAACGGCAGCACCGCCAGCGTCGGCATGACCGTCGGCAGGGCGGGACGGGCGGCATTCTGCTGACCGATCACGACCGCAAACACGATGATCAACAGCACCGCTACCACCACGAAAAAGCCAACGATCAGCGCCAGATCGACATTGAAGCCGCGTTTTTTGAGCGGGGTAATGGCGGCTCCTCCGACCGGCTTTTTCGGCAGCGACGGCTTGCTGCCGTGCGTCGGGGTGGTTTTTTCGGCGTTGGCGATCGGCGTCACCCCGGTCTTTTCCGGCTTGAGCGTGCTGCCACGCGGGATCACCGCTTGTTTCGGGCGCACCTTCGCCAGCGAAAATTTGATGCTGTGGCGCTCGAAGGCGTTGAGCGAGTCGATACTGGCAGCGCGCAGCGCCGTCTCGAACGCCTCGACAAAATCCCTGCCGTTGTCGTAGCGATCGTCGGGATTTTTTGCCAGCGACTTGAGCAGCATCTTGTCGAGGGCGCGCGGCACTTCCGGGTTGAGCGACGACGGCACGGGCGGCTGTTCCGTTTTGTGCTTCTGGATGATCTCGGCGACGCTCTGCCCCCTGAATGGGATGCGCCCGACGATCAACTGATACAGGATCACGCCCAGCGAGTACAGGTCGGCGCGGTTGTCGATGACCGCGCCTTTGGTCGCCTGTTCGGGCGAGATGTACGCCGGGGTGCCGATGATGCGCCCGGTGGTCGTATCACCTTCGTCGTCTTCCTCGATCGCCTGCGCCAGTCCAAAGTCCGCCAGATAGGGAATGGCGCGGCGGTCGATCATGATGTTCGACGGCTTGATGTCGCGGTGCAGCACGCCCTGCACATTGGCAAAGTCGAGCGCGCTGGCGATCTTGGCGATCACCTCTCGAATATCGTTCAATTCGAGCGGACCATCTTCCAGTACGGTCTGGAGCGAAATCCCCTCGATGAACTTCATCACCAGATAACGATTGCCATCATGTTCGGCATAGTCGTACACCGGGACGATGTTCGGATGGTCGAGCTTGGCGATGATCTGCGCCTCACGTTCAAAGCTTTCGATGAAGTGCGGATCGTTGACCAGGAACTGGTGCATCACCTTGAGCGCGCCAAAACGATCGAGCAGCGAATGTTTCGCCTTGTAGACCGTCGCCATCGCCCCTTGACCGAGCAGCTCGACGATCCTGTAACTGCCGACTGATTGCCCCGGATAGAATCCCATGTCGCGCCCCGCTGCTGGATGACTCGCCAGACGAAAAATTCACATCCCTCATTATACCCATGTCCAAAATTTTTGGGCAGCGGCGGCGCGTGTTAAAATCACCCGCTAGTCCTCTATGCTCTTTACTTTTGATGAAAGTTGATGAAAGCAGACTCCCATGACTGACTCACCGCTCATCCCCGATGGACTCGCAGCCCTGAATGCCCGCAGCCGCACCCTGGTCGGCGGCGTCGATCGTTCTGCTGCGCGCTCCATGCTCAAAGCGATCGGCTTGACCGACGATGACCTGAACAAGCCGATCATCGGCATCGCCAATACCTGGACAGAAATTGGTCCATGCAATTTTCATCTGCGCCGCCTGTCGGCAAAAGTGCGCGAAGGCATCCGACGTGCGGGCGGGACGCCGCTGGAGTTCAACACCGTCAGCATCAGCGATGGCATCACGATGGGCACCGAGGGCATGAAAACCTCGCTGATCAGCCGCGAGGTGATCGCGGACTCGATCGAGCTGGTCGCGCGCGGCAACTATTTCGACGGGCTGATCGCGCTGTCCTCGTGCGACAAGACCATCCCCGGTACGATCATGGCGCTGATCCGGCTGGATATTCCCTCGCTGATGCTCTACGGCGGCTCGATCATGCCGGGGCAGTTTCGCGGCAAAGATGTGACCATCCAGTCGGTGTTCGAGGCGATGGGATCGTATGCCGCCGGACGGATCACGCTGGAAGAACTGCAAGAGGTAGAGAACGTCGCCTGTCCCGGACCGGGTGCGTGCGGCGGTCAATTCACCGCCAATACGATGGCGATGGTCAGCGAGATCATGGGCATTTGCCCGATGGGCTTGGCGGACATTCCAGCCATGGACGACGACAAGGATCGCGCCTCGGTCGATGCGGGTGCGCTGATCCTGGACATGATAGCCGCCGATCGCCGTCCGAGTCAGATCATCGACCGCCGCGCGCTGGAAAATGCGATCGCGGGCGTGGCGTCCAGCGGCGGCAGCACCAACGGCGTGCTGCACCTGCTGGCGTTCGCACGCGAAGCGGGGGTCCCGCTGACGCTCGACGACATCGAGGCGATCAGCAAGCATACGCCGCTGTTGTGCGATCTGACGCCGACCGGCACGTACAACGCGGTCGATCTCTACCGTGCGGGCGGGGTACGCCTGCTGACGCAGCGGTTGATCGAGGGCGGCTATGTGGACGGCGGCGCGCTGACCGTCAACGGCACGACACTGGCACAGGAGGCAGCCAGCGCACACGAGACGACGGGTCAGATGGTGGTGCGGGCACTCGATGCGCCGATCAGCGACAACGGCGGTCTGCATATCCTTAAGGGCAATCTGGCGCCCGCTGGCGGGGTGGTCAAGCTCAAGGGCACCGAACCGCGCCAGTTCCGGGGTGTGGCGCGTATCTTCGAGCGCGAAGAAGACGCCTACCACGCGGTGCAGGCGCGGCTGATCGTCGCCGGAGACGTAGTGGTGATCCGCTATGAGGGTCCGACGGGCGGACCGGGGATGCGCGAGATGCTCCAGGTGACGGCGGCGATCGTCGGTCAGGGCTTGGGCGAACAGGTGATGCTGATCACCGACGGACGGTTCAGCGGCGCGACGCGCGGGCTGATGATCGGACACATCGCGCCAGAGGCGATGGTCGGTGGGGCGATCGGGCTGCTGCACGAAGGCGACATCATTGTCGTGGACATCGACGCGCGGACGCTCGATGTCGAATTGAGCGAGGAAGCGCTGGAGTCGCGCCGCCGCGCCTGGCAGCCGCCGACCCCGCATTATGCCAGCGGCGTCATGGCGAAGTATGCGCGTCTGGTCGCCCAGGCGGACGATGGCGCCGTCACCAACAGCGCGCAGGGGTTGGTGCGGTAAGCCGGGACGCATCGTGATGCGTTCGCACACCCAGGGAGCAGAACGAGCAGCGTATGCTGTGTTCCCTGGGGCTGTTTGATTTACAGAATAGGGCTTTAGCCCGCGAGAAAGCCACGCCATTTTAATGGCAGTGGATGAAAGCGTTCCTGGCTTTAGCCGAACGGAAGGCTTGTCCGCTTTGTCGAAGAGGGCTACACTGTCCATCTGATTGCGCTGGAGAATTTGCGCGTGCGTAACAGGGTCAAAAATCGTCGTGTGAGCAAGAGTATTCTGGATAGCGGCTGGTCGATGTTCCGACAATGCCTGACGTACAAGGCTGAGAGCGCCGGTCGTCTGGTGGTCTTGGTAGACCCTGCCTGTAAATCCAAAACCTGCTCGCATTGTAAGGCGTTGTTTCACAACTTCACTCTTTAATAGGGCATTAGGCGGGACGGATCATGTAGCGCCGCTGTCTGTGGGGCAACCCATCGATAAGCGCAAGCGTTCCTCAGAAGCTAAGCGGATTCATCCGCTGTAGAGTGTCACTCACCTGCATCTGGCACAATGCGCTGGATCGCCAGCAGTACGATCTCTGTAGGATTACGATCGGGGTTGTATTCATATAGTACATGAAATGCTGGAGCCATCGGCGAAAAACGTGTAGTGTGAAAGATATAATAATGCGGGTGGCTCTCAAGCGGGAAACCATAGTATGGCTTACGAGCGAGGATGAAGTCGAATGCCTGCTGAATTATATCAATCGCTTCCCCACTCGTAGCCGCTTCTTGCGCGCAGATCGCTTTCATTGCGCTGTAAGGATCGGACTCGATGATATTCAGCATCCGTTCAGACCAACTCCAGTTGTGCAATCATTTGCTCTGCCCAGGTTAAGTCGTCGAAAGTAGGCGGCGTTCGATCCCACAACACAACGGTGTAGTAAGGGATTTCTTCTCCTTGTTTTGTAGACAGCCAACCAGGGCGCTGATGCGACCATGTACTCGCCTCCTGGTTGGTCATGGTACGCATGGTGTCAAGTGCGTGACGCGCAATATCCAATTCATCCTGGGTGAATAAGGCAAGATTGGGATTCGCCTGCGCTACGGGGCGTTTTTGCGCAAAACCAAACAGCATTTGCTCGCGGATTACCAGACGACCCGCTGTTTCAAGCTGTTCCCTTACAGTTAGAAAATCACCTGGCAGTGGTGCGGGACCCTGCACCTGATGAATATAGGCAATGCCCGTGACGGGCTTGCCAAGATTGCCATAGGCGAGAAAGTCGGTCATGAACAACAATTTATTCAGTTTGGTCGAGCCGAAATAGGGATCGCTCTGACTCTCCTGAGCGAAAAACAGTATCAACTCAGCCAGTTTTTCTTGATTGAATATCATCTCCATGTACTATTTTTTTATAAATCACATGTTCTATTCTATCAGAGATGATTTCCAGCGATCAACCGGGAATCAACTCTTTGAACAGCGTCGGCAGCATATTCGGCTCGTAGGGCTTAATCAGGAAGCGGTTTGCCCCCGCCGCGATCGCCTGATCCTCGACATCCATCCCCGACGCCATGATGATCGGCGTCTTAGCGAACTGAGGCAGCGCGCGAATCTTTTTAATCAGGGTGATGCCGTCGGTATCGACCAGACGGTAATCGACCAGAAACAAATCGGGCGGAGTCGCCTCTGCCATCGGAATGGCGTCGGCACCCGTGCGCGAAAATTGCAGATCGTAGCCGTACACATCCTGCAAGAGGATACGCAGCAACCGGATCGTCGTCTGGTCGTCCTCGATGATCATCACCTTCGCCATGCACACCCTCCTGATGGGTTCCCCAACCAAAACAGATATAAAAAGACCGATGCGCTGTTGAACGCCGCATCGGTCTCGTTTATGAACCACCGTGAAGCACTCTACACTTAGTGTATCGCGTTCTCGCTGAACTGTCTATCGAGCATAGAATCGCGCGGCGGCAGCACTGCGGTGGGCAGCAATTTTTCACCCAGAGCGGCACGCAGCGCCTCGTCGATGTGATCGACCAGGATGAATTTGAGCTGACTGCGCACTTCTTCGGGAATATCGTCGATGTCGTTCTCGTTCTTCCTGGGCATGATGATGGTATCGACGCCCAGACGATGGGCAGCCAGTACCTTGTCCTTGATGCCGCCGACGGGCAGCACCTGCCCGCGCAGCGTGATCTCACCGGTCATGGCGACATTGGAGCGCACCGGGCGCCCTTCCAGCAGCGACGCCAGCGCGACGGTCATGGTCACGCCCGCCGACGGTCCATCTTTGGGCACCGCGCCCTGCGGCACATGCAGATGGATGTCGTGCTTGTCGAAATAGTCGTCGCTCAAGCCAAAGGCATTGGAGCGCGAACGAATGACGCTCAAGGCGATCCGCGCGCTCTCCTGCATCACCTCGCCCAACTGTCCGGTGTACTGAAAGCCTTTGCCGCCGATCATCTGCGTCGCCTCGACGAACAGCACATCGCCGCCAAATGGAGTCCAGGCGAGTCCGGTCGCCACACCAGGGCGATCGGTGCGCTCTTCAAGCTCGGTGCGATAGCCAAAACGCGCCTTGCCCAGCAGCTCGCGCATCGTCTTGTTGTCGATCGTGACATGACCGGTCGTGCCCTCCGCGATGCGGGTGACGATCTTACGCATCGCCCGCCCGATCTCGCGCTCCAGGGTGCGCACGCCCGCCTCGCGGGTATAGTCGCGGATGATCTCGCGCAGCGCCTCGGCATCGATGCTGACTTCTTCGGTGCGCAAACCGTTTTCGCGCAGTTGGCGCGGGGTGAGATACTGCTGCGCGATGGCGACCTTTTCCTGCTCGGTATAGCCGCTCAACTGGATGATCTCCATACGGTCACGCAGGGGTCCGGGGATCGGGTCGAGTTCATTGGCGGTGGTGATGAAGATCACCTCGCTCAGGTCGTATGCCACGTCGAGATAGTGATCGCGGAACTCATTGTTCTGCTCCGGGTCGAGGACTTCTAACAGCGCGCTGGACGGATCACCGCGAAAGTCACGACCGAGCTTGTCGATCTCGTCGAGCATGATCACCGGGTTTGCCGATTCGACGCGGCGGATCGTCTGGATCAGGCGTCCGGGCATAGCGCCGATATAGGTGCGGCGGAACCCACGAATCTCAGCCTCGTCACGCACTCCGCCCAGGCTCATACGGATGAATTTGCGTCCCATCGCCCGCGCGATCGAGGCGCCGAGCGAGGTCTTGCCGACGCCGGGCGGTCCGACGAAGCACAGGATAGCGCCGACGCGGGTGCGGCGGATGTTATCCTTCGTTTGCCCACTGTCCAGCTCTTCGGCGCGCTCCATACGCAGCTTGCGCACCGCCAGGAATTCCAGAATGCGCTCTTTGATGTCTTTCAGACCGTAGTGATCCTCGTCCAACACCTTACGGGCGTTGGCAATATCGAGATTGTCGTCGGTGCGCTTGCTCCAGGGGAGCGTCACCAGCCAATCGAGATAGGTGCGGATCACGCCGTATTCGGCGGCGGCGGTCGGCAGCTTGGACAGGCGGTCGAGTTCGCGCTTGGCTTCTTTTTCCGCTTCTTCGGGCATTCCGGCTTCCGCGATCTTCTGACGGAATTCCTCGACCTCGACGGTCTGCTCGTCGGATTCACCCAGCTCGCGCTGGATCGCCTTCAACTGCTCGCGCAGATAATACTCGCGCTGCACCTTTTCCATCTCGCCCTGCGCCTCGGTCTGAATCTTGCGACCGAGTTCGAGGACTTCGAGTTCTTTGCCGAGGATGACCATCAGCCGACGCAGCTTCGCCTCGGTGCTGTCCATCTCCAGGATGGCTTGCGCATCGGCAAGCTCGATGCGGATATAGGTGGCGATGGTGTAGACGAGCTGCAGTGGATCGCTGACGTTGAGAGTCTGCGAGATCAGCTCGCCGGGGATGCTCGGCACCAGCTCTGCCAGCCGTGTGAACATGCCGACGACGTTGCGCGTGAGCGCCTCGACCTCCAGCGAGGTCTCGACCGTCTCCGGGATGGGACGAATACGCGCCTTCAGATACGGCTCGGTGCTGGTATAGTCCTCGACAGCCACCCGCGAAATACCCTGCACCAACATACGAATGGTGCCATCGGGGGCGCGGAACAGTCGATGAATCGAGGCGACGGTGCCGACCTGATAAATCTCGTCGGGTCCGGGTGTCTCCAGTTCAGGATCGCGCGCGCTGACCAGCCCGATCAGGCGGCTGCCGTTGATAACCTCGTCTACCAGCCGAATGCTGCGTGGCTGCCCGACGGTGAGTGGTACGATCGTCTGTGGATACACGACCAATCCGCGCAGGGGCAGGATCGGCAGCTCGTCGGGTAGATCGCTCTCGTCGTGGTCGATTACATCGTCCAGATCGAGCGAATCTTCATCGTCCATTTCATCGATGAGGTCATCGAGTTTGCTCAGTGAGGCGGACATATTTTCTTCTTCATCTTTGACGGCGAAGTTCGAATCGTCGCTCATCCCGATCTTCCTTTTCAATAACGCTGTTCGCCATTATAGACCGACCTGTATAAAAGCAGCGTTAGATCGCAGACGCTAAAATTCGTATTCGTCGAAGTCGCGCACCAGCGTGATCGGTCCGTCATAGGTGGACTCCGCCTGACTGACCAGCGGCGTCGGGTCGGTGTTCCAGACCTGATAATGAATCAGATACAACGCCTTGGCACCGCTCTGGGTAGCAGTGGTGCCCGCCTCCTGTGCGCTGCAATGACCGGCGCCCTTGCCCGCCGACTCGTGAAACAACAGCTCAGCGTCGCGCGCCAGATCGCACAACAGCGGGATCGGCTCGGTGTCACAGGTATAGGCGAGGACTTTGCCGGTGCGCTTGTTCAGCACGCGCAAGCCGATCGTCGGGATGAAATGTTTGGTGGGATAGGCGAGGATGGTGAAATCGTCGTTGTCGATCACGGGCGCACGTTCGCGTTCTTCGATCTCCTGGAATGTCACCTCGAAAAAATCAGGCCATGATTCCCAGGAAAACGCGGTCAGCATTTGCTGCACGCGCTCGATGCAGTGCTTGAGTCCGTATATTTTCAGCGGTGACCAGCGCCCTTGCAGCCACATGTGCATCAGCATATTCGGCAAGCCGGAGACATGATCCGGGTGAAAATGCGTCAGAATCACCTCGGACACGCAGTGATCCTTGATGCCCAGTTTATGCAGCTTTCCCAGTGGATTGGTGCCGCAGTCCACCAGGATCGGACAGTCGTGTCCTTCTAAAACGAAGTGAGTGTTGTCATGCTCGGCGTCGGACACTGCCGCCGCCGAGCCCAGAATAATGATACGCGCCATTGTCCGAGCTTTCCATCGCAGCCGATTTACCCCACATCATTGTAGATCGGCTTTTCATTTGCGCTGCGTACCAGCTTTCGTTTTCGTACAATCATGCGCGTCAAACAAGGTCCAGGTGAGCAGCCGTCTGAATATTCGCTGTTTCGACGCGGGGGCATGGCGTGCCATGCCCGGTTGCCCGTCGTTACCCGCCCAGAAACAGCGTGACCACCAGCGGCGTGACATAGCTCTCCAGGATCGCCGCCAGGATCAAACCGGGGATGATCACGCCGATCACGATCTTGGCGGTGTCTCCAAACGCCTGCGTCCAGCCCGCGCCCAACGTCATACCCGCTGGCAGGCGCGTGACGACAGCGCCGAGCCGCAGTGATGCCGCCACCGCCAGCACGATCACCGGAATCTCGACGATCCCATGGGTCAGAATGGCGGGCACCATAAATCCGGCGTTGTAGCCCGCCGCGATCACCTGGGTGACCAGATAGCCGAGGACGAGATACACGGCGGGCGTGAGGATCAACCCGGCGATCCCGAAGCTGAAGGTCGATAGGATCAGCGCGGCGAGCAGGATACGTCCGTTTTGCCAGGCGATGGCAAAGACCGGATTTTGCTCACCAAACAACAGCCCGGTGTAGCTGCCAATGCCGCTGCCGACCGAGTCGAGCGGCAAGCCACGCGGTAAATTCAACTGCCAGTCGGGCAGCAGACCGACGACAATTCCGGCGACGAAGGCAAAGACGAACACGCCGATCGTGATCGGCAGCGCCAATCCCAGACGGCGGATGCTGCCGCCGACGCCGCGCGCGTACCAGTCGATCGGATTTTTGGCGACTGTGCCTTTATTGTCCACGCCGACCAGCGACAGCCACAGCCGCCGCGCGATATTCCTGAAATTGAGTTCGTCGATGGTGCGACCGAGCAGTTCCTCGCGGTTGAAAATGCTGTTGCCGACCCGCAGCAGCAGCACCACCACGATCATCATTCCGACGATGATCGCCCACAGCGCGCCAATGCCGTTGGGCGAGTCGGCGTCGGGCGCCAGGAACATGATCGCGCTTTCACCCTGAATCAGCAGCGCCATCGGCAAAATGATGAAGCTCGCCAGCAGGTTGGCGGCGCGCGTGCTGGTGGTCTGGCTGCTCACGACCACCGCCCCCGTGACCATTACCAATGCCTGTACCGTCGTGATCAGCACGATTTGCAGCACCAGCAGCAGATTGGGACGCCATTCCAGATTGCCAAATACCAGGCTGGCGATGTAGACCGCCATGCCGCCGTAGCTGGCGATCAGCGGCGGCAGCATCGCCGCCAGGGTCTTGCCAACGTACAGCTCGGTATTGGTGAGCGGGGTACTCAGCAGCGGTTCCAGACTGCGCCGTTCTTTTTCTCCGACGAAGGTCTCCAGCGCGATCACCAGCGAGATCGAGATCGGGAAGAAGCCGACGATCATCAGCAGAAATGGGATCGTGCGTGTCCCGACGATCTGCGCGCCGAAGCCTTCCAGGTAATTCGAGAAGGTAGCAGCGGTGAACTGCGCCAGAAACGGAAAAAAGAAGGTCAGGATGATGATCGGAACGATGATACGCCAGTCGCGGAAGCTGTCGCGCATCTCGCGGCGGGTAATGATCATGGCATTCGACAGGATCGTGCCGATGTCGCTGGTGCGCCTGCTGCTGCCAGGCGCCTCGATGCTCGTATCGAGCGGTCTAGCGGAGATGTTCGCCATCGACTCCCCCTTGCGCTTCGTCTTCTTTGACGACCTGCAGGTAAATATCTTCCAGTGTGCGACTGAGCGGCGCCAGCGAGACGACCTCGACTCCCTGAGCGACCGCATGACGGATCACCGACGGATTGATCGTCTCGGTCGGCTCGCTGATGCGGTAATGCAGCCAGTTTTCACCGGACTCCTGTACCTGCAGCCGCCCGTCGAAGGTGCGGGCGAGGTCGGCGCTGAAGCCGTTGAGCTGTCCGCGCGCGCGCAGCTCGATCACGATTTCCCCCGCGAAACGGATGGCGAGTTCATCGAATGTCCCGCTGGCGATGATGCGTCCGCGCCGGATGATGGCGATACTGTTCGCCAGCTGCTCGGCTTCGGTCAGGTTGTGCGTGGTGATCAGGAAGGTGCGCTCGTCACGCTGGAGTTCCTCGATCGCGTCGCGCACCTGCTTGGCGCTCTGCGGATCCATCGCGGACGTGGGTTCGTCCAGCAGCAGCACAGGCGGATCGTGCAGCATCGCCCGTACCAGCGCCAGTTTTTGCTTCATCCCTTTGGAGTATTCGCCCAGCTTCTTGTTGAGCGCGAAGGTCAGCCCAAAGCGCTCCATCAGATCATAGCTGCGTTTTTTGCGCACATCGGCGGACAGGCGATAGATGCGACCGAAAAAGTCGAGGTATTCTATCGCCCTCATGCGCTCGTACAAGCCGTGCTGTTCGGTCAGCACGCCCACATTGGCGCGCACTTTTTCCGGCTCGTTCACCACGTCGTAGCCCGCGATGCGCGCCCATCCCGCGGACGGCGCCAGGATCGAGGTCAACATGCGAACAGTGGTCGTCTTGCCGGCACCGTTGGGTCCAAGCAGCGCCAGTACCTCCCCGGACGGGACGTGCATATTGACGCCTTCGACGGCGAGAAAATCGTCGTAGAACTTGCTGAGGTCGTGCGCTTCGATCATCAGGCATCCAGACACTGTGCGAATACACGGTCGAGTATGGTGATTATCGCATAGTTTTGTCTGCAAATCGTAAAGAAAAGATGAAAGCACCTGCGTGCAGGGACGCATAACAAAGCGTCCGCCTCTCATAGGCTGCGCTCCTTAAATCATCTCTAAGCGTGTGATTATTCTGACGATCTCTGCCGGTGCTTTATATCGAGCGAGCGCATTCAGCCATATGACATTCGTGCCCGCTTGTCGCAGCACGATCGCGCCCAAATGACCGAACTGCTTCAGAAAGTCGGCGGCACTGCTGAAGCCCCGCCGCGTGAAGAATTCCTCATCCTTGCGCTCCGCGAGTTGACGCAGCGCCGTCGTCGCACCGATCAAATCGGCTTCAGAAAGTGGGCGTTCACCCGTCAACCACAGCAGATTGACGATACCAGGCGGCATCTGCCCGGCTTTATCGCACAGCACCGCCCTCAGTTTCGTGATGTGCGCTTCGGCATTCGCGTCATCGACCTCGACCGTGCGCAGGCGTCGGACTTCCAGATTGAAGGGGGTATGACTCTTGAACGTGACCGTAAAATCGGGTCCGCGCTGTCTGGAGGCGGCGTATTTTTCGTATTCGAGGGTGAATTGTTTTTCGGACAGCAGCAGGGCGGCGGTTTCCAGCTCGGCACGCAAATCGTGCATGGCGTCTGGATCGCGCACATTTCTCAGTTTCGAGCGTATTTTATCGCGATAAACAAGCGCAAAATCTTTGAATCGACGTGATCGCCGCACCCAACCGGCAAAATCAGCATAGAGCGCGCTGGTTTCGTCATCAAAAATGCTGGCGAGCAGGTCATCGAGCGTGGACATGTCCGACTCACATGCGTTGAGAGCATCGAAAATCATGTCGGGTTGAGCTAACCTCGAAACCCGACATGATTTTTGTCGAAAATTTACGCTGCTTTCACCGGAACGATCGGATCGCGCATCGACTCGCGCGCCTCCGCGACGGTGGGTGCCCGCCGCCGCGCCACAAAGATCACCAGCGCGACGATGAACAGCACCGCCGTCACCACCTGTGACCAATTCACCCCGCCGACCAGCGTCACTTCGACACGGATGAACTCCAGCAGGAAGCGGATGACGCTGTACTGCATGACGAACAACAGAAAAATATCGCCGAAACGCAGCCGATCGCGGTAGCGCGTGAAGATCAGCAGCAGCACGATGAACGCCAGGAAGCTCCACAGCGACTCGTACAGGAACAGCGGATGAAAGCGCGTCTCGATCGGGTAATTCACCAGCGAATTGTAGGGCGCGACCCGGTTGGCGCTGTCGATGGCGATTCCCCAGGGCAGCGAGGTCGGCGCGCCGTACAATTCCTGATTGATGAAATTCGCCCAGCGCCCGATCGCCTGTCCGAGCGGCAGTGCCACGCCCGCGATGTCGAGCCACGCCGGGACCGGCAGCCTGTTACGGCGCAGATACAGATAGGCGCCCAGCAGCCCGCCAAAGACCGCGCCGAAGATACTCAAACCGCCGCTCCAGATGGCGATCGCACCGTCGGTGGTATTGAAGAAATTCGCCAGGAACCAGGCGGTATCGCGTCCCTGTGCCACCAGATCGGCGGGCGGAAACAGCACGAACCACAGACGCGCCCCGATGATCGCCGGGATGATCGCCCAGGTCAGCGCGCCCCAGACATGATCCGGATCACGCCCGTCCCGCTTCGCCAGCCGCGCCGCGAGCCACGCTGCCACCAGCATCGCCGCGACGATGATGATGCCGTAGTAGCGGATTTGCAGTTCGCGGTCGCCAATTGTGAATTGAATGTATTCCGACAAAAATTCCATGAATCAAGCCTCTTTGAGCTGCGAATAGACGTACCAAAGGCGCTGAATGGCGGTGATATTCGTGCCGATCGCCAGCACCCATAGCCCGATCCATAACAACGGTGGGATGAGCAGTGCCAGCAGCAGCACGACGACGCGCTCGAAACGGGTGAACCAGCCGACCTTGACAGTCAGCGCCGCTTCCCCCGCGCGGGCGCGGACATAGCTTACCACAAAACTGCCGATCAGCGCCGCCAGCGCCAGCCCGATCCCCAGGCGATCGCCTATCCCGGCAAAGTGCATGACCAAACCGCCGAAGATCAGCCCATCGGCGTAGCGATCGAGCGACGAGTCGAGGATGGCGCCTAGGGGTCCGGTGCGCCCCATCGCGCGGGCAGTGGCGCCGTCGAGCGCATCCAGCGGCAGACTGAACAGCAGCACGACCCCGCCAAGCTGAAGGGCACTCGCGCCGATAGCGATAGCGCCGATCGCCACCACCGCGAGTCCGGCGATCGTGATGGTATCGGGATGCACGCCCAGGCGCATCATTGTGCCTCCGGCGGCGGCAGTGATCGTGGCAGCGCGGGCGCGGGCGCGATCGGTCAGCGTGCGGGGCGGTGACGCAGGCTCACTCATAGACAGGCACGGTAAAGCTGAACGTACTGCCGACGCCGGGTTCGCCGGAAAATATCAGTTCGCCGCCCATGACGGTCAAGACCTGACGCGCCAGCGCCAGGCTGAGACCGGTGCCGGGATGTCCCTTCACCAGTGGCTGATGCAGCGCGCGCCAGAATGGTTCCCCTACATGGAGATGATCGTCTTCCGACAAGCCGATGCCGCTGTCGGCGACATTGAACAGCACCTGCTCTCCGAGACTGTTGATCGTTAGCCGTACCTCCCCGCCAAAGGGCATGTAGCGGATGGCGTTATCGACCATCGCCGCCAGGATGTCCGCCACCCGTTCGATGTCACCGTAAGCGGTCGGCAGCGGATTATCCGCCAGAATGGTGAAATCGTGATCGCGCGCGTCGGCGTAGGGCGAGGTACGCTGCCACACCTCCGCCGCCACGTCCAGCGGACTGAACCGAGTCGGCGTGGTATAGAACGTCGCGGTGCGCAGCCGCTCCAGATCGTACATCCTGCGCGTGAACCCAGCGCCGCTGTTGGCGTAGTCGAGGACGAGCTTGAGCGCGTCGGCTTGCTCGGTCGTCATCCGCCCCAGCCGCCCAGCGCGCAAGGCGCTCACCTGCGACTCGATCTGTCCGAACAGAGTCAACAGGTGCGGCGTCCCCTGATCGATCAGGACGTGCGGGGCTGCGGGTGCCACCCCGCCGCCGCCATTCCCGTTATTGTGCGTCTCACCCAGCGACTGCACCAGCGCGATCACATCGCTCAGACGCGAGGCGGTCGTCGGTGGCGCGGCGTCCTGCAAACGCGCCAGAATCCGCAGTGCTTGTTTCAGATCGATCATCGCTTCACCGCGATCATGTCTTCGTCGTCCTGTTTCGTCTCGATCATCGGTGAACTATCCTGTCATCTCGATCTAACTCATGCCGGGCAGACGAATGGTGAAGGTGCTGCCCGCGCTCACCGTGCTTTCGACGGCGATCGTCCCGCCGAGCAGGGCGACAATGCCGTAGGCGATCGGCACGCCCAAGCCGCTGCCTTTGTAGGTGCGTACCAGGTCGTCGTTGGCACGAAAGTAGATCGTGCCAAGCTCCGCCAGATCGTTCGGCGCCATACCGACGCCCTGATCGCTGACCGCGATGATCAGCGTGTTGTTTTCGCCGCGTGCCGTCACCATGACGGCGCACGCGTCCTTATCCGGGTCACAGTAGCGCAGCGCGTTTTCGACCAGCTTGCCGACCGCTTTCGCCAGCAGCTCGCCGTCGGTGTTGAGCAATGGCAAGCCCTGCGGCACATCGAAGGTCAGTGTCCGCCCCATCGACTCCGCGAGTGATCCCATCTGCTTTTCGATCATCATGGCGATATTCTTGAACATATCCATCTTGAGCGTGTAGCGCATGGTGCCGCCGCGCAGCTTGCTCATATCGCTGACATCGGTGAGCAAGCCCTCCATACGCCGGGCGTTGGTGCGGATGGTCTCCATGAACTGCTTTTGCATATCTTCCAGCTTGCCCATACTCACCAGCATATCGGCATAACCGCGAATGCTGGTCATGGGCGTGCGCAGCTCGTGAATGGCGTGCGAGATGAACTGCGCCTGATCCTGCATCGCCGCCGCTACCGGATCGGTGGGCACGACACTGGGATCGAGCGGGGCGGGTGCCTCGGTTACATTCGCGGCGCGCAGCGCCTCCTGCACCGCCTCGAGCTGCCCGGCGAGCCGCACCGGGATGATCGCCCCGGATTTTGCCTGCTGGATCAAGCCGTCCAGCAATGCGTGTACAGTATTCAAGCTGTCTGCTTTATTCGACGAAGCCATGTCCATCCCTTACCCTGTCATTCTGGTACAGTGGCGATCGTGAAGGTGAAGCGGCTGCCTTTGCCGATGACGCTATCGATCTCGATGCGGCTGCCCATCTGTTCGACCAGGCTGGCGGTGATCGTGTAGCCCAATCCAGTGCCCGGCTGCGAGCGGGTGAATTCGTCGGCGGCGCGCCAGAATTTGGTGCCGAGCTTGCCTTTCGCCTCCGCCGACAACCCGATCCCGGTGTCACTGACGCTGAATTCGACTCGATCCTCGCGGTGGCGGATGGTGAGCGTGATGGCACCGCCGTCGGGGGTATATTTATAGGCGTTACTGAGCAGATTGGTCAGCACCTGCAGCAGACGGTAGTAATCGACCCAAAGAGGGGGCAGATCAGGCTCGACCTGCTCGACATAGGCGTGGCTGCGGCGTTTGATCTCGGTGATGATATTGTCGCGCACAGCGTGAATGATGTCCTCCACCGCGACGCGCGATTCGTCCATGTAGAACAGCCCGTTTTCGATCCGGCTGATGTCCGCCAGATCGGATACCAGGATTTCCATGCGGCGCACCGTGTCCTTGATGCGCTCCTGATAGTGTTCCTGCTCCGGCTGCAAATCGCCGTCCATCAATGTCAGATCGGCATAACCCAGGATGCTGGTCATCGGCACCTTGAGATCGTGCGCGACGATGCCGACGAACTCGGTCTTGGCGCGATCTGCCGACTGTACCGCCGCATACAACTGCGCGTTTTCGATAGCGATGGCGGCGCGCGAAACGACGCTCTTGACGAGCGATTGTTGTTCGTCGGTGAAAATGCCGCTGGCACGGCGCAGCACCAGCAGCGCGAACACGCTGCGATCGCGCCGCCGCTGGATCGGGACGAACATCACGTTTTCCGAGCGCATCGGATCGGGCAGCACGCGCGCTTCGCCGCTCGCGATCACGTCGAGCGACTGTGGATAGAGCTTGTCGAGCAGGAAAGGCTGCGTGTCTTCCGATCCCGGCGGGTAATTTTGTGCGGTCAGTACGTGGTCGCCCTGCACGATGCCGTAATGCCCGCGATCGGCGCCCGACAAGCGACAGGAAAAGTCGAGCGTCAGGTTGATCGTCTTTTCCAGCTCCAGCGTCTCGCTCAGGCGGATGTCGATCGCGCCGAGCTGACTGAGCTGAGTCACTTTGTCACTGAGCTGCTGATAGTTGGCGCTGTAGGCGCGCGCGTTGGCGATGGCGACGGCGGCATGGGCGGCATAGGTCACCAGTGCCTCGCTGTCGCTCTCGCTGAACAGCCCGGCGATGGCGCTGTTATCGACGTAGATCACCCCGATCACGTCGCCGCGCACCCGCAGCGGCACCGCCATGATGCTGCGCAGCGACCCGCCGATCACGCTGGCTTGCCCGGCAAAACGCGGGTCTTCGGTCGCATTGAAGGTGTTGATCGGCACGCCCGTATCGATCACTTCGTAGATGACGGTGCGGCTGAAGTGAAAGCGGTCGTTGCTGAGTGCCTGTTGATCGAAATGGCGGGCGGCGCGTATCTCGAGCTGACCGTCGTCACCGCGCAGCATCATGAAGCCACGCTCGGCATTGGTCAGTTGGATGATCGAGTCCATGACCTGATCGAACACTTCCTGCGGATCGAGCGACGATCCCAGCTGACTGGTGACGGTATACAGCCCTTCCAGCCGATTCTGCTTGCGGTGCTGACGGTGTTCGTTGTGCATCCGATTGAGGAGATCGAGCAGCTTTTCCAACTGTTTATCGAGATAGCTGCTCTCCATGCGTCCGATCTGTGCCTGCGAACGCAGCAGTACCAGATTCTGACGCATATTGATGATCTCGTCTTCTTTGACGGGGATCGGATTTGCCGCTGGCTTGCTCGCGTTCATAGACGGGCTGCCTGAAAATAGTCGCAATGCTCGGTTAGTGGACACACTTCACAGCGCGGGCGCCGTGCCTGGCAAATTTCGCGTCCCAGCCGGATCAGGTTGAGATGAAAGGCGAAATGATCTTCCGGCGGTACGATCCGCTCCATCATCGGATGAGCGCGATCGGCGCTGATCCCCTCCTGCAAAAAGCCGATCCGCTGTCCTGCACGGTGGACATGAGTATCGACCGGAAAAGCAGGACGGGTAAATGCGAAGCATAACACGATCGCCGCTGTCTTAGGTCCCACGCCTTCCAGAGACATCAACCACGCTTTGGCGTCATCCAGCGGCATCTCCGCCAGAAAACCGATGTCGAGCGCGCCGCGTTCCTCGTAGATGCGGCGCAGCGCGCCTTGAATACGCGGCGCTTTTTGATTCGCCAGTCCAGCGGGTCTGATCGCCGCGATCACGTCCTCGGTCGGCGCCTGCATGACTGCTTCCCAGGTCGGAAAGACGGTTTTTAAGCCGTCGAAAGCGCGATCGCGGTTGCGATCGTTGGTACTCTGACTGAGGATGCAGTCCACCAGTTCATCGATGGGCGGCAGGAATGGACGCCATTCCGGATAGCCGAACACCTCACGCAGCAGCGCGGATACAGGCGCGTACTTGGCACGACGGCGGTCAAAATCGGTGGGCAGCGCGATCATCTGTACCATACAGTCAATTATATCCTATTGTGCCAATATAGGCGCCTTGCGCGATGCGTGCCAGATCGTCGCTGTCGATCCGCCATTTCCAGGTCGATCCGGCGCGGTCGGTCAGCAGTACCGAGTCGGCGTCCGCCCATGCGACCGGGCGCAGCAGCCCCTCGATCGTCGAGGCGCTGGGGCGCTGTGCGCCGTCCGTCAGATCGATCGAGACCAGCAGCGTCTCGTCGGGGATGCCGCTGCCCACCAACGCCCCCAACCTGACCAACGCATAGATGGCGCGCCTGCCGTCGGGACTGACGACGAAGCCGCCGCCCTGGATATATCTGTCTGTGTCGATCGGCGTGAGCATCGTCTCGGCGGCACCTGCGACCGCTGCCCCCGCGCTGCCGGGCGCCAGGAAAAATGCACGGGCAGCGAAGTCACCTTCCGCCAGGGTCAGGCGCAGAAACCAGCCCGCCCCAAAGCCCGCGCCGCAAAAGCAGCCGGGTTCGCCGGGAAGCGCCGTCGTCATCCCGGTCTCCAGATCGAGCGCGAACAAACCAGCGTACTGGCGCAGCGGCGTGATGTCCCCGATCGCGTCTGGCTGATAGTCCATCAGCAGCGCGGCGTTATCGGGCGTGAAGGCGACCGGATAGGCGCGGATACCGTCGCGTGGGCCGTCGGTCAGGATCAGGCGTGTGCTGCGCCCATCGGCAGCCGCGATGAACGTGTCCGTGATCAGCGCACCGTCGTCACCGCGCGTGACCGTCCACGCCAGGCGGTCTGCTGAAGCTGTCCAGTCGATGCGGCGGGCGCGTTCTGGCATCTGCATGAAGGGGTGATCGCGCGCGGCACCGTCGGCGCTCAGGACGCGCACGCGCCGGGTCGGGCGGTCGAAATACACGACCGCGTTATCGACGATGCTGTAGTCTGTGCCATTCACGACGACGCGCGTTTCCGTGCCCGCGATCGGATCGACCCGCAGCAGCGTATCGCCGTCCCCACCGGCGATCACGAATACCTGCACGGTCGGCGTCGGCACAGCATCCGATTGGGCGAAGTGGGTTCCCGAAATGGTGATCGCCGACAGCACGAGCAGGGCGTAGACAGAATACACAGGCAGAGTCACGGGGTTTGCACTTGTTTGTTTTTGGCGCGTTGTGGATCATTATCGCGTGTCCACATCGTGACGGCAAATAGGAGTCTGGTATGCAGTTTGCGCTCAACTATTCACCCCAAGCCGCCGACGCGCTGCGCGATGGCGCGCTCCGTATCGACCGCTTCAAGTGTCCGCCCTGGGACGATCTGACCGCGGAAGCCCGCATCTATAAACCGATCTATATCCATTTTCCGCTGCGCACCGGGGCGCTGCACAAAGCGGACTGGTACGCGATCGAGCGCTGGATGCGCGACACCGATACGCCGAAAGTGAATGTTCATCTGCAGGTGCGCGCGGAGGATGTGGCGGGCGCCGCCTCGACGCCCGATGCCGATTTCTCGGCGCAGGTCGAGACCGTCTATCGCCGCGATCTGGAGACGCTGACGGCACGCTTCGGCGCGGGCAATATCGTCGCGGAAAATGTGCCCTATGGTCGCAAGACCGAGGAAAAGCACATCCTTCAGGCGTCGATCGACCCGGCGCTGATCACCCGCGCGCTTGATGCCAGCGGATGCGGCTTGCTGCTCGACGTGTCACACGCCACCCTGACCGCTTTTTCGTTGGGGATCGACGCGCTCGATTATATCGCCGCGCTGCCGCTGGAGCGCGCTGGTGAAGTTCATTTGACCGGAATACGCGAGATCGACGGCGTGCGCCGCGACCATGTGGCGTTCACCGAGCCGGATTTTGTGCGGGCGGAGGCGGCGCTCAGGTTGATCAAAGCGCGCGGCGGGAATCCCTGGATCGTGTCGTGCGAGTACGGCGGGATCGGTGAAAAATTCGAGTGGCGCAGCGAGTACGACGTGATCGTGCATGATTGCGCCCGGCTCAATACGATCCTGACGGATGTGGCGCTGTAACGTCGGCGCGCTATTTATCGCGCGACAGAGCAAAACCGCTCATGAACTGCTTTTGCAGCAGCAGAAAGACGATCAGCGGTGGCAGACTGGCGACCACCGCGCCCAGCATCAGCGGTCCGTAGCTGGTCGAGACATCGCCACCAGCGAGGGTGCGCAAGCCAACCTGGATCACCTGGCGCTCTTGTCCCTGAATGATCAGCGCCGGCCACAGATAAAAATTCCACACGTACACGAACTGGATCACGGTCAGCGCGCCGATCGTGTTCCAGCTCATCGGCACCAGCACACGGAACAGGAACTGGATCGGCGTCGCGCCATCGAGCTGCGCCGCCTCGGACAGCTCTGCCGGGATATTGGCGAAATGCTGGCGAAACAGGAATGCCCCGGTCGCGCTGGCGATAAACGGGACGATCAGCGCCAGGTAGGTATTGCCCCATCCCAGACTGTTGACAAACCGGAACAGAGACAGGATCAGAATTTCGGTCGGCATCATCAGCGTGACCAGCACAAAGGCGAACACCAGCCACTTGCCCGGAAACTTGAAATAGACGAACGCCAGACCCGCCATCAGCGACAGCAGCACCTTGCCAAAGGTGACGGTCACGGCGATCAGCGCGCTGTTGATCATGTAATTGCCGATATGGGCGATGTTGAAGACGAAATTCCAGTTGTCCGCCAGCGCCGACCCCGGCAAAAAACGATAAGCATAGACCTCGCTGTTGGTCTGTGTGCTGACCAGCAGGGCGTAGAACAGGGGAAAGCCGATGACCGCGCATGACACGATCAGCACCAGATGGGTGTACCAGCGCCGTGGAATCCAGGAGAAGCGCGCGGTATCGCGCCCGACGAGCATGTTTTCGAGCGTGTCTTGTACCTGTGTAGGGGTCGTCATCGTTTATGCTCCATAGGTGACCTGGCGTTCGCTGGTGCGGAATTGCAGCGCGGTCAGTCCGATGACGATCACGAACAGCAGGATCGACTCGGCGGCGGCTTTGCCCAGATCGTTGTTCTGGATGCCGACCTGATAGATGCGGTACATCATCGTGGTGGTGGACGACAGCGGTCCGCCGCCGGTCAGATAGTCGATGGTGCCAAAGGTGTCGAAAAAGGCGTAGGTCATGTTGGTGATCACCAGGAAGAAGGTGATCGGCGACAGCATCGGCACCACGATGCGGATGAAGCGCTGCCAGGCGGTCGCACCATCGATCGCACTCGCTTCCAGCAGGTCGTTGGGGACGTTCTGCAAGCCCGCCAGATAAAACAGCACGTTGTAGCCGATCGACTTCCAGATGCTGGCGATGATCACTGCCCAGGGCGCCACCGCCGGGACATTGAGCCAGCCGATCTTGAACCCGAATACGCCGTCCAGAAAATAATTGATGATGCCGCCCGTCGGGTTGAACAGCAGCAGGAAGATCACCCCGGCGACGGCGGGTGAGATGGCGTAGGGCCAGATCAGCAGCGTGCGGTAAATTTTGGCGCCCTTGATCGGCTGGAATGCCAGCGTCGCAATGCCGAGCGAGAGCGTCAGCCCGATCACGACGATCGCCGCTGACATCGCCAGGGTGATGATCAGGCTGTTGATATAGTCACTGTCCACCGCCAGACGGGTGTAATTATCGACGCACACAAAGGCGGTGCGCGGCGCGCCCAGGCGCGACAGCAGCGTCGAAAGACGAAAAGTATCGAGAGAAGGATAGTATAAAAACAGCGCCAGCACGATCAACGTCGGCGCCAGCAGCAGCCAGGGCAGTACGGCGCCACGATAGGCGCCCGCGCCGGACTCGCCGCGCATGATGGTCGGGCGGGGCAGTAAGAAACGCAGCGCCAGCGCGCGTGTCGGCAGCGTCACCAGGGCAAAGCCGACGACGATCAGGATGCCGCCGAAAATCACGTCGGCGGTCTTGCGTTCGGGGTCGAACATGCAAAAATCGAGCGGCAGCATCAGCAAGAGCGCGCCAATCGCGCCCGCGCCCGCGCCGATCGCCGTGCCCACAACGGCACGCTGTTTGCCGCGAAACGACCGCGCGAACAGCGCTGCGCCAGCCAGGGCACCGATGGCGCCGACGATGAAAGGCAGCAGTGTATTCATGGTGTCATCCCCTGTGTGCAGCCGCGACGGGTGAATTTCATACCAGTTGTGTACCAGTTGTAGAGAAAAGGCGCTGCATTGTTCGTACAGCGCTGTCCGCAAAAAATAAGCGAGGGGCATGATGACGCCATGCCCCTCTCGTAAATCGTGTGACCTGTGACGCTGACCTATCGGCGCTGTTTAGCCGACGGGTGCAAACAGGGTGTTGTATTCGCTGAGGATGACGTTGGCTTCAGTCTGTGCCTCAGCCAGGACATCGGCGGCGGGGGTGTCGGTCAGCAGCACGGTGTCGATGGCGGCAGTGACCACGTTACGGATGGCGGGGAAAGCGCCGAGGATCGCGCCGCTGGTGGCGGGCGTCACGGTGCTGCCAGCCAGTTGGTCGGCGGCGACGCTGAAATTCGGGTTGGTCTCGAACCAGCCTTCGCCCATGAGTGCTTCGTTGGCGCTCTGGCGGATGGCGATATAGCCGGTCGCCTGGTGCCAGGTGGCGGCGTTTTCGGTGTTCGCCAGGAACGCCATGAACGCCAGCGCGCCGTCTTCGATTTCGGTCGGCAGGTTGTTGACCAGCCACAGCGAGGCGCCGCCGATCAGATTGCCGGTCCAGCCGGTCGCGTCGTTGTAGGGGAGGAAGGAAGCGACGACTTCAAAGCCGTTATCGACGCCGATATTGGTATAGGCGCCGGTGTCGCTGCTGCTGTAAGCCGCCATAGCGACCTGCTGGCTGCTGAACGCCTGATCGACGGTCTCCCATGAAGCGCCGCCCTGGGCGCCGCTGTAGTACAGGTTGCCCTTGGCGAGCTGGGCGTCGAGCCATTCGAGGACGGCGACGCCAGCCTCGCTGGCAAAGGTGACTTCGGTGGCGCGGGCGTCACGACCGTTGCCGTTGTTGGCAAATTCGGCGTCCTGCTGGGCGAGCCACTGCTCGAAGAACCAGCCGTGATTCGGGAAGGTGAAGCAGAATTCGGGCGCGTCTGCCAGCGCCATGATGGCGGTGCAGGCGGCATCGACTTCAGCCCAGTTGGTCGGGGGGGTGTCGATACCAGCGGCATCGAGGATGGTCTGGTTCGAGAACCAGATCGCCGACGAGGTGTTCCAGGGCATGGAGGTGAATTCACCATCCAGGGTGTAGTAGGCGGACACCGGTCCGATGAAGTCGTCGAGATTGAAGGGGATACCATCGACCTCGGTGCGGTCGCCGAGCGCCGACTGGATCGACTTGAAGTAGCCGCTGTCGCGGGCGTCCTGGGTCGCCACTTCGAAGTACTGCACGATCGCCGGGAGGCTGTTCTGCTCCGCAGCCAGCGCGGTGGCGGCGAACAGTTCTTCGTAGTTGGCGTAGCCCTCGACGGTCACGTTGTATTGCGGGAACATCTCGTTGAATTCAGCGGCGCGTTCCTGTGCCCAACCGAGACGATTGGCGTCGGTGAACGCGATCCAGACCTTGACTTCGGCGGGTTCCTGAGCGAACGACGGGACGACCGCCAGCAGCAGTGCCAGCACGGTCAGCAGTAGTGCCTTACTTTTCAACATGGACGACTCCTCGTAAAAGAAATACACAATCGGGGATGGCAGTTTGAATGCCACTGTCGATGGTACAGACGTTCATTTAACGCATGGTGGGCGCTCTGTTTAAGCCCAGGTCAAGCGGAGGGGGTATAAAGTGAAGAAATTGTTAAATTTCGTTGAATAACGGATTCAGCAAGATCGTAGGGGCGCATCACGATGCGTCCGTAGAGAAAATCGTGATGCCGTGAGACACGATCGGGCACGGGCACGACTGCAAACCGTATGTGTGCAGACATTTGACAGATTTATGAAAAATGTAGTACTTTAGACGTGCAATCGTACAAAAGGCGCATTGCACGTTAGGGGATAGCTGCATATCGTCGCTGCATCAGTCTGTCAATAAATCGGTTTGGTCTGTCGCTTACTTTGGCTGGAGGAAAAATGATGACCCGCTCGACTACGAAGCTTATTGCTCTGTTAATAATCGCTTGCACTGCTCTAGTACCCGTGCTGGCACAGGACGGACCGCCGCCGCTGCCCGGACAGCTCATTCTGGGCGATCTGAGCGCGCCGCGTGGACTCGCCTTTGACGCGACGGGTAATTTGCTGGTAGCGGTCGCCGGAAATGGCGGCGAGACGCAGTTGATGATGGCGGGACCCGAAGGCGAAAGCCCCATCAACGCCGGGCTGAGCGGACGCATCGTCTCGATTACACCAGACGGTGTGGCTGCCGACCTGATCGGCGGGATGCCGAGCTATGCGGCTCCAATGGAGACGGTCGGCGTCTACCGGATTATTCCAGCGGGTGAGTCGCTGTGGCTCCTTTTCAATGGAGCAGGCGCGAGCGCCACCGGCGCATTCTGGCAGGACTCGGTCGTCGAATACAATGCCGAGACTCTGGCAGTAAAGACCATCATCAACCTCAATGATTTCGAGGCTGCCAACGATCCCGATGGCAGTGGCTATGATAGCAATGTGGTCGATATTGCCTGGGATGCGGATGGCACGCTCTACATCGTCGATGCGGGTGGCAACGACCTGCTCTCATGGACCGCAGAAGGCGGCTTGCAGCTCGTCCACGCCTGGACGGACAACCCTGTCCCGACCTCGATTGAAATTGCCGACAACGGCGATTGGTATATCGGCTTTCTGGGTGCTGGTCTGGCACCCGGTGCCGGCAAGGTGGAGCAGTGGTCAGGCGGAGAATTGGTCGCAACGTTCGCGGGTCTGACCACCGTCACCGACATTCTGCTCGATGGGGATGTCCTCTACGCCGTGCAGATGTTCCTGTTTACAGAGCAGGGTCCCGGTCCGGGCAATGTGGTCACGGTGACGGCTGACGGAGCCGTGCCTGTGGCAGAAGGCTTGCCCTCTCCGTTTGGCATCGCACAAGACGCTGATGGTGCGCTCTATGTGACCTACGGCACGATCGCGTTTGCACCCGGCATGACCGGCGGAGTGATCCGGCTCGACATGTAAAGCCCCGCTTATTCCAATCAGGATGCACTCGCAGCATGGGGGTGCATCCGTCTGCATCTGGGAAGCCTGATGAATTATCTGATCGTACTGATCGCAATGGTGATGCTGTCCGGCTGCACGTTTTTAGCACGAGAGTACCTTCCAGCGCCAGGCGATGCCACACGCGGCGCACAAATTTTCGCGGTCGGACATAACGACTCCCCACCGTGTGTGACCTGTCATCTGACTGTCGCCGGTCAGGCTGGCTACAGCATCGGACCGAATCTCGCCGGGATCGCTGAACGCGCCGCCGCCCGCGATCAGGGCACGATGGTGGAGGTCTATCTGCTCCAGAGCATCATCGAGCCGGAGCGCAGCATCGTGCCTGGCTATCGCAATATGATGTATGCCGGCTACGCGGGGCACTTCAGCCCGCACGATATGCTCGATCTGATCGCTTATCTGCTCACGCTGTAAGCGGCGCAGGACGGGTCTGGCGTGCCAGGCTCGCTCACATCTTCAGCAGTCGCGCCGCGTTGACCAGGCGGTTCTTGCTGCGTCCGGTGGCGACGCGCGGCTTATTCGCCAGCGCCCATACCTCGTCGGCGATGTCCCACACGGCGTTAGGATGGGCGATGCGATGCGCGTTGTCCGCCCAGCGCTGCAAGCCTGGCTCGCCTTCCGCCAGCCACGCGGCGGCGGTGTCCGCGACCGCGCGCGGCGTCGGCGCGAACTGACCGGCGTGATTCTCGACCACGTAATCGACGTTACCCGTCTCTTGTCCAGGGATGGCGTCAAACAGGATCAGCGGCAGCGCGGAGATGCACGCCTCGCAAATAGTGGCGGGACCCGCCTTGCTCACCAGGATGCTGGCGGCAGCCATCAGGCGCGGAATATCTTTCATGAAGCCGTACAGGTGCGTGGGCTGGTTCCATTCGGCGGCTTGCAGCTTGTCCAGCAGCACCTTGTTGCGCCCGGTCACGATCGCTAACTGGCACTTGAGACCGCGCGCGTCGAGCGCACGCGCCGTCTTGTACATGGGACCCATGCCGTCGCCCCCGGCAATCATCAGGATCGCGGGCAGATCGGCATCCCAGCCCAGCGATTCGCGCGCTTCGGCTGTGGTCGGCATGGTGCTGAAACGCGGATGCACGGGCAGCCCGGTAATGCGCATCTTGTCGGGCGCGATCGCCGCCAGCAAGCCGCGATTGTAGGCAATCTGCGTCGGCACCAGCGTGCGATCGACGCGCTTGTCGTACCAGAACATATGCGTCGAGACCAGATCGGTCACGACCGTGATGAAAGGCGGACGGTCGTCGCCGCTGTTGAGAAACGCATCGAAGGCGGGTCGGGTCAGCACCGAATGCACGCACACGACGACATCCGCCGGATGCTCGCGCACCATCCGTTTCATGCGTTTTTCGCCTGTGACATACATGGCGCGGCTCATCACGCGGGCGCTGCGACGGGTGTTGGACAGCTTGTAGCCCATACCCCACGACGATTTACTGTGATTGATCAGCCAGGGATAAAATTCTGGCATGTGATTGAGGGGAAAGGATGTATAGGTCTTGAAGACATCGACCAGCTCGATCGCCACGTTGTCGGCGCCGTAGCGCTCCCTGAGCGCTTCGCCAATCGCTTCAGCGGCGGCGCGATGTCCACCGCCCGTGTCCGACATCAGGAATAACACTCTTTTCGTCATGGTCCGACCTCGTTTTCTGTGTGTGTCGTCTTGATCAGACGCCGCTTGTCTTTGTTGAAGGCGCTGCGCGTCATCAGAATGCGCCGATCGCAGGTCAGACAGCGTAAGCCCATATCCGCGCCGACGCGATACACCGTCCACAGTACCCCGCCGCACGGATGCGGCTTGCGCATTTCGACCTGATCGCCGATACCGATCGCGGATTCAACGGCTGTTTCCGTCGATGTGACCGCTGTTTTTAGGGAAAGCGGCGTATGTTCATTCATCGTTCAGCCTTTTGTGACCCCTATACTATAACGCGCGTGATACAATTTGGTGACGTTACGACCCTCAAACGAGCGCCTCGGAGTCCAATTTTGCTACTTTTCGGCGGAGACATCACCCCAGAACGGCTGCTGGCGATCCTGCTGGCGGTCGGTATCGGCATGACGATACACGAATTCGCGCACAATTACGTCGCGCACCGGATGGGCGACCCGGTTCCCAAACAGTTGGGTCGGCTGACGCTCAACCCGCTGGTGCATATCAACTGGGTCGGCTGGCTCATGTTCGCCCTGATCGGCTTTGGCATTCTGGGATCGGCGCCGATCTCGCCCTACCGGATGCCGATCGAAAACCGCCGCTGGCGCTGGTTTGCCGCCGTCGCCGCCGGACCGGTGTCGAATCTGCTGCTGGCGATCGCCTTTGCGCTGATCTTCCGGCTGCTGCCGCCGTCGCTGTTCGGTTCATCGACGCTGAATCTGATCAATTTTTTCTATACGCTGATCATCTTCAACGTGGTGCTGTTCCTGTTCAACCTGCTGCCATTGTTCCCGATCGACGGCTGGAATATGGTGCTGGCGCTGCTGCCCAACGATCTGGCGGTGCAGTGGCAAAAGTATCAATCGACGACTCAGTTCATATTTTTCGGACTGCTGCTGCTGTCGTTTGTGCCAGGCTTGCCTAATCCGCTGACGTGGCTGGTATTCGAACCCGCCAGCCAGCTCACCTTCGCCCTGATGTCCGGCTTTTAATCCGATGAGCGCGACCACACGACTGCGTCAGGGTGCCCGCGCGCTGGTCGGCTTTGCCCGTCCGGTCGATGTCGATCTGGCGGCGGGCACTCTGACGCCCGACCTGCTGGTGCTGTTCCGACGGCTGAAACGGGTGGAGCAGCTGCACAGCCTGAACGTGCTGCGCGCGCTGCTGCGTCAGCGCGACGCGGTCACGTCCGATCTGGCAGTGGCGGCGCTGCTGCACGACGTGGGCAAGGCGTGCTATCCGCTGGCGCTGTGGCAAAAAGTCATCGCCGTGCTGGTGCGCAAAGTGTTGCCGTCGCGGGCAGGGCACTGGAGCGACGGAGAGGCGCGCGGATGGCGTCGTCCGTTTGTGGTCTACGCCCACCATCCCATCTGGAGTGCCGATCTGATGCGCGCGGCGGGGGCGGCGGATGGCGCGATCTGGCTCGCCGCGCATCATCAGGACGACGCCGCGCAATGGCGCGCCCATCCGTTGTACGCGGCGCTGCTGCGCCTGCAAACCGCCGACGACCTCAACTAAGGCAGGACGCATAACGATGCGTCCGCTTATGATTATTTCGGACAAAAGAAAGAGACCAAACAATGCAGACGATCCGCGTGGCGATTTTAGGCATGAGACGGTTGGGCGGTTCCTTTGGGTTGGCGCTGCGTCGCTACAATCAGAGCAAGACGGCGCGCCAGCAGTTCGAGGTCACCGCCTACGACCCTGATGACCGACTGACCGTGCGCGCCAGCGCGATCGGCGCCTGCGACCAGATCGCGCGCTCGATCGGCGCAGCGGCGGCGGACAAGGCGATCGTGATCCTGGCGCTGCCCTATCACGAGGTCGAAGCCGCCTATCAACTGATCGGGCGCGATCTGCGCGCCGGCACGGTGCTGCTCGACACAGCGCCGTTCAAGCAGCCGTCGGGCGCCTGGGCAAAAAAATACTGCACCAGCGAGGTCTATCCGGTCGGGATCACGCCGATCGTCAACGCGCGTTACCTGTTCGATGGGCTGGACGATCTCGATCACGCCGCTGAAGATTATTTCGACAAAGGCGTGATGCTGGTGTCGCCGGGCGCAGATGCCGACCGCGATGCGGTGCAGCTCGCCAGCGATCTGGCGGCGATGCTGGGCGCGGCGCCGCGCTTCACCGATCCCGCCGAACACGACTCCTGGACAGCGGTCGTCGAAGCGCTGCCCGCGCTGATCGGCGTGGCGGCATTCGAGTCGATCAGCGGACAGGATCACTGGGACGATCTGCGCCGGGTCGCCAATCCCGCCTTTGGTCAGCTCACGCATCACCTGCTGGAGATGCACCCCGACGCGCTGCGCGATCTGCTGCTGCGCGACCGCGAGCGCCTGATTCGCCAGATCGACGCGCTGATCACGACGTTGGGCGCGGTGCGTGACGTGCTGGCAGCCGATGACCGCGACGCCCTCGAAGCACTGTTGATCCGCTCGACCGATTCCTATTACGAATGGCTGGGGCGCCGCCGTGCCAATGATTGGGATCCGTCGGCGTCTGCAGAACGTGACAGCGCCTCCCAGACCATCATGACGGGCATGTTCGGCAGCGCCATCGCCAGGCGGCTGACGCGCGGCGGCGACAAAGACAAGTAGGCACTGCATCACAATGCGTCCGTCGAGAAAGCCGGGATTCACTGCATCAGTTTTCCGCTGGGTTTACAAAAATTTTTCATTTGATTCATCCGATCTTCACCAGCACCCCGTAGTCTGTATAGAGACAGGCTCATGTGAGCCTTTTACAAATATGAGACGAAACGGTTGGAGGGTGGTCAAATGAATAAAGCGACTCGGTTGACATTCGCATTGATGATCGCGGCTGGTGTGGCGAGTGGGGCAGCCGCGCAGAGCAGCGAGGCGACACCAGAAGCAACACCGGAAATGATGCCGGAAGCGACACCAGAAATGATGTCGGAAGCGACGCCAGAGATGATGCCCGACACCAGCATGGCGCGTCCGTTCCTGGGCGTGCGTCTGGATCTGAATGAAGCAGGCGCGATCATCATCAGCGAAGTACTGGCGGACTCCGCTGCTGAGGCGGCTGGCTTGCAGGTGGACGATGTGATCGTCGGCGTCAATGGCACTGAAATAGCGCTGATCGAGGACATGATCGCGCTGATCAGCTCGCTCGGAGTCGGGGATACAGTGACGCTGGAGATCGAACGCGCTGGCGATCCGATGACCATCGAAGCCACCCTGGGCGCCATGCCCGAAGGCATGATGAACGAGGACGCACCACGTGAGGGTCGCGGCGGACGTGGCAACCGCGATGGCGGCGGGATGCCCGATATGCCGAATATGCCTGATATGCCGAACATGCCCGACATGCGCATGTTCCCGAACAACGACATGATGTTCATGATGATGAGCGGTGCCGGGCGCCTGGGTGTGACCTTCCAGACCCTCGACGCCGATGTCGCTGCCGCGAATGACCTGTCCCTGACCGACGGTGCCTATATCGTCGAGGTTGTCGCGGACTCTCCGGCTGCTGCGGCAGGATTGCAGGTCGGTGATGTGGTCACCGCCGTCAACGATGAGCCGGTCGATGCCGAGCGCACGCTGCGCGACCGGTTGATCGCCTACGAGCCGGGCGATGTCGTCACGCTGACGGTGGTGCGCCCCGACGGGGCGATCATGATCGAGGTCACGCTGGGCGAGCAGATGAGCATGGAGATGATGGGGATGGACGGCGGCTTCTTCATGCCGTTCAACCGCGACGGCGAGGGCGGTTTCCGCTTCGAGATGCCGATGCCCCCGATGATGCCTGAAGTCACGCCGGAAGCGACCGAAGCCCCTAACGCTTAGTCCGCTGTTTTATGGGGACGCCTGTTGAGGCGTCCGCAAAGAGCGTAACAGCACGAACAGACACGGCACTGCCGTGTCTGTTCGATTCAACCCCATCACGGACGCGCTTGATATCTATGCCGCCGCTGAACTATAATCTCCGATAATCTCTTCCGTGCCATTGTGAGCAAATACAGCCTATGTCGCTAAAACAAACGCTGCTTGATCGGCTGAACGGGCGCACCGCCACAGTCGGAATTGTCGGTTTAGGCTATGTCGGGCTGCCATTGGCGGTCGAATTTGCCGAGTGCGGCTTCAACGTGATCGGGATCGATGTCGCCGAGTCGAAAGTCGAGTCCCTCAACGCGGGCGTGAGCTACATCCCCGACATCGCCACCGAACGGCTGCGTCCGCTGGTCGAGAGTGGCAGACTGCGCGCCTCGGTCAGCTATGAGACGCTGCGCGAGGTGGATGCGGTGAGCATCTGTGTGCCGACACCGCTGCGCAAGACCAAAGACCCGGATATGTCGTTCGTGCTGCAAGCGGTCGAAGGCGTGGCAGGAATCTGTCACGACGGATTGTTGGTGGTGCTGGAAAGCACCACCTATCCCGGAACGACTCAGGAATTGGTGGTGCCGCGCCTGCAGCAGGACGGTTTCGTCGTGGGCGAGTCGGTGTTCGTGGCGTTTTCGCCAGAGCGGATCGATCCAGGCAATAAAAAATACGGCGTGCGCAATACACCCAAGGTGATCGGCGGGGTGACCGACGCCTGCACCGAGGTGACGACGGCGCTCTACAGCGGCGCGGTCGATCAGGTCGTGCCGGTCTCCAACCCGACCGCCGCCGAAATGGTCAAGCTGCTGGAAAACACCTTCCGCGCTGTCAATATCGCCCTGGTCAACGAAATGTCGCTGATGTGCGACAAGCTCGGCGTCAATGTCTGGGAGGTGATACGCGCCGCCTCGACCAAGCCGTTCGGCTTCATGCCGTTTTATCCGGGTCCCGGTCTGGGCGGTCACTGTATCCCGGTCGATCCGCATTACCTGAGCTGGAAGCTGAAAACGCTCAACTACACCGCGCGTTTCATCGAGCTTGCCAGCGAGATCAATGCGTCTATGCCCGAAGTCGTGGTCGAAAAAGTGGTCGAGGCGCTCAACGACGAATGCAAGTCGGTGCGCGGCTCGAAGCTGGTCGTGTTGGGCGTGGCGTATAAGCGCGACATCGACGATGTGCGCGAAAGCCCGGCGCTGGATGTGATCGGGCTGCTCCAGCATCGCGGGGGCAATGTCTCATACAGCGATCCCTACGTGCCGTCGATCCGACTGGACAACAACCAGATCATGCACACGACACCGTACAGCGAGTCGCTGCTGGCGGACGCCGACTGTGTGGTCATCGTCACCGATCACAGCCTGTATGATTGGCAGCAAGTGATTGATTGCAGTAAGCTCATTGTCGATACGCGCAACGCGCTCGGCAGCGTCAGGGGGGCGGCGCGCGTCGTCACGCTTTAATGATGGCGGTTGTAGGGGTTTGGCGTGCCAAACCCTCATTGGGTCGAGGCATCAACGAGGAGACGGCACATGACGGACTGGTCATCGGGTGGGTTGTATACGCTGCCTGGAGAAGCACTGACGATCCTGCGTTTTTTTGCAGGGGCATCCTCTGAGGCGGCGCATTCAGAAGCGATCATGGAGGGCACCGGGCTGAGCGATCGCGGCTTTGGCAAGGGAATCCGCCGCCTGGTCACCCGCAATTATCTGACTCTGAGCGGTGAACAGGTCTACCGTCTGACCGAGCAGGGGCGGCGTGCCATTCGTGAGCTGAATGAAGCCGGCGACCTGCCAGCGGGCAGATCGAGCGACGACGGCGGCGATGACGCTCGTTTTGTGCGCCGCCGCCTGATCCTGGTCACGCCCGCCGTGCTGCCCGCCGATCGCGCCGCTCGGATCACCGTCGGTTTCGACGATCCAGACGACGACGATCGCCTCGATGTGCCTTCGAATATTCTGGTCAGGTTGAATATGGTCAACGGCGAACCGTCGCGCAGCCAGGAGATATCGCTCGCCCTCGACAACCAGTTCGCACAGCAGATGGTGTCGATCACGGCGGGTGCCTTCACGCGGGCACGGCTGCGCGCGGAGGTGTTTCAATTCAAGGATTCGGAAGACGATTACGAATTCTGTGGCGGCATGTATATCGATCTGGCAGTGCAGCGTCAGCCCGACGCGCTGGCGTTGGCGCCGCGCGCCTATGGGATGGATGTGATCCTGCGCGATTCGGCAGGGTAGCGGACGCCGAACGATCGACACGAACTGCATCGTTATGCGTCCCTACGGGCGGTCGCCGGGCGTCCATCCGAACGGAATCTCGCGGTCGGATTCAGGGATGGTTGCTGCCGCCGGCGACCCTCTCAGCGCGTCGATCTCCTGATCGGTAGGATAGCCGTCACGCAGCTCGCCGCGCGTGCTGCGTCGGCGCAGATCGCCCGCGTAATAAATCTCTCCCCCCTGGCGCGGCTCCAGCGTCATCCGCGCCACGCCGCGCGCCAGCACATCCAGCGGCAGCGGCGCTGCACGGCGCAAGCCCAGCCATGACCAGGGTGGCACCCCACCCAACAGCGACATCAGCGCGAAAAACGGCTGCCGCCGCGCTCCCCGTCGGTAGGTCAGCGGGGCGCGAATGACCGTGCCGCGCAGCCCGACTCGCGCGATGTACTGTTCCGCTTCGCGCTTTGCCGCGATGTACTGACTCGGAATCCAGGGTGCGCGCGCGCCGCTCATCAGCACCATGTGTCCTACCCCGCTGCTCACGCACAGGTTGGCGACGTTGCGCGCCGAGATGAAATTCAGCCATTGATAGGTCAAGCCCTGGCTCGGATCGGCGGTCAGGCTGCCAACGGTGTGAATCGCCGCTGTGCAGCCGCGCGCCCTGCCTTTGAGACTGGCAGGATCCCAGACATCGACGGTGAACCAGCGCACCCGATCCGCCAGCGTCCCCAGCCGCGCCTCACCCCCCGCCCGCACGAACAGCACGACCTCCGCCCCCTCTGCCAGCAGCGCGCTGGCGATGCTGTCTCCCAGCAGCGTCCCGCCGCCCGTCACCAGGATACGTCCTTTGACCGCCATACTCACCTATCCCGTCATCTCGTTCACTGCGACTGCCCATAAGCGCTATAAATTCATATGAAACCATCGACCGCGCTTGTGCAAACCGCTCAAAGTATGGATAATAACCGATCATAAGGCGGGTCGTCATCCGCATAAAGACCACAGCCGCGCCGTTTGCGCGGTGGTGATGCTGAAACCGAACCGTCCGCGACCGGACGATAAACGATGCTGTGCTATGGGCGTTGTCACAAAACTAGAGATTCAAAAACGCAGAAAAAATCGGGTGAACGTATTTCTCGACGAGGAATACGTCTTCAGCCTACCACTGGATGAAGCCGCGCGCCTGTCCAAAGGACAGACACTGACCGACGCTGAAGTCGAGGCATTGATGGAGCAGTCAGCGGTCGGGCTGGCGTTAGATCAGGGACTGCGCTTACTGGCAATGCGTCCGCGCAGCGCCTCGGAGATTACACAACACCTGACTCGCAGCGGAGTCGCCGTCCCTGTCGTTGGGCGTGCGGTCGATCGTCTCACCGAACTCGGTTATCTGGATGACTGGGCTTTTGCGTCGTTCTGGGTACAGGAACGGATGCGTTTCAAGCCCACCAGCCCACGCGCCTTACGCTATGAACTCAAGCAAAAAGGGGTCGAAAACGCGGTAATCGATGCGGCACTGGAAGTTTTAGACGGTGATGAAGCCGCCTACCGCGCCGCCGCCACGCAGATCAAAAAGCTGCGCGGTACGTCCAAACGTGTCTTTCAAGAGAAGCTCAATGCCGTGCTACTGCGGCGTGGCTTCAGCTTTAGCCAGGCGCGTCAGACGATCCGGCGTTGGATCGACGAACTCGAAGCCGACACCCCCGATTACTTCGCAGACGACTCCGCCGCACCACGCACCTATGACGACTGAGCAGTTCCAAGGAAGGAGGACGCGGATCGTCCATCAGGGGACACAGGGCGATCCGTAAGCAGAGGTGGACATCATTCAAGTCTTGATATTCCTGGTCACCGGCGCCGCACTCGGCGCGGGGATCGGGATTGTCGCACTGACCAATTCGCAAAATGCACGGGGCAAGAGTCGCATCACCCTTGCCGAAGATGAAGCGCGGGCAATCGCCCTCAAAGCGGGGGAAGAAGCACAGCGCGTCCGCGACGACGCCGCCAGGTCGCTCAAGGACTCCGAAGAAAAAGCGCGCAAGCTGTTGGAAGAGGTCAATGACAGCGCGCTGCGCCGCCGCCGCGACCTGGACGCCGAAGACGAGCGCATGCTGCGTCGTCGTGACGAGCTCGACAAGCTGCGCGATCGGCTCGACCTGCGCGATCAGGCGCTGAACAAGCGTCAGAACAAGCAGGACAAACAGGCGCAAGACCTGCAAAAGCTGGAAGACGAGCGCGAGGGCGAGCTGTCGCGCATCGCTGGATTGACGATGGACGAGGCGCGCGCCGAGCTGCTGCGCCTGGCGGAGATCGAGGCGCGTAACGATATGGCGCGCATCATCCGTCAGGTGGAAGCAGAAGCCAACGAAGCCGCCGAAGGACGTGCCCGCGAGGTGATCTCGGTGGCGGTGCAGCGTCTGGCATCCGAACACATCAGCGAGATCGCCGTCAGCGTGATCACGCTGCCGAGCGACGAGATGAAGGGGCGCATCATCGGGCGCGCCGGACGCAATATTCGCGCTTTCGAGCTGGCGACCGGAGTCGATGTGGTCGTGGACGATACGCCCGAAGCCGTGACTATCAGCAGCTTTGATCCGGTGCGGCGCGAGGTCGCCCGGCGGGCGCTGGCAAAGCTGGTGGTCGATGGACGCATCCATCCCGCGCGGATCGAGAAGCTGGTCGAGGACGCCCGCGCCGAGGTCGAGCAGATCATTCGGCAGGAAGGCGAACGCGCCGCCTACGAGACCGGTATTCCCGGCTTGCACCCGGAGATTCTGCGTTTACTCGGTCGGTTGAAGTTCCGTACCAGCTACGGACAGAATCAGCATGCCCACTCGATCGAGACCGCCCACATCGCCGGCATGATCGCCGCCGAATTGGGCGCCGATGTGCAGATCGCCAAGATGGGCGGGCTGCTGCATGACCTGGGCAAGGCGATCGACCACGAGGTCGAGGGCACCCACGCGCTGATCGGCGCGGAATTCTGCAAGCGTTACGGCATCAATGCCAAAGTCGTCAACTGTATCGCCGCGCATCATCACGAGGTCGAGCAGGAGTGCGTCGAGGCGTACATCGTCGAGGCGGCGGATGCCATCTCTGGCGCGCGTCCCGGTGCCCGTCGTGAGAGTATGGAGACTTATATTCGCCGCGTCAAGACGCTGGAAGAGATCGCCAACAGCTTTGACGGCGTGGAACAGAGCTATGCGCTGCAAGCCGGGCGCGAGGTGCGCATCATCGTGCGTCCAGAGTCGATCGACGACCTGGCGGCGCTGCGTCTGTCACGCGATGTCGCCAAAAAGATCGAGGAGACGATGCAGTATCCGGGTCAGATCAAGGTGCAGGTGATCCGCGAGACGCGCCACGTCGAGTTTGCCAAGTAGGGACGCGCTTGTGCGTTGACTCTATCGACAAAAACACCCCCGTCTGCTGGTTCACAGGCGGGGGTGTTTTTTCATCTGCACGCGGCGGTGATTAGCTGCCGGGTGTGGCTTCCGGGGTCGCCATCGGGTCTATTTCGGTCATTTCCATCATTTCCATCATTTCGCCGCTGATCGGATCGACGCCCGTTTCCAGGTCGCCCGCCGCCAGCATTTCCTGAATTTCCATCAACTGCGCGGTAATTTCCTCGCTCACGTCCGAGTCGTGGGCTTCTGCGAAAGTGATACCGCCGTTGGCGACGCTGAGGACGTACAGCACGCCGGGGAAACCCTCACCGTTGACCAGCGCGGCAATCATGTCGTACACGCCGTTGTCCACGCGCTTGAGCGCGCTGCTGATCAGAAATTCCGCGCCGGGGGTCTCGCCGCCGTCGAAGGTGGTGACGTATTCGTCCTGATCGACGCCGATGACCTTGACGCCCTCGGTCGCCGCGAACGAAATGGCGCCCGATCCGGTCGGTCCGCCAGCGCCGAAGATCACATCCGCGCCTTCACCGATGAATTGTTCAGCCGCCGACGCACCGCGATCCGGGGCGGTGAAGCTGTCGATGTACACGCCCAGGACATTGATGTCGGGGTTGATGTAACGGGCGCCCTGCTCGTAGCCATTACGGAACTTGACGACCGGGGGAATGTCGATGCCATACACGCCCGCGATTGTGCCCGACTCGGTGGTCAGGGCAGCCAGCGCACCGACCAGGAAGCCGGCTTCGTCTTCACGGAACTGAATGCCGACCAGGTTTTCCGGGGCTTCAGCAAAGAACTGATCGACGCCGATGAATGCCACGTCGGGATTGGCGTCGGCGGCGATGGCGGTGGCGTCTGCCAGCAGGAAACCGACGGTGATGATGACATCGAAGCCTTCATCGATGCAGGTCTGAATGTTGCTGTCGTAATCGGTCTGCGCGGTCGTCTCGATGAACTTGTTTTCCAGATCGAATTCTTCGGCGGCGCGCACCATACCTTCATAGGCGAATTCGTTGAAGGTGCCGTCGTTGACGCGACCGACATCGGTCACCAGACAGGCGGACTCGACCGTCACATGTCCTGGGCGCTGAGGGCGGGCGCCATCGTGGCGACCAATGCGAGGGCGCATACGATTACTAAAACTTTTGCTGACTGCTTCATGGAAACTGTACTCCCTGTGATGAAAATAGTTTCTAGAGTGACTCGACTGCTGACACACATCATGTTACATGCGATGTTCAGCACTTAATTTTAGCCTAAATACGCATTCAGACAACTGTGGAACTCGCGCGCAAATTTCCGCCGTTTTTTGGTGAGATTGACCGGAAATGCTGATGCGTGCGTTATCGTAGGGACGCATAACAATGCGCCCGCCGTTGTAGGGACGCATCGTTGTGCGTCCGCGCGCACGATGATTTAATTGACCTGAAAAATGGCGATCAACTCGATCACCGAGTCGTTTAAGGGACGGGCGGTGAAGCCAATCGCGCGCAGCGGCACGTTGTCGGGCGCGCCATCGGGGGGGGTGATCAGGCGCAGCAGTACCCCGGCGTCGAAATAAGTGGTCGGAGCGTCGCCGCCCTCGGATACCAGCGCCCAGCGTTCGGTATCGATCAGGCGGTTGTCGCCACGCCGCGCATCGAGCGCGCGTTCCACGCTCTCGCCGCTGCCGATGATCAGCAGGTCATCGACTGCGCCGACCTGAATCAGCGGCGCGCCGGTCGTCGGGATCGACAGCATCGCAAACGCCGTGCCGTCGTGCAGCACCGACTCGACCGGCGCGGCTGGGATCGGCAAAGGCGTTCAGCAGCAGCGCCATAGTCGAGGCTGCCCGATCGGCACCCGCCGCGTCGTCGGCGCGCGCGATCAGCAGCACATCGAAGGCGCTGTTGAATACGGGCAGCGGATTATTGGGGCGCGGGATCACTGCCAGCGCATAGCCGCCGTTCAATTCGTCGATCAGGTTGGCGTCCAGATCGAACAGGGTAGACAGCCCGTCGCGGATGCCGTCCAGCGCTGTCAGCAGATCGTCGGGTGCGGGCGCCGTGAGCGGGGCGGCGTCAGCGTCGGGAACTGGCACGGTGACCGGAAAGGCACCGAGCGTCGGGGTCAGATAGTCGCGGAAAGGCAGCGCCAGCAGCATTGTGTCGATCGCTTCGGCGGCGCTGTCTCCCCGCTGGACGAATGCCGCCTCACGCGGTATCCACGTCAGCAGATCGTCGGTGGCGCCATCGGTCGTGACGAAAGGACGGGCGGTCTGCACGATCAGGCGCGTGCGCAGACGAAAAGCGTCCAGGTCGGCGTAGAGCTGAATGCCGATCGCCTCGACCGCGCCGGACAGCAGCAGTGACGCCGCGCTGTCACGATCGCGGCGGGCAGCCAGCGCGCCGCCGAGAGCCTGCACCGTATCGACGCCAACCACGTCGGCGCCCAGCAGGAAGGGCAGCGCGGCGCGCGCCGAGTCGCCGCTGAACCAGGCGGTCAGTCGGGCGCCACGATCACCACTTTGCGCGTCGCGGATCGACTGATAGGCAGGCGCATCGAGCAGCGCGTCCGTTAGCCCCGCGCCAGCGTCCAGTGATGCGCTCACCAGATCGGGCGCACCAATCAGCGCCAGGTCGGACAGGATGACGAGGGCGGCTTTATCGCCTGTGTAGACTCGCTCGCCGCGCACCGTCGTCTGAGTGAGGTTGTCCTGACCCTCGAGGACACGGCGCAGGTAGGTCGCGGCTTGCAGCGGGTCACGCAGCGGCACCAACATCAGGACATTTTCCGGTGCCGCGATCAGACTGGAGTCGAGCGCCCCGTAAGCGATCGTCAGCGAGTCGGTCAGCCAGGGCAGCACATCGCCCTCGAACGAGCCATCTTCGAGGTCGAGCAAGTCCGCCGGGATGAAGGCGTCAAAGCGCAGCCGTGACTCGAATGTGCTGCGTTCGGGCTGGAGCGCGGCGGCGGCGTACAATGCCAGATTCAGCGTCAGATTGGTGCTGTTGGGATCGGTCATGTCGAGCTGAACGTAAGCGCTGGTGTCGGCGGGCAGCCAGCGCGCCGGGTCGAATGCGGGCGGATCGCTTTGTGCGTGCGCGGACAACCCGCCGAGCCAGAGAGCGATCGCAGTCAGCGCGACCGCCAGGAACGCGCGCCGGGAAAGTATGCAGGACATCCATCGGAGATTCATCTTTTGGCTGTGTGAAAGTTGTCATGAGTGTACGCCAAAACCGGCATGCTGGGCACCACACTATCGAGGTCTGGCGTGTCAAAGCTGTCAACCGGGTCTATAATCGTCATGTACGTTGGGGCAGACCGGGGTGCGACCCTGGGAATGTGGAACAGCGATGGAAATTTACGGACAGGAAAAGCGCGCTACGCGCAAAGCGCGCGAACGTCAGAATGCCCGCCAGCGCAAACAGATGGTTGTGCGCCGCGACCCGCACGACGCCGACCCCGCCGTCACGCAGCCTGTCGAGCGTCCGGTGATGAGCCGCGCGCCGCGTGAAGCCGATAAATTCGATCTCGAAGTTCTCAAAGGACACGCGCTCGTGCTGGCACGCGATGCCGCCTGGTTTTTACGTCAGAACCCCTTGATCGTCGTCGGGCTGGCGCTGCTGCCCGTGCTGGTCTTTGGGCTGTACGTCGGCGCCTTTGTGATTGGCGATCGCGTCTTCCCAAATGTCTGGGTATTGGGGCGCGACCTGGGGGGCTTGTCGGCGGACGATGCAGCGGGCGAGCTGGCACGTCAATGGGCGGAGACGCGCATCGAGCTGACCGACGGCAGCCGCGCCTGGACGGTTTCTCCTGGTGAGCTGGGCATGACCCTGGATGCAGCCGCGACGGTGGCAGCCGCCAAAAATGTCGGCTTGGCGGGCGTGCCGTTCGGCTACGACGTGGCGCCGAGCTTCAGCCTGGACTTTCTGGCAGCGCAAAACACTCTGCTCGACCTGACCGAAGCGACGAAAATCCTCCCCTACAATGCCAGCTTTCGCTGGGCAGGCGAACAGTTGACGGGCGTAACCGGCACCGACGGGCGTTTTCTGGACATCGCCGCCACCTTGTCCGCGCTGGAGAGCAATCTGGTGCTGACCGCGCGCAGCGAGGCGCTGGCGCTGGCGATGACCACCATGCCGCCTGACACGCGCGACCCAGCCCCGTATGTGGCACAGGCGCAGGCATTCGTGAGCAAGCCGTTCGTCATACGCGGGTATGACCCTTTCAACGACGAGCATTTCGCCTGGACGACCGATCGGAACACGCTCACCTCCTGGCTCGAGGTCGGCACAGACGGGCTGACCCTGCGTCAGGATGTCTACGCCGATTTTGTCGCCGCGCAAACCGTCTCGCTGCAATCGGTCGAGGGCACGCGCTACGTCGAGCCGATCGACTCGATCGACAAGATGCAGGAGGCGATTCGGGTCAACAGTGACGACATCACCGTGCGCGTGCGCCGTCGTGCCTTTCAGTACGCGGTCGAGCCTGGCGACAGCGGTTATCGGATCGCCCGTAAGAATGGGGTGCCGTTCTACCAGCTGGAGCTGGCAAATCCCAACCGCGACTGGAACGTTAATTTGAGCGTCGATGAGCTGGTCAACATTCCCTCGCTGGACATTATGCTGCCGGTCGATCCTGTCCCCAACAAGCGCATCGTCGTCAATCTGCGCACGCAAACGCTGGCGATATTCGAAAATGGCGCGATGATCCGCACCTGGGTGATCTCGTCGGGGATGGATCGCGCGCCCACCTCCCCCGGCATTTTCCAGATTTTGAGCCACGACGAAAAAGCGTCGGGCGGCAGCTTTGAGATGTGCAGCGATATGGGCTGCGCGCAGTGGGAGATGGACTGGTTCATGGGGATCTATGAAGTGGTGCCGGGGCTGGTCAACGGCTTTCATGGCAATGTGCTGCTCGCCAACGGCAGCCTGCTCGGAGACGGCAACGTCGGCTATCCGGCAACCTACGGCTGTGTCATGTCGGAGAATGAACCTGCCCTTTGGTTGTACGAGTGGGCACAGGTTGGGACGATGGTCGAGATCGTCGCGGGCGATTATCTGCCGCGCAGCGCCGTCGCCGCGCAGATATGGAACGATGGTGCCCGCACCTTTGTAGGGGAAGCAGGCGCGTTTTAATCGGTTGGTTATTCGTTTATGCAGTTTCACCGAGTTAATCTGACGGTGAAACAGACTATTCGTCATATTCCGCCCGGATAATTTACTTTTATCCGGCGGTTTAACTCATTTTTCCGACAAATCGTGCTCTCTTTTTCGTTTTCCTGAGAGTCATGAACCGCCTGTCCCACCTCATAACCCCCCATTCAGAGGAGATCAGCGCAGTCATTTCCTGATTTTCAGTTGTGCAACCTGTACGAAAATATTCGCACCTTTCTAACGCTAAAAATACCAAGAATCATTGATTTTGTCATGCAGGACAATGTTTTATAAGTTTTATATTCAGTTAAAAACGCTGTGTAATCGTTTTTCATGCAGGAGTTTATGAAAATTCTGTGAACTTGTGAAATATATAACGAGCGATAATGAAGGATCGCACAAAGCATAATTTCAGTTTTGCCTCTCAAACTCGTTTGACAGTCCATTTTTTCCGCCCTATACTTCCGACATAAATTAAATCTGAACGGTGTGAGGCAACTTACGTTTTTTGAAGAAATTTAATCACCTCCTCACATCAAGAGCGCCTCACATGAGGCGCTTTTTTTATTTGAGTTATAATCACCCAGTGCGGCGCACCCGATCGCGTAAAGGATGATTCTCAAGTGACCACCCGGCGCATGTATGGCACCTGGCACAGCCCTGTTCACGCCTCTGATGTCGCGCTATCCGTCGGCTTTGGCGACATCGCCTGGGACACACAGACTCATACGCTCCTCTATACTGAGCGGCGCGGCGACACCGTGTGGCTGATGGGACAGCGCGGCGCCGACGCGCCCTGGTTCCTCACCGACGGTGAGGTCTCGATACGCGGCGGCATCGGCTACGGCGGTGGCGCGCTGGCGGCAGCGCATGGCACGGTCTATTTCGTACAGGCTGGCAGGCGGCTGATGCGGCTGCCTCTGGTGAGCGGCGTCCCCTCCCCGATCACCCCGGAATATGGCGCACTGGCAGCCCCCGTCATTTCACCGGATGGTCGTTTCATAGCGTTCATTCATCAATATGAAAATGTCGATATGCTGGCGGTCGTGGACAGCCTGGGCACGCACCTGCCGCGCAAGCTGGCATTCGGCGACGACTTCTATATGCAGCCTGCCTTCAGCCCCGACGGGACGCTGCTGGCATACATCGCCTGGAACCATCCCGCGATGCCTTTCGATGGAGCGCGGCTGCGGCTGGCGCATCTCGAAATGGTCGCGGGCTTGCCGACGATCGCACAGCAGCGCGATCTGGCAGGTGGAGACGATACCGCCGTCTTTCAGCCGCAGTTCGCGCTGGACGGACGGCTCGCCTATGTCAGCGATCTGAGCGGGTGGTGGCAGATTTACATCTACGACCCGCGCGATGACTCCACCCGTCAGATCACCCACGTCCAGGCGGAACACGCGATCCCGGCGTGGCTGCAAGGGCAGCGCACCTTCACCTGGTCGGCGGACGGCGCGTCGATCTACGCGCTGCGCAACGACGCTGGCAAATTCAGCCTGTGGGTTTACGACACGCACGATGATCTCGACAATGGACGCCCGGTCGAGGCACTGGCGCCTTACGACGATCTGCGCCAGATCACACTCACATCGGGCGAGTCGGTGGCGCTGATCGCCGCCGCCACTACCACGCCGGAACAGATCGTCAGCATTGCCCTCGACAACGGCACCTCAGCGCAACCGGCGCGTATCCACGCACGTTCACGCTCGGAAATGCGGCGGGCTGCCTGGTCGATCGGGGAGCCGACCACCTGGCTCGGTCACGACGGCGGCACCGTGCATGGCTGGTACTACCCACCCTTCAACGAGGGATTCTACAACGAGGGGGCACCGCCGCTGATCGTGTCGGTTCATGGCGGACCCACTTCGCAGACCATCCAGGAGTACGAGCCGAAAATCCAGTTCTTCACCTCACGCGGCTTCGCCTGGCTGGAGGTCAATCATCGCGGCAGCACCGGATACGGCAAAGCCTATAAAGACCTGCTGCGCGGCGCGTGGGGGGTGTACGATGTCGAGGATGCCGCCAGCGGCGCCTTAACGCTGGTGGAGCGCGGACTCGCGGACGCCAGAATGCTGGTCATCACCGGGGGCAGCGCTGGCGGCTATACTGTGCTGCAATCGCTGGTGAGCAAGCCCGGACTGTACGCGGCGGGCGTGTGCCGCTATGGGATCGCCGATCAATTCACGATCGCGCTCAACGAAGCATGGAAATTCGAGGCGCGCTACAACGATACGCTGCTCGGTGCGCTGCCCGGCGCGATCGAGACCTATCGCGCCCGATCGCCGCGTCTGCACGCCGACAAAATCGTCGATCCGCTGCTGATCTTTCACGGCGCGCTGGACGAAGTGGTGCCGATCGATCAGGCAGAGGGGATCGTCACGGCGCTGCGCTCGCGCGGTGTGCCGCACGCTTATCACGTCTATCCAACCGAAGGACACGGCTTTCGCCAGCCAGAGACGATCGTCGATACCCTTGAAAAGATGCTGCAATTCATCCTGACGCATGTGATCCTGAAATAAGGGGTACGATGACCGAACGCAGCCGCGATCCCCACGAGTCGTCCGTCGCACACAACAGCGGGCAGATCAGCCAGGCGCGTCAGCCAAACACGGTGGGCGGCATGATCACCGGATTGGTGCGCACGATGCGCCCGCATCAGTGGACGAAAAACGGGCTGATCTACGCCGGGATCGTCTTCGACGGGCAGTTGTTCGTGTCGGCGTCGCTGATCCGGGTGACGATCGCCTTTTTCATGCTGTGCCTGATCTCCAGCACCATCTACATCATCAACGATATTGTCGATGTCGAGCGTGATCGCGTCCACCCGCGCAAGCGGCTGCGCGCCATTCCGTCCGGTCAACTGCCGATCCCGGCTGCGATCGTCAGCGCGGCAGTGCTGGGCATTGGCACGCTGATCGGTGCGGCGCTGCTGGAATGGCGCTTTGCAGTCGTGCTGGTGATCTATCTGGCGATCCATCTGCTCTACAGCTTCTATCTCAAGCACATCGTCATACTCGACCTGCTGGCGGTCACATCGGGATTCGTGCTGCGGGTGCTGGCAGGGGTGGTCGTCATCCAGGTGGCAGCATTTTCGCCCTGGCTGTATGCCGCGTCGGGTCTGCTGGCGCTGTTCCTGGTGATCGGCAAGCGTCGTCAGGAATTGATCGAGATGGGCAGCAACGCGGGGATCGTCCGCCCGTCACTGGCACAGTACAATCTGCCGCTGCTGGACGAGATGCTGCGCATGGTGATCACGGGAACATTCCTGACCTACCTGTTCTACACCATCGAGTCGCCGTCGGTGCTGCTGGCGGGGACGAAGCTCGGCTTGGTGACGGTGCCATTCGTGCTGTACGCGCTCTTTCGCTACATGTATCTGATCCATGTGCGCGGGGAAGGCAGCGCACCCGACGAGGTGCTGCTCAAGGATCGTCCGCTGCAAGTAGCGATCGTGCTATGGGGTTTGTCGTTCATGATCATCCTGTACGTGCTGCCTGGAGTCCTGACCACACCATGACCATGACCACCGCCGCCATCGCGCAATGGATCGCTTCGCTGGATGATACCGAGCTTGCCGAGCGCGCCTCCGCCGAGAGCGCGCTGATCGCGGCAGGCGCCGACGCGCACGCCGCCCTGATCGACGCTTCGCACAGCCCGACGACCGAGACACGCTGGCGCGCGGCATCCGCCTTAGGAGACAGCGGCGCGACCGAGGCGATTGACCGCCTGATCGCGCTGCTCACCGATCCAACCTGGGATGTACGCTCCAGTGCAGCCTACAGCCTGGGCATGCTCGCGGACGCGCGCGGGTTCGACGCGCTCAATCGCGCCGCCTTTCACACCGCGCCCGACGAGCAAACGCCGTATGTGGCGGCGCTCGGTCTGCTGCGGATCGATCGCGCGCGCGCCCGACCGATCCTCGATGCCGCGCTCACCCACGCCGACGAGCCGATTCGCCGCACCGCCATGAGCGCGCTGGCGGTCGATCGCTGGCGTGGGGACGCATAACCATGCGTCACTACGACTCGCTCTCGCACGCCTGACACGCCACTGTCTCGACTGGCTCCCCGGCGACCAGCGCCGCGAACCAATCGACGAAGCGCACCCCGTTCACCTGCATGGTGTAAAACAGGTCGGTCGGTAGAATAGTGTGCGTGTCGCCCCAGGCGAGATAATAACGAAAATTCGCCAGGGCGCTGCGAGTCTCCAGGTGTGCGCGCGCGTTCGGCGCCCACTGACCCGGCACGCCGAATTGCAGAAAGTAATTGCCGACCTGGTTGGAATCGGCAGCGGAAGTGTATTCCGCAAAGATCACATCGGGGAAGCTGGCTGACGCGGTGGCGTACAGATCGTCGGAATAGGTGAAGTCGTTCACCGCTCCCTCTACGGTCGGCGGCATGGCGTCGGGCTGATTGGCGCCCCCGTTCCAGTTATCGACTCCCTGCCATGCCTCTGGCGTCACGCCGATCCCGGCATCGCCAAACACCAGCGCGGGCACGCCAGGATACTGGCTCAGGATGCGCGGCGCGTGATAGATGGCGCCATACGCGCCGGCGCTGCTGCCCGTGATGATCAGATGATCGGGGTTGGGGTAGTTGGCGAATGTCCAGTCCAGTACCGCGATCGCGTTCGCCGCGCCGTGATGATTGATCGTATAGCGTGTATCCGCCGCGCCATAGCGGACGTCCGCCGCGCCGACATGTACGTCGGCGGTACAGTACATCACCACGACGACGCTGTAATCCGCGATCGGGTTGTCGGGGTTGTCGCGGTCGAATGCGCCGACGGCGGCACCGCTCAATTCCCCCGTATCGGTGCTGTCGTCGAAGCGGCTGTCTTCAACGCGACAGGTGCGATCGCTCCAGCACGCACCGCCCCCCTGAAAGTAGATCATCAGCTTATCGGGGTCGCCCGTCCGTACCGCGAACTGATAGGGTGTGCCGCGCGCACAGACCGCGCCCGCCACCGGGATGTAATTCACCCCGTCGGTCAGCTCGGCGCGCGTCGGCAGATCATCCTGTGCCAGTGCGCCGATCGCACCGCACAGCAGCAGAATCATCACGAATGTCAGTAATTTTTTCATCGAACCCTCTCCAATCCTTATTGACCGAATTTCATATCCGCAGGGACGCATGACCATGCGTCCGGGGTTTGCACGCTTCGTTGGCAATCAACAGCCCTCGCAGCGCACATTGCCGGGCAGGTCGCCGCCGACCAGCGCCGCGAACCAGTCGCGGAAACGCACGCCGTTCGCCGACTCGCCGTAGAAACGTCCGCTTTCGGCGATGCAGTGTTCGCCACCGGGCGCGACATAGGCACGAAAGTTGGCGCGTCCGACCAGGGTGTCGATGCGCGCATTCATTTCCAGCGTCCAGGCGTTGACGGCGCCCATGATGGTGTAGTAGGTGGTCTGCACGCTGTCCTGCGCTGTCGTGTATTGTCCAAAGCGGGCGCGTGGCGCGTTGCCAGCGGCGGCGCGATACAGGCGCGTCACCACCTGATCGGGCGTCGTGTTCCGGCGCGCGCCCCACACGTCAAAGCCTCCCCAGGCGGGCGGGATCACGCCGACTCCGGCATCGCCAAATTGCGTGACGCGCGCGTTGGCATAGCGCCGCAGGATCGCTGGCGCGTGATAGATGCTACCGATCGCGCCCGCACTGCATCCGGCGATCACCACCTGGCTCGGACGGGGAAACTGGCGCGCTGTCCAGGCGATCGCCGCCGCCGCATTGACCGCGCCGCGATGCTCGACCGCCCCCGTCGCGTACTCGACCCGCCGATCCCCGGTGTGATAATCGCCCGTGCAGTAGGTCACCATGACCGCGCTGTAGCCCGCCAGCGGATTTTCGCCGTTGTTTGGGTCGAAGACACCCTGGCTGTAATTGTCCGCTTCACCGCCGACGACGATCTCGTCGAACCAGCCTGCGCCCGGTGCGCACGTCTCGTCGTTCCAGCAGGCGCCGCCGCCCTGAAAGTAGATCAGCAGCTTTGCCGGGTCGCCGGGTCGCGCGTAGAAGGTGTACGGCGTGCCGCGCGCACACAACGCACTGCCGCCTGGCGTGATCGGGTTCCAGCCCGGCGCCAGGTCTTGCGCAGCGATGGGTGCAGCAGCAGATAATGCCAGGAAAATCATGAGGATCACGATCGAGCGCATGGTTATCTCTCCCTTCGTTGGTGATTGATCGTTCGTGCGAACGCATGGTTGGTGTGGACGCATGGTTAACCGTCTCTAGGGATCATTTCCTGAATTGCGTCGTTTCCCAGTCCGCGAACCGGTCTTGCAGCAGCAGTCGTTGGTACTTTCCGGTCGTCGTGATCGGGATGTCGGTTCCAAAGATCACCACTTTGGGCGCCTTCTCGAAGGTCATACGGGCGCGACAGTGGGTGATGATGGCATCGGCGTCGAGCGTAACGCCCTCATGCGCCACGACATACGCGCCGACTTCTTCGCCATAATAACTGTTCCTGAAGGCGATCGCCAAGCCGACGCGCACGCCGGGGATCTCCAGCAGCACCTCTTCGATGTCGAACGGGCTGAATTTCACCCCGCCCCGATTGATCAGCTCTTTCAGCCGTCCGGTGATGAAGAAAAATCGGCGTCCGCGCGCATCTTCCTGATAAAAGCCCTCATCGCCGCTGCGAAACCAGCCAAATCTGAAGGTTTCGGCGTTGGCGTCGTCGCGCTTGAAATAGCCCGGCATGACGTTGTGTCCGCGCACGCAGATTTCGCCGCGTTCGCCCGCGTCGAGCATGACACCGCTGCCAGACGAGTCGAAGATCGCCATTTCGTTGGACGCGATCGCACAGCCAATGCTGGGATAGCCATAATCGTACATCCAGCGGCGGTGTTCGTCCCACGACAGATCGATCGGCAGATAGCAGCTAAAGCAGGTGGTCTCGCTCAAGCCGTAGCCGTGCAGGATGGGAATGCCAAAGCGCTCCTCGAAGTGGCGCGCCAGGCTCATCGCCAGCGTGCCCGCGCCGCAGATCACATGGCGGACATGACGCAGATCGCTGCGTTCCACACCGTCGCCCCAGATCGAACGCCCGGCGGCGGCTTGCTTGTCGGCGTAGTCGAGCATGAATTGCAGCAGCGTCGGCACCGTGCTGACGATGTGCGCGCGTTCACGGGCGAGCCGCTGCCAGAAATGCGCGCTGGAAAAGGCGCGGTTCAGCACCACCGATCCGCCGACATAGAGCGGGGTGATCAGCGTCATGACGATGCCGTTGACGTGGTGGATCGGCAGCACGTTCATGAGGCGCTGATTGCCTGTGATCGCCTGCCACGACGCGATCGCCTGCGCGTCGATCAGCAGGTTCGCCTGAAACAGTACCACGCCTTTGGGCGCGCCGGTCGTGCCGCTGGTGTAGACGAGCAGCGCTTCATCGTCCAGCGTCGGGCGTTCGGCGGCGTCGGCAGACATGAACGTATCCGGCCTGTGGGCGATCGCCGTCTCGAAATGCAGGGTGCCATCCGACGGCGCGCCGCCGATCTGGACGATCTGGCGAATGTTGGGCGCGCCCAGTTCATCCGCCGGATCGCCGTGTATGATCCGGTGCGCGCGTTCCAGATATTCGGCGCGCGCCAGACAGACCACTGCCTCGCTGTTGCGCAGAATGTAGGCGATGCGGCGATCGTCCTCGCTGCTGTTTTGCGGGGCGACGGCTGCGCCGATCAGCCAGCAGGCGCAGTAGATGACCACCGTGTCGATATGATTATAGGCGAGCGTGGCGACCCGATCGCCCCGACGCACGCCCAGATCGTCGTAGAGCATCCCGGCTGCCTGATGCACGCGCGCGTTGAAGCGGGCATAGGTCCACTCGTCGCGCTCGCCGTCGCCGTCGTAATGCACGATGTACACGGCGTCGGGGGTGGCGGTGGCGTGCAGCGACAGCAGATGACGGATGTTCCGAAAGGGGATCGGCGCGCGTTCGGGCGGGATGCCGTTGAGGGTGCGCGCGGCACGAATGTTGGCGAGCGTGTGAGCGTCCGGCATGGTGGGTGAGTCCTTTGGGATGCGTCCGTGAAAGAAATGTTTTAGGTTATTATAGTGCAGCAGAGCGAGGTGAGGATCGCGGATATGATCGTCAGGGAACTTTTCGCACAGGCTGAACTGCTCGATTCACAGGAGCGCAAGGAACTGATCAAGCTGCTGGTCGATACGATCGACACTCCCGCGAAAGGGGCGTCCGAGCCTATCGAACACTGGGGTAAGGCGCTCAATCATTTGATGGATGAAATTGGGGCGCTGGAGTTTGTCTTTCCTGATATACAAGACCCGGTCGAGTGGGTAGCAGCCCTGCGTGCCGCAGAGCGCACGCAGCGCGGGCTTGCAGATTGGGACGGCAATTCGTGATGACAGGGTTAGTGCATACGAATCAACCCTGTTTCTGATACCCTATTCCACAAGGGGAGCGCATTTTGAAAGCGGAAAGTCTCAAGATCGGCAGAGTATTCAGCAGCGGCGGTGAAATTCTTTATCTGCTGCCTGAATTTCAACGCGAATATGCCTGGGAACGCGAAAACTGGGATGCCTTTTTGCAGGATCTCGATCGTATTTATGCCATCTATGACCCGAACGACCCAGAGCGCACGCCAGAACATTTCATGGGCGCGCTGGTCGTCGTCAACGACGGCTTACGCGGCACCATTCCCGTACTGAAACTGGTGGACGGTCAGCAGCGCCTGACTACGATCTCGCTGGCGTTGTGCGCTTTGGCTGATGTGCTTGGCAGCGGACATCCGGATCACAAGAAAATTCGTAAACGGCTGATCAATGAAGATGAAGTCGGCGACACCCGCTATAAATTGCTGCCGACCCGTAAAAATGGTGACCGTGATATCTACAAAGCAATCATCGGCGGCGACGGCGCACCGATCACAGCGCCGACGGCGACACGCTCGCGTATCGACGATGCTTATCAATATCTGCGCGACGGCTTTTCCAAACGCCTGAGCGAAGGTATGGAAGCGCAGCGCTATTTTTTAGTGATCGACACCTGTCTCCAGGTCGTATTCATCCAGCTCGACCAAAAAGAGCGCCCCTATGAGATTTTTGAGAGCCTGAACGCCAAAGGCAAGCCGCTCACGCAGCCCGATCTCATCCGCAATTACATCGCCATGATGCTGCCAGAACGACGACAAGCTGAAGCATTCGCCAGTTGGCAGCGGATCGAGATGCTGCTCAACGAAGCGCGTACAGTCGGGCGCATCGGGGAACAGACCGCATTCATCCGCCATTGGCTGGCATTTGAAGAAGGCGAGCTGTACTCGAAAGACCACATTTACGCGCGCTTTCGGGATCGCATGAATCATTATCGTGATGATGCCGATGGATTTATCGTGCAGATCGAAACCCTGGCACAGCACGCCGCTCGCTACGACCAGATCGTGCGTCCGGCACGTCATCCCGATAGCGCGATACAACGGCAGCTTGAGCGGTTGGCAAAGCTCGATTCCAGCACGTCTTATCCGCTGCTGCTGCACCTGTTCGATCTGCAGGCGCGTGATGTGGTCAGCCACGAAACCCTGATCGATTCGCTTGGCGTGGTCGAGAATTATCTGGTGCGCCGCGCTCTGGCAAATTCCGGGACGCAGTACGTCAACCGCATGTTTCCGACCGTGCGCAAGAATATCGACTCTACCCGATTGAGCGAGTCGCTGCGTGCGGTACTGGGGCGCAGCAATTATCCGAGCGACAACGCGATTCGTGAAGCGATGCCGCGCGTGCAGTTCTATGCCAAAGGACGCGACAACCGCTTTACGGTGTTTTTTCTCAATACGATCAATCGCTCGCTTTCCGAAGGAACGGGTGGCTATACCGTGCTGGACGCCGCGCCAACGATCGAGCATATCATGCCGCAAAAGCTATCCACGGCGTGGGAGCGCGAGCTGGGCACCGCAGCGGCTGAGACTCACCTGGAACTACTGGACACCATCGGCAATCTCACCCTGGTGACTCAGACCTGGAACAGCGAATTTTCCAATAAGCCATTTGCGGAAAAGCAGCGACGACTCGCTGAGAACGCGCTACTGATCAACGGCGCGTATTTTGGCGAACCGCTTGCGCGTTGGGATGCCGAGGCGATCCGTGCGCGGGCTGCTGCACTGGTCGATCGGGCGCTGACGATCTGGTCGCCATTCATACAGTCGCAGCCAACTGTGCCATCCAGGATCAATCCCACTCCAACGCATCTGCGCATACGCGGCACCTATATCGCCGTGAATTCGTGGAAAGATGTGCTGCGCGCCATGTTCAGGTTTGCAGACGAGGTGCGCGCCGCTGATTTTGAACAGTTCGCGGCTGAACTGAACAGCGCCTATCTGCGACGGGAAACGGGAAACAAGACGGAACCGCTTGCAAACGACTGGCATATTTATACCAGTCTCAACTCCGCAAATATCACCAGTCTGTGCGAGCGCATCGCACCGCTGGTCGGACTGGATGATGATCAATGGGATATCGTGCTGCCATCAGGCAGCGTCTAAGATAGCATCAGTGAATCACGGCTTTCTCCAAGGACGCATTGTTATGCGCCCCTACGATGCTGGTAAACCTCTAAATCGTTTCTCTCCCAGCGAAAAGGACCGACTCTATGTCGCAGTATCTATGGTCGCGCGTCGATCGGGTGTTCACCGACGCGCTGCACACGCCCGACCCGATCCTCGACTCCGTACTGACCGACTCGGCAGCGGCTGGACTGCCTGCGATCCAGGTGGCGGCGAATCAAGCCAAGCTGCTGCATCTGCTGGCGGCATCGATGGGCGCCCGGTCGATCCTGGAGATCGGCACGCTCGGTGGCTACAGCACTGTCTGGCTGGCGCGCGCGCTGCCGTCCGACGGCAAGCTGATCACGCTGGAATACGAACCAAAACATGCTGAGGTCGCCCGCGCCAACATCGCCCGCGCGGGCTTGGCGGATCGGGTAGAGGTGCGCGTGGGCGCGGCACTGGACAGCCTGCCGGTGATCGAGTCGGAAGGACACGCCCCGTTTGATCTGGTCTTCATCGATGCCGACAAAGAAAACAACGCCGCCTATTTCGGATGGGCGGTCAGGCTGGCACGACGCGGCGCGCTGATCATCGTCGATAATGTGGTGCGTGACGGCGCGATCATCGACGCGGCAGGCGACTCGCGTGTACAAGGCGTGCTGCGCCTGATCGATCACATCGCCGCCGAGCCGCGCGTGACCGCGACCGGGCTGCAAACGGTCGGCACCAAAGGCTATGATGGATTGATCATCGCGCGCGTGCATTGAAGTCCAGGAGTCATGGGTTCAGCACGCCTGTACGGACGCATCGTTATGCGTCCGTATAGAAAAACGTGACTCAGAAAGCATCGATAAAGGTTTGTGTCGGACAATCTTTATGTTGCATTGCGAAGATAGTGTTAAAATAAAGAAATGATTTTTCAGTTTTTAAGGATTTACGATGAATCTTACTTCTATTTTGTCGTATTCACGACGTGTCCGCCTGCTGGTAACGGTCTCGATGCTGACAATGCTGATCGCCTCGTGTACATCAGCGCCGACACCGATCCCGCCGAGCGCCACGCCCGAACCGTACACATTCGGCATGGCGCTCGCGGACTCCAATGCTTTTTTCAGCAGCATGGCTGAGCGCGCGCAGCAGACCGCCGACCGTCTGGGCGTGACACTGGATGTGCAGTTCGCATCCAACGACGCCGCCGCCCAAATGGAGCAGGTCGCCGCCATGATCGCGGCGGGAGTCGATGCGCTGTTGATCAACCCAGTCGATTCGGCGGGCATCGGCGCCTCGGTCGCCGCCGCCAATGCCGCTGGCATCCCGGTATTCACGGTCGATCGCAGCGCTGGCAGCGGGGAAGTCGTCGCCCATATCGCCTCGGATAATGCCGCTGGCGGTGAGATGGCAGGTGATTACCTGGCAGAGGCGCTCGGCGAGCAGGGCAGCATCATCGAGCTGCGTGGCATCGAGGGCACCTCGGCGGCACAGGGACGCGGTGAAGGCTTCAACCGGGCGATCGCTACCCATGATGGCATCACCGTGATCGCCAGCGAGACCGCCAATTTTAATGCCGCCGAGGGGGAAACCGTCTTCGCGGCTCTGCTGGAACAATACCCGGACATTGATGGCGTATTCGCGCACAACGACGACATGATCCTCGGCGCGATCGAGGCAGCACGCGCTGCAGGACGATTAGAGACGATCCGCTTTGTCGGCTTTGACGCCATCGACGACGCGATCACCGCGCTGGAGAGCGGCGATCTGCTGGCGACGATCGCGCAGCAGCCGACCGAGATGGGGCGCCTGAGTGTCGAGACGGCATTGGCACATCTGAATGGCGAGAGGGTCAGCCCCAATATCATGGTCGATCTGGCACTGGTGACGCGCTAGACGAGAACCGAATCCAAATCCAGACCATCATCGGGGTTTGGCGTGCCACCCCCGGCGTGCCAGACCCGACACACTAAAAGGAGCGATTCTATGCGCCTGCCGAATCTCTCGGTCACACAGCGCGTCACAGCTGTATTCGTCCTGATGATCGCGCTGGTGCTGATCGCCAGCGGAACAGGACTGTTCTTCAACCAGTCGTTCGGCAGCGCGATCGACTCTGGCAGCGCGGCTCTGGATGAGATCAACGCTGCCGCCAGCCTGGAAAATGCCTGGTTTCAGGTGGTGGGCAGTGTCGATTACATGCTGCTGACGCGCCAGACGACGCTGATCGTCGGTCGGTTGAGCGAGCAATTGCTCACATTCAACGAGCGCATGGACGCGCTGCAAACCATATCGAACACGCACGTGAACGCGACGGACAATGCGCAAACCATCACCACCATGACCGAGCTGGTGGACGATCTGAACGAGACCGTCGATGTGTTGTTCAACCTGGCACTACGCGGCAGTTGGGCACGCGCACAGGCTGAACGTCACACCGAGATGGCATCCCTGCAACGGCGTTTCACTGAAGCGCTGACCGATCTGCAAACCAGCATTCGAGCGGACGCCACTGCCGTGACCGCCGGCTCACTGATGTTGCAGCGGGTCACGCAGCGCGGCTGGGTCGTGCTGTCGCTCCTGGCGATCGTCATCGGCGGCGCAGCGGCATTCCTGACCGCGCGCAGCATCATCCGCCCGGTCAACTCGCTGGCGGCGACCGCGCGTGCCATTCAGAACGGCGATTTTTCGCAGCGGGCAGCCGTCACAGGGGGGCATGAACTCGGCGTCATGGCGCAGGCGTTCAACAGTATGACCGATCAGCTCGGACAATCGATCCATACGCTGGAAAGCAACGTCAGCGAGCTCGTCGATAGCAATGCCGAACGCGACCGCCTGATCAAAGAACTCGAAGGCGCGCTGCTGTTCAAAGACCAGTTCCTCGCCACCATGAGCCACGAGCTGCGTACACCGCTCAACGCCATTCTGGGCTACGCTGCTATCATCCTGCAGGAAGACTCACAGGACGACGACACCCGTTACATGATGACGCGCATCGAGGGCAATTCCACCCGATTGCTCAACCTGATCAACGATGTGCTGAATATCTCGCGCATCAATGCCAACCGCGTCGAGCTGGTGGCGCGCCCTATCGACGTGAAAAAGATGGTGCAGGCGTGGTTCAACGATTATCGTCATCAGGCGACCGATAAAAATCTGACCTTCGAGTACACCATCGACCCCGCCCTGCCAAACACGATCATCGGGGACGAGGAACGCATCACCCAGATCAGCGCCAACCTGCTGCAAAACGCCTTCAAATTCACCGGCGAAGGCGGTGTGCATCTGAATGTAGTCCGTGACGATGAACGCTGGCAGATCGTCGTCTCAGACAGCGGTCAGGGTATCCCGGAAACATGGCAGCACATGATCTTCGACGAGTTTCGCCAGGTGGACAGCGGCTCGCGGCGCAAGCACGGCGGCGCGGGGCTGGGCTTGTCGATCGTCAAGAAGCTGTGTCTGCTGATGGGCGGGAGCGTCACCGTACAGAGCAAGCTCGACTCCGGCAGCACCTTTACCGTCACGCTGCCGCTGAAATTGCAGATCGCTCCCGATCCGTCGCGCCAGGATTCGCAAATTTTGATCAAGTCCCAGTTAGGCGCGCTGAATGCGCAGGAGGAACGAGAACATGTCTCAATTGCCACCGCTTCTTGAGGGTTGGACAGTGCTGGTCGCGGACGACGAACCCGACAGTCTCGATGTGGCACGCCGACTGCTGGTCAAGGCGGGCGCCGTCGTGCTGACTGCCACCGACGGCGCCGAGGCGCTCGTCGCCATTCAACAGCATCGCCCCGACTGCGTGCTGTCCGACCTGTCGATGCCGGAGATGGACGGCTGGCTGCTGATCGCGGCGCTGAACAAGAGCCGTCCGACATCAGCGATCCCGGTGATCGCGCTGACGGCACACGCTATGCCTGGCGATCGCCAGCGCGCCATCCAGTCTGGGTTCGTCAATTACATCACCAAGCCGCTCGATGCGCGCAAATTCATCAGCCAACTGCTGACCATCCTGGTAGATATTCCCGATCTGGCGCACCGCTTCAAGACCGAGACACAGGAAGTGATCGCCGTGCAAAATCCGCCCGTCGCGGTCGCCACGCCCAACAATGTGTCCGCCTGATAAATCAAAGGAACCCCTTCGATGCCCCCTAAACCGATCCTGATCGTCGAGGATGAGCCGGACGGCGCCGATCTGGTGCGCCGCTTACTGAAAACGATCGGCGGCGAGACCCAGGTGACCGACAACGCCGAGTCCGCCCTGGGTCTGCTGTCCGCCACGCCCGATGGCTATCGCGCCGTGATCACCGATCTGGCGCTGCCGGAGATGGACGGTTTTGAGCTGATGCAGGCGATTCGTGCTGACGCCGCGCTCAGTCACCTGCCGCTGATCGCCATCACCGCCTTTCATACACCAGAGCTGCGCGTCCGGGCGCTGGAAGGCGGTTTCGACGGTTATTTTCCTAAGCCACTCGATCCGAGCGCGTTCGCAGTATCGCTGGTGCGGGTGCTGAACGGCGGGTGACCGAGCGGACGCATCGTCATCGATCCTGCTGTCACGGGCACGCGCTCTGACCGAAGTACGCCACCAGCAGCGCCAGATCGCTGCTGTCGATGGCGCCGTCGGCATTGCGATCGGCGCCCGCGTCGTAGTCCGCCGCCCCGATCGTCGCGCCGTAGCGCGCGGCGAGCTGCGAAAAGTCGATGACGTTCACCGCGCACGCATCAGGCGCGGGCGGCGGCAGCACATACAAGGGATTGCGCACCACGAAAATATCCGGGAGTCCGTTGCTATCGCCCGGCACGAGATTGCTGGCGCTGGAGATGAAGGTGATCCACGCGCCGTCGCTGGACATCGCAGGCGAGTACGAATGCCCGCCGACCGCCTGGGCGCCCGCCGCCGTCACCGAGACACGCTGGATCACGTCCGTGTCCATGTCGCGCACGAAAATATCCGCAAAGCCATTGCTGTCGCCCGCGATGAAATCGTCAGACATGCCGACGAAGGCGATCCAGCGCGGCACGTTGTCCTGCCCGTAACGCTCGACCGAGGCGGTCGGAAACATCGCGCTGCCTGCGAAGCCGTCGTCCGTGTACGAGACCAGCTGCGCACTGTTTTCGTTATCGGGCATGACATAAATGTCGGGCAGATCGTCGGAGTCGTAATCGAACGAAAACGGATAGTGCGATTGAAAAGTGACGCTGTTCTGATCGTTGATAACCGGATACATGGACGGTCGCCTGGTCTGATCACCACTACGCAGTACGGGATTTCCGAACAGACCGCCGTATTCGCTGCTGTAAATATCCATTCTCTCAGGCAGCGGCACGCGGATCCGCAATCGCGTTGGCAGCCTCTGCAGTCTGGCGCGCATAGGCGATCGCCTCTTTCTGGCGTCCGTAGTTGTGCAGGATGACCGCCAGCCCGCGCAGCCGCCGCGCCTCGTCGATCGGCTCGGACAGCGCGCCGACCTCCTCGTGCAGCGCGATCAGCGTGCTGTAATGCCCGATTTCGTCGAGCGCGTCGAACGACTCGTCCAGCATCATCTCGATGTGGTCGATCGTCAGCATGACGCGCCGCTGACCCAGCGCGGACACCAGCAGATCGATCTGGCGTGCTTCATCGGCGCCCATCCATGCCGCGCGCAAACGATCGGCGGCGGCGGCTTCGAGCAGGTCTGCAACCGCATCTTTGAGATTGTCCAGCGTGATCACGCCGCTCAGTCGGTGGTGGATGACATCGACCTGCATGGTCGCGCCCAGGTCACCGGGCGCGCGGCACTCGTAGAGCGCGCTGATGATCTTGAGCAGCGCGGTCGATTTGCCAAAGCCGGAACGTCCGATGAGGGCGATCAGCCGCTTTGGTCTGCCGTTGTCGGTCGATGGGTTGATCTCGACTCCCAGCAGTTTCAGCTTTTCCACGCGGTCTTTGAAAAATTCGACCCGCACCGGCTTGGCGTCGCTGATGGCAGCCGCGCCCAGGTAGGTGACCTTGCAGTAGGCGGGCGGGGTGATCGTGCGCGTTGGCTGCACCGTGCCTGTGATGATCTTGTGCAGCGCCTCGATCAGCTCTTTGAGGTGCAGATCGTACTGCCCGGCATTCTCGAACGAGAGATAATGGCGCGTGCGCACCTCGAACGGCAAATCCGCGACCGCGACCGGGCGCACCATGATCGGGACGATCTTTTCCGGGATCAGCGAGTAGGCGGACGCCAGCTCCGCCCGTACCATCTCCGATGCCACCGCCAGCGGCGTGATCACCAGGATGAACGCCTCGACGTGCTTCAGGGCATAGTCGATCTCGTCCTGCCAGCGTTTGCCGAGGGCGATGCCCTGATCGCGCTTGCGATCCCACCACACGCGCACGCCGTTATTTTCCAGATCGTCGGCGAGACGCTGGACAAAGGCGCGTTCTTCACTCTTGTACGAGATGAAGACGAACGGTTTTTCGACGGGCGGTGGGATCGGGGTGGCGGTCGGTTGGGTCATGGGATCATCCGCTGTACTAGGCTATCCAACAGGAATAAAATCAGGGCGTTTCATGATATGTCCCCATATGTCCGCTGAAATGATACAGCCTGCGTCCCAAGTCGAGCGGATGCAGGCTGCGTCCCCGCAAAAATGTGTTTATGGGAATGCGACCGTGTTGATGGTGACGCGGGTGGCGCTGTACGCCGGGCTGAACGCCTTGCCGCCGCCGATCGCCGTCCCGGTCACGCTGGTGAATGTCCCGGTGCGCGACGCGAACGCCAGCACCTCGAAAGCGTTGCCGATCGCCGGGCTGAAGGCGTTGATCAGCGCCAGATCGAGCGTCCCCGCCAGCGTCGCCGCCCCGGAGACCGCCAGACGATCGTAGCCCGTCCCGGCGATCGTGCCGCCGATCTGAGCGCGCAGCGTCCCGGCGGCGGTCTGGGTGTAATTGCCTGTGATCGTCAGCGTGCCAGGGGCATTGCCGACGTTGATCGTCGCGGCGTTGGTGAGATTGCCGGTGATCGTGCCTGTGCCTGTCAGCGTCCCGCCCGCCAGTGTGAAACTGCTGTTGAGCGATCCGCCGACCAGGTTGATCGCTCCGGCGGTATGGGTGAAGCTGCTGATGTTCAGATTATTCGCCTGCAGGTTGAGCGTGCCGCTGTTGGCGAACGGGAAGTAAATGGCGAGCGGCGTGGTCCCGCCGGGATTGGCGTTGAAGGTGCCCTGATTGAAGAAACCGAGCGGCGTTCCCAACTCGAACATGGTAAATCCACTGGAAACGATCTGCACGTTGAACACGCCGGTCGTGCCGTTGATCCATTGCGCCTGATTGTTGAGGATGATGCTTCCACCCGTCCAGTTGACCGTACCGCTGCTGGTGATGGTGCCGCTGGCTGCCACCGTGGTCGTCGCCACGCTCAGGTTGAGCGTACCCTCAAAGATCGGGCTGCCCGCCAGTGTGCCGCCGTTGTTGGTAATCGTCCCGGTGACGATGCTGTTGTTCCCGGTCAATGACGCGGCAGAATTGAACAGCGTCGCGCCGTGCATACTGACAGTGGCATCCTGGGCGATCGTCAGCGCGGTCGCAAATGACCCGGTGAAGCTTGATCCGTTCCTCAGCGTGATCAACGGGGGATTGCCGCCGTTCAGCGTTTGGGTGGCGTTGATCGTCCCGAAATTGTCGAAGGTCGGGACAGGCGCCCCGCTGGTGGTTCGGCGGAGCTGATAGACCGGCGATGCGGCGTTGAAGGTGGCGCCAGCCGCGTTGGTCAGCGCGGCACCGTTGCCGAATGTAAATTGACCGCTGTTCCAGGTGATCGTGCCGTTGTTGGTCAACGCGCCACCCGCGCCAATCGTCTTGTTGCTGGTCGTCCCCATTGTGACGGTGCTGCCACTGGCGATGCTGAAGCTGCCATTCCAACTGCCTGCGTTCCAGGCGATCGTCCCGTCGATCGTGCCCGTCCCCGCCAGGATGGTATTGCCGTCCTGGTGGAGTGTGACGTTGTTCATGGTGATAGGGGCGCTCATCAGGGTGTACGTGCCCGATCGCAGCGTGCCGGACAGCACCGATCCGATGTGCAGCGCCACTGAGATCGCGCCGGCGTACAGAGGCTGTGGCGCGTTGATCGCGCCGTAGTTGACCAGCCCGATCGGAGTACCGCCGCCGTTTGCAAGCTCACCCCCCGTCGCACCTGGCACGGTGATGTTGATGGTGCCGCCCGCCAGGTTGGTCAGGGCAGCGGTCGGCAAGAAAGTGATCGTCCCGCCCGACCAGTTGATCGTCCCGGCGTTATTCATGCTGGCGTTGTCTGTCAGACGCAGCCCTCCGGGGCCGTTGATGTTGACCGTGCCGTTGAAGGTCACGGTGCCGCCCACCTCGCCGCCGTTGAACGTGACCGTCCCGTTCACGCTGCCATTGCTGCTGCTCACACGACCATTCCCCTGGATCGTGGTGCCGTTCATATTGACGCCAGCACCCGACGCCAGCGTCGCGGTTCTGCCGAGTATCCCAGTAAAAACAGAATTATTTTCCAGGATCACATTGATTGGATTGACACCATCGCCCCCCACGAGCGGCGATGTCGCGGTGATAGTCCCAAAATTGCGGATCGACGGCGCTAGTCCGCTGCCCACCCGACTGAGCTGAAGCACGCCCACAGGCACGGTGTCATTGAACTGCCCGAAAGCGGTGTTGGTGAATACGGCGTTGTCATAAAACGTAAGATAGCCACTCGACCAATTGAACGTCGCAAAACTGGTCACAGCGGCATCGGCAGCGAAGGTCATCGATCCGGCTCCTGACGCCGCGGCGTTGACGGTGCCATTCAGCGTCACGGTGCCGCTCAGTGTGCCGCCGCTCCAGGCGGTCACCCCGTTGAGCGTGCCGCCGTCGAGCGTGCCGCCGCTGATGGTGGTGTCAGTCAGGGTGAGTGCGCTGGTCGCCGCCTGGGTCAGCGAGCCGTTGCTGATGACGACTCCCGTCCCGGTGACGGTGGCGTTCGCGGCGGTGGTGACGATCGCACCCCCTGAGATCGTGGTCCCATCCATGACGGCACCGTTCAACAGTATCAATCGCGTGGCTGTATTGTCGAAGCGCACATCGCCGCTGAAGCTGCCGCTGCTGCTGCTCGTCCCGCGCATGAACAGGATTCCGCCCGTGACCACGACCGATCCATTGTTGCCATTGATGAAAGGCGCGATGATGAACACCTGTCCATTGCCGAACGATCCCTGTGCCCCGTCGGTGCCGCCGGGGGCGGGGTAGGCGATCCCACCCGTCACCAGGAAGTCCCCGTTGTTGACGAACTGTCCCGCCGTCGCCTGGGCGGTCGTGGTGAGCTGTCCGCCGCCATGCGCATTGAAGACGGCGCCGATCGCATTGGTGAAAGTCGCGCCTTCGTCCAGGCGAATATCGCCGCCTGTCCAGGTCACCTGCGTGTTGTTGGTGAAGGTGGCGCCGCCCGTGAGAGTGCGAGTCGTAATGCTCGCGGCGGTCATCGCGCCGTCGTTGGTCATCGCGCCCGTCCCGCTCAGGGTGCCGCCATTCCAGCTAAACGCGCCTGTGAACAGCCGCGTGCCCGCTCCGGTGAAGATGCCGCCGCTCATGGTGTAGGCGCCTTCAAACACGGTCGCGGCGGCGACGGTGAGCGTGCCGCTCGTATGCTGGAGGTGTTCGCGGCTGGTGATGCGGTTCACGCTGACACTGGCGCTGATCGTCACGGTGACGGCGGCGGGCACGTCGAGCGTCACCTCGTCGCTGACTCCCGGCACGACGCCGCCGCTCCAGTTCGACGCGGTGTGCCACGAGCCGCTCGACGCCGCGATCCAGGTGATGATCGCCAGCGCGCCGTCGTCCGCCGCGCCGATGTCGCAGCGACCCGCGATGCGCGCGCCGCGCTGATCGGTCGCTGCACAGCCATCGGGATCGCCCGCGTCGCGTGCCAGGCTGTCGATAGACGGCAACTGCACCGGAGTCAGTCCGCCGTGCAGCGCCAACGGGGATAAAGTCGCGCTCTCTCCAACGATGTTTCCGACAGTCTCCCCGGCGATCTGGCAGTTCGCCGCGTCGTCGATCAGGTTGTAGCCGCCCGACTCGACCGCGCCGCCGCAGTCGCCGCCGCTGTTGTCGCTCAGGATGGTGTTGGCGAACGTGAACGCGCCGGTGTTCAGCACGCCGCCCGTGTTTGCCGCCTGATTGTCCGCGATCGTCACGCCGTCGGCGCGGATCGTCCCCGCCGTGTAGATCGCGCCGCCATAGCGCGCTTGATTGCCGGAAATTGTGCTGCTGACCAGCGCCAGCGTGCCGGACTCGTGCGCGATGCCGCCGCCCGCCGACTCGCTGACATTGCCGTAAATGGCGCTGCGGACGATCGACGCTTCGGCGCTGCTGTACAGTCCGCCGCCGCTGCTGCCCGCCGTGTTGTCCGCGATCGTGCTGTCGCTCAGGTGCAGTGCGCCGCCCGCGTGGTAGAGTCCGCCGCCGCTGCTTTCGGCGCCGTTGTCGCGGATGAGGGTGCCGACCGTCAGACGCAGCGCGCCGCCGATCAGCGCGATCCCACCGCCGGAACTGCTGGCATAACTGGCGCGCACGGTCACGCCCTGTAAGGTCACGTCCCCACCGCTGACCAGCACACCGCCGCCGACCGACTCGACGCCGCCGCTGATCGTCAGATCACCGAGCAATACCGCGCCGCCGTCGATCGTCAGGATGCGAAATTCTGGCGCGTCCGCCGCGCGCATGATCGTCAGGTCAGCCGCGCCCGCACCGATCAGCGCCAGGCTCGACGTGATCGGTGGCAGCGCGGACTCCAGCATGATCACGCCGGACAGCGCGGTCAGGTCGAGCGTCTCGGCGCCGAGTCCGCTGGTGCAGCCGCCGATGGCGCTATCGGCATGGGCGGACGCCAGCGCCGCGCGCAGCGTGCAGGCGCCGTCGGCGTCGATGGTGTCGGCGGTCGAGTTGACGACGATCACGGCGTCCTGCCAGGTGGTCGGCACGACGACGGGATCACTTTGCGCGGAGGCGGTATAGGCGCCGACGATTATCAATGCCAGCGCGATGCACGCCAGCCAGCGCGACACCAGGCGTCCCGATAAAACAGGTCTTGTCCCGATCATGGTCGTCATCCCCATTATCTCGATCATTTCTTTGGCTCGACGTAATCTTTCAGCTTCGGCGGCGCGGGCTTGGGCGGCTGTGGCGCGCGCTCGGTCGTCGGGGGGGTGGTGGTCGGCGTGTCGCCGCTGAGCGCGTCGGCACACTGCTGCCACAGCCGTTTCACCTTGGCGCCCAGTTCCCACGAGCCTTCCGCCGCCGTCTGACCCATATTGTCGGTCAGAATCTCGGTCTCGCTGCGCGGGGACGGCTTGCCCTCTTTGATATTCTCGAAAATCTCCAGCGTATCGACGGCTTTGTCGCTGTTCTCTTCTTTCAGTCCCTTGAGCGGCGCCAACCCGTTCGGGTCGGCATTGTTGAGCGGGTCGCTCAGGGCGTATTCGTAGGCGTTGGTCTCGCCCTGTGCGAAGCCGATCGGGTCTTTGCTCGTCCATCGCCCGGTACGCGCATCGTAGTCGCGCGCGCCGAAGCGGACGAGCCCGGTCGCGGAGTCATACAGCCCGCCCGCGTAGCCGAACGGCTGGAAGCCGGGATTGCTGTCCGCCAGCACCACCCCGTAGCTGTCGTAATCGATGCGCTGTGCGATCGTCCCGGTGGCGACATCGACCACCAGCCGCACGCTGCCTAAATGGTCGGTGAGCAGCCGATAGGTGACGCCGCCCCGGATCATAGTCGCCGGGACATTGATGCCGTCGGCATACACAAAGCGGCTCACGACCGCGTTGGCACCGTCGAGCTGTGCGGCGATGCGTAAATTGTCCTGCCACAGATAACGGCGCACGTCCGCGCCCTG
>DAOTUN010000102.1:0-25872 GCA_034437395.1 Anaerolineae bacterium | reverse complement strand
CCCCTGAGGAGGTGTCTCACCCAGCTCTCCAGCGGCATAGTTGATGCGTCCCAGCCCATTATCGAATGAACTCGGCAGCGCAGTGGTGAGCGCAGTGCCGCGCGTGATGCTGATCACTTCCAGAACTGCCGGATCGAAATCGATGTAGGCAGCGGCGCCGTTGACAGCTATATTTCCTGTATCGAGACGCACGATTATGTCGAATTCTGTCCCGATCCCGACCGTCAGGTTGGACGGGCTGAGGCTGAAGATCGCACCTGAGGGCGGGGTGCCGGTCGCGGTAGGAGTGAGCGTCTGTGACGGCGTCGGGGTGAGCGTGCGGGTCGGCGTGATCAGCTCCCAGTAGAAGCTGAAATGCGCGTGCCCTCCACCTTCGATCAAGTGCAGTGCAACACGGTGTATACCCGGTGGTATGGTGAAGACTTCCGAATAGGGACCCGTTACCGTGCCCTGATGCAGAAAATCGATCTCGTTCACGCCGCCGGCACGATCAAAATCGAATGCTGCTCGCATATTGTCATCGACATTGCTGGTCAGACGGTACTGTCCGCCTGCAAATGAAATGTCCTTCCAGTAGCGCACCAGGAACTGATCGGCGTGAATCATCGGATGAGGGCGGTTCAATCCGTAATCCATGCTCAGCCCATTGACGACGCCAATGTCGGGACGATTTTCTGCCCAACCGATGCCGCCCTGTCCACTGCGGTTGTTCCAGTAATCGACACGCCAGGCGTTGGGATCGACAGCCGGCCAGGGGCGATAGCCACCCGTCGTCAGGCAGCCGTTGTTGAAGCACACCCAGGGATTCCCGTCCATGTAAACTTCATCGGTCGTCGGCGGTCCCTGATAGGGTCCGATCATCTCATTGAAGTTGATCAGGCGGTTAGTGGGATAGCCGTGATTGAGGAGCGTCTGGGTGAAGCCAGTGCCCACGCCGAACACGCGATCGCTGAACGGATTGGCAAACAATCCATAGGGATCGGTCGTCCCAGGTCGATCGATGCGCTGCAAGCCGCTGCTGGCGTCGCTTTCGGGCATGTCGTTAGCAGGGTTCAGGCCAGCGGCATTGTAGGCATTCTGAAACGCAATACGCCAGTGATCGGCGGACAGCCCGTTCCACGCGCCAGCATTTTGCCCGACGGTATACGACAAGGGCGGATTGCTGGAATTGAACTGCTGATTCAGGCGCGAATTGGAAGCGGTGAATTCCACGCCCTCGATCGTGAAAGGTTTCGACGGAAAGGTGAAATGCACATGTCCATTCGTTTGGTTGCCACAATCCTGTCCAGACGTTGAACCTGGAATCATTCGTCCGAGAAATTCGCCTTGTGCGACCCGTTCACCATTGTTGAGCGCGCGCGGCATCGTGTCGCGGTTGATGTGGAGCAGGGCGAACTGCTGATTTGTCACTTCATTGCGAAACAGGAATCCTGTTTGCCGTTGTCCGCTGATGACACATCGACTTACCACGATCGCCTGGGCGGGTGACAGGATTTCAGAATTCGCATCCCCGTTGACCGGCGCAAAGTCGATCGCCTGATCGGTGGGCAGCATTCCCCATGGTTCCGTCCCGTGCCACCCCCTGCTGACACGAAATGTATTGCCGCGCCGCCAGGGAAACAGCCAAGCCACCGACATCGGCTGATCCCATTCGAGAGGAATGAAATTTTCTGGGAAGAAGATGGCATTGCGGACGCCCTGATCGAGTGCATCCAACGGGATCGCATCGAGCAACCCGGTGCGCGCCGGGTCGCTGTCGATGGCGGCGTGCCACTGTCCGTCCAGGCGCACCAGCACGAACGAGAACATGTTCTCGAACGAGATCTGTGTATCGGGCATAGTGTCCAGGCTGGTCGCAACGGACAATTCACCGCTGAGGTCGGCGCTGGTCAAGCTGCCGATCGCCCAGTCACCCTGCCAGTTGAGACCCGTCATGTAGAACAGATTGTTACGCGGGGTGGCGCCAGTCCACTGTTGTGCGGCGCGCGTGATGGCATCGCGGGCATCCTGTGAGAGGTATTCCTGCCCTTCTCCGATGAAGGCAATCTGATAGACGGATTGCAGTGATTGCGCAGCGACCACTGTCGGCGCGCTGATCAACACGAAGCTGAATCCACCTAACAGCGCAGAAACGGTGATGCACACGGCAATAATAGCGGCTCGGACACGCGCAGCAGACATAGGCTTCCTCCGACGATGTAATCACTGATACAGCTTGCCAGAAGCCATTTTTCAGCGTTCGGGCAGCAATTAAAAATGACGTGCAGGGATTTGGCGTGCCAAACCCTCACGGATCATCACAGCGGACGCATCGTTATGCGTCCCTACGACGATAGCGCCAAGTAGGGGCGTCCCGCTGGGACGCCCCTACTAGTTTCCCCATAAATAGCCGAGAGAACACTTCCCTCACCGTTTGTTATACAGGTAGGCTTCAGCAGTGCGCATCGCGTCACCCGCTTTACTGGCGGTACCAGCCCGGAGCTTTGGTTCCCCAAATATCGAACCCCCCATCTTGCGAACATACACTGCCTTTGCCACGGCGTCCCACGATACCTCGTAAATCTGCCCCCCGCCGGAATTGATCCTGCCGATTACGGTTGCTGCCATTGTTTTTTCTTCCTCATTAACCTTTGGCGACTGCGCCTATAACTGCAATGAGTATGATAACGGCAATCGGCCACAACAACGCCTGAAGAAATGCCGTCCCTATTGCCAGGAAGACCACGACGCCGATGATATAGAAAACACCCATGGCTAAAAACATCAATATTTCTTTCTTATTAGAGAGCGTTCAAGACAACACGTGTGTCACGGTTTGTTTGATTATCTGTCGTCCAGGATGACATGGCAGATTTCATTGCGTGGCATGATGATTGTCAACCAATCCTTGAATCCCAACGCGGTCACCGGATCGACCCACACGAGATCTGAACTGGCACCCCAACTGCATCGCCTTGTTCTACCATCGGCAGTACTGATGCTGATCTGCACCTGATTAGTCAGCACATTCCACCACCAGCCCTCCAACCTATATCTGCTGACTGGCGACGCGAATGCTGCCTGCCAAGTTGTATACTCATTGTGCTGATTGAACCCCTCGATACGTAACTGGATAAAAGAAATCTCCGATTGAAAGTCGAGTTGAGGTAGAAAACGGCAGTAGGCGCTGCATCCTATGTTCTTACTGGTGGCACACGACGACGTGCAGAAAAGCGCAGTGCAAACCAAGAACAGCCATTTCAGAACGACAATCATATATTATGATCCTTACCCAGAGGAATAATGAGGGAATCCCTTGATTTATGTCAATAAAGGACAGGTTGGAGATCGCATGATATAATTTTGGCATGGTGAAACGCAGAGTCACCCTCACCAAACAAGCAAGCAGATGCACAGCACGTTGTACTGCACCAGGTCTGAAAACTGTTCTCCATAACATATCGTGCGCGGATCGGACGACGGTGGCATCATCCATAATCAGGGGGTTATCATGCGCGCTTTATTGGTTGAAGATGATAAGCTGCACCTTTCCTGGCTTGAATCGGTCATGAGGAAACAGGGATATGATACCGAAGCAGCAGCGCATTACGAACAAGCTGAACAATTGATCGATGTACACGAATTTGACGAAGTGGTGCTGGACATTCGCCTTCCTCAATCCAGGCACAAGCAATACAGTACACATAGCGAGCCTATCGGCCGAGGAATTAAGCTCGCATGGAAAATCAAACTAAAAAATCCTGACACAGGCGTGATATTTCATTCTGTATTTGATGGATATTTGAACGAAGTGAAAGCCTTAATCAGGCACCCCTTTGGAGGAATCGCCTATATCTACAAAGCAGGAACCGAAACCGAGCTGCTTCAGGCATTATACAGCGTGCAGCGTAACTCAATTTATATTGATTCTGAATTTATATCCTATCCATTGTCTTTCGAAGGACGAAAGTTTCTGGACACACTGCCTGATGAATACAATTTCTGGATACAAAGCGCGTTTAAACAGTATTCCACCCTGACTCCACGCGAACTTGAAATTGTACCGATGCTGGCATTGGGTGTGACAAAAGATGCTCTTGCAGCACAGTTGTGTGTTTCAATCAGCACCGTCGAAAGCCACGTATCTCACATCTATAGCAAGTTGTTTAATGATTTGCCATCGGATTTTATTTTTCAAAAAAGTATTTTAATTACTCACGTTCATCACCTTCATCGGGTGGAAAATCCGTCTTATGATGCTTGGTAAGAAAGTACAGCATTATCGTTTTTTCCAGTTCATAGTGACCTCACTGTTCGTAATGGTGCCAATCATTGCGGGCATGTGTACAGCGAGGTTGCTTACCGACGTCAATCGTCCATTTGCGGGCATTTTCACATATAACAATACCATACTCGGACGCCATCAGCTCTCAGAAGAGACCCCATCCTGGTGGTACGTGGTTCAGGACAAAGTACTCCCCCCAGGAGCCGGAATATTTGAAGTGAATGGCTATTCATATTCACAGGCTGCCAATGTATTCGCGGAGTCTTGGGCAGCTGGACATACAGATGTCTTACTGCTGCACGATTTGAAAAATGATTTTGTGCGCACCGCCGTTCCATTGACATTGTTTACATTCTGGCATTTTATTGATGTCAAACTACCTGGATTGATCGTGGCGATTTCTCTATGGTTGACAGCCATCTTGATTCATCGCGCTCCATCCAATGATCCCATCAAATTCCCGTTAGTGCTAAGTACCTTGCTCGGTGCTCTACAGATTGGACTTGACCAACCTGCTCTTTTCTTTGGTGAAGACTTGTCCGCGCGCCTGCTGGAACTTTTGAGCCATGTTACGACATCTTTTTTGAGCGCTGCGTTGATTGCGATCGGATGCGCGCTCATTCCGTCGTGCTGGCGCAGTGTGAAAACATTCATTCTCCTATTTTCTATGGGCTGGGCATGTATTACTGTTGCCCTGCTTGTACGCGCGCGTATACTCTACTGGAGTCTGGGAATGGACGCGCTTGCTATGCGCGCAGATGACCAGGCGCACTACACACTTTATCAATTTCTTGCGGCAGCTACGTGCTTTCTTATAATGTGTCTAGGGTCATATATTATCTTTGGAAAGCGAACTGTCGCCAACTTTCGTCAAAAGCGTGTTGCAATAGCCTTGCTGCTCGCATTCCTCATTGCGCTGCCAGCGCTCTTTCAGAACTTTGCATTTCGCGTGTATATTCAGCCTGGTGGTACCTTATTTGAAAATCTTGATGTGCGGTCTCTGATGATCCTGATTCCATTGTTTCCTGTATTAACAATTTTGCGTTATCAGTCATTTCGGGTTAGTTCACCGATCCTGACACTCGTAATTCTCATGCTTTTATCTGGGATCAGTGCCAGTGTCATGAATGCGTTTTATTTTCACCTCGCTCCCGCAACCGCCGAGCGTGCCACACCGGTCAGTTTTTTTGCACCCGGCTTCGTCGTCATCTTTATCGTTAGCGCAACCTGGATTTATCAATGGTCCATTCGCGGTTGGTTCGGTGGGCTTTACCATCGTCGGCGTCGGAACGATCAGGATGCACAGTATTTTTTTGATAGCCTGCTCAAAGATAATCTGATGATCGATCACCTGCTTGAAGGTGCTGTCAAGATAATGGCTCGTCAGCTTCAGTTGGATTACGCGGCGGTCTGGACGGTTAATCACCAACACATGAGTTTCCCGACTTCTGGAACCGTGATGATACTGACAGCGCAATTCGGCGACCCAATAGCGCATTTACCGACCCAAGTGACTGTCTCAATAGATGAGCGCAATGATCTTTTGGCGCACAACCTGTATTACTGCCATCACTCCAGCACATCCTTACCAAAGTCGCTAAATTTTTTATGTGAACACGCGCTCATTGAGCTGGTGCTGCCGCTTCGATTTATGAATGAACTGATAGCAGTGGTGGCATTAGGGCGCCAGAGCGACCATGATATTTTCGTTGAACATGACATCGAAGTCGTGATTCAAATGACACAACAAATCGTGCTTTATATGCAGTTCATCAGACATGCCAGCGAGCTAAAGCACACTCACTATCGTCTGCATGATACGACCCAGCAGTTTTTCATAATCATGCAGCGTGAGTTACAGCAAATGTTAAGTGAAGCTCCCTCGATTTATCGAAGTTTGCTTTTAGATTGGGAGGCAGGCTTAAGCGAGCAGATCGGCATACTGAGAGATATTCAGAATGGGAAGTATCAAAAGACGCTTCGTGATGTACCGATATTGCTAAATAATTTCCGCAAGCAGCATGACCTTGACATTACAGCCCACATTGACATGACGCTGGACATGTCGGGGGAGTTAGAAGATGAGTTCTATCACTGGATGCATGAAGGACTTATCAATATTGTGAAACATGCCAATGCAAAACATGTGAGTGTAACTATTGAATCCGTAAACAATATCATCAATCTAGTCATTTTAGACGACGGCAATGGGTTGTTGTCGCATCAGGAGAGTGAGCTGTTACACGGACGCACGGGTGCAATCGAACGAATATCGCGGCAGGTCAGCGAATGGCATGGTGAGCTGAACGTTACTTCACAACCGGAACGCGGCACGTCCTTCACAGTGACCATTCCATTAGAAGCGGCACGCTCTGCTACAATGATGCCTTAATCAGTCAAGCACATCCAGCGCGAAAGCACCCCCGTTATGAGCCTCGCCGCCCGCCTGCGTCAAAATTTTGTCCGCACCCTCAATCTGCGTCAGGCTGTCCGCATGGTCTACAGCGCTTCACCGCGTCTATTCGGCGCGGGCGCAATCCTGGTGCTGATCCAAAGCCTGCTCCCGGTCGCGGTGCTGTATGTCACCAAGCTGATGATCGATGACATCACCGCGCAATTGGCGCTGCCTGAAGCGACGCGCGATTTTTCCCGTGTGCTGACCTTCATCGCGGTGGTCGGGGCGGTCACGCTGCTGGAGGTGGTATTCGCCTCGATCACGACGCTGCTCTCGGAAGCACAGGCGAGCCTGGTCTCGGATCGCATCCTCACCAGCATCCATCTCAAATCGATCACCGTCGATCTGGCATTCTACGAGAATGCACAGGTGTACGACGCGCTGCACCGCGCGCAATCCGATGCACCTTATCGTCCGCCGCGCATCGTCAACGGGCTGCTGCGCATCGGACAAAGCAGCGTCTCGCTGGTGGGCATGATCGCGCTGCTGGCGACGATCAACCTGTGGATCGCGCTGATCGTCTTCGCCGCCGCGCTGCCGCGCCTGCTGGTGCGGCTGTGGTCGTCACGGGTGATGCACGCCTGGACGCTGCGCCGCGCCAGCACCGAGCGACTGCTGTCCTACTACAACTATTTGCTCACGCTGTCCTACTATGCCAAAGAAATCCGTCTGTTCGACCTGGGCGGTCTGTTCGCCGGACGTTACGAAGCCTCGCGCACGATCCTGCGCGGCGAACGGAACGCCATCGCCGCTCGCCGCGCGGGGTTCGACATTGCCGCCCAGACGATCGCCATCGTCGCCTTGTTCGCGGCTTATGCGCTGGTCACGCGCGACGCTCTGGTCGGCGGGATCACGATCGGCAGTCTGGTGATCAGCTTCCAGGCATTTCAACGCGCCCAGAGCTTTTTTGGGGACATCCTCGGTCAGCTGGCGATGCTGTACGAGGACAATCTGTTCCTGACACATTATTACCAGTTCATGGCGCTGCGATCGGGCATCGTCGCGCCCGCCGCGCCGATCGCGGTGCCTGGCACGCTGCGTGAGGGCATTCGTTTCGAGCGCGTCTCGTTTCGTTATGCGCCCGATGCGCCGCCGGTGCTGGAGGATGTCAGTCTGACGATCGCACCCGGCGAAACGGTGGCGCTGGTCGGTGAGAATGGCGCGGGCAAGACGACCCTGGTCAAGCTGCTGTGCCGCCTGTATGACCCGACCGAGGGTCGCATCACCTGGGACGGTATTGACATTCGCCAGTTCGACCCCGCTGATTTGCGCCGCGCGATCGGCGTGATCTTTCAGGATTATGTCGCCTACAACATGACGGCGGCTGAGAATATCTGGGTCGCGGACACGACCAGCCCGATCGACCCGGCGCGGATCGAAATAGCCGCGCGCAAGTCGGAGGCGCACGCTGTGATCGAGACGCTGCAACGCGGATACGAAACCATGTTGGGGGATATGTTCGAGGGCGGGCGTCAACTGAGCGTCGGACAGTGGCAAAAGGTCGCACTCGGACGTGCTTTTTACCGCGACTCGCAGATGATTATCCTTGATGAACCGACGGCTGCGCTGGATGTAATGACCGAGGCAGCGGTCTTCGAGCATTTCCGCCAGATCGCGCAGGGCAAGACGGCACTGCTGATCAGCCACCGCCTCAGCACGGTGCGCATGGCGGATCGCATCTTTGTGCTGGATCAGGGCAGGATCGCGGAGAGCGGTTCACACGACGCGCTCATGACGCAGGGAGGTATCTACGCGCATCTCTTTCGTACACAGGCGCAAAATTACCTGGTGGACGACAAAACATGAACGACTCCTTTGCCGACCTGCTTTTCCTGCTGGTGATCGCCTGGTTGATCACTCACGAACTCGACGCCATCCATCAGCGCGAATGGCGTTTCTTCCTCGATCCCGCGCGGGTCAGCGATACACTGGGATATCGCATTTTCACGGCGGCGCACATTCCGCTGTTCGTGCTGATTCTGGCTAATCTGGACGTGCCATCGGTACAGATTACGCTCGATCTGTTCGTCATATTTCATGCCGGACTACACTGGGTGCTGCGGGCGCATCCGAATCTGGAATTTCGCAATGCGTTTTCGTCGGTGTGGATTTACGGTGCGGCGCCATTGGGCGCGCTGCACTTGCTGCTGTTGGCGCAGTCCGGCGGGTAATACAAGTGTCCTCATCCGCGTCAGATACATGGTAATAAACGACGCCATGCTCGATCGCTGATCGTGATTGAGCGCGTAGAATAAGGATCGACAATGATCAACCTGCCCAACACACCGACCTTCTCGACCAAACCTTTCGAGATCGGTCTGACTTCATTTGTTGAACTGTCCCCCGACCCGCGTACCGGACATAAACTCAGCCCGGCGGAGCGCACACGTAACCTGCTTGAAGAGATCGTCCTGGCAGATCAGGTTGGACTCGATGTCTATGGAGTGGGGGAACATCACCGTGTGGAATACGTCTCATCGGCGCCGGAGGTATTCCTGGCGGCGGCGGCGGCGCTCACAAAAAATATCCGCCTCACCAGCGCTGTCACCGTGCTGAGTTCCGACGATCCGGTGCGGGTGTTCCAGCGCTTTGCCAGTCTCGACCTGGTGTCTGATGGGCGAGCGGAGATCATCGCTGGACGCGGATCGTTCATCGAGTCGTTTCCGTTGTTCGGCTATGATCTGCATGACTACGATACCTTGTTTTCGGAAAAACTAGACCTGCTGCTGAAGCTGCGCGACAACGAGCATGTCACCTGGAAAGGGCGCCACCGCGCTTCGCTGGATAACCTGGGCGTGTATCCGCGTCCGCTGCAAGATAAGCTGCCAATCTGGGTGGGAGTGGGCGGCACACCGGAGTCGGTGGTGCGGGCAGCCAGTCGCGGACTCCCAATGGCGCTTGCGATCATCGGCGGGCTGCCCGAACGATTTGCGCCGTATGCCGATCTGTATCGTCAGACTGCGCAGGACAGCGGCTATGATCTGGCGTCGATGGCGCTCAGCATCAACTCGCACGGCTTTATCGCCGACACCCGCCAGCAGGCGATCGACGAGTCGTATCCGTCGGTGAAACTGATAATGGACAAGATCGGGCGTGAGCGCGGCTGGGCGCCGATGCAGCGGGCGCAGTACGAGGCGGCGGCGACCGTGCGCGGGGCGAACTTTGTCGGCAACCCGGACGACATCATCGAGAAAATCCTGTTCCAGCACAGTATCTTTGGTCATCAGCGCATGATGCTGCAGCTGAGCGTCGGCAGCATCGCGCATGATAAAGTCATGCACGCCATCGAGCTGTTCGGGACGAAGGTCGCGCCGGTCGTGCGTGAGACGATCGCCCGTCAGGTCGCGGTATAATACCCGCCTACCCGTCGCGCGCTTTGGAAAGTCCTGCTGCATGACCCTGTTCGCCCCGATCGCCCGCCTGTTCCAGAACAAGCTGACCGCCCGCGTCATCACGACCGTCATCCTGCTGGCACTGGCGTCGTACATCCTCGCGGGCGTACCCAGTGTGCCGTTTCATGGCGACGAGGCGACTCAGATCGCCATGAGCCGCGATGCGTGGCGGGTCGTGACGGGCGATTTTGCCGCACTGTCCTATCAGACACGCCCGACCGACCCGGCAGCGCAGGAATTGCGGCTGATCAACGGGACACTCAACCCGCTGCTGATCGGCGTGACACTGGGGGCGGCTGGCATCACGCGCGACGATCTGCCCCCTCCCTGGGATTGGGGCGGGGGCATCGACTACAACGTCCAGGTCGGCGCGCGTCCGCCGGATGATCTGCTGTGGATGGCGCGGCTGCCGTCGGCGCTGCTGTACGCACTCGGCTTGCTGCCGATGTATGCGCTCGGATGGCGCGTCGGCGGGCGGGTGGGTGGACTGATCGCTGTCTTTTTGTACGCGCTGCATCCCGCCCTGCTGGTGAATGGACGGCGCGCGATGATGGAAGGCGGGCTGGCGTGCCTGACCTTGTTCACGGTATGGGCGGGCGTGTGGTTCGCGCGCGTGAGCGGCAAACGCGGACGTGCCTACGGGTGGGCAGCGTTGTCGCTCGGAGTCACGGCGGGGCTGGCGCTGACGAGCAAACATACCGCGTTGTTCGCGGTCGTAGTGGTCTACGCGGTCGTCCTGGCGCTTGTGCTGGCACGGCGTCGGCGCCGCCCCGAGTTGGCGGAACCATCGTATGCTGAAGAAGCGGCGGTCATCGACACCTTGCAGCCGATGACACCGCGACGACTGCGCCTGCTGACGGCAATAGGCGCGTCGGCAGTGCTGGCGGGTATGATCTTCTACGCTCTCAACCCGGCATGGTGGGGTGACCCGCTCAACCGGGCGGCGGAAGTGCTGCGGCTGCGATCCGGTCTGCTGGAGGGGCAAACGGGGGTATTTGGCGGCTATCCCGACCTGGGCGCACGCATAGGCGGCTGGCTCGGTCAGGCGTTCGTGCCTGAGGCGGTCTATTTCGAGCTGGACGACTGGCGCGGCTATCTGTCGTCCGAGATCGCTGCCTATGAAGCCAGCGCGTTTGACGGGGTACGCGATCTGCAAGCAGCAGGATTGCAGGATGTGTTGTTCGGTCTGCTGCTGCCATTGATCGCACTGGCGGGCTTTGGAGCGCTGCTCGGTCGGGGCGGGGGCGGGGCGGGAGCGGCGACGCCGGGTCAGCGGGCGGTGATCCTGGCTTGGGTGGGTGTGACCGCGCTGTTCACGCTGCTGCTGACGCCGCTGGCGTGGCAGCGTTATTATTTGCCGATGCACCTGGTGACTATCGTCATGGTGGCGGCGGGCACAGCGTGGTCGCTGCGCCCGGCACGGACATCTGTTCCCCCTCCCTTTGTTCCAAGCCCGTAGGGGGTGGAAAAGACTTACAGCCCGGCGACCGCCATCGCCAACTGGCGCTGCACTCTCTTGGTATTGAACTTGTTCCAGACCGCAGCCATGCCCGCGCGCAGCACTTCCTCCTGGGCGGCGATCGACTCGATGTAGGCGCCCAGCGCCGCGCGCACGTCGGCATCATCTTTGCCAGCGAATTCGTCGGTCAGCTCGGTCAGCCGCTCGTGGGCGATGCTCATATCGTTCAAGCGTCCGAGGTGATCCTGGATCAGCTTGAGTTCCGCGACAAATTCCGCCGCGCTCGTCCCCAATACGTCGCCAAAGAGCGACACGACATAACGCAGTCGCTTGAACTCGATGCGCAGGGCGTGCAGGGTGGTCATGTCGGCGTCGTCCAGTACGTCGTTGTAGGCGCGGACACTGCCGAGATGTTTGTAGATCATTTCCGGCAGCACATGACGCAGCTTGAACGGATGCACGGTTTCGGGGTCGGTCTCACGGGCGCCCTTACCAGGAGAGGTGAGGAAAGCAGCGTAATCCTGGACAAAGCGGCGATAGCTGCCCCGATCGAACAGGCGCACCAGCGCGGCACGGGCATCGGCGCGGCGCGAGTCGAGCAGAGCGATCGCCCCAGCGAGTCCGGCGGCATGATCGGGCAGGGCTTCGGCACCCTTTTGCAGATCGTCGATCTGCACATCGAGATCGCGCACGGTGCCCAGTACCCGCGCCAGCTTGCGCAGGCTGCGATCATACGCCGCGATCGCTTTTTGTTTGAAGTAGGGTTCCAGCAGGCGCAGCGCACTGCGCATCCGGCGGGTGGCGACGCGCATGTCATGCACGTCTTCGATGTCCTCACCCGTGCGGCTGCCTGACTCACGCTTGATCATCTTGATCAGTTCTTCGAGCAGGACTTTGCGTCCTGCCTCGGACATGCTGTCTTCAGCATCGATGGGCTGGCGAAATTCAGTCAGAAAAACAACCAGGTCGGTCTTTGCGGTCACGGTCGCGTCCACGTCTTCGTTCATGCCTTTTTCGAGCGTACACTGACAATTAGACTGATAGTTTAACCGATTTTCACAATTGATGCAATATTCTTAATCTAAACCGTCTGATATAAAGCGTATCGGACGCATTGTTATGCGTCCCTACGAGCGGACGAGCCGATCAATAGTTGCAATAAGAAGATGCAGCGACGGCGTATCCGGCGAATGGTGGTAATCCAGCTCCAGGGTGTCCCTGACGCTCCACGATCGCATCACCGTACAGGTGGGCGGCAATGACGTGCGGTATCGTCGTGTCGAGGGCGTCCTTGATCACCGACTCGACCAGTTCGCTCATGTTGGGATCGAGCGCTTCCGGCAGGGGAGCGCGTGCCGATCCAATCACGCTGTTCTGTCCATAGGTGTTGACGGTCATGTCGTCATAGCTGGCGAGTCCGTAGTGTGCTGCTATTGTTTGTAGGGTCGCGTTCCAATCGGGCGCAGGATGAAAGGGTGCCATCCATGTCGGAAAGGGCAAATCAGAAACGATCGATGCTGCGAAGTGCGCGGCGTGTCCCTCCATTATCAGCCAGTCGCGCAGCATGACCGGGACGCCATGCGCGCTAATCCAGACCTGATGCGTCCACCAGCGCGCCAGCATTGCCGCCAGGCGGGTCATACCGTCCGGCGTCGGGTATACTTGTGCCACGATCATCCCTGGTGCCAGTGCGACACCGGCGATGCCGTGCGCACAGATCATCTGCACCTGGTTGGCGGGGTCAGTCGGGAACAAGAACACCTGCACCTCGTCGATCGCGGATGGCATGGCGGCTGCACAGCCAGTCAGCGTCTCCTCTGTGAAGTCGAATAGGGTCTGCTGGCGAAAGGCGTCGAAGATCGCCGCCGTTGCCGAAGTCAGTCGCTTGGGGTTGAACAGCCCAAATCCCTGCTGACCCAGAGTCGCGCCGCCATCGACTCCCCCTGCCGCCATTACTGCGAGAGGTGCATCCGACGTTGCGGCAGCGGCAAATGCCTGACGCATCAATCCGGCTTTCTGCATCAGCATCGGAGAGAGAATGGCAAACCGATCTTTTGGCGCGGCGTTCGAGAGGTAGGGCTGTTTGAAAAGATCGATCGTGTCGTGAACGATGATGCGGGTCATGGTGAGACCTTTATGGCTCAGGAAGGCATTCATGATAGTGGAAGCCATACTGTCGATCAATCGTGCGTTATACTGGTGGCATTAAAGAAGATTTTTAGGAGATAATCTCATGCCGCTTCACGATCCTCAGGCAATGCGCGATCTGGCTGAAGCCCGTGCGCACTGGGAAGGCACGACCCTCAAGCACACCCTCGACAAAATGCCCGAATCCCGCGACAGCTTCATGACCGAAAGCAGCGTCCCAATCGAGCGCCTGTACACCCCGCTCGATATTGCCGACACCGATTATGCCCGCGATCTGGGTCTGCCTGGTGAATATCCGTTCACACGCGGCGTCCACGCCACCGGACATCGAGGCAAATTGTGGACGATGCGCATGTTCGCCGGGTTTGGCACCGCCGAGGAGACTAACGCACGCTACAAGTATCTGCTCGCCAACGGCAACATGGGCTTGTCGGTGGCGTTCGACCTGGCGACGCTGATGGGCTACGACACCGACGCGCCAGAGGCATTAGGCGAATTTGGCAAGTGTGGTGTGGCGATCAGCTCACTCCAGGATATGGAGCTGCTGTTCGACGGCATTCCGTTGGGCGAAGTGTCCACGAGCATGACTATCAATAGCCCGGCGGCGATCATCTGGGCATTCTACATCGCCGCCGCTGAAAAGCAGGGCGTGCCAATGGATCGCTTACGCGGCACGCTGCAAAACGACATCCTGAAAGAATACAGCGCGCAAAAAGAATTCATCTTCCCACCCGCACCGTCGATGCGGCTGGTGACGGACACCATCGAGTACGGCACCGCGCACCTGCCACAGTGGAATACCATCAGCGTCAGCGGCTATCACATCCGCGAAGCGGGCAGCACCGCCGTGCAGGAATTGGCGTTTACCTTAGCGGATGGGCTGGAATACGTGCGTTGGGCGATCGCGCGCGGCATGGACATCGACTCGTTTGCGCCGCGCATCAGCTTCTTTTTCAACGTCCACAACGACTTTTTCGAGGAGATCGCCAAGCTGCGCGCGGCGCGGCGCATCTGGGCGCGCGAAATGCGTGAGACCTTTGGCGCCAAAGACCCGCGCTCGTGGCTGATGCGCTTTCACTGCCAGACCGCTGGAGTGAGCCTGACGGCACAGCAGCCGGAAGTGAACCTGATCCGCGTGGCGATCCAGGCGTTGGCAGCGGTCATCGGCGGCGCCAATTCGCTGCATACCAACAGCATGGATGAGGCGCTGGCGCTGCCGAGCGCGCACGCCGTCACGCTGGCGCTGCGCACACAGCAGGTGATCGCCGAAGAGACCGGGGTGATCAACACCCTCGACCCGCTCGGTGGCAGCTATTTCGTCGAGGCGCTGACCAACCAGACCGAGGCGGGGGTGTACGACTATTTCAAGCAGATCGACGCGATCGGCGGAGTGATCCCGGCGCTGGAAGTCGGCTTCATCCAGCAGGAGATCGCCGACGCCAGCTACCGCCATCAGATCGAGATCGATCGCGGGCTGCGTCACATCGTCGGCGTGAACAAATACGTCACCGACGAACGGTATAGCATCCCGATCCTGGAAATGGATCCCAAAGGCTACGAGCGCCAGTGCGCGCGACTGGCGCGGCTGCGTCTGGAACGCGACAACGAGGCAGCCAGCGCCGCGCTGGACGCTTTGCGCCGCGCGTGTATCGGCACCGACAACACCATGCCGTATCTGCTCGACTGCGCGCGGACATACTGCACATTGGGCGAGATCGTCGATGTGATGCGCGAGACCTTTGGCATCTATCATGAGCCGGTGCAGATTTAGTCGGCGCTGTCAGATGCGCCCTTGTAGGCGCGACGGTAGGCGGCAGGGGTACTGCCCCACGCGCGCTTGAAACCTTTGGCAAAAGCGATCTCAGAGGTATACCCTACCTGATCCGCGACCTGCATCACCGACAGGCGCGGATCGGATAACAGCCGCCGTGCCGTCTGCATCCGCCATGAGGTCATGTAGGCGAGGGGCGCGGTGCCGACCAGATCGGTGAAGCGCGCGGCGAACGCCGATCGTGACATCACCGCGCACGACGCCAGTGCCGCCACTGTCCAGCGCTGACGCGGCTGTGCGTGAAAGGCGCTCAACGACGCAGCGATGTGCGGATCGCGCAGCCCGCCAAGCCAGCCGCGCGCGCCCTGCGCCGAGTCGGTCGCCCAGGCGCGAACGAGCTGAATGAATATCATCTCAGCCAGGCGATGCAGCAGCGCCCCGCTGCCCTGTCGATCGGCGGCGGCTTCCTCAATGAGCGCGGCGATGGTGTGCTCCAGCCCCGCCTGAGCGAGCTGCTCCGCGTCGAACAGCAGCACGGGGGGCAGATGCGACAAAACACCGATGGCGGCGGTTTGATCGCACTGAAAGATGCCGCAGATGAGGCTGACCTGCGGCTCTGGCGCGCGCGCGCCGTGCAGCGTGAAACAGTTTTGCCAGCGCGGATCATTCAGGTCGATGGTGTAGGATTGCGCGCCGTCGGTGGAGGCGGACAGCGTGTGCTGCTCCCCTGTAGACAGCAGCACCAGATCGCCTTGCTTGAGTGCGATACGCTGATCGCCGCGTTGCAGCCAGCACGTCCCCCGGCTGACCATGTGAAAGACGGCGGCGCGCACTGGGGGAAAGACGAGCGTCCAGGTGGGCGCGTGGATATGCGATTGACAGTACACAGTACCGCGAAGCTAAAGCGCCGACAAAATATCGGTCAGAACATCGTACATGGTGCGCTCATTCCTGGACGATCGAACAGCAATGCTGGATGCAGAAGTATAACCCATCCAGGTCGGCGGCATTAAACTGAGGCTATCCGTCGCATCCGGCTGCATACACCAGAGAGGACATCATCATGCACCCAGCGCCAGCAGGGGCAAACCCACTTATCTACACGTTCCTGGTCTTCGCGCACATCCTGACCGCATTGATAGCAGTTGGCTTCAATTTCACCTATGTAGCGTGGATTATGCGTGGCACGCGCGATGTCGAATCGCTGCCCTTCGCGCTCAAAGGGGTGAAATTCCTCGATGATTATATCGCCAATCCCTTGTACATCGCGGCAGGCGTGACGGGCGTGCTGATGATCCTGATGGGCAAGTCGGTCGCGTCGTGGCTGTGGGTGGCGATCGTGATCTATCTGATCGACATGATCGCGGCGTATCTCGTCTACACCCCGCTGCTGGGGCGTCAGATCAGGACACTCAGCGAAAAAGGCACGGCATCGGTCGAGTACAAAGCGATCGCCGGTCGCTCCAACCTGGTCGGGGCGCTGCTGGGCGTGGGCGCGCTGGTGATCGTCGCGCTCAAGATCTTCGAGCCGACCTTCTGGTGAACCCTGGCGCGTGATGTGCCGCGCGACCGGTGCCGTGTTGTATACTGGACGTGTCCGCGTGGCTGACGCGCGAGGCACGTTGTCGGCAGGACGAGAAGACGATCCATGACCCGTACCAACTCGATGTGGCGCAATTTCGATTGGCTGATGCTGCTGCTGGCGGTGGCGCTGACGGTATTCGGCGTGCTGATGATCCGATCCGCCACATTGGGCGCGATCGACCCGGAGCTGATCAACCGCGTGCCCAACCAGATTCGCTACGCCATCCTCAGCTTTCTGGTGCTGTTCGGGTTTGCGGCGCTCGATTACCGCATCCTGAGCGGGGTCACGCCCTGGCTGTATGGAATCATGGTGCTGCTGCTGGTGGCGGTCTTTTTCTTTGGCGTCGAGGGCGACGGCGGCCTGACGCGCGGCTGGTTGAATGTCGGTATCCCGATCCAGCCGTCGGAGATCGCCAAGCTGCTGATTGTGGTGACGCTGGCGCAATTCCTGGCACGCAACTACGAGCGCATCGGCGATTTGCGCGTGCTGGGACAGGCAGCGCTGCATATCGGCATTCCGGCGGGCTTGATCTTCATTCAGCCCGACCTGGGAATCACGGCAGTATTCGTGGTGATCTGGCTGGTGATGCTGTGGGGCAGCGGGCTAAAAGTGCGCCATATCGTCATTTTTGGGATCGCGTTCACGTTGATGCTGCCCTTCATCTGGACACAGATGGAGCGTTATCAACAGGAACGCATCATCTCGTTCGTGCTGCCACAAGCTGATCCTGATGCCTATTACAATATTTTACAGGCGAATATCAGCATCGGGTCGGGTGGGCTGCTCGGCAAGGGGTACGCGCAAGGACCGCAGAATGTCGGACGTTTCCTGCGCGTGCGTCATACCGACTTCATCTACAGCGTGATCGCCGAGGAATTCGGATTTGTCGGCGCGATGGCGGTCATGGTGCTGATCGGCGTGGTCATTTTGCGCGTGCTGCGGGGCGCGCGCATGGCTGCCGACCCATTCGGCGCACTGATTTGCTATGGTGTGGCGGCGTTCCTGTTCTTTCAGACCTTCGTCTCGATCGGCATGAACCTGAGTCTGATGCCCGTCACGGGGTTGACGCTGCCGTTCATCAGTTCTGGTGGTACGTCGCTGCTGTCCACGCTGGCGGGGATCGGCTTGGCGGAATCGGTGATCATGCGCGGGAAGCTGTAATCCGGCGCATCGACCGGCGTCGCTACAGCCATTCCCATTCCCAGCAGATGGCGATGACCGTGCGTACCAGGGCGATCACATCTTCACGGTTGAACAGCGGCTCATTGTAGAACGCCCGCGACGACAGGAATTGCAGCACGGCTGCGCGCTTTTGCAGCGTGCGCCCGCGCATGTAGTGGAATAAATCGCGCCGCGTCTCCGCCAGCAGCGCGGCTTGGGGCGAGTCGGACGCACGCAGCAGGGCAGCATAAATCCACAGGCGCGCCCAGGTGTCGCTGTAATCGCGGACGTGGGCGATCACGCGCGCTCGCTGTGCTGGCGTGAGCAGACGGGACAGCCACGACAGCGCTGATGCCTGAGTCCACTGATAGCGGATGCCTAAGGCAGCTTCCAGTACGTTGGACGCCATGTCCATCAACGCATCGTCGATACGAATCCGCGCGATCTCGCCAATCGCCGCGGCTTGTTTGGACGGCGAGGTGATCTGACGCGCCTGTTCCATCGCCATGCCGATCAGTTCATCGCGTCGATCGCCCTCGGATTCCGCCGCTTGCAACAGCCGCAGGTGGCTGCGCAAAGGACGCTGTGCCGCGCTCTTGCCGATGTCCGCCGCCAATTGTTGGCGCGTGGCGGCATCGAGGTGCGTCCACAGATCGAGCAGGGCTTCGGATCGCAGATCGGCATCACCGAGTGTCAGCACAATATGCAGCAGCGATTCGATCTGATCCGAGTCGGTCAGATGGCGCGCGGCAGCAGCAGCGACCTTCATACGGCTGTGTTCGTCGGCAAATCCGTCGATCGCCGCGCGAATCGTTTCGAAATGGGCACCGCGCAGCGCCGACGCCAGCGGCACCAGCGCTTTTGCACGTTGTTTGGGATCGCCGATCGCCTCGACCAACCCCAACGCGCGGCTCAATGCAGCGCCATAGTCGTCGCTCTGAAGCGCCGACCCCAAGCCGACAACCGCCTCGATCTGGTCGCGCTGATCGCCGATGCGCGCGTTGAGCATCAGTGCTTCGGTCAGCAGCGCGTGATCGAGGTAGCGTGCGTGGGCAGCCAGCGCCCCTGCGCGCCAGCGGATGTCTTCCAGACGCGAGGCAATGTTGAGCAGTGTCCGCATCTGCGTCGAGTCGAGCTTGCCCGCCAACGCTTTCAGGAGCGCGGCGATTTCCTCGTCTTCTCCACCTTGATTGGCATAAATCAGACAGGAATCGACCGCCAGCCGATCGCTCGGCTGGAGTGAAACGGCGAGCGCGGACAACACACGCAGCCGCGAGCGCTGTCCATCGATCGCGTTGACCGCCTGAAAGACACGCGCAATCACTGCATCACGCGCCTCACCGTCCAGCACGCGGGCGACTGCTGCCAGCGCTGATGCCCCAATCCACCAGTCCATCGGCGTTTCTACGTCGAGCTGTGCCTCCCCGATCAAGCGTAAGCGCTCCAGCGAATTGCCTGGCAGCCGCAGCGCCAGCGCCACCCGTGCGCGCGCGCGAAACCCGGCGAAACGGAATGACTCGACGGTGCGCATCGCTTGTTCGAGCCAGGAGTCGTGCAGCACGGGTAGCAGCACATCCAGCACATCGACGGCGAAGCGCTCATTGTCCATCGCGGCGATGGCGTCCAACACTTTAGGTTGTTGATCGGCGGCGAGAAGCGGCGCCAGCATATAGAGCGCGTCGGCGCGTGGATTTTCCTGGGTCAGCCTGAAAATGGCATCGAGCGCACGGCGGGTGAGCAGGGCGCGTGTCGCGTCATCTACATGCCGGGCGATCTCGCTGGTGGCGTAAACCAACGACTCGGTCGGGGCGATCGCCTCCAGAGCAGACAGTGCTTCCGCGATCAACGTCGTCTGCACCGCCCCATCGACGATCGGCACGATGCTGGCGATCGCCTCGATGCGCAGCGCGAACTCCGAGATCGAGCGGGCATCCGCGATCGCCGCTTCTTGCGCGGCGGCGCGTTCGGCAGGTGTCAGGACTCCTGTGGCTATGACCCCGGTATAGAGCTTGACGCGCGTGGTCGGGCGCAGCATATGGCGGGCGGTGCTGAGCGCACGGGCAGCTGACCAGCCCGGCAGCCCAATCTCCACCGCCCGGATTACCAGTTCGCGGACGTGCATCGACGCCAGACTGTTGATGGTGGTGCGTATCAAGGTGCAGCGCGCCACATCCGCGAAGGCGGCGAAGGACGGATCGCCGCGCTCGATCTGTGCCAGGGCGCGCGGCTCGACACTGTGTCGGCGCGCCAGTTCGAGATCGGCGATGAAGCCGTCATAGCGGTAGCCGTCCGCCGCGACACGGGCACGCATCCAGCCGTCGTGCGCGAACAGTGCCCACAAGCCGTCCACATCTCCGACTGTCACCAGGTGATCCGCGAGGTGGGCGTACAGATAGCCGTCGTCGGGCACGGTGTCCCAGGAAGCGCCACGCGCCTCGGCGCGATAAGCGTCCAGCAGGGCGCGATGCACTGGGATGGCATCGCCCAATTCCGCACGCACAAAGTCACGCAGCAGGTCGTGCAGCACGACCGCGCGTGACTCACCCGCACGGTCGATCTCCACCAGAGCGCGCGCCGCCAGGTCATCGATCAGGTCGGCGGTGCCTGCCATATCGAGTCCGCCGCGCGCGTGCCAGAGACGGCGGATCGCGCTTTCGGGGATGCTCTCGTCTTCACGGAAGATCGCCAGCGCCGCGTAGAGAGCGCGGTCGTCTGCGGTAAGGGCATCCAGGCTCAAGCCGAAGGTCAGCGCCAGACTGTCATGGATGCTTTCCGGTCGGCGCAGTGCCAGCCGCCGCGCGTCGAAGGCGCCCAGCCACTCATCCGGCGAGCGTCCGCGTAACTGGGCGCCCGCCAGCCGGATCGCCAGCGGCAGCCGACCGAGCGTGTCTGCATAAATGCGCCGCCGTGCCGACTCGGTCGCGCTGCCGAGGGCGCCTTCCGCCCATTGATCGAGCAGCGCGTCGGCTTCGCCATCGGACATGAGCGGGATAGTCTGCACGGGCACGCCCAATGATCGGGCGACCTCGGCGTCGCGTGTGGTCACCAGCAGACGACAGCCGTCACCGCCGACGCGGAAGTGTTCGGCGTCGCGCCGCCGCCACACATCATCGATGATCAGCAGACAGCGCCGCCGCGCCAGCAGTGCCGCCAGCATCTCTTTCAGGCGTTCGATCGCGGGGGCGGCATCGGCGACCGCCCCTCCGAGCGTCTCGATCCAGGCGCGCAGCTTCGCCTGCAGGTCGTCTTCACGCGCGTCCTGACCGATCGACACCCATAAGATACCGTCCGGGAAGGCGGCTTGCACGCCCTGATCGTCGCACAGCGCCCGCGCCATGACGCTCTTGCCGATTCCGCCCATACCGTGCAGCGCGAGTCCGTCGGCGCGTGCCAGCAGAGTCGATCGCAGCAGATCAACCAGATCGGGACGCCGGACGAAATTGGCGGGCAGGCTGACATGGCGGTAAAAGTCGTGTCGTCCGCCCGTGACCGGAATTTCGGCGTCACCATCGGTGAATCGGGCGATCAGCTTAGGCAGCGCCCCCGCCACCTGACGCGCCAGGTCGTCGGGTGAGGTGAAAAAGCCGACGACATGCCGCCCCATGATTTCGACTTTGAAAGCATCGAGGTGAGAGCGGGCGGGTTCGGTGTCGATATAGGCAGGCGTCCACGCCAGCGGCTCGCCCTCATCGTCGCTGTCGCCCACCACGTAGAGCAGCATGGGGATGCCTCGGTCGCGCGCCCACTGGTATTCCCACCGGGTAATACTGGTCGCACTGTCGCCCGCGCCGATCGCGCCGGCGGTGTCGGTGTAGGTCATATCGGCACCGGGCGCAAACCCGTAGCGATGCGCGTATACACCGACGAAAATTTCCGCCGATGCGACGGCGTCGTAGCACTTTTGCAGCGCGTTTTGCTCGCTGGCGTCGAATTCTTCCATGCCGAGCGGAAAGGCGCCGGCGTTCAGGATCGCGTCTTTGAGTTTGTCGCGGTATTTCTTGAGATCGCGCGAGGTGGACGAGATGAATACGTCGATACGTTCCGGCATGGCGGGAGTCTTCCTGGGTGAGCGGGTATACATAGTATAGCGTTAGCTGGGGCAGGTGGATGTTTTGGGTTTATAATTGTGAGTCATGGATCATGAGATTGAGGGGAATAGTTTATGCTGTCGCGTCTTATGCACTCATTGCTCGTCAGCCTGTTGGTGCTGCTCGTACTAGCGATACGACCGATCCCATCCGCTGTCGCACAGGGCACGGTCGGCTGCGCGACTGATGCGATCGTGTGCCGGGTGTCGCTTAGCTCAGATGGAGCGCAGGGGAACTACGACTCTGGCTTCTATAACAGTGCATTATCGGCAGATGGGCGATTGATCGCCTTTCCATCGTATGCTGGCAATCTTGTGCCCAACGATACCAACAATATGCAGGACATTTTCGTGCATGATCGTCAGACTGGGACGACGACGCGCGTCTCGGTCGGCTCGAACGGACAACAAGCGAATGACTGGTCTTTTGAACCCTCTATGACAGCGGACGGGCGCTATGTAACGTTTGTATCGATTGCCAGCACAATTGTGCCGGATGATACCAATAATGCGCTCGACACATTCATTCATGATCGACAGACCGCAACGACGACGCGCGCCTCAGTCGCTGCAGGAACCCCGGACAGTGACGGTGCTGCGATCAATGATGCGGTCTCGAGTGATGCGCGCTACGTCACATTTACTGCATTGACCGGGTCGATAATATCTGGGGATACAAGCAATATTGTGGCGGTCTTCGCACGGGATCGACAAACTGGGACGACGACGCTTATCTCGATCAGTTCAACAGGCGTGGCGGGGAACGGACGCTCGTTCGATCCGTCGATCACACCAGACGGTCGCCTGATCGTTTTTTCTTCTGCAGCGACGAATCTTGTCTCCGATGATACCAACGGCGAAGAAGATATCTTTGTGCATGATCGTCAAACCGCGATGACGACGCGCGTTTCGCTCGCTACAAATGGCGATCAGAGCAACGGGCAATCGGTGTATGCCGATATTTCCGCCGATGGGCGCTACATTGTGTATGAGACCTACGCCAGCAATCTTGTCGTCGGCGATACGAATGGGGTGCCAGATGTGTTGTTGCACGACCGACAAACCGGGGATACGACCCGTGTTTCGGTCAATATGAGCGGCACGCAGGGTAACAACAAAGCGTATCTTGCATCGATATCGGTGGATGGACGTTACGTGGCGTTTGTCTCGCTGGCGAGCAACCTTGTGACAGATGATACGAATAACAATTATGATATTTTCGTGCGCGATCTCCGTACAGGTGTGACGCGGCGGGTCTCTCTGAATGCGGACGGCGAACAGGGGAATGACCGATCGTATATGTTTCCGGCGTTTTCGGCAGATGGGCACATCATCGCCTATGAATCGCTTGCCGATAACCTGGTAGCTGATGATACCAATGAGCGTGCCGATGTGTTCGTCGTCGATTGGCAGCGCCTTACCAGGATTGACGGCACAGTGACCCTGCAAGGACGGTCGGCGGCAAATCTGACGGTGCATATGTTTATGACGCCGCAAGTGACAGGGATGCCAACCCTCGAACAAACGGTATCGCTGTCCGACGAGGGCGGGTTTTCGGTGCGCGGCTTGAGATATGGCGAGTACAGCGTCCGGGCGAAATATGCACATAACCTGAGCGCGTGTCAGGTCGTGACGATTGACGGCAGCCAGGCGCTCACACTGCCGATCCTGCAGGCGGGTGATGCCAACAATGACGATAGGGTCAACATCACCGACTTTTCCATTCTGGCGGCGACTTTCGGCAGGGTGAGCGGTGCGCCTGGTTTTGACGTCCGCGCCGACTTCAACGACGATAGTGTGGTCAACATCAGCGATTTTAGTTTACTCGCCAGCAGCTTCGGACAGACAGGGTGTACAAGTCCGTAGCCATTGTCGGGGGCGTGGGGCGCTGTGATAAAATCAATCTATCACCCCACGAGGAGCATATTTGTGACCGACTCGACTTCTTCGCGCCCAGTGCGCGTGCGTTTTGCGCCCAGTCCGACGGGTTCGCTGCACATCGGCGGCTTGCGCACCGCCTTATACAACTGGTTATTCGCCCGGCATCACGGCGGGACGTTCATCCTGCGCATCGAGGACACCGATCAAAAACGGTTCGACCCGGAAGCGCTGCGCATCCTGACCGAGTCGCTGCGCTGGGCGGGTCTGACCTGGGACGAGGGTCCTGAGGTAGGCGGCGACTACGGACCGTATGTGCAGTCGGAACGGCTGGCGCTGTACCAGCAGTGGGCGAACTGGCTGGTGGACAATGGACACGCCTATCCCGCCTACGAGACTCCTGCAGAACTGGACGCGGTGCGCAAGATGCAAGAGGCGCGCGGTGACTCACGGCGCGGCTATGACCGCGCGCACCGCGAACTGACGCTCGATCAGCGCGCCGCATTCGAGGCGAGTGAGCGTCCAAAAGTGATCCGACTCAAGATGCCGCTCGACGGTGAGATGACCATCGATGACGCTATTCAGGGCACTGTGACCTTTGACAACGCCGTGTTGCAGGATATGGTGCTGCTCAAGGCGGACGGTTTCCCGACCTATCATCTGGCGCATGTGGTCGATGACCACTTCATGCAGATCTCGCACGTCATGCGCGCTATCGAATGGCAAAGTTCGCTGCCGATTCACTGGCAGTTGTGGCGGGCATTTGGGTGGGAACCGCCGGTCTACGCGCATTTACCGGTCATGCTCAATCCCAATGGCAAGGGCAAGATGAGTAAGCGTAACCCGCCTAAGGACGCGCAGGGCAAGGTGATTCCGGTGTTGGTTCACGACTATATCGCCGATGGTTATCTGCCCGAAGCGGTTGTCAACTTCCTGACGAACAGCAGCTGGCATTATGGCGATGAACAGGAAATCTACGCTGTTAAAGAGGCGATCGCCCGTTTCGACGGGACGCATATCAACCCGACCAATGCCGCGTTGCAGCCGGATAAGTTGTATTGGTACAACGGACAGTACATCCGCGCGCTTACCCCAGACGCGCTAACGCTGCGTCTGCTGCCTTTTTTGCAGCGGGCAGGGCTGAATGTGGATGTCGCGGTGCTGCGGGAGGTCGCGCCGCTGGTTCAGGAGCGTCTCAAGCGCCTGAGCTACGACGAGCTGATGCAGTTCGCAGGATTTTTGTTTCAGGACACATTTCCGGTTGTGCCGCGCGCTGTCTTACTCAAAGGCTTCAAAGGCGACGCGGCGGTGGGGTGGTCGGCGCTGGATGCGGCGGCGGATCGGCTTGAGGCGCTCGAACCGTTTACGCATGAGGCGGCGGATGAGGCGATGCGGACTCTGGCGGAGACCCTCGGCATGAAGCCGAAAGACTTGTTTGGACTGCTGCGCGCCGCGATAACCGGACAAGAGGTGAGTACGCCCTTGTTCGAGACGATGGCGATTATCGGTCGGGAAACATGTGCCGCGCGTGTCCGTGCTGCGGCGCGCACGGTCGAGTCTTGATCCGCCACGCAGCTCGTGTTAAACTCTTACTATTGATGAGGGATAGTTCAGCGGTAGAACCGTGGCCTCTGGAGCCATTAACCCTGGTTCGAATCCAGGTCCCTCAGCT
>DAOTUN010000101.1:0-41736 GCA_034437395.1 Anaerolineae bacterium | reverse complement strand
ACCGCGTCTATGGGTCTGGTCGCCGACGCCCCGGCGTTGAGAATGTTGATCGCCGCGTTGTGGTCGCGGTCCAGCGTCAAGCCACAGCTTTGGCACTGAAACACACGCTCGCGCAAAGTCAGGTCTTGTCTGTGTCCGCACCTGGAACACCTGCCCGTCGTGCGCTCGAAGCGCCCGATCTGCTTCACGACCTTGTTGCGCTTGTCTGCCACCTGCTTCAGGATCGTCATGAACTGCCCAAATGCCAGGTCGCTGACCTTGCGCCCCCACAGCCGTTTCATGGCGTTCAGGTTCAGGTCTTCAAAGCAGAGCAGGTCGTAGCGTTCGCAGAGCGCATGAGCGAGCCTGTAATGCTCGTCCCGCCGCCTGTCGGCGATGCGGTTGTTCGTGCCGTGCGGTTTCCTATCCTTGCGCGACTGCATCTTTCTCAGTCGCTTCAGCGCGTGCAGATGATGCAACCCGGACATGTACTGCGTTCCGGTGTGGTCGGTGAGAAACGTCTTCAGCCCGAAATCGAACCCCGCCACTTGACTGATCGTGGGTTCTTTCGGGTCAGGGACGGTCTGCACCACACTGAAAATCAGCCACAGCCTGTCGGCAGCATCCCGTTTGACGGTCAGCGTCTTCACCGTCCCGCGCAGGGGGCGATGTTTCACGCAGCGGTAGATGTGCTTTCCGATGCGGACTTTGCTGCCATCCAGCCGCTCCAGCACATCCTGCACCGCCTGCGACCCGACCGCTTTCCAGAAGGCATAGCGCTGCGTCCGCATCCGCAGCCGGGCGATGTGCGCTTTCATCCGTTCGATCGGGACGTATGCTCCCGTCAGGCGGTAGTACCGCTTTTGCAGCGCCAGGGCGTGATTCCAGACTGTCCCGGCAACGACGATCTGCCGGCGCAGAAGCTTATCCCGCCTGTCACAGCGGTAAAGGCGATACTTGTAACTGCGCCGCACTTCCATCGGACGTTTGCGTTGTCTCAGCTTTGAACGGTCAGTTTATGGTAGCATTGGTCATGGGGCTAAAACAAGTGAAGGGCTTATATCCCACCGCTGAAGCGGGTGAGTTTTATGCCCTGGTTCTATAATGCCCGCACTTTCGTCTATGGCAGTCAATAAGGAAGTACGAGCGTGCCGATACTCCGTCAGGATGAACTCGATCTGATCAGCCACAGCGCCGAACAGACGCGCCGCCTGGGTGTGCGCCTGGGGACGCTGATCGGCGCGGGCGACGTGATCTGTCTGTCGGGCGATATGGGCGCAGGCAAGACCGCGTTTGCCGCTGGAGTGGGCGCAGGCTGGGGGTCGGCATCCGTCCTGAACAGCCCGACCTACAATCTGGTGCATGAACACCGACGCGACGATGGCGCACGCCTGTTTCATCTGGATTGCTATCGTCTGGCAGACGGTGCCGAAGCGGAAACGCTGGCGCTCGACGAAATTTTCGACGGACGGTCGGCGGTGCTGATCGAATGGCCCGAACGGATCGCGTCGGTGCTGCCGCGCGAACGGCTGTGGGTCGAGCTGCGGTTGATCGAGGAGCTGCGCCGCAATCTGCTGTTCGTCCCGACCGGGGCGCGTTACGAAGCGCTGATCGAATCATTTCGCGGCGAGACGACCGGTGCCAGGCGCGGGTAACATTTTTTCTGTGTGTTTAGCGATTTTAAGAACGAAACCATGACTCTACTGGCAATCGATACCGCGACACAGCGCGTCAGTCTGGCGCTCCATGACGGAGAACAGGTGATCGCAGAACACACCTGGCTCTGTCCGAACCAGCACACGCGCCAGATTCCGCCGCTGATCCGACAGATGCTCACCGAGGCGGGTCTGACGGCGGCGGCGCTGACCGGAGTCACGGTCGCCTCCGGTCCGGGGGCTTACACGTCCTTACGGATGGGGATCGCGTTAGCGAAAGGGATTGCCGACGGACACAGGCTGCCGCTGATCGGCGTTTCGACCTTCGACATCGCTGCCAGCACGGTCGCGGGGGGCAGCGGCATTGGCGCGCTGATCGTCACCCTGTTGGCGGGACGAGCGCGGGTGAGCGTAGCCCGTTATCAATGGCGAAAAAATAGTTGGAAACCGCGCGCCGAACCCGAAAATATGTCCTGGGAGGCACTGCTCGCCAGCATCGACGGCGCCGCGACGCTGACGGGGGAGATCGACAGCATGGGACACGAACAGATCGCCGCCGCCCGTGCCGATGGGCTGGCGCTGACCGTGCTGCCTGCCTCGGTGCGGCTGCGTCGGGCGGGCGCGCTGGCAGAGATCGCCTGGGCGCGGCTGATCGCATCGCGCGAGAGCGATGATGAGACCAGCGACACCGATCCAGCCGATGCAGCAGGACAGGAGCGGCGCGCCGCGTTCGAGTCGTCGCGGTTGGCGCCTGTCTACATCACGAGCAAAGACAGCCCGCTGTGAGCCTGACCCTGCGCTACATGCGGCTGGCGGATGTTCACACCGTTGCGGCGATCGACGCGCTGGCGTTCAGCTCGCCCTGGTCGGAACAGGCGTATCAATTCGAGGTGGGCGAGTCCAATTACAGCCATATGCTGGTGCTGGAGGAAGGCGCGACGGCACCCGCGCGCCCCTCGTGGATTGCGCGACTTTTATCATCGATCGGCACGGCGCCTCCGCGCGGCACGATCATGGGTTATGGCGGACTGTGGCACATGAGCGACGAGGCGCATATCAGCACGGTCGCGGTCGATGAGGCACAGCGCGGCAAGGGCTATGGCGAGCTGCTGCTGGCGGCGATGTGCGTGCGCGGGATCCGGCTGCGCGCGGGCTTCGTCATCCTGGAGGTGCGCGTCAGCAATACCGTCGCGCAAAATCTGTATCGGAAATACGACTTCGAGATCGTCACCGTCAAGAAACGTTACTATCAGGCAGATGGTGAAGATGCCTACGCGATGCGTCTGGCACTGACGCCAGAGACGATCGCGCACGTTGAAAGCCGCTTTGCCGCGCTGATCGTCTCTATGAGTATCAGCGACGACTTCACCCTCAGTCAGCCCGTGCGCCGACGTTGATCCCGCCGGACGCATTGTGATGCGTCCCTGCAAGGCGCAGATCGTGAGAGGCTATCTGAATATTCGCTTTTTTCACGTAGAGCTTGGCACGCCAAACCCCTCCATCCGAGCGTATCAGATTCCTTTTTAGCTGGCTTTTCTACGCGCGGATCGGCAGCCGATACAGCCCCATCGCCTCGCGCACCATGCCCATCGTCTCACGCGCGACCGCCTGGGCGCGCTCCGTCCCGGCGATCAGCACATCTTCTACCAGCGCCGGCTGCGCCTCGTAACGGGCACGGCGTTCGCGCATCGGCTCCAGGAAATTGTTGATCGCCGCCGATAACTTTTTCTTGACCTCGACATCCCCGACGGTGCCGGTCTGGTAACGCGCCTTCAGATCGTTGACTTCATCGATATTCGGGTTGAAGGCATCGTGATAAATGAAGACCGGATTGCCCTCGACCGTGCCAGGAATGTCGGCGCGCACCCGCGCCGGATCGGTGTACATGCCCCGCACTTTATCGGTGACACTCTTGGCATCGTCGCTCAGGAAAATGCCATTGTTGAGCGACTTGCTCATCTTCGCCTGACCGTCGGTGCCGATCAGCGACGGCACATCACCCACCAGGACATCGGGGATCGGGAACACCTCGCCATACAAGCCGTTGAAACGGCGGGCGATCTCGCGCGTCACCTCGATATGCGATTCGTTGTCCTTGCCGACCGGGACGAGATTGGCGCGCGGCAGCAGAATGTCGGCTGCTTGTAAGACCGGATAGCCGAGCAACCCAAATGGCATCGACTCCATATTGGCGGCGTTCGCCATGTCCTTGAGGCTGGGGATGCGCTCCAGGCGGGCGACGCTGACCAGCATCTCGAAAATAAGATTGAGTTCGTAGGTCTCGGTCACTGCCGACTGCACGAAGATGGTGCTTTTATCCGGGTCGATGCCGACGCTCAGATAATCCAGCACCATCTCGCGGATATTGCTGCCCACCTGCAGGATCGACTCGCGTTCGGGACGGGTGGTCAGGGTGTGTACGTCCGCGACGATGAAAAAGCAGTCGTATTCGTCCTGCAGTCGGATGCGATTTTGCAGCGATCCAACGTAATGTCCCAGGTGCATCCGCCCTGTAGGACGGTCACCTGTCAGGATGCGACCTTTTTTCGTCATGAAAGGCTCCATTGCACTTTTTTGAAGAGTCTGGGCTGTAGTGTAACAAACAATCCGTCGTGTGTGTCCGGCGGACATAAAAATGCGCGGACAGCGCAACCGCCGCCAGCCTGTAGGGTTACTATAGTCATGATGAACCTACGCCAGCGTTTCCGCCATGCCAAGACTCTCAAACGCCTGACCGACCCTGAACTGGTCGATCTGGCGCGCACGGGTGACAAGGATGCCTTTGGCGTCCTGTACGAGCGCTACCTCGACAAAATCTATAACTACGTCTACTACCGCATGGGCAGCCACGCCGACGCCGAAGACCTGACCGCGCGCGTGTTTTTCCGTGCCATGTCGCACATCGAGAGCTACACCGATCGCGGCGTGCCCTTTCAGGCGTGGCTCTATCGCATCGCGCACAACCTGGTCGCCAACTGGCACCGCGATCGCGGACGGCGCAAGGTGATCCCACTGGACGAATACATTTCAGCCAGCCTGCGCACCGACGCGCCCGACAAGAAAGCCGAAGAAGAAGAAGAACTGTCCGCGCTGCGTGCTGCCATCCGACGTATCCCGGAAGATCGTCAGCAGCTGCTCGTCCTGAAATTCGTTGAGCGCCTCTCGAATGCCGAGATCGGTATCATCATGGATCGTACCGAGGGCGCCGTGAAGTCACTCTATCACCGCACGCTGTTGTCACTGCGTGAAGACTTAGAACCGCGTGATGTCGAGGGGTCAGCCGCAGCCTCGCCGATTGCACATGACATTGACTCGTCTATCCCATCTCACCTAAAGGAAGGCTGAACGACGCATGGCATCTTCATCGACGCAACCCGACTCCCATCTGCACAATCTGCTGTCCGCCGTCACAGACGCTATTCTGAGCGATTCGCACGACCTCGATCGGATTATCGCGCGCTACAAGGTGCCGAAAGGGGAGATCGAGGCGCTGCTCAAGGTGATCGAACGGCTGCACATCGCTTTCGTCAGTGTGCGTCCAGCGCGCCGCTTTGCACAGCAGCTCAAGGTGGAATTACTCGACCTGCCGCAGCAAGGTATGTTGCAGCGCGTGCGCTTTTTGCCGCCGCGCGTACAGATCGCCGCTGGCGTCGCGCTGCTGGCGGGCTTTATGCTGCTGTCGCGCCGCCGACTGCGGCTGCCCGATGACGCCGCGCCGGAGATCAAAGTCGCGTCCTGATGGACAATTTGCAATCCGCTGAATGGTGATGGTATAGTCTGTACTGTAATTGAAAGACATCGCTGTCCTCATCAAGTCACTTCGCTGTCACCCGATCAGATGGTTGACAGGATGTGACTATTTTTGTTATACTGACTCTTTGCAGAATGGCACTTTCCGACCTCGTTCTACATACGGATGAACTCGTCCCCAATTTCTCCCCATCCCAGCGGCACATGGCAGTTTCATGTGACCCGCTTTTGCCGTCGAATTTTAGTGTGAGGAGCGTGCGCTTTGCAGCGTCTGACCCAAGTGAAGAACTATGCCCGCACTCCCGATGTGCAGGCACTGCCCTCGTTGATCGAGGTGCAGGTCGATTCGTTCCGGTGGTTTTTGGATGTCGGTCTCGCTGAACTCTTCGACGAGATCAACCCGATCGAGAGCTTCAACGGCAATCTGAAGCTGTACTTCCCTGGCACTGGTCCCGAAACTGAATCCTTCGGTCTGCGTTACTGGTTCGAGGAGCCGAAATACAGCGAGGAAGTGTGCCTGGAGCGTGATATGTCCTTTGGCGCGCCGCTCTACATTCGCGTCGCGCTGGTCAACCGGGAGGCGGGGGACGAAGTGGTCACCTCGGACATCTTCCTGGGCGACTTTCCGCTGATGACCGAAAAAGGGACGTTCATCATCAACGGCACCGAGCGCGTGGTCGTCAGCCAGCTCATCCGCTCGCCGGGCGTGTATTTCGACGCCGACGAAGATCGCACGACCGGGCGCAAGCTGGCGAATTCCAAGCTGATCCCGGATCGCGGCGCGTGGATGGAATTCGAGACGCGCAAAAACGATTACCTGACGATCAAATTCAACCGCAAGCGCACCATCCCGATCACCGTGCTGCTGCGCGCAATGGCGGCGATCGACGACGGCATCCCCGACGAGGTGGCGCCGATCAAGACCGGATCGACCGAGGAAATCCTGGCGCTCTACGCCGACGTGGACAATCATCCCGACCGCTCTTACATCCAGAACAGTATGAAGATGGAGCCGGTCTGGGATGAAAAGAAGCCGATCGCGGAGCAGGCGCTGATCGAGTTCTACCGCAAGATGCGTCCTGGCGATCCGCCCACGCTCGACAACGCACGCGAATATCTGCAAAGTCAGTTGTTCGACAAGCGCCGCTACGATCTGGAGCGCGTCGGGCGTTACAAGCTCAATATTCGTCTGGGTCTCGACGGTATCATCCCGCGCACGCATCGTACCATCACCCGTCATGACGTGGTGCGCCTGATCGAGCGCATGATCAACATCAATAACGACAAGATCAACAAGGACGACATCGACCACCTCGGCAACCGCCGTGTCAAGACGGTCGGTGAACTGCTGCAAAACAAGCTGCGCGTCGGCTTGCGCCGCACCGAGCGCGTCGTCAAAGAGCGCATGTCGATGCGCGAGTCGGATAACGTCACGCCGATCACGCTGGTCAACATCCGCCCGATCGTCGCCGCCATGCGTGAATTCTTCGGGTCGTCGCAGTTGTCGCAGTTCATGGAGCAGACCAACCCACTGGCTGAGCTGACTCACAAACGTACCTTGTCGGCATTGGGTCCTGGCGGTCTGCGCCGCGACCGTGCCGGATTCGACGTGCGCGACGTGCATCACAGCCACTATGGACGTATCTGCCCGATCGAGACGCCGGAAGGTCCCAATATCGGTCTGATCGGTCGTCTCGCCAGCTATGCCCGCGTCAACGAATACGGCTTCATCGAGACCCCTTATCATCCGGTGATCAAGTTCCTCCCGCCGACCGACCCCGATCTGATCGGGCGGCATGTGCGCGAGGATGTGGAAAATGCCGACGGTAAGACGATCGCACAGTCAGGCGCGACCGTCGATGAAAAGCTGGCGAAGAAGCTGCGTGATGCCGGGATCGAGCAGATCCCCGTACAGCCATTCGTCTCGCCGGATATGGTCTACATGTCCGCCGATACCGAGGATAATTTCGTCATCGCCCAGGCGAATGCCAAATTTGGCAGCCGCCGCGAATTTCTGAGTGAGCGTGTCTCATCGCGCTTCAGCCAGAAATTTCTGGTGGCGCCTGCATCGCGTCTGGATTATGTGGATGTGGCGCCGCGTCAGATCGTCGGCATCAGTGCCGCGCTGATCCCGTTTTTGGAACACGACGACGCCAACCGCGCCCTGATGGGGTCGAACATGCAGCGCCAGGCGGTGCCGCTGCTGAAACCCGACGTGCCGATCGTCTCGACCGGGATGGAAAGCCAGGCGGCAAAGGACAGCGGTCAGGTGCTGGTCTCGGACGTAGATGGCGAAGTGACCAGCGTCCAGGGCGATCGCATCATCGTGCACATGGAGACGGGTGACGAGCGTGTCTTCCGACTCCGCAAGTACAACCGTTCCAACCAATCGACCTGCGTCGATCAGCGCCCGATCGTCAACAAAGGGCAGATGGTGCGACGTGGGGATGTGCTGGCGGACAGCTCCTCGACTTATAACGGCAGCATCGCGCTGGGTCATGACGTGCTGGCGACCTTCCTGTGCTGGGACGGCGGCAACTACGAGGACGCGCTGCTGATCAGCGAAGACCTGCTGCGCAACGATAAATTCACCTCGATCCACATCGAGAAGCACGAGATCGAGGCGCGCGACACCAAGCTCGGTCCTGAAGAGATCACCTACGACATTCCCAATGTCGGTGAAGATGCGCTGAAAGACCTGGACGAACTCGGTATCATCCGCATCGGCGCCGAGGTCGGACCCAACGACATCCTGGTCGGCAAGATCACACCGAAGGGCGAGAAAGAGCTTAGCCCGGAAGAAAAACTGCTGCGCGCGATCTTCGGTGAAAAGGCGCGCGAGGTGAAAGACTCGTCGCTGCGTCTGCCGCACGGTGAAAAGGGCAAGGTCGTCGATGTCAAGACCTTCACCCGTGACGAACATCCCGACCTGCCTGCTGGCGTCGAAAAGATGGTGCGCGTGGGCGTGGCGCAAAAGCGCAAGCTGACGGTCGGGGACAAGATGGCGGGTCGGCACGGCAACAAAGGCGTGATCTCGCGTATCGTCGCTATCGAGGATATGCCTTATCTGGGCGACGGTCGTCCGGTCGAGATCATCCTCAACCCGACCGGTGTTCCCGGTCGTATGAACCTCGGACAGGTGCTGGAAGTCCATCTTGGATGGGCGGCATCGCGGCTCGGCTTCCGCGCCATTACCCCCGTGTTCGACGGCGCCAAAGAATGGGAAATTCAGGCGGAACTCGGTCGCGCCTGGATGATGGATCGTGCCTGGACAGAGATCACCGATCGTGCCTGGGAATGGATCATCCAGTTCGAGGAGATCGACCGCGATCAACTGGAAGACGACGACGAAGTGCGCCGTCTGTACATCAACGACTGGCTCAAGGACGTTCCGGGCTACGATCTGGAAGAAATCCTTCAGCATGAAGACCAGGGTCCGGCGCGGCGGGCGGTATTGCGTCAATGGCTTGTCGAAAAGGGTTTCCAGCCCAACGACATTCTGATGTTCGAGGCGACTGGCTTGAGCGCCGATGAGCGCGTCCGCATCGATCAGAACGCCTACGATGTCTCGCTGCGGCTGTGGTCACAGTGGGCAGACCCGGAGATGGAAATCCCGGCAGAGGCAAATGGACGCGAGCTGCTCGTCCTGGCAGATCGCGCCATGTTCAAGACGGGGCAGGCGGTGCCGGTGTACGGCAAGCATGTCCTGTTCGATGGGCGCACCGGGGAGCGCTTCGACCAGTCGGTCACGGTCGGCATCATCCACATGCTCAAGCTGGCGCATCTGGTCGAGGACAAGGTTCATGCCCGCTCGACGGGTCCTTACAGCCTGGTGACGCAGCAGCCGCTCGGTGGCAAGGCGCAGTTCGGCGGTCAGCGCTTTGGTGAAATGGAAGTGTGGGCGCTGGAGGCATATGGCGCGGCGTACACCCTGCAGGAAATGCTCACGGTCAAGTCGGACGATGTGCAGGGGCGCGTCAAGACCTACGAGGCGATCATCAAGGGCGAGCCGATCGAAGAGCCGGGCATCCCGACCTCGTTCCGCGTGCTGGTGAAAGAACTGCAAAGCCTGGGCTTGGCGGTCGAGGCGATCACCGATACCAACGAACAGATCAAGTTCGGCAAGGAAGACGAAAAGACCCGCCAGCCCAAGATCGATACCGGGCTGTTGGGCATCGGCTCCAACGAGCTGTAATCCCATTCAGGCGGCACGGGCAAGGACAAGATCATTCGTCCTTGCCCGTGCCGCTTTTTTGATCCCATTTTTGTGAATCAAAACCTGTGAACCAAAACTGTTGAAGAGTGGAGGCGTCATGCACGTAAACAGGCTGCACGAGTGGGCGGTCAGCCCGGCGGAGGCGATCCGGATTCAAAAAGACCTCGCCCCGACGCTGATCGCGGACGCGCCGATCGACCTTGACGCTGTGCGAACCGTCGCTGGAGTCGATGTCAGTGTCAGGCCCGACCCGCTCACGAGTGAGCCCATGTCGCGGGCGGCGGTGGTGGTGATGCGCTTTCCCGATCTGACCGTGCTGGAGGTCGCGCGCTCCGCCCAGCCGACCCCATTTCCGTATATCCCCGGACTGCTGACCTTCCGCGAGGCGCCTGTGCTGCTGGAGGCGTTCGCGGCATTGACGATCGAGCCGGATGTCTTCATTTTTGACGGCATGGGTCGAGCGCATCCGCGCCGGATGGGGATCGCCGCCCATCTGGGTCTATGGCTCGACCGACCGACGATCGGCTGTGGCAAGACGCATTTGATCGGCGTTTATGATCCCGTCGGGGTCGAAGCAGGCAGCGCCAGCGCGCTCGTCGATCGCGGCGAAACGATCGGGGTGGTGCTGCGCACACGCACGAATGTCAGCCCGGTCTACATTTCGGTCGGACATCGCGCCGAATTACAATCCGCGATCGCACTGACGCTGCGCTGCGTGACCCGTTACCGTCTGCCTGAACCGATCCGCGCGGCTCACCGCGAGGCAGGACGCACCGATGCGCTCTAACGACTCGCCTGCCAATCCTGCACCAGATCAGCGAGATCGCGGTACAGCGCGTCTGGCTGTGTGGGGGAGTCCGCCAACAGCGCATCATCGGTCACCCCACTCATGACGAGCGCGGTTTGCAGACCGACCGCCGCGCCTCCCGCGATGTCGGTGTCGAGACGATCGCCGACCATCAGCGTGCGTTCAGGTCGGGTTTCCAGCCGAGCGAGGGCAATGTTGAACATCGGATGATGCGGCTTGCCGATCACCATCGGAGTGCGACCGGCGGCGGTGCTGATAGCGGCGGCGATGCTGCCTGCTCCTGGTGCCAATCCCTCCGGTGTCGGCAGGGCGGGATCATCGTTGGTGGCGATGAAATCGGCGCCTGCGCGCAGGCAAAAAGCGGCGGCTTTCAGCTTGTCGTAGGTGAGCGTCACATCCAAGCCGACGACCACGACACGGGCATCGCGCTCGACCAGGAGGAATCCCGCGCTGACCAAAAGCTGCCGCAGCCCCGCCCCGCCGACTACGTACACGGTTGTCCCCGCCGGATAACGGTCGCGCATGATCGCGGCGGTCGCGGTGCCCGACGTGATGATCGCCGCTTCAGGCACCGCGATGATCCCCATTTTCAGCAATTTGGCGACGTAATCGGCGGGTGTCTTGCTGCTGTTGTTGGTCGCCAGCATATAGGGCGTGCGGGTGGCGTCCAGCCGGGCGAACAGCTCGCGCAAGCCGGGCAGGGGGGTGTCATCGAGCCACAACACGCCGTCCATGTCGCTGATGACGGCATCGATTTCAGACCAGCGAATAGCCATTCGGTGTCCTTAGTGTGTGCGAGCGTCGGCATTATAGCCGCGCACGGGCTACAATCCTATCGATGAACACGCACAAAGCGCCCTCATTCATGCTGCTGCTGGCTGTGAGCCTGACGATCGCGTTCGGGCTGCGTGTCGGCGGGTTGGTGAATGGACGCCTGCACGCCGACGAAGCCTATTTCGCCGCGTTCGCACGCGATGCCGTGATACACGGACGCTGGCTGCTGCCGGGTGACCTCGACAAGCCGCCGCTGGCGATCTACGCGACGGCGCTCTCGCTGACGGCTTTCGCCGCGCAATCGCAGTCGAGCGGTGTCCTCGACATCGATGTAATCACCGGAGAATTCGCCGCCCGGCTGCCGTCGCTGTTCGCTTCGTTGATCACGATCGCCGTGCTGACCAGCGCCGCGTGGCGTCTCTACGGCGATCGGGTGCGCGCGATTGGCACCGCTGTCCTGCTGACGACATCGCCCGCGCTGATCGCCTTCAGCGCCACTGCTTTCACCGATGGGATCATGATACTGATGGGCGCGCTGGCGCTGCGCGCGATCGCCGGGCAGCGACCGACCTGGGCGGGTATGTGGCTCGGCGCTGCGCTGGCAGCGAAACCGCAGGGCATGTTGTTTATCCCGTTGATCGTGTCGATCGCGTGGGCACTCGGTCGGCTCGACGCGCGGTCGCTGCTGCGACTGGTGCTGCCGATCGGCGTCTGGGCGCTGCTGCTGCTGTCGTGGGATGGGCTGCGGACCGGTGCGACGCCGTTCTATGCGCTCGCCGCCGCCCATAATTCCGTATCGCGCTTAGTCCACCTCGACGAGGTACTGCCACGACTGGCACAATGGCTGACGTATCTTGGCGCTCTCGTGGGTGTGGGCGGGATCGCGCTGGCACCGGTTGCCCTTTTCAGAGGGGGTGAGTCGCGCCGCAGCGATCGGATCGACGCCTTACTCGTCCTGTACACGGGTATCTGTTTGGCGGCACACTGGCTGATCGCCGTCAACGTCTACGACCGTTACGCGCTGCCGCTGGCGATCCCATTGGCGCTGCTGCTGACGCGCGGGATAAGCGTGTTGATACGACGCGATCGTCTGGTCGTGTGGCGGCGCATGGCGGCAGCGACGATCGGGGGGCTGCTGCTGGCGAACGCATGGGCGGCGCACATGGGGGCGATTGCGGTGGGGGGAGATGGCGGTGACGGGCGTCATGGCGTGTACGACGGCATCGACGCCGCCGCCGCCTGGATCGACGGACAGCCGACGGCAACCGTGATTTACGATCCCTGGTTCGGGTGGCATCTGCGTTTTTATCTGTCTGCGTGGTCGGACAAGCGGCGTGTGCATTACCCGACCCCCCTTGCTCTGGCAGATGGGGCAGCGGCATTGGATGAACGCGCGCCGCGTTATCTGCTCGCCCCACGCACGGGGGTGATCACACCCTGGATAGCGGCACTGCGCGCGCGCGGGTTCCGTGTGACGCCCGCCGCGCGCATCGGTCAGTTCATCATTTACCGACTCGAACCACCGCTTTAAGGACGATTAGAATCAGGTCGTGACACGGCGGCGCCCGTTGCGCAGCAATTCCTGCACGATCGAGACCAGGCTGTTGGCGACGTAAGGCTTGGTCAGGTAGCGATCGGCGCCCGCGTCCAGCGCGACACGAATTTGATCCGGATCGATCAGCGCCGACAGCATCAGCACCGGCACCTCGTCGAATACGGCTTCGTCACGCATCTGGCGCAAAAACTCGACGCCGCTCACATCGGGCAGCATCACATCCAGAATCATCAGATCGGGCGCGCTGATGCCGCTCAACGCCACGCGCGCCGCGTCCGCATCGCCCGCAGTCACCACATCGACGCCTGCCCGTCCCAGCAAAATACGAACCAGCTGCAGCAGCTCAGGATCATCATCGACGACGAGTACACGTTTTTTATCCACCGAAATTGTCAGCTCTCTCTCGAAACGCTGCAAATGGGCGTCAGAGTGGGGGTTTCGCGGGTTCTTATCTGTGATTGTAACGCACCTTCAATTCTTTGAGAATGAATAGTGTTGAGCTTTGGATTGCGCATCCTGATGACGGGGTGTATGCTGAAAACACCTTTTCAGGCAAGGAGTGGGTAGATTGACTCAGGCAACTCTGCGCTGGATGCAGCGCCTCAGCGTGTTACTCGTGCTGTTATGTGCGGGCTGTTTCCGCTCGATGGACGAGTCGAGCACGTCAATCGAACCGAGCGTCAGCGCCCCCCTCGACAACGCCAGCGTATTGGCTGTCAACGATCCAGCCGCCACGCCGGGTGAGTCGCTGCCGCCGATCACCCTGATCGCCCCGGCGACCGACGCGCCCAGCGATCCGCTGCTGGCACAACCCGCGCTGACGCTGGTCATGCTCGATCCGGTCACCAGCACGCCGCAGCCGCAGGATGAATCGACCCAGGCAGCGCTGCCGACGATCTCGCTTCAGATCATCACGCCGGGCGTCTCGCTCGGTCTGCTCACGCCCGACGCGACCGCGCTGCCGACTCGCACTGCCTCCGCTCTGGTGCCGCCCACGCCGCGCCCCGGCGAAACTGCCGTGCCTACCTCAGATGCTGCATCGGCATCGATCGATCCGGTCAGCGCCGACGGCTGTCTCTACACCGTCGAAGCGGGCGATAGTCTGTATTCAATCGCGGTCGACCAGGATACGACCGTCACCGCCATGAGCGCCGCCAATCCTGAGCTTGAGGGCGATCCGCCGATCCTGCAGATCGGTCAGGAATTGAACCTGCCTGCCTGCGTTCCCGGCTTGCAGGACGAAGCTACCGAAGAAGCCGACATCGACCCCGAAGCGACCGACGATGTTGCCGTCGAGGGCGAAATTTACATCGTGCAGTCTGGCGATGTGCTGGGCGCGATCGCGTCGCGTTTTGGCGTGAGTGTGCGCGCCATCGTCGCGGCGAACAATCTGGCGAATCCGGATTCGTTGAGCATCGGTCAGGAATTGATCATCCCACCGCCCGCCAACTAAGCCAGTGGTTGAATGTCTTTGAGCGGACGTGTTGTTACACTTCCCTGCGAATGCGGGGCGTCGGGACACATAACAATGCGTCCGAAATGCGTGATTCACTGAAACTGGCACAACGGCGCTCGCTATTGATGGATTATCACATCAGACGCACCCGGTGCAGGGCTGTCCGACGGGCTTTCCAGTCGGGCAGCAGCCGGGACAACAGTGCCCAAAAAGTGCGGCTGTGGTTCATGATCTGCAGGTGACACAGCTCGTGGGCGATCACGTAGTCGATCAACGCCGGATCGAGGTGAATCAGGCGGCTGTTGAGCGTCACGCGCCGCGCGCTGCTGCACGTCCCCCACCGGGTGCGCATCGCGCGCACCGTCAGTTTGTCGTAGGCAGGGATGCCAAGCGCGGCTGTACGCGCGCTCCACACGATCAGACGTTCCCCAAAATAAACAATCGCCTGGCGGTGCAGCCAGCGCTCGATCGCCGCCGCCACCGCCGACGAGTCGCCTGGGTCAGGCAGGGTGACGGTCAATCGATCCTCCGTCAGCATCACCGACGTTTTCGCTCCGCGCGTCAGCGTCAGCGTGCAGGGGACACCCAGGAACAGAAGCGGGGCGCCGTCGGCGTGAGGCGATGTCGCGTCCGCGACGGGCGAGGCTGCCAGGAAACGCGCCCGATGCCTGACGATCCAGGCGATGCGTTCCGCGATCAGCGCGTCGGCACGGGCGGGCGTCGTGCCGTGTGGCGCGCGCACGATCACGGCAGCGTCTGGCTTGACCTGGATCGCCAGCGAGCGGCGGCGTGAGGTGATCAGGATGTACTCGATGGAATACGCGCCAACCTGCACCTGACGCGCTACAGATGTGTTAGAGAGAGCACGAGTTGATTTTCGCATATACTGTGATGGAGTGAACTCTGAATAGACAACTGTTCGCCTGAGAGTGTAAACGAAGGGTAGGATGCGGTGCAAGCCAAAAATATCGGTACGCGATCCCCGTTCAAGATGGCTCGTAAAATCAAGCTCGACATCAGGGCAATCCTTATCGCCATCACGCTGATCCAGGTGGCGATCGGCGCTGCCCTGGTGCTGGCGCAGGCGCCTGCTGATCCCGTTGTGGGCGATCCCGGCGTGGGCGATCCTTATTTTCCGCGCCTGGGCAACGGTGGCTACGACACGCTGCATTACGACATCGAGCTGACGATCGACGTGGACGGGAACATGATCACGGGCGAGACGCGCATCGAGGCAGTGGCGCTGCAAGCGTTGAGCGCGTTCAACCTCGACTTTCAAGCGCTCGACATCGCCAGCGTGCAGATAGACGGCGCCGACGCCGATTACACCCACGCCGACGGCGAACTGACGATCACGCCGCCACAGCCGTTCACGCTCGGACAGACCTTCAGCGCGCGGGTCGTCTACAGCGGTGAACCGGGCGGCTATCCGTTCAAGCAGACGATCGCCGATCTCGGTTGGTACGATCTGGATGAAGCGGTGGCGGCGTTGGGCGAACCAGCGGGTTCATCGACCTGGTATCCGGTCAACGAGCATCCGTCCGACAAGGCGACCTATACCTTCCGCCTGACGGCACCCGTGCCCTACACCGCGATCGCCAACGGCGTTCTTGAAGAGACCATAGCAGGCGACGAGAACAATACCTATGTCTGGCAGATGCGCCAGCCGATGGCGAGCTATCTGACATTGCTGGCGGTCGGGGACTATGCCGCGCTCACCGAAGATCCGACGGCGGACGGTATCCCGGTGCGCAATTACGCGCCGACCGACGTGATCGATAGGGCGCGCGCATCCTTCGCGCCGACGGCGGACATCATCGACGGTTTCAGCGAGCTGTTCGGAGACTATCCCTTCGAGGCGGTAGGCGGCGTGGTCGTGCCTGCATTTTTGGGGTTCGCGCTGGAAACCCAGTCGATGCCCGTCTACGACTTCACCATGCTGCTCTCGCCACCCGACAGCAGCGAATACCTGATCGCGCACGAGCTGGCGCATCAGTGGTTCGGCAATTCGGTGAGTCCGGCGTCGTGGCAGGATATCTGGCTCAACGAAGGCTTTGCCACGTATGCCAGTTGGTTATGGTACGAGATCAGCGACCGCGAAGCTGAATTCGATCGCATCATGCGATCGAGCTATGTTGGGCTGCTCGGCATGGGCAGATCGCGACGCGATACCGACGTGGTGACGGGCGATCCGGGCGCGGACGATCTGTTCAATGGCAATGTCGTGTACACACGCGGTGCGCTCACCCTGCACGCGCTGCGACTGACGATCGGGGATGACGCCTTTTTCGAGACGCTGCGTACCTACTATGAACGCTACAAATTCGGAGTCGCCGCGACCGCCGACTTCATCGCGGTAGCGGAAGAAGTCAGCGCGCAAGACCTGAGCGACTTTTTCGACGCCTGGCTATACAGCGCCGAACTGCCTGAATTGCCCTTATCCGAATGATCACATCAGGTGCGACAAACCTGTATTACAATCTGGTTGTGCCTTGTATAGTCCAGGAGATAGCACCTTGAAACTGACCCGCAACCGTTCGCTCCTCGGAATGCTCGTCAGCCTGATCCTGTTTTTTGCACTTGCGATCCACGTCGGCGCGGGTGGTGGGCAGCCCATGCAGCCCTGGGAGCTGGCGCAATACTTTCCAGCCGACACCCAGATTTATGTGAGTATCCGCACCGACATCGGGTTCCTCGATCAGCTCGACGCCTTCGCCGCCACCGTGACCGATATTCTCAGCACGCTCGATGTGCCGCCGCTGTCGGTGCGCGATCTGATCGGCATGGTCGGAGTCGCTCCCGAATGGCTGACCTGGCTTGGTGACGCGGCGGCGATCGGCGTGATCACGCTCGATCCGGCGCAGGTGACCGGTGCCAGCATTTACGCGGTCATTCATTTGCAGGATGCGGCGTCGGTGTACAGCCTGTTCTCGTCGTTGGATTTCCAGGGCGACGAATCGACGCTGACCAGTGGATCGACGACGCTGCAATTCATCGATGATGTGCTGATCGTCTCCAATGCAGAGTCTCCCATCGCCCTGCCTGAAGACAACGGCATGTGGGAAGAATCGACCCACTTTCAGGAGACGACCGACGCGCTGCCTGCCGATAATTACAATGCGCTGATCTATCTCGACGCGCCCGATCTGGCGCGCCTCGTGTCTCCAGCGGCGACGGCTGCAGAGATGATCTCGACCGTGCCGCCGCTCGCCCTCGGTCTGACTATCCTGGACGGCAAGACCTACGCCATCGATGCGGTCGCGCTGGCGCCGGACGGCATAAGCCCCGCCGCCGACTCGCTCAGCGCGGATTTCACGCGCCTGATCCCGGCGAGCGCCAATGCTTTCATGCAGGCGCACGACCTGAGCAATCTGATCGAGGTCGGAATTCAGTTTCAGCAGCAGAGTATCGATTCGATGCAGGCGCAAATGAGCCTGTTCAGCGCGCCGATGCCGCTGAGTACCGCTGTGCCACCTGTAGGGATTCGGGATGGAATCGTGGACGGACTGCGCCGTGAAGCGGGGATCGACTTCGACGCCGATGTGCTGTCGTGGACGAGCGGCGACTATGCGCTCTTCGCCCGCTCGGAGACGCGCCCGATCGCGGAGGCGCTGGTGCGTGGAGAACCCGCAAATCGCGTGCTGGAAGGGCGGTTCGACTTTGCGGCGCTGGCACAGGTGACCGATGCCGACAGCGCGGCGCGCTTCATCGAAAAAGCGGAACGGTTCATGCAGCAGGGGATCGAGTCGGGACGTTTTGCCGATGTCACGGTCGGACGCGAGATGATCGCAGCGGTGGAATTCGTCACCTTCACGACGCCGCTCGACTTCAATTCATTTGTGGAGGGCGACGAACTGCCGCTCACACTGGTGATGGGCGCCGCCAACGATCTGTTCTATTTTGGTACGCCGGGCGCGGTCGCAGATGCGCTCGACGGTGGCGAGTCGATCGCGGATTCGGACGCCTATATCGCCGCGCAAAGTGTCATCCTGAGCGATCCGTCTGTCATGCTGTATACAGACGATGAAGGACTCGTCGTCGGGCTGACCGCGAGTCCGTTCGGCTTGGTTGATTTGTTCATAACTCGTCCGGTCATTGGCACGATATTCCGCAATGTACTGGATGATTATCACCGTGATCCGAGCCTGACACCGAGTCCGACGCCGACTCCCACACCGTCTCCGGTGCCGGATGTGGATAAGGTACTGGCGCCGCTGGATAAGCTGATCGCGGCGGTCGCGCACAGCAGCATCAGCGCCAGCGTCGATGCGGCGGGCACGACGCGGCTGCGGATCGAGTTCACCCTCAAATAGCAGTCCGCGTGTACAATCATCCCCGTTGAAAGATCAGATCATTCAGCGGGGATCACCATGCCGTATCTGGCGCGTGTACACGAATTACCCTCAGCCGATCACCTCGATGCTGCCGATCGCAAGCTGCTCGACAAGCGTTTTGACGCTAACGCCTACGAACTCAATTTTGATGGACAGCCCGTCGATTGGAGTCTGATCGAGGAGATCGAGGTCGTTAAAGCCGCGCGTCAGGGCAACCTGGCTGGGCTGGTAGTCAGGAATCTGATGTTCGGCGGCGATCGTTATCACATCGGCGTGTATTTTGGAAAGCAGGAGATCGTGCTGACCAATATCACACAGGAAGTAACACGCTATATCATGGCGACGATCGGGCATTACGCGCCTTCAGGCGTGCGCTACAAAGGCGAGACCGACATCGCCATGCTGACCGAAGAATAAAAGAAAATAAAAAAATTGAACAGGAAGGCGGGCAGACGCGAAGGCATTTTTTGTTTTGCGATCGCGCTGGTGCTGCTGTCGGCGTGCGCATCGGAGCCGCCTGATCCGACACCAGTGACGCGCGGCGTGCTGCTGCGCATCGCAGACGCGCCGCAGACCGATCCGCCCGCGTTGGCGGCGCGCGGCAACGATGTGCTGGCATTCTGGATCGGCGTCGATGATCGCGGCGTACATCACGACGCGCGCCGGATCACGGACGCAGGCATGACGCCGATTGTCACGCTGCCGCTGCCACCTGTGAATCCATTTCATCAGCGCGCGGTCGCCTCGGATGGTGGCGCGCTGCTGTTCTGGCTCGACCAGTCGCCCGATGCGCCTGATCAGGCTGGTCTGTACGCGGCGCAGATCGACGGCGAGCTGACTGTCACGCGCGGACCCGTGCTGCTGTCCGATGCAGCGGTCTACGATTACGCGGTGGCACCCGCAGCGGATGGCGGCGCATGGGCAGCATGGAGCGGTGGCGCCGCCGCCGAACCGACGTTGTTCGCTCGGCGGATCGACGCGGAAGGGCGTCCACTCGAAAGGCTGATGCTGACCGATGGATTGGGCGATCAGGCGGTGCGCCTGAGCGGACAGGTGCCCGCACTGACCTACGACGCGGCGGGATCACGCTGGTTGTTCTGGCTGGCGCATGGACAGGTGTGGCGTGGGCGCCTGACGGACAGCGCATCGGTGCAGGGGATCGAGGCGATCACCTCGTCGATCTATCTCGATGCGGGCGACCGTCTGACTCATCTTTCAGTCGGCAGCGACGGCGTGTACGGCTGCGCGTTCTGGAATATCGAGCGCGCGGATGGCGCGGTCGAGACCTGGCTGACGGTCGGCAGCTTCAACGACCCGTTTTGGGCTCAGCCGCGTCGTTTCATGATCGAGGGTGAATCGGTCAGGGCTGCCTCGCCGCTGGACAGTGCATCTTCCCCGCTGCCGATCGCGGCGCTGGTTGGCGATCAAATGGTGATCGCGCACATGCGCGCTGGACAGATCGAAACCACGACGATCGCGTCCGCCCCTGTCGCGGTGCTGCGTCCGCCGTCGCTGACAGCGGCGCCTGGCACATTGTGGCTGGGATGGGCACAGCCGAACGGCGATGCCGCCGCGCTCAACGTGCAGCGCGTGCGTTAGCAGGCATTCATGCGATAGAACACGTCGAGCGCTTCTTCGGCGGCGTCTGCCAGCTCGGTCTGCTGATCGACCTCGGCGCGCGACTTGACGGCGCGCAGCGCGCTGTCATGCACGTTTGTCAGATCGCCGATCGGGTAGAGCAGACGGGACGGCGAGTCCGCCGGGACGTCCAGGTCGATCGCCAGATGCCAGCGGGCGGCGGCATCGGCACCATGTGCGGCAGCAAAAGCGGCGATCTTCTCGGCGGTCGGTTTGTTGTTTTTCCAGATCGAGTTGATGCGGTAGCTGCCGCCTTCGACCATCTCACGCGCGTAGTCTACGGCGTCACGGTTGATCCTGATATTCATGGGGCGATCCTTTCGCTGTTTGGCATGGCTTAAATCGACACGACGCAGGGGTTTGGCACGCCAAACCCGGTTATGATTCATTCGACGGGACGATAGACACCATACTTACCCATCACTCCGAACGGCGGAACAGCACCCGGTAAGTAATCACCGCGCGATCACCGCCCGGCGTGGTGCAGGGCACGGCGGACAGCGGCTGTCCGATCGGGTCGGCGCGTCCGGGCAGGTCGATCAGATAATCGATTCCCGGTTCCATCTGAAAATCGGCATAGCTACTCCCGCGATTGGGATGCAGCCCGGTGAAGAACCGGCTTTCGCCATCGTTCCAGCGCGCGCGCACCTCGACGGCTGGTACGCCGGTACTGCCATTCAATTCATACACCTCGACGATAATCACGCCCGATGCTTCAACGCTGCACGCGGTCGTGACGCCGACGAGGTCGAAGTCGTTTTGGGGCGCCAGCGTCGGGATGACCGCGATGCGCGTCGGGGTTGTGATGATGGTGGCAGGAGTCGGCGTCTTGGACGGTGGCGCGGTCAGGGTGACGGTGGGGGTGGGCAGGTCGATCTCGACGATACCTGTCCCCGGATCGCCCGCCAGCGTGATCAGGCTGTCGGCGCAGCCCGCGCGTCCTTGCAAACGGTACAGATCGATCATCGCGCGCAGCGCGGTCAAGCCACCGGTGCTGCCCGCCGCGCCCGTCGATGCCAGCTGACAGGCGACATCCGCCACCCCCTGGATCGGGTCACCCGGAAAACGCAGCGCGATCAGACGCTCGACGGCGCGACCGAGATCGTCATCTTCGGAATAGGCGAGCGCGATCGCGGCAGTGTAGGAGGCGCGCGAGTCGGCGTCGAGCTGCCAGGGTTCGACGGTCTCCTGAGATGCCGGGGTGATCACCCAGGCATAGAGCAGCCCGACGCCCATGCCCAGGATCAAGCCGACGATCGCGCCCAGAATCGAGAACGGGCGACGCGGACGATCATAGCGGCTGCGCGCCTTTGGCGGTGTGGGGGCAGACTCTCGCTGGCTCACCCGCCCGCCTCGACCTGACGATAGGGTTCCATGATCGGCGTCAGTCGTCCGACTCCCTCTGCCAATGTCACCAATGCGCGCACATCCCCGACTCCGCGCGAACTGCTGATATAGCGTTCGGCGGTTTCCTGGATGTGCTGCGGCACATTGTCGAATTCCAATGGACGCAGACGTTCGAGCGCGGCACCCGGATCGCCATCCGCCTGAAAGCCGTAGGCGATCATGACGGTGTAATCATCCTGATGGCGCGCTGACAGTCGTGGCATGGCGGCATCGGTGTATTCGACCGGAAACTGCACCAGTCCGAGGTACAGTCCGACGCCGATTCCGATCGCCAGGGCGATCGCCAGTGAGACCAGAAAGCGCATGATTCCGTCCTTTAGCCCGCGCTCAAACGACGCCTGGCTTCGGCACGCACCATGCCGACGATCCCCATCAGCCCGGCACCTTTGCCCATCGATAGTCCGTTGCCAAATATTTGCAGCACCACGTCATCAGGGACGGCGGCGATCGTCTGGAGCGGCTCGCCCGCCAGCGTCTCGTTGAGGATCACACTCATCGCCATCGCGGACAAACCTTGCGGATTCAGCACGTCGAAGTAGAAGCGCAGCGTACCATCTGCCTGATCCTCCGCCCAGACGAACGCCTCGGATTCGCACGCCGGGACGCGGTGCGACTCGTCGTAGGGCTTGACGGCGATCTGCGCTGGCACGCGCACCGCGTCGAAGCGGTCAGCCAGCTCGATCAGCATTTCCGCGCGTTCGCGGCGGTCGGTGATCGAGCCAATATCCTCGACTATTTCGGAAAGTTTTTCGGGAAGTCCGGTCATGAAAATTCAATCCATGCGTGTGTACAAACCGCGCTTATGGTATCACGTTTCGCACCGGGGCGGGCAGGTCGAGCGTGCCCGTGAGATCATCCTGAGTCACGCGCACGCGCTCCAGCCTGAGGATGATCGGTGTGCTGTACGGCGCCAGTACCTCGAATCGACCCGACCCGACCACGCCAAGCAGCGGTTTGCGCAGCGCGACATAATAGGCGCCCGATTCATCCTGTTCCCCGACGATCTGCCACGCGAACGGTGGCTGAATATGGGCGGTGATCACGATCTCGACGGAATCATGGCGGGTAATGCGCAGGTCGGCATGGGCGGTGTGCAGATATAAATGCGCGCCAGGCGTGACGGTAAAACGGTTGACCAGGGTGGCGCGGGTGAGATCAGCCACGACCCCTGCCGCCGATGCCAGTTGATTGAGCCGCTCGACATAGCGTGCCATGTTATCCGTTTACCTTTTCTGCCGCGCCGCTCACCGATGCACGCAGCCGCGCCAGCAGGTCGCTCAACACCACGCCCTCGCGTGCCAATCCGATTACCCCGACCGCGATGTACATCGCCAGATTGATCGCGTGCAGCACGATCGCAAATGCCAGCGGCGCGCCGTCGGGCTGGGTCAAGCCCGCGACTGCCAGCGCCACGATCACGCTGGCATGATACGGTCCGACCCCAGCCGGGGTGTAGGCGATCGCCGCCGCCGCCGAGACGGTCAGCGAGGACAGCGACGAGAACAGCAGCACGACCGCCAGGTCAGCCGTCCCAAAAAAACCGACCAACAGTGCGGCGCTCGATGCGATCGAGAGCGTCCAGGCGAGGGCAGTCCAGATTACGGTCCACAACAGCGCGCGCGGGGTGGTCAGCGACGATAAACCATCCAGAAAGCGCGTGATTTGAGGCTCGACTGGCAGCCGACTCAGGGGTGGGAAGAGTCGTCCCGCCCACCCGACGAGGCGCATCAGCCAGCCGCGCCGATGCACGCCGACGAACAGAATCAGCAGCGCCAGCGCCGCCAGGAGCGCCAGCGTCACTCCGCCGGCGCTCACCACATCGCCGACGGGCAGGGCGGTCAGCGCCGCGCCCAGCAGTGCAAAGACGAACAGCATATCGACGATGCGCTCCAGCAGGATTGTGCTGATCGCGGTCATCACGGGGATCGGCGGCACCTTGCCCGCCACCAACAGCACTCTCGCTGCTTCTCCCGCACGCAGCGGCAGCAGATTGTTGAACATGTAGCCGATGTTGGAGATGTGAAAGCACGCCGCGAAATCGAGCCGTCCGTCGAGAAACAGACGCCAGCGTGCTGCGCGTGCCGCCAGCGCCAGCACTCCGAACAGCAGCATCAACGGGATAGTGCGATAGTCGGCACGCTGGAGCGCGTCGGTCAGCGCCGCGCGATCGACCGTCGTCAGCAGCGCCGCCGTGCTGCCGATGATCACCACGACGCCGATTATCGGGATCAGGCGGCGTCCACGCATCAGCCGACCGCACCGACACGATCGGGGAAGGTGTAGCTGCTGCGAAATTCATAGTCGCCGTCGAGATTCTGTTGCAGATAGCCGATCGCCTGCAACGACGCATCGCGTGGCAGCGTCAGGATGTCGCGCGTCGTCACGGTCAGTTCGGTGCCGGGCAGCAGGATCAGAGATTGATACGGATACGAGAATACGCCATCTTCCCAGGGTTTTTCGGTGCCGGGTTCTGTCAGCGCATAGCTGTAGGCGATCTCGGCATACTGCGGGCTGTAGTTGCGCAGCGTCAGCGTGACGTAGACGATGCGCGCATCGTCTGCGCCGCCGGGTATCGGCACCAGATCGACATGATCGACGGTCAGGAACAGCGGCGGACCGACCACGATCGGCAGCGCGAAGCCGACGCCATCGGCATGGCGGGTACTGCCGTCGGCGTCAGCGCGGTGAATCCAGCCCGATAGGCTGTATTCACCAAGCAGCGCTGCCTCTGCGTCGGGCCCGTCGAAGGTCAGCGTGACCGTCTCACCGACGGGTAAACGGGTGACCAGCTCGACCGGGGCAATATACGACGCGAAACGCCAGGGTTCATCCTCGATATAGGCGGGTGCCAGCACATACCAGCCGACTCCGCTCAACGCCGTATCACTGGTGTTCTCGACGGTCAGCGAGACTCGCTCGATGGCATTGAGCGTGCGCTCAATCGTCAGAGCGACGATCTCGAAGCCGTCTCCATCGCTCTCCTGCGCCTCGGTGATCGGGACATCGACGAAGATCGTCCCGGTCGGGATGGCGGCAGCAGTGCGGGTCGGCTGTGGCGTGTTGGTGACCAACGGGTCTTGCGCTAACGCGATCGGCGCGGTCATCAGCGCAGCGGCGATGACGATACCCAATCCGGCGCTGAAGCGCGTAAACAGTCTCAAACGCGGCATTGCGAAATCTACTCCTGACTCACCCGGCTGACCTGAACATTTTGCGAGATTGTACACGCAACGCAGCACAATCCCCATGTCGTGATCGCCGTTCGCATGATTACAATGTCTTAAGCACACACCTCGTGATGCGTCTCTGCGTTCAACGAAAGCCGACTCATGCACATCCTCACCGTATCCAATTACGCCCCCCCTTATGGGGGCGGCATCCAATTCGTGATCGCCAATATGACGCGCGTCCTGGTCGCGCACGGACACCGCGTGACGCTGCTCGCCGCCGATACCGGCATCCCGCGCGGACGTTCAACCTGGGAGGGCGCGGATCGGATCGGTCTGCCCGCGTCGAACGTGCTGGAACGGCGCAGCGTGCCGCTGCCCTTGTTCGACCCGATCGCGCTGTGGCGGACGCTGGATGGGCTGCTGCCGACCGTCGATGTGGTGCATGTACACGGCATGTTGTACCTCGACTGCGTGCTGACGGCGCTGCGTGGGCGGCGGCATGGTGTGGGTGTGATCCTGACCGAACATGTCGGCATGGTGCCTTACAGCACTGCATTTTTGCGCATCGCACAGCGCGCGGCGATCGCGTCGCTGGGGCGGCTGTGCGTCCGCGCCTGTGACGCGGTGGTCGTGCTGAACGAGCGGGTGGCGGCGGAGATGCGCCCGCTCATGCGTCGTGACGCGGCGCTGGTGACTATTCCTAATGGTGTCGATCGCGCTTTGTTTTATCCGCCGACCGACCGTGCCGCGCTGCGCGCACAGCTCGGATTGACTCGTCCGACGCTGCTGTTCGCCGGGCGGCTGGCTGAAAAGAAAGGCGTACCGCTGGTACTGGAGGCAGCGCGTCATCTGTCTGACTGCGATGTGGTGATCTGCGGACAGGATACCGAGCGCCTGATCGGGACAGCGCTGGCGGACAATGTGCGTGTGATCGGCAAAGTCGATCAGCCGACTCTGGCGCGCTGGCAGGGCGCGGCGGACGCGCTGATCCTGCCTTCCGAGGGGGAGGGATTCCCACTGGTGGTGCAGGAGGCACTGGCGTGCGGCACCCCTGTGATCGTCACGGATGACGCCACCAATCGGGCGTACCTGGACGAGCGCGTCGCGGTCTTTGTGCCGCGCGATGCGGATGCGATCGCCCATGCAGCCGGACTGCTGCTGCACGATGAGGCGCGTCTGCACGCCATGCGCGAGGCGGCACGGTCGGGAGCGCACGGAGGGTGGGACGCGACCGTCGCGGCGTACATGCGCTTGTATCATGGCTTCTAATCAGAGGAAAAGAAAATTCAACCAGAGATTGAGAGATTCAGAGGAAAAACGCGCATTCGATTGTTTTTGATCCTGATGGACTACGGTATCGTGATGATTTCCGGGGAGGTGAACTGGGCGAAATGCTCGAATATGCCTGCTTCGGCAGTTTCGCGCTGCACCCACAGCGTGACGGCATAGCTGCCGGGCGCCAGGAAGACGGCGATCGACTCGGTGAACGCGCGTGCATCCCCCGGCGTCAGCGTCAGCGTTGTAAAATCGGTCAGCGTGATCCGCTCGACCGGCGCAATGGCTCCGTTGTCCTGCATCACGACGCGCGCCACGCCGAGCGCATAACGCAGCACGACCGGCTCTTGTGTGCTGCCCGTCAGACGCAGATCGACCGCGATCCGCGTGGAGTCGGCGGGGTCGGTCGGCGGTGTGACGGCGATGCGGGCGATCGACATCGGCGCGCGGCGAACGATCGCGCTGGACTCGACCAGCCCTGAGGATGGCGCGGAGTCGGCGCGTTCCAGATAGGGGATCACTTCGCGCGCCCACGTCGTCATTGTCCAGTCGCCGTCTGCGACACCAGGCGGATACGCGAGGGCGATCGCGCGCGTCTCACCAGGCAGCAGACGCTCGATCTCGATCGGCGTCGACTCGAATAGTCTGGCACCGTCGGCGTCGAAGAGCGCGAATCCGTATTCGGCGCGCAGCGGATACGAGGCAGCGCTGCGCACCGTAATCACAATCTGACGATCGCGCTGTTCGGCACGCTCGACCACGACCGCCGGACGAGAGACGACCGCGCGAGCGCCCATCCAGGCACCTGACGCGCTGCTGACGACCGCGACGACCGCGCACAGCGCCAGCGCCGCGCCGACACCGATGGCGCGCTCACGCCAGGCGGTCATCAGGTGCCAGTCGCCTCCGAAAATGGATCGTAATCTTCAGGGATTTCGACGCGCAGCAGGCGGGCGCCGCACACGGTCAGGTAGTAGGAGCCTTCGGGGAACATGTGGATCGGAAAGCGGGTGATGAAGACACTGCTTTGAAAAATACGGACATTCCAGGTGAAGTCGGTGCCTTCCAGCCCCATTTGGATCGTCCCGCTCCAGGCTCCAGGCGCCGCGCCGACCAGCGGCAGATAGGGCTGATTGAGACCGATCTCGGCGATCGGCAGTCCGGTAGCGGAGTCGTAGCGTTCGGAGGGGCTGTTATCGATATTGAGGACGTTGAGCACTTTTTGGTTGACGAATACCGAGATACGCTGTGTGAGCCTTTGGCGCAGCTCACTGCTGACCCGTTCCTCGATGGTGGTCTGACACGAGGACGCTGGCGGATACTGGGCAGCGGCGGGCGCAGCTGATCCGATGAACAGACCCAGTGCGACCACGGTGACGATCATGATGACGATGCGCGGATGAATCATTTTGATCTGCAATCCTTACAGAGGAGAACGGGATAAATGCGATAAAAATCCAAAGAATTACCCAGCGACCATGCTGGAAATGTTGACTAATTGCGAGTCTTGTGAATAATTCACCTTCTCAGGATCAGATCGTAATGTACGCGCGTGGTGTTGTCAATAAATCGACTTGAAGAATTTTTGTCAGGATTACCGACCTCGTGCAAACGATCATTCCAATTGCTTACCCTCTTTCTAATTCAACGATCGCATCGTTGGCGAGCGATGTGCCCGTGATCGCTGCGTCGTCCGTCAGCCTGATCGAATTATCGATCGTCATCCCCTGTCTGAATGAAGCTGAGACCATCGAGACGGTAGTGCGCAAAGCGCACGCCACGCTGAGCGCTTTGCAGATCGCTGGGGAGGTGATCGTCGCGGACAACGGCAGCAGCGACGGCTCGCAGCGGCTGGCGCAGGCGGCGGGGGCGCGCGTGGTGTCTGTCCCGGTGCGTGGTTATGGGGCAGCCTTAATCGGCGGCATCCGTGCCGCTGAAGGGGCGTATGTGATCATGGGCGACGCCGACGACAGCTACGACTTCAGCGCGATCGCACCATTCATGGAGCGGCTGCGTGCGGGCGACGATCTGGTGATGGGCACACGGATGCGCGGGACGATCCTGCCCGACGCCATGCCGCCGCTGCATCGTTGGCTCGGCAATCCTGTCCTGACCGCGATCGGCAATATCCTGTTCAGGACACGCATCAGCGATTATCACTGCGGCTTGCGCGGCTTCAGTACCGCGACCGCGCGCGATCTCGGTTTGCGCACCACCGGCATGGAGTTTGCGACCGAGCTGGTGGCAAAGATGGCGCTCTATGGCAAGCGTATCAGCGAGGTGCCGATCACCTACTATCCCGACGGGCGCTCGCGCCGACCGCATCTGCGCACCTGGCGCGATGGCTGGCGTCATCTGAAATTCATGCTGCTGCTCAGTCCGACCTGGGTATTCATCCAGCCGGGCATAATCCTGCTGGCGATCGGGCTGTCTGGCTTGGGCTGGCAGTTGGCGACCGGAACGCCTGTCAGCGGTAGCATGGGTGACATAGGTGCCTTTTCCAGTCGGCTGGCTGGGCAGATCAGTTTCAGTATTGTGACGCTGATCGCCATCCAGATGGTATTTTTTGGTGTGCTGTCGCGCCTGTATGCTGCTAAAATGAAGCTGCTCCCCACGAGCGCTTTTTGGCATTGGCTGGAAGACGCCCTCAGTGTCGATAATGGGCTGATCATCGGCGGCGTGCTGGCAATGGGTGGATTGGGCGCGATCGGTTTGGCGCTTGGCGGCGGCGATCTGAGCGGATTATTGATCGGGCTGCTGGTATTGGTGGGGGGCATCCAGCAGATTTTCATGAGCTTCGTCGTCTCACTGATCCGCATCAAGGACAGCTTCGAGTCGCAATAGTTGCAGTCAATTCATGAATTTTGTAAAATTATCACACCATTGCAGTAATTTTAATGGTATGAGCGTCCAACCGCTGTAAAATTAAAATCAGATGAAGGCACAGGCTGTCGATGTTTAATCCAAACGCCCCACATTGCCGAATGTTTCGCACACATCGCTATGCCCTTCCTAACCCCCCCCTTTGGGAATGCGCAGAAACCTCGTTTCTGTCGTTTCACAGCCAGTCCACACATTTTTCGGTCTATATTCATTTTGTCGGGAGGCAGTTCTGAATCATGTCGCACCGTAGCAGACATTGGTTCGTAATGTTCTTACCCATATTCCTGGTGATTCTACTGGGAGCGGGCATGGTCGGTGCGCAGGATTCCCCGCGTACTGATTCCACTGGTTCGGGCTTTGTTGGCGCGGAGAGTATCCCCACCGATGTGGTGGCAGACTCGACCGACGTTGATAACTCGACTATTCGGATGGCGGATGGTCGCCTCCGTGTGATCGTCGAGCTGCGCGCTGAACCCGCCGCGGTGACGTTCGCCCGTGCGGGCGGACAAGGCGGCGGCGCGGCGGCGTCGGCTGCTGCTGCCGCACAGCGCGGTATCGTCGCTGGCGAGCAGGCTGCCTTCCTGAGCGCCGCTGCTGCTGCTGGCATCGACGCTCAGGTGTTCGCTACCTATGACACTGTCGGCAACGGCGTATCGGTCGCGGTGACCTCGGAACAGCTCGCCGCGCTGCGCGCGTTACCGCAGGTGCTGGCGATCTACCCGGTCTTCCGTGTGTTCCGCGATACCTCATCGAGCATCCAGCAGGTCGGCGCGCCGGCAGCATGGAACGGTTCGCTCGGCGGGATATACACGGGCGACGGCATCGTCGTGTCGATCATCGACTCCGGTGTGGACTACAGCCATCGCAACAACAACGGCTCCGGCACCTGGCCGCTCGTCCCGGCAGATCGCCAAACCCTGGCGGACACCGGCGGCGTCTTCCCGGCTGGCAACAAGGTCATCGGCGGCTACGATTATGTCGGTGACGCCTACAACGGTGGCAATCCGGAAGCATCCGGTACGCCAGCAAACGAAGTTCCCGCTCCCGATCCCGATCCGATCGACTGCTCGACCCGTCCCGCTGACCTGGTGCCCACTTTCGGCATCACGCCGGGTCAGGCGCCCAGCGGTCACGGCTCGCACGTCGCGGGTATCGCGGCGGGCTTCGGCGTCAACGGCGACGGCTCGACCTTCAACTTTGCAGGCGGCTATGCATCGGTGCCGTTCGCAACGATGCGCATCGGTCCCGGCGCCGCGCCGATGGCGGATGTGCTGGCGATGCGCGTGTTCGGCTGCTGGGGTTCGGCATCCTCCGACACCATCGCTGAAGCGATCGACGACTCGGTGTCCGGTAAGTACGGCGCCGTCGCCGACGTGATCAACATGTCGCTCGGTTCGCCATTCGGCTACGGCGGCGACGACAACAGCCAGCTGTCATTCTATGGCGGCGCGATGGCGAACGCGACTCTGGCCGGAACGCTGGTCGTGGCGTCGGCGGGCAACAACTACGACACCTTCTTTACGACTGGAGCGCCGGGCGTGCATCCGTCGGCGCTGAACGTCGCCTCGGCCGCTGATGGCGGCGAGGGCGGTATCCTGGTCAACAGCACGCTGACCCCGGCGCGCTTCGGTATCGAGAATCCGCCCAACGCTGTCGTCGGTCCGGCGCCGTTCGTGTATCTGCCCGGCAACGGCTGCGCCAGAGCGCAGTACGCGACCTTCCCGGCGGGACATTTCGCGGTCGTCAACTGGACGGGCGCGTGCGGTTCTACCGGTCTGATGACCGCCGCGACCGATGCCAACCTCGCTGGCGGCGCGGTGCCACTCGGCATCCTGGTCGTCAACAACGTCCCGTCGGCGTTCCAGAACCTGACGTGCGGTTATCGCGGCACCCAGCCGATCGCCACGCGGACCTATGTCCCATGCGTGTCGGTGCAGCAGTCGCTCGGCGTGTTCCTCGCCGCCAACCCGACCGCGACCATCACCTTCGACCCGGCACTGATCGCCGTCGCTGGTGATCTGGCAGATGTGATCTCGGTCTTCTCATCGCGCGGTCCGTCGCGCTATGCCACCAGCGGTCTCAAGCCGGAAATCACCGGACCTGGCGATGCGATCACCAGCACCGGATCGGGACTGGGCAGCGGTAGCGCCACCCTCGGCGGTACGTCGATGTCGGCGCCTACCGTCGCGGGTATCGCGGCGCTGGCGATGCAGGCTAATCCGTCCTGGAGCGCGCACCAGATCAAGGCGCTGCTGATCAATACTGCCAACAACGATGTCTTCTCGATCAGCACCAGCGGACCGCGTGTCGGTGTGCAGCGTGCGGGTTCGGGTCGTGTCGATGTCGTCGATGCGCTCACCAGCAAGGTGATCGCCTTCAACGACAACCGTCCTGAGGTTGCCAGCGTCCATTTCGGGATGCCACAGGTGACTCCGGGCGCGGCAGCCACGACAGTCGTTAAACAGGTGCGCTACACCAACAAGGGCGCGACGGCTGCGACCTACAATCTGACGATCGATACCTATAGCAATGCAAACATTGCGACGTTCAGCGTCAGCCCGTCCACCATCACCGTCCCGGCATTCGGCACGGTCAAGGTCGATGTCACCCTGACGGTCACGGTGCCCGTTTCCGGCACGCAGACCGCCAACCGCAGCGATCCGTCGATGGCAGCAGTGATCGCCACCACTATTGGCAATCAGACTCGTCACTATCTGACTGAAGAGACCGCCAATCTGGTCGCCACGCCCACCAGCGGCGCGACGATTGCGCTGCGTGTGCCGCTCTATGCTGCGCCGCGCGCCGCGTCTTATATGTATGCGGTCGTCAATCCGGTGCCGTATTCGGGCGAAGCAGCGACTGAGCCGGGCTTCGTCAATCTGCTGCCTCTCGGCGGCACGGGAATCTCCGACGCCGCCAGCGGCTTCCCCCAGGCGATCATCTCGGTCGTGACGGCGCTGGAATACAGCGGCTCGGACGATGTGGGCGATATTGCCTTCCCGATCCCGTCGCTCGACATTCAGTACGCTGGTGCCGCCTCCAACTACAACACCATCACGCCAGTGAACGCCGACACCGCGCTCATCTTCGGTCTGGCGACCGCGAGCGAGTGGGCGACTCCCAACGAGGCGTTCTTCATCGTCTACGTGGACGGCAACCAGGACGGTTTCACCGGCGCCCCCGACGACTTCGAAATCTTCAATTCGGGCGTCAACGTCTCTGGCACCACCTCGCGCGCCGACGTGTTCCTGACGGCAGCGTGTCCGTCGGCTCCTGGCGCGGCGTGCTTCTTCCACGAGTTTCTCAACCAGACTTCGGCGTCATTCAACACCTATGTGTTGAACAACAATGTGGTCACCTTCGCAGCCTATCCATACCTGGCGCTGAACTACGACAACAACGCCGCGACGCCAGCCACGACTCTGATGCCCGTCGGCGGCGATACCAAGATCAATTTCTACGTCGAGACGATCAGCCGCAGCATCGGTGAAGTGGTGGACGTATCGCCGGTCATGAGCTTCGACCTGGCGAACCCGATGTTCGACGCCACCGTTCAGTTCGGCAGTGGTATCTGGGACGACGTAGCAGGCAACAGCGTCCTGTACATCGCGGACTTCTCCGGTCGCACCGTCAATCTGACCGCGGTCGGCTCGCTGCCAGCGGCACTGCTGCTGCATCATCACAATCAGCCCAACGTCACGGCGACCAACGGTCAGAATTTCCGCCGCGCCGAAGTCGTATACTTCGACGTGGATCAGACCGATCTCCTCGTCACCAAGACCAATTCGGACGCCGATGGTAAAGTCCTCCCCGGCGAAGAATTCACCTACTCGATCACGGTGACCAACACCAGCGGCGGCGTGCAAGCAGGCGTCACAGTGACCGACGTGCTGCCTGGCAGCCTGACCTTTGTCGGCGCCTCGCCCGAATGCACGCACACCGGACAGCCGCTCGGCGGCACCGTCACCTGCACCGAGACGTTGGGCGCGGGCGAGATCGCCAGCTACTACATCGACGTGCGCGTCGATCCGACTTTCGTCGGCAGCATCGTCAACACCGCGACGGCGACCAGCGACATTCTGGAGACCGACGCGACCGACAATACCGCCACCAGCACCATCCTGGTGCTTCCGCCAGCGCCGATCCTGATCGCGCCGTCGGGCGATATCCTGGATGACTCGCCCGAATTCTCGTGGAACGACATCAACGGCGCTGGCTGGTATTACCTGGCGCTCACCGAAGGCGGGACGGAAGTCTTCGCTGGCTGGTTCGAGAAGGTCGTCGCCTGCTCGGCGGGTGTCTGCCGTGCCAACCCGGCGCTCGACCTGGGACCGGGTGTCTATCAGTGGGCGGTCTACGCGTGGAACGAAGTATCGCTGGCGGGTCCGTGGTCGGCATACATGAACTTCCGCGTGATGTTGTCACCGGATGTGCCCACCCCGATCGCCCCCATCGGCGACATCACCAACACCGACCCTGACTTTGTGTGGTCGAATGTCAATGGTGCCGACGACTATCATCTGTGGGTCAGCCGCACCGAGGGTCCTTCCTCCGGTCTGGTATTCGAGCAGTACATGAGCGCCGATGGCCTCTGCACGGGCGCGACCTGCACCTTCAACCTCCCGGTCACGCACACTGCCGGGCGTTACACCTGGTGGATTCGCTCTGCCAGCGATGTCAGCGGTCTGAGCGCCTGGAGCGCCGGCACCGTCTACGATGTCAATGTCAGCCCCGCGACCCCCACCCCGATCGCACCGATCGGCTCGATCACCGACACCACGCCTACATTCGAGTGGAGCCAGGTCGCGTCGGCACAGTGGTACTATCTGTGGATCAGCAAGGGTCCCAACAACATCCTCAATCAGTGGTATGACGGCGCGGCCATCTGCGACGGCACCACCTGCGAGGTTACGCCAGGACTCGTCCTGGAAGCGGGCGACTACGAGTGGTTCATCCAGTCGTTCAGTAATTACGGCGGCTACAGCATGTGGAGCGCGGGCACCGACTTTGTGGTCGCTATCGCCCCGCTGCCTCCTGTCCAGGTCGCCCCGGTCGGCGCGATCATCCAGACCAACCCGACTTACACCTGGCAGCGTTCGGCTGGCGCGACTCACTATGCAATCTGGGTCAGCAGCGCCAGTGGTTACGTGCTGGATCGCTGGTACGCGGCGGCGGATGCCTGCACGGGCGATACCTGCTCGGCATTCCCGAACGTCGTCCTGTCCAGCGGTGTCCATCGCTGGTGGGTACAGGCATGGAACCCCTGGGGTGGGTACAGTGCCTGGACGGGTCCGCTGGTCTTCAACGTCGGCGGCGCTGGCGGCACGGGCAGTGGTGAAGTTGCCCCGATCATGCCAGTGGAAGTCGCGCCGGAAGAATTAGGCGCGCAGAATATCCTGCCGGAGGCACCCGCCGAAGGCAGCTAGTCACCTTCTGTAAACGCTGGGGCATGTTCGCTGTGCCCCACCGCTTGTAAACACTGTCGGGCGTGATCCATGCTGCCCGATCGAAAGAGGCACGGCACCCGCCGCGCCTCTTTTTTATTGCCCGATGATCATCTGTTTAAGGTTCGTCTGCTACGATTGCCGATCATCCTACCAGCCTTTATAGTTCATCCGCGACAACTTTACGTCGTCCTCATTTCATGCCTCAACTTCAGTGTGATAGGCAGCGCAGGAGCGATACATGGTTCGATCATCCGTTCTTCGGTTCGCGCGGAAGCAGATTCTCGTGCTTTCGACCGCGATCCTCCTGGTTACTCTGGCAATGTCGTTCATCGTCCCGGCAACCGCTGCGGGTCCGTATTACATCAGCGAAATTCTGATGAACCCCCCCGGCACCGATGCGCCACACGAATATATCGAGCTGCGCGGCACTGCCAGCGCCACGCTGCCCACTGGGACGTATCTGGTCGGCATCGAGGGCGACTCCAGCGGCAGCGGCGTCGGCATCGTGCAGACGATCTTCAATCTGTCTGGCGTCTCGTTCGGCAGCAACGGCTATCTGGTGCTGCGCCAGTTCAACAGCGCGCATACCACCGTCGCGGGCGCCAATGTGCTGACCAGCACGGCGGCGGGCTGGAGCGGCGGCGTCGGCTTCACTGCCGAGAGCGGCACCGACATCGAAAATCCCTCGGTCACTTTCCTGCTGATCAATGCCGCCACCGCGCCAGCGATCGCTAGTGACATCGACTCGAACAACGACGGCACCCCCGATGGGGCGGTCTACAGCGCGTGGACGATCCATGACAGCGTGAGCATCCTGGACAGCGGCACGACCGATGCGGGCTATGCAGACATCGTGTTCGTTGGCGGCGCCGCCAACGGGCTGGTCAAGCCGGGCGCGCTCAAAATCAGCGCCGGCTTCAACGCGCAGTACATCGCGCGCATCGGCACCACGACCGGATCGACGGCTGGCGACTGGTTCGCCAGTGACGATCTGGACGGCACCGCGCCCAATTTCGTCACCGACGCGGTAACGACCACGCCGGTCGCCTATGCGGGTCAGGCGCTCAACCATATCGGCGGCGCCAATCCGCTGATCACCAACAATCCGCCGGTCGTGTTCGGTCTGCCCGGCGGCGTGAGCGCCACCAACGGCGATCCGACGCAGCCCATCTACACGGGCGCCGGGTTCGGCTTGAACTTCAGCGTCTCGGACGACACCACCGCCGCCGACGCTATCACCGTCATGGTGGCGAACGGCACGCCCGGCGTGCTGAGCAGCGCCGCCGTCGTCGATACCGGTGTCGGCACCTGGCGTCTCGACCTGGGCGCGCCCGCTGGCACGGTCGGCTACAGCAATGTGACCGTCAGCGCCAATGACGGCACGACCACCACCAATTTCATCGTCGGCTATGCCGCCTCGCAGGACGATCCCGGCACCCCCAACGACCTGTATCTGACGGGCGCCGCTGAAGCCTCGACTGCGCTGGCGCTGGACGCGGATTACATGCTGGTCGCGGACGATGAAGATCAGTTCATCCGTACCTACAGCCGCACTGTGTCAGGCGCGCCGCTCACCAGCACCAATCTCACCAGTTCGCTCGGTCTGACCGACATCAGCGGCAGCGGCAACATCCGCGAAGTGGATATTGAAGGCTCGACCCGCAATGGCGCGACCACCTACTGGATGGGATCGCACAGTCACAGCAGCAGCGGCAATCTGACCCCCAACCGCAGTCGCATTTTCGCCGCGACGGTCAGCGGCACGGGCGCCGCTACGACTCTGACCTATGTCGGACGCTACGACAATCTCAAGGTCGATCTGCTCGCCTGGGACAGCAGCAATGGACACGGCTTGGGCGCCAGCGCGCTCGGCTTGACCGCCGCCGCTGTTGTCGGTCTGCCCCCGGAAAATGGCGGCTACAACCAGGAAGGGTTGAGCTTCCGCCCCGGCAGCACGAGCGATTTCTTCGTCGGCTTCCGTTCCCCGCTGGTCGCTGGCAAGGCGATCGTCGTCCCGGTGGACAATCTGCCCGGCTTGACGAGCGGCAACCCGACGACCGGTCCGGCTGTCCTCGAAACCCCGTATCTGCTCGACCTGGGCGGACGCGGTGTGCGCAGCATCGAATGCAACGCCACAGAATGCCTGATCCTGGCGGGTTCGCCCGGCGCGGCAGGCGACTTCAAGCTGTTCACCTGGGTGCCCGGCAGCGCGCCAGTCGCGCGCACGGCGGTCGTCACCGGTGGTTCGCTGCACCCTGAGGGCATCGTCGAGGTTCCGGCGACCTTCACGGCGGCGTCCCCGATCCAGCTCGTCAGCGACAACGGCGACACCATCATGTACAACGATGGGGAAGGCGTCGGCGACCTGGATATCGTCAATCATCGCAAATTCCGCGCCGACACCATCGCCCTGGGCGATGCGGTCGTGCCGCCGACTCCGGTGATCAACGAGTTCTCCGCCAGCCACACCGGCAGCGACAACCGCGAATATGTCGAGATTTTCGGTACGCCGAATACCGACTACAGCGCCTATACGCTGATCGAGATCGAGGGCGACTTCAGCGGCACTGCCGTCGGCACGGTCGATGAAGTGGTCGCCATTGGCACCACTGACGCCAGCGGCTATTGGTGGACGGGCTTCCGTACCGACGCCTTCGAGAATGGCACCGTCTCGCTGCTGCTGGTACAGGGCTTCAGCGGCGCGCTCACGAACGACCTCGACACCAATGACGACGGCACCTTTGACGTCACCCCCTGGACAGCGATCATCGATGCGGTCGCGGTCTACGATGGCGGCGCCACCGATCGCGCTTTTGGCGGCACCGTCCTCAACCCGAACTACGACGGTCTCAGCACCTTTGCACCCGGCGGCGCATCGCGCATCCCCAACGGCGCAGACACCAATGCGATCACCGACTGGAAGCGCAACGACTTTGATTTGGCAGGCATCCCCGGCTTCACCGGGACGCTGATCGCGGGCGAGGCGCTCAATACGCCGAACGCCGTCAACGCGACCACGCCGCCCGATGTGGCGCCGACGGTCGCCAGCACCGCTCCGGCGGACGACGCCGTGAATGTGCCGGTCGATGGCAATATCACCATCACCTTCAGCGAGCCTGTCACCGTCACTGACCCCTGGGTCACGATGGTCTGCACCACCAGCGGCACCGTCGCCACCACCATCAGCGGCGGACCGACGACCTATACGGTCAATCCGAATGTGGACTTGTTCCCGGCGGAGACCTGCACCGTCACGGTAACGGCTGCCAACGTGGTCGATCAGGACGGCACGCCGAACGCGATGGCTGCGAATTACGTCTTCGACTTCGGCACGGTCGGCGGCGCGGTGTGCAGTACAGCATTCACACGCATCTACACGCTGCAGGACGGCGGAGCCAATTTTGGCGTCACCACGCCGTTCACTGTCGAGGGCATCGTCACGGGCGATTTCCAGCTCGATACACAGCTCGGCGGCTTTTTCCTGCAGGACGCGGCGGGTGACGGCAATGTCGCCACCTCGGACGCGCTGTTCGTGGCAGACCCGCAGCCGCTGCTGCTCGACGTGACCGTCGGTCAGCGTGTGCGCGTCACAGGTCTCGTGAGCGAGTTCATCGCGTCGGGTTCCGGCTCGGTCGGGCAGACGCGCATCACCGCGACGCTGATCGTGGCGTGCGGCGATACGGGCACGGTCGCGGCGACTCCGGTCACGCTGCCGTTCGCAGACCTGACCTTTGCAGAGCGTTACGAGAATATGTTCGTGACGCTGCCACAGACGCTCTACGCCAACGACACCTTCACGCTCGGTCGCTATGGCGAAGTGTCGCTGTCGGCGGGATCGCGTCTGGTCAACCCGACCAACGTGGTCGATCCGGGCGCCCCGGCGCAGGCGCTGCAACTGGCGAACAATCTCAATACCCTCAAGCTGGATGATGGCGATGTCGATCAGAATGTCGATCCGACCCCATACCTGTTCGGCGCCGACTTCACACTGCGCAGCGGCGACACCGTGAGCATGATCGACGGTATCCTGACGCACAGCGACGCCTCGCCCTTCTCGACCAGCGATCTGGTGGCGTACCGCATCCACCCGACCGAGACGGTCACGTTCACCCGCTCGAATCCGCGCCCGACGGCGCCCGTCAACACTGCCGAAGCGCGCGTGATCAGCTTCAACGTGTTGAACTACTTCAACGGCAACGGCGCGGGCGGCGGCTTCCCGACGGCACGCGGCGCCAACACCTTCATCGAGTTCCAGCGCCAGAGCGACAAGATCGTCGCGGCGATCCGCCAGTTGAACCCGGACATCGCCGGGTTGATCGAGCTGGAAAATGACAGCGGCGCCAGCGGCGCGCAGCAGGAGCTCGTCAACCGTCTGAACGCGGCGATGGGCGCGGGCACCTACGCCATCGTCGAGACGGGCGTGATCGGCACCGACGCGATCAAGGTCGGCTTCATCTACAAGCCCGCCGCCTTTACCGCGGTCGGCGCGGCGATGATCGACACCGACGCGGTGCACAACCGTCCGCCCGTCGCGCAGACTTTCCAGCACATCGCCACTGGCGCGCGCTTCGTCGCGGTCGTCAACCATTTCAAGTCCAAGAGCTGCACGAGCGCCAGCGGCGCCAATCAGGATCAGGGCGATGGTCAGGGCTGCTACAACGCCGACCGCCTGCTGCAGGCACAGCGCCTCGACAGCTGGATCAAGACGGTGGTCATCCCGACCAGCGGCGAGCCAGACGTGCTGATCATCGGCGACCTCAACGCCTATCACAAGGAAGACCCGATCACGACGCTGGTCAACGGCGGCTTTGCCAATCAACTGACCCGCTTCGACGCCAATGCCTACGGCTACGTGTTCGCCGGACAGTACGGCGCGCTCGATCACGCCCTGGCGACCAGTGTCATGGCGGCGCAGATCGTCAGCGCCACCGACTGGCACATCAACGGCGACGAACCGGTCATCCTCGACTACAACATGGAATTCAAGTCGGACGCGCAGGACGCCCTCAACCTGGGCACGCCGTTCCGCTCCAGCGACCATGATCCGGCGGTCGTCGATCTCGATCTGGCGACTCCGCCAGCCGGCGCCACGCCAATCGCCCCGACCGGCACGATCGTCTCGCTCAATCCGGTCTTCACCTGGACTCAGGTGACGGGTGTCGATTTCTATCACTTCTGGTTGAGCAAGGGCGCTAACAAGGTCCTCGACCAGTGGCTCGTGGCTGCGGACATCTGCAACGGCACCATCTGCACCTTCCCGCTGCCATTCCTGCTGACCGAGCCGGGTGTCTATGCCTGGTTCGTCCAGACCTTCAGCAATATCGGCGGCTACGGACCGTGGAGCGCGGAGACCAACTTCACACTGATCGTCACGCCCGCGACGCCCGTCCCGACCGCGCCGATCGGCGATATCAGCGAGACCAATCCGCTGTTCACGTTCAACGCGGTCCCTGGCGCGACCAACTATCATGTCTGGGTCAGCCGTGTGGCTGGACCGGATCAGGGCTACGTCAAGGATATGTGGCTGAACGCGGCGGACATCTGCACGGCGGGCGTGTGCCGCGCCAACCTCGCCCTCAGCCTGGTGCGCGGTGCCTACGGCTGGTGGGTGCAGTCTTACAGTCCGTTTGGCGGGTACAGCCCGTGGACCAGCCGCACCGACTTCAACGTCGTGCTGCCGCTGTCCGCTGCGCCGACCCCGATCGCCCCGATCGGTGCCACCACCGACACCTCACCGACCTTCAGCTTCAGCCGGATCGACGGCGCGACCTGGTACTATCTGTGGTTGAGCAGCGGTCCGAACAAGATCATGGATCAGTGGTACAACGCGGCGGACATCTGCACTACGCCGACGCTGTGCGAGGTCACGCCGGGTCTGAACCTGGTCGGCGGCTTCTATAGCTGGTTCATCCAGGCATACAGTCCCTATGGCGGCTACAGTGCGTGGAGCGCGGAGACGCAGTTCACGATCGCGCTGGCACCGCTCAATCCCGTGCAGATCGCGCCCGTCGGCTCGATCCTGCAAACCAACCCGACCTACACCTGGGAACGCTCGGCTGGCGCGACCTTCTACGCCATCTGGGTGAGCAACAATGCCGGGTACGTCCTCGATCGCTGGGTCGCGGCTGCGGTCGCCTGCACAGGCAACACCTGCACGCTGAACACGGGCGTCATGCTCGCCAACGGCGTGCATCGCTGGTGGGTACAGGCGTGGAATCCCTGGGGTGGGTACAGCCTCTGGACGGGCCCGATGGTGTTCAACGTCGGCGGTCCGGGTGCTGGTGGTGAACCCGCCGGCGTCATCCAGCCCGTGTTCATCGAGCCAGTCGCGCTCGATGGCGAGGGCAGTATCGGTTCAGACAGCATCCTCCCAGAGACAGAATCGGGCGAGTAAGGCTGTAAACACGTAAACACATCGTGAAGAGGGCGGTGCCGCATGTGCGGCACCGCCCTCTTTTTTACACGTATCGCAGCGCGCCGCGTTCTATTTTTCGGTTACACTGGATTTTTGGCTGCGACTGTAAAAAGTCGTATGATGGTTGAAAGTCTAAAAATGCGGCAAAGGAATGAGTCAGATGTCCGCACTTGAACGAGAAGTGATCGAGAAATTTCAGCAGTTGGATGATGAGGCACAGCAGCGGGTGGGTGTGTTGATCGCACAGCAAACGGAAGCGCGCACACCGTCAAGCGGTGCTGACCGTTGGCTCGATGGCGCGCGGGCGCTGCGGGCGGAAATGCGCGCCAGGTACGGTAAGCTGACATTCTCGGCGGCGATGCTGGTCAACGAGGTGCGTGAGGAACGTTTGAATGAACTCATGGATCGTTATTGACAGCGGCGTCTATATCGCGTCGGTTGTCGAAGAAACACATACTGAAAAAGCCGATTCCTTGTTGGCATGGATCGAGGAACAAGCGATGCGCATCGCCGCTCCAACGCTGCTGCGCTACGAAGTCGCAGCAACACTGCGCAAACTAGCACATCGCGGCTCAATTACGCCGGGTGATAGCGCAAGAATGCTCACGCAGATTCTCGGTAATGCAATCGATCTGGTGATCGATGACAGATTAATCACACGCGCTTATGAATTGGCAACTGAACATGGGCTGCCGTCAGCGTATGATGCACAATACCTTGCGCTTGCTGAACGTCTTGATTGTGCGTTATGGACTTTTGACAAGCGGCTGTTCAATACCGTGCGTGAACGTTTGCATCGCGTGTATTACGTTCCTGATTTTGTCACTCCATCGCCTCAGAATGAGGCGTGAAGATATGGTTTATAGCAATAGGGCGTAAAACCCACCCGCTTTAGCGGTGGGATATAAGCCCTTCACTTGCTGCTTTAGCCATTTTTGATCATTGCTGTTCACTTTCATATGCGATATTCTCTG
>DAOTUN010000100.1:0-47477 GCA_034437395.1 Anaerolineae bacterium | reverse complement strand
TGAAAGCATCCTTGTGGACGACCAAAAACGCACCGCAACTACACAGCCCTCACCCTAAATCCCTCTCCCACAAGAGGAGAGGGACTTGCTACTGCGTTTCTCCTCTTCTCCCCTTATGGGAGAAGGGGTCGGGGGATGAGGAATATCTGCGTAGTTACGCATCAAGGATGCTTTAAGAGATGATTATGTCCGATCCGGATTCAACGGGCATTGGGGCGGATGGCGTTGAAAAAGACACTCATCGCGTCGCGCACGCCTACCCCGGTCGCCACGCTGCTCGACTGGATCATCGCCTTGTAACCCAGGCGTTCCGCCTGGTTGTGCAGCCGCTTGACCTCGTTGCTGTAGCCGTTCATCAGTTTATCGAGCGAGGTCGTCTTGAGCCAGAGATCGCTCTTGTTGACCAGCACCAGCACCGCGCGCAAGCCGCGCTGCGACTCTTTTTCTTCCTCGATCAGATTCATCAGGAAGTTGAAGGCATCCTTCTGCTTGAGCAAATCGGTGTGATCGATCATGAAGATGATCCCGCGCGGGCGCGCCTCGCGGAACAGCTCGACCCAATCGGTCTCCCACATTTCGTACTCCCCGCCCACGTCGCGCGTCGGCTTGAGCCGCAGCGACTCGTCCCCGATGAAGCTGGTGAACGATCCGACCGCGTCGCCGCCGGGTGGGGTCGGCGCCGGGCTGAAGTCGTCCATCGAGGCGACATTCTGACGCAGCCACTCGATCAGCGTCGTCTTGCCGGTCTGACGTGCCCCCAGGACGATGAAGGGCAGCCCCAATACACGCACGTATACAAAGTCGTACACGTCATCGGCGCCGCGCGCCAGCGCGTTGACGAAATCCTTGCCGGTCCTGCCGAAAATGGCGGTGAAAACCTGATCGATTATGTTGAACATCATGCACGCTCGCGTTCTGAAATGTGATTGTTGATGCCTCCTTATACGTCGATCGGGCGTTGAAGGTCGCACGATCGTTAAAATCCTGTAATGGCGTGTTATCATAATGCAGATTCGTAACTACACAGCCCTCACCCTAAATCCCTCTCCCACGAGAGGAGAGGGACTTTCTAGTGCGTTTCCCCCCTTCGCCCCTTGTGGGAGAAGGGGTCGGGGGATGAGGGATAACTGACTAGTTACGCGGATTTGACGCCGTATCAGGCACATCAGGACGACCGGATATGAATCAAACGCAGGCGATCATCGAACGGGTACGGCGGGTGAGTGACAGCCATCAACGGCTGTCGCTCGCCGTCGAGTCGTCGGTGCTGAACATCAAGCCCGGTCAATCCCTGCTGGTGCGCCAGACCAATAACTGGGAACCGTATCTGCGTGAAACCTGGTATCCCGTCTCGATCGACAACAACTTGCTGGTGGTAGAGCGTCCTGGCGCGCAGCATTACGCGCCCGGCTCGGTGATCGACCTGATCGCCCCGATCGGCAGCCCGTTTCGCTTTCGCAAGACTCTGCGCAGCATCCTGTTGATCGCCCAGGACACCCCGCCGACGCCGCTGTTGTACGCGCTGCTGCCGCTGCTGGTGAACCGGATCGCGGTCACGCTGGTGCTGCTGGGCAGCGCGCGGACATACGCCACCGAACACCTGCCGCCTGAGGTCGAGATCGTGCGCGGCGACGGCGACGGCTTGACCTGGCAGAATCAGGTGACAGCGGTGGGGTGGGCAGATCAGGTGCTGGCGGTCGTCTCACCCGATCGGGAGATGGAACAGTTTCGGGCGCTGTGGCTGCTGTTTCGAGAGTTGCGCGCGGATATTCCGGCGAATTATCTGTTCGCGGTGCATACCCCTACCTTGCCGTGCGGGGTCGGGGCGTGCGGCGCCTGTACCGTGCGTCTGCAAGGTGGGACGGCGCTCGCCTGTGTCGAAGGACCCGCGCTCGACATGACCCGGCTGTCGTTCAGCCCATGACCACACCGTAGGGGTTTGGCGTGCCAAACCCACGCCTTATAGAGGAACATCATATGCCTGTCCGCATCAGCAAGCCCGGCAAATACAGCCTCGTCCTGGATACCCCGGTCATGAACGCCGCCGGAATCCTCGGCTTTGGCGATCAGTATCGCCCGCTGATCGACTTTGCCGCGCTCGGTGCATTCGTCACCAACCCGATCACCTATACGCCCTGGAATCCGGCATCGGGGACGCGCGTGATCTCGCTGCCCAGCGGCGCACTGGTGCATACCGGCTTGCCCAATCCGGGCAGCTCCAAAGTGCTGACGCTCTACCGCACGTTGTGGTCACGCTTTCCGATTCCAGTGATCGCCCATGTCGTCGCGCACGCCCCCGAAGAAATGAGCATGTGTATCGCCATGCTCGACCGCGAAGAGTCGATCGCCGCGCTGGAGATCGGGCTTGCCGACGACCTGGCGCCCAGTGAAGTCGAATGGTACATCCATGCCGCCGCCAAACGCACCGAAAAGCCGCTGCTGGCGCGGCTGCATCACGGTGCCTCCCACGAACACGCGCGGGCAGCGCTGGACGCGGGCGCCGATGCGATCGTCGCGTTTGCCCCGCCGCGCGGCACCGCCCGTGATCCATTGGCGCGGCTGACAGCGGGGCGGCTGTACGGTCCCATGATCAAGCCGCTGACGCTGCGTATAGTCGGACAGATCGCGCGCAAGCTGCCCGGCGTGACGCTGATCGCGGCGGGCGGCATCCACAGCGAAGCCGACGCGCGCGATTATCTCGACGCGGGCGCGACTGCCGTGCAGGTCGATGCGGCGGTCTGGTCTGATCCGGCGCTGTTAGCACGTATCGGCAAAGACCTCGCCGGGCTGCTGCTCACCCGTCCGGTGGGCATCGACGACGAGCTGCTCGAACAATTCCTGAGCGGCAAGCCCGCCAGGTAGGGACGCATAACAATGCGTCCATCCGCGCTATCCGTGCGCGAAACGGGTTTGGCACGCCAAACCCCCTACGATCGACCCGCAACCTTTAATACCCAACGCGCGTAGAAGCGCTATAATCGATGGACGAGGAGTCGGTCAACGAACGCGGCGCCAGCCGCCGGGAGAAATCTGCATTGTCTACAACCGATCCAATCGTCCTGGAATGGGTAACAGCGGCACTTGGCGGCGATCAGGACGCCTTTGCGGAGCTGGTCTATACCTATCAGGACTCGGTCTACAATCTGTGCTACCGCATTTTGTCCGATCGAGTCGAGGCGGAGGATGCGGCGCAAGAGGCATTTTTGCGCGCCTATCTCAACCTGGGGCGTTTCGACGCGGCGCGCTCCTTCAAGACCTGGCTGCTGACGATCGCCTCCAACCACTGTATCGATCGGCTGCGCCGTCGCCGTATGAAATTCCTGTCGATCGACGATCCCCTGCCGAGCCTGACCCTCAGCGGGGACGAACCCGAACCGGAGGATGTGACTATCGTCCGCGAACAGAGCGAGGGCATTCAGCGATTGCTCGATCAAATCCCGCCCGATTACCGCGCCGCGATCGTGCTGCGCTATTGGTACGATTATTCGTATACCGAGATCGCCGCGATGCTGGAGACGACTGAAAGCGCGATCAAGAGCCGTCTCTTCCGCGCCCGGCAGATGCTCGCCGATCTGATCGGTGACACCAAGACGATCCCTGGCGCGCTGACATTGCTGATGGAGAATGGCTAATGGCGAACGAACGAGAGCGACGCCGAACACAAATGCAGCAGGCAATCGACGACGCCGACTCGCCGGAAATGTTGAGCGCGGTACGCGAACAACTGGCGACCGACGCCGACGACCGCGCCGACTTTGACCGTCTGCGCCGCACCGACCGGATGCTGCGCGCCGCGCCACAGGAAGCCGCGCCCGAACACCTGGCGCTGAAGATCATGGCGGCACTGGCGCAACGGCTGTCACCGGAAAATATGCGCGGCTCGTCGGCTGCACTGGCGATCGGACTGGCGGCGATCGCGCTGCTGCTCACCCCGCTGCTGGCGGTGGTCGGCTGGCTGGCGATCGCCGCGATCAGCAGCGCGACCGTCCTGGGCGGCGTGTTCGGTCAGCTGACCCTGCTGATCGGCTCGCTGATGGGCGCTCTGGAGCGCATCGTCGCGGGCGCGCAGGACCTGATGCAGGCATCACCGGAGGCATCGCTGGCGCTGCTCGGCTTGATCCCGATCGCGGTGCTGTGGATGATCCGCTTTCGCTGGTCGAGCGAGTGGAACGACGATGACGAGATCGGCGCCGACGGTGGGTAAGCGGGCGCGTATTCTGTTTATTCTGAGTATCGCGCTGGTGACGCTGATCGCTGCGCTGCTGCTGGCGGCGGCGGTGCGTGCCGCACTGACCAGCGCCAGCCTGTCGGCATTCAGCGGCAATGTCATCCTGATCGAGAGCTATCGCCTGAGTGGTGATCAGACGGGCGATCTGGTCGTCGCTGCGGTGACGATCGCGCTCGACGCCGACGCGCGCGTGGCGGGTAATGCCTCGCTGGTGGCGGAAAATGCGCGCGTGAGTGGGCAGATCGACGGTGACCTGACCATCCTGGCACAGCAGGTGACGCTCGACGGCTTGCGCGTCGCGGGCAATCTGCATGTGCTGGCGGACAGCGTATCGATCGCCGGGGCACAGATCGACGGTGAGAGCCTGATCGACGCCGACACCCTGACGATCGATCGCGCCGTGTCATTTGCCTCTCCGCCCGCCCTGTGTGCCACCGTGAGTGCAGACGATCGCAGCGATCGTCTGGTCGCGCCCTGTCCGCCGTCTTCTCGTGACCCCTTTGGCGAGGTGATCGCGCTGCGCGAGTGGGCACAACGCAGCGCGCCGATCGAGACCATTTTCATCACGATACTGCTGACCGCCATCGTCGCGGCGCTGTCGGCATTGTCGGCGGCGCTTGCCCCGATGCACCTGGGGCGGGTGACGCGCGGGATGCGCCGCCATACCCTACAGAGCGGCTTGCTCGGCATCGGACTGTACGCGCTGGCGATCGGGCTGACCAGCGCGCAGGTGGCGCTGCTGGGGATCATCCCGATCGTCGGATCGCTCGTCTCGGTCTTTTATCTGTTGGCGCTGTTGTGCCTGCTGTTTCTGATCGGAGTCGGCTTATGCGCGCTGGCACTGGCGATCGGGACACGGCTGCTCGGCGAGTCGGCGCTGCCGATGGCAGCCGCCGCGATCGGCGGGGTGATGGTCGCCGTGATTTTGTCGGTGATCGCGCTGCTGCCGTTTGGCGACAGCGTGGCGGCACTGTTGTTCGCGCTGCTGACCGCCGTCGGTACGGGCGCTGCCTTTGGGACACGTTTGGGCGCACCCGCCCGGCGTGCGCAGTCCGCCGACTCACCTCGTCCGGCAGAGGCATGATTATGACTGTGATCCGAGGGGTACGATCGGCGTCCCTGGCACTCCCATCGTTGATGCGGACGGGTCGTGATGCGTTCATGCGGACGCATTATTATGCGTCCCTGCTGGCGATCGTGCTGCTGACGTGTCTGGTGATCCCGGCACAGGCGCAGGACACCGCCCCGGTGATCGACGTGACGCTCGCTATGCGTGCTGGATTCGCCACCTTTTACCGCGACAGTGATTGGCTGCCTGTCACGATCGAGGTGAGCAATCAGGGTGACGCGCTGATCGGCAGCCTGGTTATCCGTCCGCAGACCACCAGCGGCGCGCTGCACACCGTCACCACCCCAGTCACGCTGGCGGCGGGCGCACGTCAGACGATCACGCTTTACACGACCCTGCGCGCCGGGGCGTCGGCGGTGCGCGTCGAGCTGCTGAACGAAAGTGAAGAAGCAGTGATCACGTCGGTCGAGGCGCCCGTGCGCGCCATCAGCGCCGGCGATGTGCTGATTGCGGTGCTGACCACCTCCCCGGTCGGCTCGATCGATCTCACCAGCGCCAACACGGGCGGGACGATCCATCAGGCGAATCTCGCCATCCGCGATCTCCCCGATCGGCTGGCGGCGCTGGACTCGCTCGATGTGATCGCGCTGTCCGATGTGGACACCGGGACATTGAGCGCCGGACAGCGCGCGGTGCTGACGGTGTGGGTGGCGTCGGGCGGGCACCTGCTCGTCACCGGCGGCGCCAGCGCCCAGGCGACTGCTGCGGGCGTGGTCGATCTGCTGCCGCTGAGTCCGCGTGCGATCGAGACCACGCCCGATCTGTCCGCGCTCGATGCATGGCTGCGCGGCGGCGTTTCCGATGCGGATGGCGCGCTGGTCGCGGACACCGCGATCGCGGTCGGCGCGCTGCATCCCGACGCGCGCGTGCTTGCCAGCACCGACGCGGGTATCCCGTTGATCGCCCGCCGCGCCTATGGCGATGGGGTCGTCGATCTGCTGACTGTCGATCCCAACGGCGCGCCGCTGCGCGGCTGGTCGGGACTGAGCGCGATCTGGTCGGCGCTGCTGACCACTGTCGAGCCGCTGCCGCCCTGGGGGACGGGCTTCGTCCGCTGGGATGACGCAGGGCAGGCAGCATCGATCATCCCCGGTGCTGAACCGCTGCCCGACGTGCTGCCGCTGTTCGGCTTTCTGCTGCTGTATATCGCATTGGTCGGACCGATCAACTACATCGTGCTGGCGCGGCTCAATCGGCGCGAATGGGCATGGGTGACCATCCCGGTGCTGATCCTGATCTTCAGCGCGCTGGCATATGGGGTCGGGTCGGGCTTGCGCGGCAGCGAGGTCACCGTCACCCGTCTGACGGTGGTGCGCGCCTGGCACGACGCCGACACTGCCCGCGTCGATGGGGCGTTCGGTCTGCTCTCGCCCAAACGCGCTTCCTACAGCTTTGGACTCGATGCGCCCACGCTGATCGGCGCGACGCTGCGTCCGCTGCCCAGCGTCCAGACCGCGACCCGGCTGCTGTCGCGGGCGGCGGGCGCCAATATCGCCGTCGAACAGCGCGCGGCATTCAAGGCGGTCGATTTCACCATCGACTCCAGCTTCGTCGCCGGATTCAACCTGGCGGGCGCGCTGCCCAAACCCGTGATCGGCGGCAGCGTCACCCTGACCACCGCCTCAGGCGATGCCGATGTGCCCGGACAAGGCTCCGCGCGCGGCTTTGTGCGCAACGACTCCGACCTGACGCTGACCGAGGCGGTCATCCTGATGCGCGGCGCGACCGTGATCCTGGAACAGCCGCTCACGCCGGACGCCTCGATCGACTTTGACCTGATCCTGCCCGGCACCGGTCTGGCGTCGGCAGGACGCTACACGCTGGCAGGCGGCAGCCCCTCGATGTCGATCCGCCGCGATCTGACACGCGGGCGCCAGACGTTGATCGATATCATGACGCCGAGCGGCTACGATCCCAACCTGGGCTTTCGCTTTCGTGGCGGCACCACCACCGCCGACCTGGAACGCATCCGTCGGCAGTGGCTGCTCAGCGGCGTGATCAGTGACGGGTTTGGCGGCAGCGGGCGCGGCGATCGCGCCTATCTGGTCGGCTGGTCGGCGGTGTCCCCTGTGGACACGGCGCTCGACGGCGCAGCATGGATGGCGAACGATCGCGCGCTCTACGTCATCGAGCTGGATGTCAGCGTCGAGGCGGTCACGGGCGACCAGACGATCACCCCCGATCGCTTTACCTGGTCGCGCGCCGCCTCCAATGCCGTCGGGGGAGTCTCACCGCTGGACATTCGCCTCTCGCCCGGTGAGGACGCCGCGCTGCGCTTCACACCGCTGCCCGACGCGGTGCTGCGCCGCGTTGATAGCCTGATGATCGAGGTGGGCAGCGTCAACTTCAACGCGCGCAGCTTTCCCGCCGCGATGTGGAACTGGGGCACAGGCGCGTGGGATGCGGTCGAGCTGGTCAACGGCAGCCTGATCATGCGCGACCCGGATGCTTACCTGGGCGCCAGCAACGCGGTGCTGCTGCGTTTCAGCGCCGACGAGGGGACGGGCTATCTGACGCTGAACGAGATCACACTGTCGATGCGCGGGCGGATGTAACGATGTATGATGAAGATCGTAGGGACGCATATGGATGCGTCCGCCCGGAAAACGGTAATTCACTGAATCCAGGATGATGAGCCGAAAGGGGATCAGGAACATGCGCGCGCTGCCGATGAAAAAAAAGTGGACGGTCGAGGAATACCTCGCATTCGACCGTGCCGCCGATGTGAAGCACGAGTATCTCGACGGCGAAGTGTACGCGATGGCAGGCGCCAAGCCCGAACATAATATCATCGCGGCAAATACGGTGATCACGATTGGAAGTCAAATTTTATCAGGCAACTGTACGATCTTTTCGAGTGATCAAAAGGTCGATATCGGTCAGGCAGGCTTGTACGCCTATCCCGATATTGCGATTGTGTGTGGGCAGCCCATCTACGACGATCAAGCGGGGGATATGCTGCGCAATCCGACGCTGCTCGTCGAGGTGCTGTCCCCCGCCACTGAGAAATACGACCGCACCGAAAAATTCAGACGCTATCAAAGCTGCGCCTCGCTGCGCGATTACGTGCTGATCGCGCAGGATCGCGTGTTGGTCGAGGTGTTCAGCCGTCAAGCCGACGATCGCTGGCTGTATCAGGCAGCCTACGATCTGGACAGCACGATCGCGCTGGAGTCGATCGGCTGCACGCTGGCGCTGGCGGATGTGTACCGCCGCGTCTCTTTCGAGGAGCCAGCGGAACCCGATCACAACCCACCCTTACCGTAAAGGAAATCCCGTGAGTCAGTGGATCATCGAGACGCGCGATCTCGTCAAGCAGTTTGGTAAGTCTACCGCCGTCAACCGTCTGTCGCTGCAGGTGCCCGCCGGGTCGATCTACGGCTTTGTCGGACCGAACGGCGCTGGCAAGACCACCACCATGCGTGTGCTGACCACGCTCACCCGCCCGACCAGCGGCGAGGCGTTCGTCGCCGGGCATTCGGTGATGCAGGAGCCGCGCGCCGTCCGCCGGGCGATCGGCTACATGCCCGACGAATTTGGCGTGTACGACGACATGCGCGTGTGGGAATACCTCGATTTTTTCGCCGCCTGCTACGACATCCCCGAAGGCGAGCGCCGACGGCTGATCGACGACCTGTTACAACTGGTCGATCTCACCCACCGCCGCGATGATATGGTCGATAAACTGAGCCGGGGCATGAAACAGCGCCTCTCGCTGGCGCGCACGCTGGCGCACGATCCGGCAGTGCTGATCCTCGACGAACCCGCGTCGGGACTCGATCCGCGCGCTCGCATCGAGATTCGGGAATTATTGGTCGAGCTGGCACGCATGGGCAAGACGATCTTCTTTTCCACGCACATTCTGGCGGATGTGAGCGAGATCTGCACCCATATCGGCATCGTCGAAGCCGGACAGATCATCGCCCAGGGCAGCATGGAGGCGATGCGGGCGCAGCTCCAGCCGCACCGCGAGATCGTGGTCACGCTGCGTGACGCCGACTCGGTCGGTATGGCACGCGGCGCGTTGTCCGGGTTTCCCGGTGTGCTGACGATCGCCGACCTGGACGCCAAAAGTGGACGACCGCGCGTGCGCATCGACTACAACGGCGACGATGACGGCGTGGCAGCGCTGAACGCGGCGCTGGCGGCGTCGGGCGCGGGCGTGATCGGCTTTGCCGAGGAGACCAAAGACCTGGAAGCGATGTTCATGCGCGTCACCAAAGGGCTGGTGACGTGACAGCACAGCCCGCCGCGCTGCCTGGCATGGCGGACGCGCGGGCGTCCGATGATACTCGTTTGCGCATCGGCTATGCGCTGTGCAGCGCCGCGCTGACCGCGCATGTGCTGTTGTACGGGTTGGGTGTGACGGGCGAGGCGCGCGGGGCGTCGTTCTGGATCGCTGGCATACCATTGGCGATCGGCGGGCTGATTACGGCGGTGCTGGCGCTGACGGTGACGCGCTGGCTGCCGTCTGTGATGCGCATTAGTCCGCGCTGGCACCCCGCGATCGGCGCGATCGGGCTGGCGGCGTGCGTTGGCTTTGGCATCGTGGCGCGCCCGGAATGGGTGTACGCGCATGGTGGTCTATGGCTGGCGCTGACCGCCGCCGCTGCCTGGACACTGACGAGAACGGATGCGGCGCGTGCACTGCCGGCGCGCTGGCTGGTCGTCGGCGCGGTGGTGAGCGTGCTGGCGATCCTCGGCGTGCGGCTGTACGGCTTGTCGATCTATCCGCTGATGCAGATCAGCGATGAACCCTGGGTGTTGGGGTGGGCGATCAGCTATGCCCGGAGCGGCGTCATCAGCGATCCGATCAACGCTTTTGGCGTGTACGATCCGCAGCAGTTCATGATCCTGCCAGGGTTGTGGGTGCGCGCGTTTGGCGACGATTTCTGGACGGCGCGCCTGTTCTTCTTTTTGCTGACGCTGCCGCTGTGCGTGCTGACCGGGCTGGCGGCGCGCCGTCTGTACGACGATACGCGCGTCGGCTGGCTGGCAGGTATTTTCATGTTCGCCAGCGCGGTCGTGATCGCCGGGGCGCGCATCCGTCACGATGTCGGCTTGGCGCTGGCGGTCGCTGGCGCGTTGTGGGCGTTTGCCGAAGGCAGGGCACGCGGACACCTCTGGCTGCACGCCGCAGCCGGACTGTTGATCGGCATCGGCGGCTTTGCTCATGCCCACGCGGTGCTGTTTGGGCTGGTGCTGACGCCTGCCTTGTATCTGCCCGGTGTAATGACGAAAGAGCGTGGCGTCCGCTCCAGCGTGCTGGCGTTCATCGGCGGCGGGCTGATTGGGGCAGCACTGGTCTTTGGGTTACAATTCTTACCTGCTCTGCTCATGCCGTCGGTCGCGCCGCGCGGTGCGCGCACACCTGAGACGATCGCGCGCGCGATCGAGATGTTCGGCGCCTACTTCGGCGCGATCGGGACATTTTCGCTGATCGAGCTGGCGCTGGTGCTCGCTGCGGTCGGCGCGGCATTGTGGCGGCGCGGACGGATCGACCTGTCGATCGCGCTGGCGATCGTCGGGCTGCACCTCGGCTTGGCGCTGGTAGCGGCGGGCGTGCTGATCGACTCGTACCTGGTGACGATCACGCCGCTGTACGCGATCGCCGCCGCCGCGCTGATCGTGCGCGGACTGCGACGCGGTGACGCACTCGCGTCCGATGCGCAACCCCGTTTCGCTTTAGGGATATTCACGGCGGCGGTCATGCTCGGCGTGACGCTGGCAGTGCCGATCGCGCATCTGGCACGCCGCCAACCGATCGCGCTCCAGCCGACAGCGGCGATGGCATGGCTGCGTGATACTGTGCCGACCGATCGGTCGATCGTCGCGCAGCACGAGTATTATCTGTTCCTGACCGATCATGACTTCATCTCGCCCTTCTCAACCAGCTATATGTCCCCGGCGGAGGCGGCGGCTTTCGCCTCGGAAGCCGCCGCCTGGGACAGCCTGGCGCCCGATTACGTCGTCATCGACCGTAACAAGGTCGTCTTTTGCGCGGCGATGGCGATCTGCCAGACCGACTATCTCGACTCGCGCGGCTACACGATCGTGCAGACATTCCCCGGCGAGCGTGAACCCATCTTCATCTATAAACGTACTCCTGTAGAGGACGCATCATGATTCCAATGGCAGGACGATAATCCGATGATCCTATCCAGCGACGAACATTCCCCGCGCGATCGACGACTGACCGATGCCGCCCGCATCTTCGGATGGGGCGCGCTCGCTTACGTTGGCGTGGCGCTGCTGCTGGCGATCGCGGCACTGGTGGGCGCCGCATTGCAGGTAAACTGGATCGAGACGGCGCGCGGTCTGCTGCTGTTTCGGGGCGGGGGCGGCGCCGACAGTGCTATCCTGGTCACGCTGCTGCTGACGCTGGTCGGCGCGGCGCTGCTGACGGTCGGCATGATCGGCATCGACGCGCGCGCGCTGTGGACGCCGCCGCTGCTGATTGTGCTGGTCGGGCTGGCGCTGGTCGGGCTGGTCGGGCTCGGATTCACGCCCGGCGCGATCGCGCTGATCGCCATCGCACTCGCCGCGCTGCGCCTCAATGGACACTGGCGCGCCTTTCGACTCAATCCGGTGATGATGAAAGAACTGCGTGGACGGATGCGGGGCATACGCGCCTTTGCCGTGCTGACGGTCTATCTGCTGGCGATGGGCGCGATCACGCTGATCCTGTACGCGATCTACGGCGCGCTCGCCCGCTCCAGCGGCACCGCTTCGGTCGGTGAGGTCGGACGGGCGCTCTTTTACGGCATCGCGGGCGTCGAACTGCTGCTGATCCTGTTCATCGCGCCCGCCTTCACTGCTGGCGCGATCACCAGCGAGCGCGAACATCAAACCTATGACCTGCTGCAAACGACGCTGCTCTCGCATCCGACCTTCATCCTGGGCAAGCTGCAATCCGCCCTGAGCTATATCGCGCTGCTGCTGCTGGCGGGCATTCCACTGCAAAGCCTGGCATTTCTGTTTGGCGGCATCAGCGAGGGGGAGATCGCGCTGTCGCTGCTGATCCTGATGGTCACGGCAGTGCTGCTGGGCGCCGTCGGTATCTATTTTTCCGCCGCGCTGCCGCGCACGCTGCTCGCCAGCGCGCGCGCCTATGGAGCGGTCATGGTCGGCTTGTTTCTGGCGCCGATCCTGATCGCGCTGCTCCTGAACCTGTTTCGGGAATTCGCCTACACTCGACTCCGACTCATGCCCCCCGCGCCCGTCGAGGCGATTTTCAACTACATCTCGCTGCTGCTGATCAGCATCAACCCCGCCGCCGCCGGACTCGCCTCGCAGGTGCTGCTGGTCGATCAGGGCGTCACGGCATTGTACCCGGTGACTCTGCGTGCCGACGGCAGCACCATGCCGATGGTGTCACCCTGGATCGTCTTCACCATTCTGGCGCTGGGCGCGTCGGCGCTGCTGCTGCTGCTGACCATCCGCGTCGCTGCACGGCGCGCGCGCGATGCCGACAATCCGTTTCTCAGCGCGATCGCACCATCGAACCGGTCACAGAGAAGAAAAGAAGCCGCAAAAACTTGAACACGAAGGCGCGAAGGCGCGAAGCCTTTCCGAACCCGCAAAATATATTCACGCCTGATTCGCCGGTGCTGCCGACCCTGCTCGACGCGGTGCGGCGCTACGATCAGCGCCGACGCGCGCAAACCCTGCTGACCTGGCTGCCGCGCGCCCTGGCGATCGCCCTGACACTGACGCTGGTGACGGCAATCGCGGCGCGGCTGCGTCCGCTGCTGACGGCGCCACAGCTCGTCATGATCGCGGGCATCGCGTCGATCGCCGCCGTCGCCGTTGTGATCGCGGTCGCATGGGGACGGCGAGTCGCCCCGCTGGTGTCCGCCCGCCGCTTCGATCTGGCGTTCGCGCTGGACGAGCGCGTCTCGACCGCGCTGGCACTGCACGCCGGACAGATCAGCGCGCCGCAATGGATGATGCAGCGCCAGATCAGCGGTGCCGCCGATCATGCCGCCCGCGCGCTCGTCCGCATCCGCCAGACCATGCCGCTGCCCTTTGCCGTGCGTGAATGGGGCGTCGTCCTGGCGATCGGCGTCGCGCTGGCGCTGCTGTTGATCCTGCCCAACCCGATGGCGGAGGCGCTGAGTCGTAATGACGCACTCGACAGCGCCATCGCCGCCGCCGCCGATGAATTGGAATCGATCGCGGAGACGATCGCCGCCGACAGCACGCTCACCACCGAAGAACGGCGCAATTTACTGGAAACGCTGCGCAGTCAGATCGACGCACTCGCAGAACCCGACATCACCCCCGAACAGGCATTCGCCGGATTGAGCCAGACCAGCGCCGATCTGCGCGCGCGTGCCGACGCTGCCGGACAGCGTGCCGCATCGACCCGTGACGCGCTCCAGCGCGCCGCCGACGCGCTGCGTGCGGCGGACGGTCAGGCGGGCGATCGGTCGCAAAACCTCGATGAGAACGGCTCCCCGATCGCGCCAGGGGAGGGCACACTGGCGGCGGCGCTGGAATCGCTGCAAGGGCTGGGGACGCGCGGCGAGTCGATGAGCGCGTCCGAGCGCGCTGCTGCCTCCGAGGCGCTGCGCCAGGCTGCCGTCGAGATGCGCCAACAGGGTGCGACGGCGGGCGCATCCGGCGCCAGCGATCGCGCCGCCGACTCGCTCGACGCCGCCGCCGACGTATTTCAAGCCGATCCGTCGGCAGCACAGCCATCCTTGTCCAACGCTGCCGACGCCATGCAGCAGAGCGCGTCCGAGTCGATGCAGCAGCAGGGCGAACAGGATTCGATGAACCGCGCGTCGGAGGCGGCACGCGACGCCGCCTCCGAGATCAGCCGCGCCGGACAGCAGCAGACCGGCGATACCACTCAGTCTGGCGGCGAACAGGGCAGCCCGCAGGACGGCTCGGCGGGTCAGCAGCCCGGCGCCAGCGGTGAGACCGCCGGACAGGGCACAGAGGGTGAGAGCGAGGGCGGACAGGAAGGCAGCGGCACCACGCCCGGCGAAGGCGGCGGCGCCGATCAGCAGTCCGAGGGCGCGCCGTCCGAGCAATCCGGCGGCAGCGGCGCATCCCAGGCGGGCGACTCGGCAGGCGACGCGGGCAGCGATTCTCAGAGCAGTGTCGGGCAGAGCGGGGCGCCCAGCGGCGACAACGACCCCGATGGGACGGGCGAGCGCGCCTTCGAGCCGGTCAATGTCCCGCGTCGATCGATCGCGTCGATCCCCGGTGACAACGCCATCGAGTTGAGCGCCGACGCGGGCGATCAGACCGTCCAGGAGGGCGATTTTTCCGACAACCCTGACGGACAGGTGACTGTGCCTTACAATCAGGTGTATAACGATTACCGGGGCGCCGCCGACCGCGCGCTCGACTCCGGGACGGTGCCGCTGGCGCTGCGTGATGTGGTGCGCGACTATTTCACATCGCTGGAGCCGGGGCAGTGATGAATAATCGACTCTTATAACGAAAAGAGATGAATTTGTGACCCCCACCGACGCCATGAGCATCGAGCGTTTCAGCGAGACGGCAGCCGCGATCGAGCGCGAGGTCAGCCGCGTCATTGTCGGACAGCACGACACCATCCGCGCCGTACTGATCTGTGTGCTGGCGGGGCGCCACGCGCTGTTGGAAGGTGTGCCCGGCTTGGGCAAGACGATCCTGATCCGCACGCTGGCGGACGCGCTCGATCTGAAATTTTCGCGCATTCAGTTCACGCCCGACATGCAGCCCGCCGACATCACCGGGACGGACATCCTCGAAGAAGACGAGACCGGACGCCGTGTCCGCCGCTTTCAGCCTGGTCCCGTGTTCGCCAACCTGCTGCTCGCTGATGAGATCAACCGCGCCACGCCCAAAACGCAGTCGGCGCTGTTGGAAGCGATGGCGGAGACGACCGTCACCGTCGCGCAGCGCACCTATCCGATCGACGCGCCCTTTTTCGTGCTGGCGACTCAGAATCCGCTCGAAATGGAGGGCACCTACCCGCTTCCTGAAGCACAGCTCGACCGCTTCATGTTCAAGATCGAGCTGCGTTCGCCGTCGGTGGAGGATCTCAAGCTGATTTTGTCGCGCACCACCGGCGTCGAGACCAGCAAGGCGGACAAGGTCGCGGACGGCGCCGCTGTGGTAGCGATGGGCAGGCTGGCGGCGAGCGTGCCCGTCGAGGAAGCAGTGGCGGAGTATGTGGCGCGTGTGGTCGTGGCGACCCACCCCGACAATGCGACGGCGCCGCCAAGCGTCCGGCAGTACGTGCGCTATGGCGCCAGCCCGCGCGGGGCACAGGCGCTGCTCGTCGGCGCCAAGCTGAACGCGCTGCTGGATGGACGGGATAACGTCGGCTACAAGGATGTCGATGCGATCGCGGCGGCAGCGCTGCGTCATCGGCTGCTGCTCGGATTCGAGGGCATCGCGGAAGCGGTGCGCCCCGATACGATCATCGCGGACGTGCTGCGCGCCGTCCCCAAAGGACGCTAGATCGTGCCGCTGTTCGATGACGCCGCCCGCCGCAAACTGGAACAGGTCACCCTGGTGGCGTCGCGCGCCCGCGCCGGGGCGATCAAGGGCGAACGCCGATCGAGCAAGCGCGGCACCAGCATCGAGTTTGCCGACTACCGTGATTATGTGCCAGGCGACGATCTGCGCCGCCTGGACTGGAACGTCTATGCCCGGCTCGATCGCCCACTGACCAAGCTGTACGAGGACGAGGAAGATTTAGCCGTGCATCTGCTGCTGGACGCCAGCGCCAGCATGGACTATCCGGCACCTGACGCTGACTCCTCCCCTACGCCAGCGGGAGAGGGGTCGGGGCAGGCGGTCGTGCCAGTAAGTAAGGGGTCACGGGAGGGGGTGGCGTCGAAGTTCGACATGGCACGCCGCCTGATCGCCGGGCTGGGCGTGATCGCGCTGACCGCCAACGACCGCCTGACGATCACGGTCTTAGGCGGTCGCGGCGAGTCGTTCGGGCCTGTGCGCGGACGGGGCGCGGCGGCGCGGCTGCTGGCGTTCATCGAGTCGGTGCGTCCGGGTGGCGCGGTCGATCTCGACGCCGCGCTCAAGGGCTACGCCGGACGCGCGGCGCGCCCTGGGCTGTGCGTGCTGATCAGCGATCTGATGGTGCCGTCCGGCATCCGTGACGGACTGAACGCGCTGGTGGGGCGCGGCTATCAGGTGGGCGTGGTGCATGTGCTGGCGCCGACCGAGATCGACCCGACGCTGAACGGCGATTTGCGCCTGGTAGACAGCGAGACGGGCGCCGCCCAGGAGGTGACCCTCGACGACAGTCTGCGTGATCTGTACAAGCGGCGCCTGGCGTCGTGGCGTGATGGTCTGGCAGCCGATTGTCGTCAGCGCGGGGCGGCGTTTGTTCCGACGGTCAGCGACGCGCCCTGGGAAAAAATCATCCTGTCCGATCTGCGCCGTGCAGGGCTGGTGAAATAATGTCGCTCTTTCCCTGTGCTTTTCTCTCAATTTCTGAATCGCTGGCTCATCTTTTGTCTTTTGAAAGTGTCCCTCCATGCAGCTTCTGACCCCCCTGGCGCTGCTGGGCGCGCTGCTGGCGATCCCGATCATCCTGCTCTATATGCTGCGGCTGCGCCGACGCGAGGTCGTGGTATCGAGCAACTTTTTGTGGGCACAGGTGATCCGCGATCAGGAAGCCAACACGCCCTGGCAGCGCCTGCGTCGCAACCTGCTGCTGATCCTCCAGCTCATCCTGCTGGCGGCGATCGTGCTGGCATTGGCGCGCCCGTTCCAGATCGTGCCGACACTGGGCGCGGGGCGGATCGCAGTGCTGATCGACGCCAGCGCCAGCATGAACGCCACCGACTCGCCCGGCGGCGATTCGATCAGCCGCTTTGACCAGGCGCGCGCGATCGCCCGTGAGGTGATCGACGCGCGCCGCCCCGACGATGTGATCACGCTGATCCGCGTCGGGGCGGCACCCGATGTGCTGGCGCCCTACACGTCCGACGCCGATCCGCTCTATGCCGCGCTCGACGGTGCGCAGCCCGGACTCGGCGCGGCGGACTGGGACGCGGCGTTGACGCTGGCAGCGGCGGGCGGGGCGGGTGCTGCCGACTTTGACGTGCTGATCATCAGCGACGGCGGCGGGGCGCTGCGTGGCACAGCCACAGACGGCGGACGCGCGCTCCCGGCGATCCCCGGCGATTTACGCTACATCCCCGTCGGCGTATCGGCGGAAAATGTCGGTATCACGGCGCTGGCGGTCGATGTGCTGCCCGGACAGCCGCCGCAGTTGTTCACCCAGATCGAGAATTTCGGCACGACAGCCGCCGACATCGTGATCGATTTGCGCGCCGACGATGTGCTGATCGATGCGATCAACCAGACGATCCCGGCGGGATCGTCGTTCTCGTTCATCCCCGATCTGGGCGGGCTGGACTCGTTCGAGACGGTGCGCGTCGGCGTCACCCGCGCGGCGGACGCGACCAGCGTCGATCACCTGGCGGCAGACGACGCTGCCTGGGCGGTCTACGACGGCGGCGCGACCCGGCGCGTGCTGCTGATCAGCGCGGGCAGTCTGTTTCTGGAACAGGGCCTGCGCAGTCTGCCGCGCCTCGATGTGACACTGGCGGATCCGGCATCGGGCATCCCGACCGGGAATTACGATCTGACCATTTTCGACGGCTTCACCCCGCCCCGGCTGCCAGCGGGCGATCTGCTGTTCATCGATCCGCCGGAGTCGTCGCCGCTGTTCACGGTCGGCGCGCTGACCGTGATTCCGGCGGACGCCATCGGGACGATTCGCGTCGAGCGCGATGATCCGCGCCTGACCTACGTCGATTTCAGCGGTGTCAACCTGTTGCAGTTCCGGCAGGTGACGGCGCCCTGGGCGGACGTGCTGATCCGCGCCGACGACGGCGCGCTGCTGCTGGCGGGCGACATCGATGGGCGCCAGGTGGCGATCATGCCGTTCGCGCTGCGTGACAGCGATCTGCCGCTTAACATCCAGTTTCCGATCCTGCTGTCCGCGCTGACCGACTGGTTTTTGCCGCCGACGACGGTCGCCTTGCCCGACGGCGCGGTCAATCTGTTCGATCCGGCGGAGAGCGCGATCGCCCCGACCGCGACGATCACGCTTGGCGGCACGGTCGTCACGCCCGCACAGGAAGCGGAATTCGGTCAGCGCGAATACTGGGGCTGGCTGGCACTGGCAGCATTGGCGATCGCACTCATCGAATGGATTCTGTATCATCGGCGGATGCGCGCCCCAGGCATCCTGAATTTACGGAGAAAAGCCGCCCTATGAGTACCGTATTCGTCAGTTATTCCCGCCATGATCGCCGCGATCATCCGATCATCGATCGAGTGCTGAACGACCTGCGCGCGGCGGGCATTACGCTGTGGCTGGTGCCCGACGACGTGCCCGCTGGCGCCGACTGGCACCAGGCAAAGCCGGAAGGATTGCGCCAGGCGGACGTACTCCTGTTCCTGTTCGGACGATCGTTGAGTTCTACCCGATTGATTCAGTTCGAGCTCGAAGAAGCGCGATCGCGCGGCATCCCGATCATCGTGGCGGTGGTCACGCCCAAAGCGATCAGCTTTCTGTCTTATCATGAACCCGTGTTCGCGGGCTCGCCCGTGATCACCCTGGTCGGAGACGACGACGTCTACCAAGCCGGGCTGGAACAGCTTATCGCCGCGCTGCCCCGCCAGACCAAGAGCGCGACCCGGATGCGCGCCGCGATCGCGGAAGCCGCCGTGCCCAAGTCAAAGGGCTACGTCTTCATCAGCTACGCCCAGGAAGACACCGCCTTTGCCGAGCTGCTGCGCGCATTCCTGGCGGAAAAGGGCTACGGCTACTGGGATTACCAGTCGTCCGATCGCAACTTTCACACCCAGTTGTTCCTGGAACTCGAAGCCGTGATCCATAACGCCGCCGCGACCCTGAGCGTGCTGTCGCCCGACTGGAAAAAGTCGGCATGGGCGGCGAAAGAGTACCTGTTCAGCGAGGAGGTCGGCGTCCCGGTGTTTCTGCTGCTGGCGCGCGAGATGGGTCCGACGCTGGTGATCGCCGGCGTGCCCTACATCGACTTTACAAAAGATCAGGCGTCGGGCTTCCTGCGTCTGGATCGTGAGCTGCGGCGTAAGGGGTTGATCTGATGCGAGCAAAAACGCTGTGAATTTCACCGCGCCGATCGCGCTGCTGCTGGGGATCGCTCTGCCTGTCGTCTGGTGGATCGGGCGTCCGCGCCTGGTCACCCGCCGGGGACGTGACAGTGCCAGCCTGCTGCTGCGCACCGCGATCGTGGTGTGCCTGATCCTGGCGCTGGCGGGCGCGCAGATCGTGCGCTCTGCCGATCGGCTGGCGGTCGTGTTTCTGGTCGATGGATCCGACAGCATGGGCGGGGCGGCGCTGGCGGCGCAGTTCGAGGCGATCGACACGGCGATCGCGGGCATGGCGACCGACGATCAGGCTGCCGTCGTCGTCTTTGGCGGCGACGCGCTGATCGAGCGCCCGATGAGCGGCGCGCGCGAGCTGGCACCGTTCCGCTCGACGCCCATGCGGGGTGCCAGCGACATCGAAGAGGCGATCAGCCTGGGCTTGGCGCTGTTTCCGCCGGGTGCGGCACGGCGGATGGTGCTGCTCAGTGACGGACGCCAGACCAGCGGCGACGCTGAAGCCGCTGCCGCGCGCGCCGCCGCCATCGGCGTGCCGATCAGCGTGATTCCCTACCGCGCCGACCCTGCGCCCGATGTGCGCGTGACCGAGTTTCGCGCGCCGTCGGTGGTCGCCGCCGGGCAGGGATTCGACCTGGCGATCGACATCGCCGCCGATGTGCCGACATCCGCGCGCATTCGGGTATTCGCATCGGGGGCGGTCATCTACGACGCGGCGCGCGAGTTACAGGCGGGCACCAACCGCTACACTGTGCCGCTGACGGCGGGCGAGACGCGCGGCTTTGGCGATTTTCGCGTCCAGGTCGAGCCGATCGGCGCCGACGGTTTTTACCAGAACAACCAGCTCGCCGCCTTCAGCCGTGTGGTCGGTCCGCCGCGCGCGCTGCTGCTCAGTGACGACCCGCGCGAGTCGGATGCGCTGGCGAATGCGCTGATCGCGGTCGGGATCGGCGTCGATTCGCAGGTGCCGGGCGCGGCGCCGATCGGGGTAGCGGCGCTGGCGGGCTACGACGCGGTGATCCTGAACGATGTGCCGGCATCGGCGCTGGCACCCGCGCGCATGACCGCGCTGCAAACCTATGTGCGCGACCTGGGCGGCGGGCTGGTGGTGATCGGCGGCGGCGAGTCGTATGCGCCGGGCGGCTACTTTCAGACGCCGATCGAGGAGACGCTGCCCGTCGAGATGCGGCTGCGCGATCAACAGCGGGTGCCGCAGATCACCATCGCCTACGTGATCGACCGATCGGGCAGCATGATGGTGTCGGGCGCCAGCGGCGTGACCAATCTCGAATTGGCACAGGAGGCGATCATCCGATCGATCGACTTTCTCCAGCCGACCGACCGCGCGGGTGTAGTCTCGTTCGACTCGGAGGCGTTCTGGGTCGCGGAAGTGCAGACCATCTCCGATCGCGTCGGGCTGCAAAATCTCGTCGCCAGCCTGCGATCGGGCGGCGGCACCGATATTCTGGCGGGCTATCGGCTGGCGAGCGAATCGTTGATCGACGAGACCAGCCAGCGCAAGCACATCATCCTGCTCACCGACGGCGGCGCCAGCGACGCCGGGCTGATCGACCTGAGCAAATCGCTCAATGCCGACTACGGCATCACCACCTCGGTGATCGCCATCGGCGGCGGTAGCCCGGACTTTCTGGCGGGCATGGCGTCGGCGGGTGGCGGCAATTATCACCCGGTCCAGATCGTGGAGTCGATCCCGCTGATCTTTTCGCAGGAGACAGTGCTGGCGACGCGCGCCTACACCGTCGAGACGATTTTCACGCCCGACCTGACCGCGATCAGCCCGATCATGAATGGCATCGACGCTCTGCCCGCGCTGCGCGGCTATGTCGCTACCTCCGAAAAAGATACCGCGACGGTGATCCTGCGCGCCCCGGAGCCATATCCCGATCCGATTCTGGCATCCTGGCAGTATGGGTTAGGGCGGGCGGTCGCCTTCACCAGTGACGCCGCGCCCCGTTGGGCGGCGGACTGGGTGACCTGGGACGGATTCGCGCAGTTCTGGGGGCAGGCTGCCCGCTGGACGATGGCACAGGGCGTGGACAACGCGCTGGAAGCGCGCGTGGTCATGGAAGGCGACTCGGCACGGGTGGTAGTCGATGCGCGTGAAGCCGACGGCGCCTTTCGCAACGGTCTGACGCTGGATACCCTGCTGACACAGCCGGACGGCGAGTCGGTGCGGCTGGCGCTGCGTCAGGTGGCGCCGGGGCGCTACGAGGCGGCGTTCACCCCGACCGACGAAGGCGCCTATTTTGTGCGCGCGATCGCGTCCGAGGGCGAATCGGGCGGCGCGCTCAGTCCGTTGAGCGGGTGGGTGATGCGCTATTCGGCGGAATACGGACAGCAGGGCGCCGACGTGCTGCCCGCGATCGCGGCGATCAGCGGCGGCGAATTCGTCAGCGATCCAGAGTCGATCTACGACCGCCGCGCGCTGGCGCTCGACGCTCAGGTACCGCTGGCGCCAATCCTGCTGCTGGTGGCGCTGCTGCTGCTGCCGATCGATATCGCCGTGCGGCGGCTGCTGGTGACGCGCAGCGATCTGGCGCGCGTGCAGGCGGCGCTGCTGCCGCGTCGTGCGACGGCGCCGTCGGCGCGCATGGCGACGCTGCTGGACGCCAAAGAGCGGGCGGGGACGGCGAGCGCCGACGGTGCGGCGGACAATGCAGACATTGTCCCTGCGGTGTCCAGTGTGCGGGCGGGGATAGTGAGCGGGGAAGGCGCGGCGGCGGACAATGCAGGCATTGTCCCTGCCAGCCCCGCTCTGCCGACGAGCGTGCCCGCCGCCGACGGCGAGACGCTGGCGGGGCGGCTGTTGCAGCGGCGGCGCGACCGCGAGGAATAACAGCGCTGCTGTTTTTGAGGATAGAGACGCATCACGATGCGTCGCTGCGCAACATAACGATCGGTCTTTCGGCGCACTGGCGTGATTCTGAAATGTGTATAGGATAGGAGTCAGTTGTCAGAGAGGTCTGAAGACCATGAGCAATCCCTTGCGTTCGATTCTTCGTCGGTTGACGGCGATCCTCGCCTTAAGCGTGCTAATCTTTTCCGCAGCGCCGACCGCATATGCCGCGCCCTTCGGGTTGCGCTTCACGACCGTGCCCGCCACCGATTACACGCCGATGAGTCGCATCAACGTGGAGGTGCAGGCATACGATCAGGCGACCAATACTGCGACCAATGCCTTCAATGGCACGGTCGTCACGCTGGCGCTGCTGCGCTGCCCTGGGTCACCGGCTCCCTGCACGCCGGTCGTCATCGACAGCACGTTCGCCACCGTCGTCATCAGCGGCAGCGCTGCTAAATTTTTTAACATGACTATCGGCGCACTAAACAGCGATTACTTTTTCAGTGCGACGGCGACCGGGCTGCTCCCCCGCACCACCAGTACATTCGATGTGGTTGGCGCCTATGCGGTCGTCGATCTGCCGATCAGCACCAATCTGACCGTCGCGTCGCAGTTCGAGGTCGATGTGAGCATCCACCGCGGCAGCTTTGGCGGACCCATCGATATCTACGCTGGCACTGGCAGCAGCCCGCGCGCGATCAATCTCGACCTCTACCTCTGCTCGGATGCGGCTTGCACCGGGGACGCGCTGAACACCAATAACTGGCGCGTCGCCAGCCTGGTCAACGGCGTGGCGACCATCAGCAATGCCAATGTGCCTGTCTACGGCGGTGCAGGTCGATCGTATTTCCTGCGTGACGACACAACGTCGATTGTAACTACACAATCCGATTTATTCCTGATCGAGAAGATCGTGAGCGTGGTGTTACCGTCGTCGCTCACCAACATGTCCACCTTCGCGCGTTTCAGCGCGACAATCCAGGGGCGTGTCGGAGTCGTCGGCGGACCGATCGACACGCTGGCGGATGGGGTGGGTGCGGACATCGATTTAGAGCGCTGTACCGTACCGCTCGCCCCGTGCGATTTTGTGACGGTGGTAGATGACTGGCGCACGGGAACCCTGAACGATGGTACGATCACGTTCAACGATCTGAATATCACCCCGCCCAACAGCGGCTATATCCTCGTGCCCTATATCACCAACTCGACCAGCCTTTACATATCGAATCGCTTCGATGTGGCGCAAGGCTATCTCGACTTCATCGCCTTCACCCCGCCCAATTCGATCGCCTCGCGCTTTCCTGTGACCGTCTACGCCCGTGAGGGCGGCAGAGGCGATGCTTTTCCGACCGACTCTTATGCCGACGGACAGTTCATCCGCTTCGACCTGCGCCAATGCACCAGCGTGACCGGGGTGAACTGCTTTTCATCGACCGCCTACCTGGTGATCGACACCTCCGAGCCGATGGAAAATGGCATCACGATGCTGACCAACGTGCGCATCGCTACGCCGGCTCCAAATCTGATCATGCGCGCCAGCGAGGGATTGAGCAGCGTCGGTGACGTAATCGAGACCGACAGCACCGTCTTCAGCGTGCCGGATGCCTACGTGCAGATCGAGCCGCAGCCCGTGAACGTGTTCGTCGGGCAGTCCTTCAGCCCCGGCGCGACCGTCCGCGTGGCGGGCAGCGGATTGGTCGATCCGCTGGCGGACGGACTTGATTTCAGCTCGACGCTGCTGCGCTGCACCGGGGCGGGCGGCTCGTGCGTGACCACCGATCTGTTCGCCTCTCCCTGGCTGACCGACCTGACACAGGACGGGGTGATCGCGTTCCCTCTGACGACGCTGAACGTGCCAGGGAGGTATTATTTTACCGTTCAGGAGGGCGGCGGCGGCGGGATCGACTCGGCTGTGAGCGCGGTGTTCAGCGTATTCGAAAATAACAGCTTCCAGGCGTTTTTCACGGTGCAGGGACGCCCGTTGGCGCCGAGCGCGCTGCTGCAGGTGCCCGTAATCGTGCAGTTGAAGCCGACCAGCGGCGGCGCCTTCCGCACTGCGATGGGCACAGCGACCGTCAATGGACAGCTCGTGATCGCCAACGTCTTTCCCGGCACCTACACGATGCGCATCAAAACCGCACAAACGCTGGCGGCACAGGTGGCTGGTGTGGTAGTGACCACTCCAGGGACGTTCACCTTCGGCGTCGGCGCGCTCAGAAATGGCGACGCCAACGACGATAACGCGGTGAATATCACTGACTTCTCGATCCTGGCGGCGACCTTTGGCAAGACATCGGTGACGCCGGGCTATGACGCGCGCGCCGACTTCAACGGCGATAACGTCGTCAATATCACTGACTTTTCGCTGCTGGCGGCGAGCTTCGGTCAGGTGGGCGCGCCGGCGCTGGTGCCGTAAAGAAGACGGACGTATCGTTGTGCGGACGTGGTTATACAGACATATCGTTATGGACAAATCATTTAGGAATGGCGTGATCGGCGCAGGGACGCACAACGATGTGTCCGCTGCGCTGATCACGTCAGGATTAAACGGGTTGTCCATTCGATGTCTGCTTATGGCGTGCGTAGGAATGCAGCAACGCCTCTACGTCAGACCCGACAGCAGACTTTGCAGCGCCCGAAAATCAGCGCTCAGGATGCCCTTTTGAGTCGGGTCGTAGAGCGCGACCGCCGGATGAAACAGCGGCAGAATGTGAATCGATCCGTAAGGCGCCGTGCCGGGGAGCGCCTGTCCGTGCAGCTGGGTGATCCTGGGAGCGGTCACATCGGGCGCATAGCGTGCCGCCACAAACTCCAGTGCGAACCGTCCGAGTGTCACCAGGATACGCGGCTGAATCAGCGCGATTTGCTGTTCGAGAAAGGGCGCGTAGATCGCCACTTCTTTTTTATGCGGATTGCGATTCTCCGGCGGACGGTCTTTGACCACGTTGGTGATATAGATGTCCTCACGCCTCAGGTCGATCTCCGCCAGCAGCTCATCCAGCAGTCTTCCCGAAGCGCCGACGAACGGACGCCCCTGGCGTGCCTCGTTTTCACCGGGTGCCTCTCCGATCACCATCACAGCGGCATTGTGACTGCCCTCCCCGATGACCGGGAAGAATTTGTTTTCGGTGCGATAAGCGTAGAGCGGGGACGCCTCCAACGCGAGTATCTGATCGCGGATCATACGTAGAGCGTCGGTCTTGTCGATCATGGCGAACGTTCCTTATCTGCACAGCCAGCGTTGACGTGTGCCGATGAGGATAGAAGCTCCGGCAGGCACAGTCATGAGCACGCCGGGTCGATCGGCGTAGGTCGATCGGGGGACATTGGTGGCGTGTCAAAAAATTCATAACGACTCAGGTATCCCTCATCCCCCGACCCCTTCTCCCACAAGGGGAGAAGGGGAGAAACGCAGTAGCAAGTCCCTCGCCTCTTGTGGGAGAGGGATTTAGGGTGAGGACTGTGTAGTTACAAAAAGTCATCAAAGAAACAGAAGAGAAAAGAAAGAGGAAAATATTGAACAGGAAGACGTCAAGACGCGAAGCACTGCTTCTCGACGGACGAATGTGGCTGCCAGGAAATAAGTGTTTTCCGTTTCCGGTGTAGAATGAGCGTGTATTTACCATCCATGTCAAGGACGAGATTCATGCGTCGATCGCATTTGCAACAATTCCTGCGCCTGATCCTGCCGCTGATGCTGGCACTGATGCTGACAGCGTGCAATCTCACCAACGAGGGCGACGCCACGCCTACGATCGCAGCGGGCGGGCTGCCGCCGATCGTCACGATCACGTCGCCGCGCGGAGGCGATACGCTCGCCGTCAATCAGGCGATCACCGTCAACGCCACCGCCAGCGACTCGATCGGCATCACCCGCGTGCAGCTGCTGGCAAATGGACAGACGGTGCAGTCGGTGGTCTCGCCCTCGGTGGGCGGCGATCGCACGCTGCCTGTCAGCATCCCCTATACGCCGACTCAGCTCGGCGCGGTCACGCTGCAGGTGATCGCCTATCGCGCCTCGGTCGCCAGCCTGCCAGCGGAAGTCCAGATTACGGTTGGCGCGGCGCCGACTGTGACAAACGCCCCGATCACGCAGCAGCCGCCGCCCGTGATCGTGATCACTTCTCGTCCTGTGGTCGATCCGTTCGACCCGACCTGTCGGCTGGTCACCAACGGCGCGCTTAATCTGCGCACCGGACCGGGCACCGAATACCCGCGTATCCTGGTGCTGAATGCCGGGACGATCGCGCCGATCACCGGACGTACACCCACCAACAGCTGGTGGCAGGTGCGTGTGGGCGTCACGTCGGGATGGGTGAGCAATCAGTTCATCACGCTGTACGGCAACTGTTCCGGGGTGATCATCCCGCCGATCCCGCCGACGCCAACCTCGCTGGTGATCCCGACCTGGACGCTCGTGCCTACTCTGATGCCGTCCGTTCCAGCCGCGACCGCCACCTTCACCGCCACGCCCGGCTTGCCCGACCTGCTGGTGACGACCATCGTCGGCGCGCAGACACTCACCCTGGGCGCAGGCAATACCCCCGTGACCAGCAGCTATGCGATCACGCTCACCAACACCGGGGCGCGCATCACCGGACAGTTCAACAACACCCTGAGCGTCTCACCCGGCACCACCGAGTCATTGAGTGCTATCGCCGGGCTGGGACCGGGTGAGAGCATTCTGCTCACCAAAGATGTGACCTTCACGGCGGCGGGCAGCTACACGCTCCAGGTGCGCGCCGACTCCGACTCCCAGGTCAGTGAGATCAGCGAGGTCAACAATCTGGGTTTCTATACCGTCACTGTCAGCACCGCGCCTTAAGGCATTCAATATGGGACATGGTGCGCCATGCCCTGGACAGACGCACAATCATGAGGCATAGACGATGATCACGCCGATCCTGATCCTGCATGGCAAGCTGACAACCGCGATCGCGCTCAAACAAGCGCTGGAACGCAGTCCGCGCTGCGAGGTGCATCCTTTCACCACGCCGGATGCGGCGATCGAGTATGCGCGCGAACACACACAGGACGCCGCCCTGATCGACCTGGTTACATTGGGTGGGTCGGCGGCGGCGGCGGCGATCGACGCGCTGCGATCGGTGCAGCCTGCCATCCTGATCGTGGTCATGCCCCCGCCCGGCGACGAGCAGATGCGCGCCCTGGCTGCCGATGCCGCGCTGCCGAGCGATTTTCGCCCCGCCGACCTGCTGCGTCTGATCGACAACTGGCTGAAACGGCGCACTACCCCTATGTCCGCCGTCGAGCCGGGACAGCCGGGCAAGAGCGGACTGCTGGAACACATCTTTGACGACGATCTGCCGCCGCCACCCGATACCCTGCCCGAACAACCTGCGACGCTGGAGGGGGTCTTGCAGCAAATGGGGCATGATGGTTTCGGCTATCCGCCCGCGCCTGAAGACTCGTCGCGCGACAATTATTACGATGCCATCGAGGATGTCACCTACGACGAGGGCGCCACCCCCAACGATCCGCAGTCGAGCGCGCCCAACGCCGGTGCGCCGCGCCAGCCGCGCACCGATTTTGACGCGCTGGTCGAGTCGCTGCGCCGCGAGCCGCCGCCGGTCGGGTCGCGCATGGCGGATTTCATCATTCGCGGCGGCGCCGACATCGTGCTCGGTTATGACGACCCGATCGCGCCCACCCGCCCGGAGATCGATCGCCGTGCCCGTCCCGCTCAGTACAGCGACACCGCCATGCGTCTGCACCGACGCCTGGCACAGGACGAGCCACCCATGCCTGGCGCCGCCGAAGGGGGGACGATCAGCGATCTGATCAGCGGGGTGCACGACAAAGGCTTCGAGCGCGTGCTGTCGATCCTGCGTGGCGACAGCGTGCTGGACGAGTCGTCGGAGATCATCGTCGGACGTCCGATCCATCCCGACGCCGCTTTCGAGTTTGCCCCGGCGATCATGACGATCGATCCACCGCCGCGCCCGCGCGAGAGCTTCGACTTCGACGCGGTGCCCCAGGCGGAGTCACCCGCGCGCGTCATGCTCGAACAAACGCTGGAACAATCGATGTCGCTCGGCGAATTTTCGATCGAGGACTTGCTCGACAGCATCGAACAGCGCCTCCCCGAAACCCGGATCAAGCCGCTGCCCCCGCATGTGCGCCAAAACGCTGAACAGCGCTGGCGGGCAGCCCGTCAAGCCGCCGAGATGGCGGAGGCAGCCGCCGTGCCGTCCGACCCCGCCGATCTGCCCGAAGGCATGAGCAGCGATCAGACCACGCGCGCCTCGCAAGCGCAGCATTTCGAGAGCCGCCCCGATCTGCTGGAAACGGAATGGATCGACGCTCCTGTAGTGGGGATCGACGCCACCCGCGCCGTAACGACGGTTCAGGATGCGTCCGCCCGCGCGCTGCCCGATGATGCTGCCACACCGCCAGACACGCTGCCCGAATTGTCCGATCTGGCTGTGGTCGCGCCGCGCCCATTCGAGACGCCTCACGATGCGTCCGCCAACCTTGAAAGGGGCGAAGGGGCGGATTGGGGCGAGTGGTATACCGAGGACTTCAACACCCAGTTCGAGCTGATGGCGGCGTTCGATCTGCCTGCGCCGCGCGTGTCTGTCGTGCCATCTGTCCCGTCCGCACCCGCTGCACCATTCTCCCCGCCCGCTGCTGCTGTACTCCCTCCTACTCCAGCGGCGAACGTCGCTCCGCCGACCTCGGAACAGGTCGCGCTCACCCTCACCCATGCCGCGCTGGAGACGACCGCCGAAGCCGCGCTGCTGCTGCGCAAAGGCGAGATCGTCGCACAGGCGGGACGGATGCTGCCCGACGAACTGCTGACGCTGCAACCGAGCATCCTCGCCGCCCACCAGACCGGACGCCGCGATGCGCGCGTGCAGTTCGTCACGCAGCAGGATACGGGACGCGATTATCTGCTGTACACCTGCACGACCGAGGTGGGTACGCTGACGCTGATTTTCAAAGGCGCGACCTCGATGAGCGACATTCGGCGTCAAGGCACGCGGCTGGTCGAGGCGTTGAGCGCCGTCCCGGAACAGGCAGCGATGCTCGTGCCGCCGTCCGTCCTCGTCCCGCCGGTCGAGATCGCACTGCGCGAGCCGTTCGCCTATGTCTGGCTGCTGCGCGACCCCGAAGCCCTGCTGGACGATCCAGCGTCAAAAGCGATCGGCGCGGGTATGGCGATGCAGCTCCGCGAAAACGCCTGGCGACTGCACGATCTTCAGGTCAGGGGGGATTATGTCTACCTGTACGCCGATGTGCCCGGCGATGAACCCGCCTTCCGCGTGGTGCGCGACCTGAAAGCGCGCTCGGCGGCGATCGTGCGCGCACTCAATCCGGCAGTTCATGCCGAGTCGCTGTGGGCGGACAGCTACCTGATCGTCACGCCGGGACGGGCGCTCGATGGGGAAGAAATACAGCAATTCATCAATTTCGAGCGCATGTGAGCGGGTGTGATGCACATAGCCATGCACACCGATTGATCACAGAATGCCACAGGTTATGTAATCGGCATATCAAATATGTTACATTCGAGTATGCTTGAGGTGTGACAGCATAGATGTAACTTACTGCCAGAATGAGGTCATTCTTTTGTTTCAGGATCGCTTGTCTGTTAAACGATTAGGGATGATGCTCGGTCGGCTGACCGAGCCGTCGCTGGCTGTGCCAGAGCGTGAACGCTGGACGGCACGCGCGTTTTCGACGTTCATTCTGTTGCTGCTGGTGACGCTCACGCTGATACTGCCGCTGTGGTTGGCGTACCGCACTAATCTGGTCCTGAACATGCTGCTGATCGCGGTGATGTATGTGGCACTGGGCGGCGCCTATTTTATCAGCCGCACGGCGCGCTACCGGGTCGGGCTGCGCGTGACCATCTGGATGATCGGCGCCACCATCTCGGTGCTGGTGATCGATGGGGCGGCGGAGGACATGACCGGCGTCATCAACATCATGAAATATTTCGTGCTGTGCGTGCTGATGGCGGGCTTTGTCCTCGACTCGCGTGAGACGATGTGGATTGCGGTGGCGTTCACGGTCGTGGTGGTGCTGCTGCTGACCTTCGCGCTGCGGCAGTCGATCGAGGTCGTCATTCTGGAGAGTCTGTTCATCGGGCTGATCTCGGCGCTGATCGTCCTGGGCACCGCCTTGCGCGAGCGCTATGCGCTGCGATTACGCGCCAGCGAACAGCGCTACCGGGCGCTGTTCGAGCAATCCAACGATCCGATCATCGTGCTGGGGCTGGATGGAGTCATGCACGAGGTCAACTCGCGCACTGTCGATCTGCTCGGCTACAGCGCGTCCGATCTCAAAAGTATGATCTACAGCGAGGTAGTGGTCGAGCGTGAACGTCAAAATGTGCTGACCCTGCGTGTGCGCCTGACGCGCGGCGAAAACATCTCCCCCTACGAGCGTACCTTTCGCCGCGCCGACGACTCGGAACTGACCGTCGAGATGCACCCGTCGCTGATCACTTATACCGATGGCACGCCGCCGCAAATTCATCTGGTGATGCGCGACCTGACCAACCGCAAGCGCAGTGAACGCGCCGCCATCGATGCCGCCGTCGAGCGCCAGCGCGGACAAATTCTCGCTGGATTTGTGCGCGGCGCGTCCCACGAATTTCGCACGCCGCTGGCGATCATCGGCACCAACATTCATCTGCTGCGGCGCACGCCGACGCCGGAGATCCGCGATCGCCGTCTCGATGCGCTGCAATCTCAGGTCGAGCGCATCAATCGCCTGCTCAATATGATGCTGCTGATGGTCAAGCTGGATTCGGGCGAACCCTTTCAGAGCGCGGCGGTGCAGGTGAGCGAGCTGCTGCGTGACCTGTCGTACCACTTCAGCATCAAAGTGGGAGCCATGCTGACGCTGGTGACCGATATCCCGGCGAACCTGCCGCGTGTGCAGGGCGACGCCTATTTCCTGAGCGAGGCGCTGCGTCAGATATTCAACAATGCCGTGCAATACACGCCCGCTGGCGGGACGATCAGCCTGCGCGCGCACGCCGACGCCACCTCGATGTACATTGCCATCAGCGACACGGGTATCGGCGTCAACGAGGAACAGCGCGGTCGCATCTTTGAGCGCTTCTACCGCGCCGATGAAGCCTATAATGTCGAGGGGTTCGGCTTGGGGTTGTCGATCGCCCGCGCCATCGTCGAGCAGCACGCCGGGCGGATCGAGCTGGTCAGCACACAGGGGAAGGGCAGCACCTTCACGGTGGTGCTGCCGCTGGAGGTGGCGGGTGAGGTGGCGGGTGAGGTGGCGGGTGAGGCGGTCGGTGTGGCGGCGTCGGCGGGGGCAGGGGCGTGAGGCAGACCCGGTTTTGTCAGCTCTCACTTTGCTTGGAGTTTTTTTGCAGAGCGGTTTTTCTGTAACCAGATCGCAGCCTGCTACTGTTTCTGATAGCTGTTTTGCTTGTCCATAAAATAATATGAAGGCTGCCGCGTCTGGTTCATCGGGGGCGGATGCACCCCATAGCGCAAATCGCCCGCCCCGCGTATAATCCGCTCAGATGTTCGCGCCAGGGAAGGATACGTCATGGCACAGCGCCGCTTGTTCTACATTCTCGACGGTCACGCGCTGGCGTACCGCCATCATTTCGCCCTGATCAACGCCCCCTTCAAAACGGCACGCGGGGAAGTGACCAGCGCCATCTACGGCTTTGGACGCACGCTGATCGACCTGCTGACCCGCGAAAAGCCGGACTATCTGGCGGTCGCCTTTGACGACGGGCTGACCGGACGCGATCTGCTCTACCCGGCGTACAAGGGCACGCGCGAAAAAATGCCCGACGAACTCGAAACGCAGATTGTCCGCATCCAGCACATGGTCGCCGCGTTCAACATCCCCATCCTGATGCTGCCTGGTCATGAAGCCGACGATCTGATCGGCACGGTCTCGCGCCAGGCGGTGGAACAGGGCGCCGCCGTGCGCATCTTCAGCGGTGACCGCGACATGCTGCAGCTGCTGAGCGAGCATATCAGCGTGCGCCTGTTCATCCCCAAGGCAAAGACGCCCGACGAGATTTACGACATCGCGCGCTTTCGGGACAAGTACGCGCTGGATCCGCTGCAACTGATCGACCTGAAGGCGCTCGAAGGCGATACGTCGGACAATATTCCCGGCGTGGCGGGCATTGGTGAAAAGACCGCCACCACGCTGTTACAGAGCTACCCGACGATCGAGGCGATCTACGCCAATATCGAGGCGGTCGGCAGCGCGGTGCGTAAAAAGCTGGAGGCAGGGCGCGACTCGGCATTTCTCAGCAAGCAGCTGGCGACCATTCAGCAGCATGTCGATTACACCGTCTCCCTGCCGCGCTGCGTCGCGCTGGAATTCGACAAGCCCGCTGTCGTCGCCCTGTTCCGCGAGCTGGAATTTGGCAGCCTGATCACGGCGCTGGATAAGCTCAGCCCCGTCCCGGTCGGCACGGGGGAACAGATGGCGCTGTTCGACATGGGCACGCCTGCCGCTCCCGCCGAGCCGACCGAGCCAGTCGTGCCGTTCACGATCGTGCGCGACGCCGACGCGCTGCGTGATCTGGTCGATCGCCTCAACCGCGCCGACGCGATCGCCTTTGACACCGAGACGACCAGCACCGACCAGATGACCGCCAGATTGGTCGGCATCTGTCTGGCGGTGGACGGCGATCACGGCTATTACATCCCGGTCGGACACGACGAGGGCGTGCAGCTCGACCTGCAAACCGTGCTGGACGCGCTCCGCTCACCGCTGACCAATCCGCACATTCCGAAAGCCGCGCACAACGCGCTCTACGATCTGATCGTGCTGCAGCGCGTCGGCATCGAGGTGGCACCGATCACCATCGACACCATGATCCTGTCGTGGGTGCATGACACCTTCACCGCCGAGCTCGGTCTGAAGCGGCTGGTCGCGGACAAGCTCGGTCGGCACATGACCACGATCGACACCCTGATCGGCAGAGGCAAAAAACAGACGACGATGGCACAGGCGCCGATCGAGTCCGCCGCGCCCTATGGTGCCGCCGACGCCGCCTGCACCTACGCGCTGATCGCCCCGCTGAATGCCGACCTGGACGCGCTGCACACGCCATCGGTCGATCCGCTGTGGGGGACGGTCCACCCGCCGACGGCGCGCGACATGATGAACCTGGTCGAGCTGCCGCTGCTGCCAGTGCTGAGTCGGATGCAGCGCGCGGGCGTGCTGATCGACACCGAGGCATTAGGCGAGATGAGCGGACGCCTGGGCGAGATGCTCGACACGCTGGAGAGCGAAATTCACGGGATGACGGGCGGCTACGGCGCCTTCAACCTCAACAGCCCCAAACAGTTGAACGATGTCCTGTTTGGCAAGCTCGGCTTGAGCGCGGCTGGCGTGCGCAAGACCAGCACCGGTATGCTCTCGACGGCGGCAGATGTGCTGGAGACCCTGCGCGGGCAGCATCCGATCATCGAAAAGATCATGGAATACCGCGAACTGTCCAAGCTGAAAGGGACGTATGTCGATGCGCTCCCGGCGCTGATCCATCCCGAAACCGGACGACTGCACACCAGCTACAACCAGACGGGCGCGGGGACGGGTCGCCTCAGCAGCAGTAATCCCAATTTGCAGAACATCCCCATCCGCAGCGAGATTGGACGCGAGGTGCGCCGTGCCTTCATCGCGCCGGAGGGCTATCGGCTGCTATCGGTCGATTACAGCCAGGTCGAGCTGCGCATCATGGCGCATATCAGCGGCGACGCGACGCTGTTGGACGCATTTGCTCAGGGTCAGGATATTCATGCGGCGACGGCGGCATTGCTGAACGGCGTGCCGATCGAGACGGTCACCAAGCCGATGCGCAATTTCGCCAAGCGCATCAACTTTGGCATCCTCTACGGCATGGGCGCGTTTCGGCTGGCGCGTGACAGCGATATGACGCTGGCACAGGCACAAAAATTCATCGAGACCTATTTCCAGCAGCTTCCGGGGGTGAAAGTCTATCTCGATCAGGCGAAGGCGCTGGCGCGCGATCCCGGCTATCTGACGACCCTGTTCGGGCGGCGGCGCTCGTTTCCGGGGATGGTGCAGGGCACGCACAATGCCCGCGCCGCTTCCGAACGCGAGGCGATCAACATGCCGATCCAGGGGACAGCGGCGGACATCATGAAGAAGGCGATGATCGAGGTGGCGGCGGCGCTGGACGCGCGCAGGCTGCGCACCCGGATGCTGCTGCAGGTGCATGACGAGCTGGTCCTGGAGGTGCCCGACGACGAAGCCGACGAAGCAGCGGCGCTGGTGGTCGGCGTGATGGAAAATGCGGTCGCATTGCGTGCGCCGCTCAAGGCGAACGCGGCGATCGGGGACAACTGGCGCGATGTGGTGGACATAGGGGGATAGACTTAAGTTTCACCCAAGGGTAAACCATGCCTGTAGGGTATCCCTAAGGCGTAAAAAGGCGCGCTCGTGCGCATTCTTCAGACTGACTATTGCTGCTAACTCTTGAAAGAGACACGGTGAAAATGGTTTCCTGCCAAGTTTGAGTGCATGGTGCATCGCCTCCTTTGGATGATTAGGCTTGTTAGCAGACCCTGCGGGCGGAAATTTTTCCAACACGACTTTGAGTTGTTCATCGCTCACGTTCATCACTGCTTTGAGGTGAGGTGAAGATGACCATACCCAAATTTCGAGTTCTGGATCGAGGACGATCACGCGGCTGTTGCTCTCATTCCAGCCCACGCGCTGTAGGCGTTGTTCGAGATCCTGCTCCATTTCATCAGCGCTCATTACGGCTTCTTTGCCTGAGCCTTCACGATCAAGCAAAACAAGCGCAAAATCAGCCGTTTTGGAATACTCCCGTAGCAGATCGGGACTTCTCAAAAAAGTTCCAGCATCATGATCGGCTCGCAAAATAGCGAAGTTTATTCCCCTTATCTTTAAAGAGGCTCTTCTATCTTCCAACAATGTCTCTATTGTTCGTTCAGCATCTGCGTCCGCGACTACGACGATCAAATCCAGCAGAGAACTCATTCAAACACTCCTGCCGCGAACAGGGTTCCCAATGATATCTCACGTTTCCAGTTTTGTAGTACATCAACCTCTGATCCGCGCCTGATGGACGCTGCGCCCTCTGCGGTGCGGGTGAAAATCAATAGTTGATCTGGTTCAGCAAGTGCAAGCAGTAAGGGAGAGTGCGTCGCTAGAAAAACCTGCCCATCATACACAGACGACAGAGAGTCGAAGATTGCCTCTATTGCTTTAGGGTATACACCATTTTCCGGTTCTTCAATCATGTAGATATGGGGTTCATCGGGGGCAATGTAGGCGATCAAGGTGAGTGCGAGCATTCGCAGTGTGCCATCAGACAGAAGCCAGGCGGGTACTCTCAAGCCACTGCTGTAAATTACCTGCACATAGAGTGAGCGATTTCCTGGGTCTTCCACCACAGCCACCGTCTCCAGGTCGGGCAATATAGTTTGGAGATGTCCAATCCATCAATTAAAGCGTTGTTCATATATTTCTTTCAATCGATTTATCACCTGAGGCAAGTTTGAACCATCTGTTTGGTAACTTGTTTTTGCGCCTGCTGGACAGAAGTCACGCAGCTTAGAACTCTCTAGTTGTATAATTTTAACCTGTTCTTTTAAGGCATCTCTGAACCACAGAGCGAGTGGAAAGCGACGTCGATCTTCAGGAATACCTGATAATGACAGTTTTAATGATGAGAGAAGAAAGGAGATTTTCCAGCTGTTGATTTCAGATTGAAAAACGCTGCTTCCTTTATCACTTCGGTAAACAATTTTCTTATGTCCTTTCGGTAAACGTCCATGAAGTGGAGCAGTTATCCTTTTGGAGTCATTTATAGTCTCACCAGACAAGCGTGCTGATTGGCTATCTGGAAGGTCTGACGGAATGAGAATTAAATTTTCTGTGTCGATGAATAAACCTGCATCTTTATTCAGACTTACACTCAGCTCATAACGTAACGCACCATATTCATTACTAAGCTGGTCAGGTATGTTCATCTTAACAGCTATTTCAAACCCATCGTCTATATCTGTCCTCATCCATACTGTTTCGTTCAACGCCCCCCGTTGATTGACTGCCGACTCGACATCATCATTCAAGGCGGATTGTAAAAAAGCGAAAACATCCAGAAGTGTGCTTTTGCCACTGGCGTTTGGTCCGACCATGATATTGATACTCTCCAAGCGTACATCCACTCGCTGGAGCATCTTATAATGGCGTACTTCCACTCGTCGGAACATCGTCGTGCCTTTTTTTCGCTAATCCACATTGCCCATTATAATCCCCACGAGAAACGTTCGCATCCCGCCTGAAAAGCAATCATAATGTCCCTGCAACCGATGAAAGCGCGCTATCATTCGACCGGCTCGGTGTGGATGGTGACGCGCGCCAGCCGGGGCAGCTCGGTGCGCAGCAGCAGCTCTGCGCCCTCCGCCACCTGGTGCGCCCGTTCCAGTGTCAGGCTGCCGGGTAACGAGACGTGGACGGTCAGCCGACAGCCGCCGTCGAGCGGCGTGACCTCGAAGTCGTGCCAGTTGAACGAGGGATAGCGCCGCGCCAGCAGCGTCCGCGCCTGTTCCAGCAGCGGCTCGCACGCCGACGCGATCAGACCATTGCGTCCGCCCGTCTGGATCGGCTCGATGTGCGAGACGATTGCATCCACGTCAGGGAGGGCGGCGCGTACCTTGTCCTCCAGCTGTGTGACACGATCGTGCGCCGCCTGGAGCGTCTGTCCCGACGGCACCTCGACGTGCATTTCCAGCGCGCGTCCGCTCTCGCCAGTGATCACCTGCACCTCGTGGGTCGCCAGTCCCAGGGCGTCGGCGTGTGCGCGCACAATCAGCGCGATATTCGAGTCGGATGGCGGCGCGGAGGCGAAATGCACCTCGACCTCCTGCACGCCCGGCAGCGCGGCGCGCATCGCCTCCTCGACCGCGCGGGCGATCGCTCCGGTGTGATCGGCGGTCATCGCTGGATCGACCTGCAGGTCGATGTCGATGGTAGCGGCGTGGGACGATCCCCGACTGCGCGCTCGCATCACTGTGCCGACCGCCGGGACGGTGTGGGCGATCGCGGTCAAACGTTCGGGCGTGTAGGGCGCGGTATCGACCAGCACGCCGCTGGCATGGCGCATCACCTCGATGCCGGTGCGGGCGATCAGGATGACCACGATGATCGCGGCGGCGGCGTCCGCCCAGCCGATGCCGAGCGCGACGAGCGCCATGCTGATCAGCACCGAGAGCGTCACCCATACGTCGGCACCGGTGTTGGCGGCGTCGGCTAACAGCAGCTCGGAGCCGAGCTCGCGCCCCTTGCGGCGTTCGTAGCGGCTGACGCCCACGTTGACCACCAGCGTGGCGATCAGCACGACGAACGCCGCCGGGGTCATGTCGGGCGCGGCGCCGCCGCCGAGCCGATCGATCACGCCGCTGATGATCTCCCAGGCGGTCAGCAGCAGCAGCCCGCCCAACGCCAGCGCCGCCACCGTCTCGAAACGGCGGTGTCCGTAGGGGTGATCGGCGTCGGGCGGACGGGCGGCGACGCGATTGGCGAGCAGCGCCAGCACGTTTGACGCCGCATCGATCAGCGAGTGGATGCCATCGGCGGTGATGGCGATCGCCCCGGTGGCGGCGCCGGTGGCGATCTTGCCGACGGCGACGATCAGGTTGAGGATCAGCGTCAGCCGTAAGACTGCGCGCACGGCATCGGATCGGGTCGAGTCTGGCATACGGGGCACGTCCATGCTAAAAGATCACACGCGCATCGTATGCCAGAATGTCCGGTTTCGGCAATCGAGTCCGGGAATGTTCGTGCGGGTGAAATTCGCCTCGCGTCTACTGCGCGCCGTCCTCCTCGACCAGGTGAAACTGACCGCGAATATCCCCGTAAAAAATCTGTCCGTTGGTGTGCAGGTTGAAATACAGCTCACCCGATCTGGCGATCAGTTCCATCCCGGCGATTGTGACTACCTTGTCGAGGGTGCCGGGCACGATCGGGCATCCCGATGTGAATTGTCCGACCAGACCATGCGCGTGATCCAGGACGCCCTCGATGTCGGCGTTGGTCACCTCGATGGTGAGCATCCCGTCCGCCAGATAGCTGTTGATACTGCCCGCCAGCGAAAAATCGATGATGATCGGTCCGAGCTGACCGGGGCGCCCGCAGTGCAGATGCAGCATCGCCACGTCGTCGGGATTGACATTCCCGACCGCTAGAAACACGGTCGCGCGGCTCAGATCGCGGCTGAATTCGATCACCGAATGCCCGCGCGAGCTGCGTTCTGCCCGCGCCACCGACGGCGCGGTCGATTTGAACTGCGGCGGCGTGAGAGCGGGGGTGTCTTCTTCTTCCCCGCCTTCCTGGTGCGGACTCAAAAAGGCTTCGTAGATGAAGCCGACTTCCGATCCCGATGCCGGGTCGAGGGCGATCGGACTCTGCGCTGCGGATTCGGGTCGGCTGTCCATGCCGCTCATGTCCTGGGCGGACAGCAACCCGCTGACGCTGATGACGAGTGCACTCATGCCGATGACGAACAGCGATTTCGGATTGATCCTGGGCAACTGGTTCACTGGAGTACTCCTGCAATGATTGATGCAAAATCCTGTGAACAGTCTACGAAAAGCCGTCAATCGCTGTCAAACTGTGTGATAATGGACAGGCGTCTGTTTTTGAGCCTGGTTATGGCGATACGAAAACAAACTCCAGGTAGATCCGGCACGGACGCATTTTATGCGTCCCTACTTAGCGAGTCTGTTGGGCGGCGCCTGATTGAAGATGAAGATGAAAAATTCATCGACCAGGGCGTCTATGCTTTCGGTTTCGGGATGGCTGTGCCAATACTCGATCAGCTCCATGATCGAGACGACATAAAGGCGTGCGGCAATCTCTGGACGCACGCCGTTCATCAGGGCAAAGCGTCCGGTGCGCAGATGGCTTAAAAACTGCTCCACCAGAAATTCTTTCGCCCGGCTGTACCATTCAGATGCGATCAGGCTGTCCAGTCGTGAGAAGAAAGCCTGCTGCTGCTCGAAGGCGCGGCAGAGGATATTCCAGGAACGATATTCGCGTTCGGGCGATGCCAGGTCTTTGACGACCGAGAGGACATAGGCGTCCAGCTCGTTCATCCAATAGACAAATGCCGCAAAAGCGATCGCTTCCTTGCTTTCAAAATACTGGTAGAACGCCCACCGTCCGTAATCAGCTTCGTTGGCAATATCGCTGACGGTGATCTTGTCGAGGTCGCGGGTGACGATCAAACGCAAAAAGGCGTGGATGAATATCAGCCGCGTCTTTTGCCGCCGTTGGCTCAATAGCGCATCGGTCATGGTCGGTCTCGTCGTATGGGACATGCGCGTACAACAAGGCAGATCGTGTGCTGCACGAGTGGCAGGTCACAGTCTTATCGTCCGCCCGTCCCCATGCGGTCGAACGAAAAATCGAGCGCCAGGATATAGCCCTCGTCGAACGTCAGCAGCTTGGGCAGCGCCGACCGTCCCGCGCCGTCGTGCGTCCTGAAGCCGGTGTCCTCGCTCATCGAGACACCGACGCCGTGATGCGCCAGCACCCGCGCCATGCGCTCTGCCAGCGGCTTAGGCATCGTGCCGAGCAGACCATAGCCGCGTTCCAGCAGGGTCAGCAGCGGCATGGTACGGTTGATGTCCTCGACGCGATCGACCAGGTGACGCCATTGCAGAAACACGCTCACATACGCCTGCTGAATGTCGAGCGCCAGTTCGTTGAGGTCTTTGGCGCGTCCGTCGAAATGCACCGCGACGCGCGGCGTGTTGGTGTGATACAGGAGGGGGTGACCGTCCCCCTCCACCAGCTGCACCGTTTCCGCGATCCCTAAAGACAGCCGATGCTCGACCACGCTCAGGGCGCGCACTGCATAGGCGGCACGCGGACGCAATCCGTGCGCTTCAGGGTCGTAGGTGGCAGTCTCGACCACGCATTGCAGTTCGTCGGGGGTGCCGCCCATCTGTGCCAGCAGCAGCACCGCGACCCCGTTTTCCGCCAGGTCACCGAAAAACGCCTCGCGCGCGTCCATGTCAGCGCTTGCCGTCGCGGTACACCCGCGCCAGATAGTCCGCCTGAGGGAATTCCGCCGCGCGCGCGTCGTCGAGCGCGGCATCGACATCATACGGGACGTTACGCAGATCGACATGGGCGTCGCCGCCGTCAAAGACGATCAAGCCCCACTGGGCGTGACCCGCTCGTTCGTAGCTCATGCCGACGCTGCCGTCGTTGATCACGCGCCAGCCGCCGATCGTCAGGTGGCGATCCATCTGCTGATGGATGTGCCCGCCGATTCCCAGGCGCCCCTCACGGTCGAGCAGGAAATCCGCCGCTTCCGAGTCGAGGGTGTCAGGTTTGAGATACGCCTCATCGTCGCCGGGGACGGCATGATAGCCGATCACGTAGCCGTATCCGGGGACGTGCAGATCGAGTTCGCCGGGCAGCTTTGCCAGGAAGGTGTAGTCGTCGAACGAGAGGCGGTCGCTGGTCCAGCCGATGATCTGGCTGGTGAATTTGTAGCGCTGGCGCAGCTTTTCGTAGGCTTCGGCGTCGGCGGCGGGTTCTTTGCTGCTGCTGCCCGATCCGTAGACCAAGTAGCGATCGGTGTTGCCGCTGATCGCGCGCACACGCATTTTCGGCGTGGCGACTTCGCCGGGGGCGGGATCGGCGACGGCGGGATCGGCGGCGGGAGCTTCACCCTCGCCCTCTTTCTTTTCTGGCTTTGACGCCTCGACCAGCGTCCTGACGCGCTGGACGCATTCGGCGGGGCGGGCGCCCATCAGCGCCAGATCACCGAGGATCCATAGGTGGTCAGCACCGCCGACCGCCTCCAGGTCGGCAAGCACGGCTTCGAGCGCCGTCAGGTTGCCGTGAATATCCGAAAGCACAGCCAATTTCATGAGCGACACCCCTTATTCCCATTGATGAGGACGCAGCGTGATGCGTCCGGCTGAAAGTTTCACGACGCGATCATAACACACGCTCACACGCCTGACTGACCGAAATTCGCCGCCAGCATCGAGAAATCGAGGACGGTGATCATGCTTCGGGGGTGAAGACGCGCACGACAGCCTCCACAATCGGCGTGATGTCGTTCTCTCTACAGACTCTGCCTGAGACGCTGCCATACGAGGGATTAGTGCCGTATTTGGCACGCCAAACCCCTCCGATTTGACGCCTGCGCGAAAGCATGTTATAGTCCTCTCAGCGTGCGTTCCGCCGCTGTCGTCCCCATGTTTTATTTGACAATTCGATGCGTCCCACCGCGATAGTTTCGTTCGCGTCCGTGCGCCATTATCTCCCCTCTGAGTGAAGAAAAATCTCATGACCACGATGGATACGTTTACCCTCGATCGTATGAACCTCGATGAGCTGCGTCAGCTCGCGCGCGACGCGAACATCAGCGGCTACAGTCGATTGAAAAAACAGGAATTGATGCTGGCGATCCTGCGCGACAACGCCGAAAAGCAGGGCGTCAAGCTGCGCGGCGGCGTGCTGGAGATCGTCGATGACGGCATCGGCTTTTTGCGCGCGGAAAAATATCTGCCCGGTGCGGAAGATATCTACGTCAGCCAGACACAGATCAAACGTTTCAATCTGCGCACCGGCGATATGGTCGTCGGGCATGTGCGCGCGCCCAAAGACACCGAAAAATACTACGGACTGCTGCGCGTCGAATTCGTCAATGGTCTGAACCCTGAAGAAGCCAAGCATCGTCCGAATTTTGAAGACCTGACCCCGATCTTCCCCAACGAACGATTCGATCTGGAGACCAACCCGCGCGTGCTGTCCACGCGGCTGTTGAATCTGGTGGCGCCGATCGGCAAGGGACAGCGCGGTCTGATCGTCTCTCCGGCAAAGGCGGGTAAGACCTCTGTCCTGAAAGACATCGCCAACGCCATCAGCTACAACTATCCCGATGTGCATCTGATGATCGCGCTGATCGGTGAGCGCCCGGAAGAAGTGACCGACATGGATCGCTCGGTCGATGCCGAGGTGATCGCCTCGACCTTCGACGAGCCATTCGTCAACCATGTGCGCGTGGCGGAAATGGCGCTCAACCGCGCCAAGCGGCTGGTGGAGATCAAGCGCGACGTGGTGCTGCTGGTGGACTCGATCACTCGCCTCACCCGCGCCTACAATCTGGTCGTCCCACCGAGTGGGCGCACGCTCACGGGCGGTCTCGACCCGGCAGCCATTCATCCGCCCAAGCGCTTGTTTGGCGCGGCGCGCAATGTTGAAGAGGGCGGCAGCCTGACGATCGTGGCGACCTGTCTGGTCAATACCGGGTCAAAGATGGACGACGCCATCTACGAGGAATTCAAGGGCACGGGCAATATGGAGCTGCACCTGAGCCGTCGTCTGCAGGAGCGGCGCGTCTTTCCGGCATACGACGTGGAACAGTCGTCCACCCGCCGTGAAGAACTGCTGCTCGGTCCCGACGTGATCCAGCGCGTGTACACGCTGCGGCGCATGTGGTCGCATCTGGCGGAAGACAACGACATCGGGCCGGCTGGCGCGACCGAACAACTGCTGAATTCGCTGCGTCAGTACGACAGCAACGAAGAATTCCTGAATACGCTCAAGGCGTCCGGCACCGGCAACAGCAGCGGCAGTCGCGGACATTTCTAGTCGTCCACCAGCAAGATAATCACACATTTTTGGACGCATTTTTATGCGTCCCTACGATGTCGATTGCGACGCATTGCGTCAGCACGCCAAAACAGGGCGTCCGATGGCATACGACCCTTTCTGGTGAGCTGCCAGTGCCGCTGTGCTACAACATTTTCACACCACCTCACGTATAGGATCACGAAACGATCGCATATGATTGAGGATGTCGAACGATGTGGAACGGATGGCGCCCCAACAATATGAACCCGATCAACGGACGGCTGCGCACCGCAGTGATGATCATCGGCATTTTCATCGCCGTCATGATCGTGGCTTCGCTCGCCATGCGCCTTGTGAGCGGCAGCGGCTTTTCCATTGGCGGCTTCTGGTGGATCATCTTCCCGGTGTTCTTCTTTTTCGGGCGCGGGCGTCGGTGGAACACGCGCAGCGGCGTCGACGACGCCGGGCGTCAGACCGTCGAGTCCACCGCCAAGCGTAAAAACGACGAGTCGCTCTCGATCGCAGAGCTGGAAAAGCCGAAGCGCGTCGAGACCCACCTCGGTGACGATGGCGAACTGATCGAGATGCCTGCCGAAACGGATGACCTGCACATCGTCCCGGCAGAGCGTGCCGCGTCCGCTCATCCCGACACCACTCACTACATCTGATCGACTTTTATCGACTTGAGCAATCACGCAGGGTAGACCGATATGGCGACGCTAGAAGGACAACAGCTCGGCGCATACGAAGTCCTGGGGCAGATGGGCACGGGCGGTATGGCGACCGTGTACAAATCCTATCATGCCCGTCTCGATCGCCATGTGGCGATCAAAGTCATGCACGAGGCATTCCAACAGGACGCGGGCTTTTTGGCGCGTTTCGAGCGCGAGGCGCAGATCGTCGCCCGGCTCGAACACCCGAATATCGTCCCGGTTTACGACTTTGCCGACCTGAATGGGCGTCCCTATCTGGTCATGAAATATATCGAGGGCGTCACGCTCAAGGCGCGCCTGTTTCGCCAGCCGCCGAGCCTGGAGGACATCCGTCGGATGCTGCCCGCCATCGCCGATGCGCTCGATTACGCGCATCGTGAAGGGATTTTGCACCGCGACATCAAGCCCTCGAATATTCTGCTCGACAAAGCCAGTACGCCCTATCTGAGCGATTTTGGCTTGGCGCGCATCGCCCAACTGGGCGAAAGCACGCTCAGTCAGGATGTGGTGCTGGGCACGCCGCAGTATATCTCCCCCGAACAGGCGATGGGACGGCGCGATCTGACGTCCGCCACCGATCTGTATTCGTTCGGCGTGGTCATCTACGAGATGATTGTCGGGCGGGTGCCCTTTAGCAGCGATACGCCCTTCTCGACCATCCACGATCATATCTATCGCCCGCTGCCGCTGCCGAGCGCGGTCAATCCGCAGCTGACGCCCGCGATCGATGCCGCGCTGGAAAAGGCGCTGGCAAAAAGTCCTGAAGATCGGTTTGAGAACGCCCGCACGATGGTGATGGCGGTGCTGGACGCGCTGGACGCGGCGAACCTGCCGTCGCTCGACCCAAATCGCATGACGACCGCCGCCGCCGCGCTTGACCGCGCCCGCGAGCAACAGGGGAGCGCGCGCGTCGTCATGGATGACGCGCTGACCACTCCGCTGCCTATTCAGCCCATCACCTTTGCATCTGAGACTCCCCCGCCTGGCGTGGCGATTTCGTTCACCCCGCACGCCCCCGCGGCAGGAGAAGACGGCAGTCCGAAAGCGTTCTCGCTCAAGCTGCCGACCGTGCCGCAGCCGCCCAAAGCGCCCAATGCGCCCGCCGCGCCCAACCTGCCGATGGGTATTCCCGCGGCGGGGCGCAAAACGTTCAATGCGGCGGGTCAAAAGGTCGAAATGTCCTGGGACCTGGCACAGGTCGATTGGCGCGGGCTCGGACGTAAAGTCGAGGCGGTGTTCGAGGATGTCGGCGAGCACATGGATGACGCATATAATGGCACGCGCCCCGCCGAGCAGCTCTTACAGAGTGATCCGGCGTCGATCCGTCAGCGGGTAATGCAGGAGATCAAAGCACGCAATGAATTTGTCGCCCATCTGGCTGCCTTCATTTTTGTGCAGATGCTGCTGTGGACGATCTTCGGCATATCCAGCGATGGCGATTCGTTTCCCTGGCCGCTGATGGTGATGTTCGGATGGGGCGCGGGGCTGCTGGCGCACGGTGTCGAGACCTTCTACCGCACGGGCAGTCGGCTGCGCGGTCGGCTGATGCGGGTGGAACGGGCGCTGATCGCGGAATACGGGCAGAATTGGAGCGTCGAGGCGGACAAAAAGCAGGTCAAGGCGCTGCGTCGCAAGATCGAGAAACCGATCGACGCGCGCATTGAATTTTTTCAGCATTTTGTCGTCTATGTCTCGATCATGAGCCTGCTGTGGACGATCTTTGGACTGACCAATAGCGAGGGGGTTTTCCTGTCCGATGTCGATCTTGGCGAGATGATGCCCGGCGGCGAGTCGTTCCCGTGGCCGCTGATCCCGATGTTCGCCTGGGGATTTGGGCTGGTCATGCACGGCATTCAGTCGATCGGCACCGGCATTCATGAAGCGGCGATCGAGCGCGAGGTCGAGCGCGAACGGGCGCGCGTGGTCAGCGGCAAGGCAAAGCGGACGGCGCTGCCCGGCGAGTCGGTGGCGGTGCGGCTGGACGATCTCGACGCGAAGGGCAAGCGCGGCGTCCGCATCGACGAGGACGGCGAATTTACCGACAGCATGGCGCAGGAAGTGCGCGCCGACGAGCGGCGGCGGCGTTGAAGTCCCTCTCCCATTTGTGGATAGTGCATAGCCCACAAGGGGAGAGGAACTTAGGGTGAGGGGGCAGTCGCATTCCAGTTGACAGGCGCCACGCCCGCTAAAATCCGGTCGTCTCCGGGCGGCGGTACTGAAAGAACTTTTGCAGCACCTTCAGCTCATACGGCATCCGGTAAAACTCCAGCCTGTAGCGCCAGCCGCTCATCGCCTGGAGCAGATAACGCATCCCCCCTTGTAGGCGTACATCGGTCACGGTCGGATAGTAGGCATTGACCACCACCTCGAAATCGCGCACCCGCCGCCGCACCTTGTCCACAAACCAGGGTGTGCCCGGATCGCGGCGCAGCGAACGCTGCGACCAGTCGTCGCCCGCCCATTCTTCGAGCGTGTCAGGAAACGCAAAGCCCAGGCGCGTCGCCTCGTCCAGCAGCTCGCTGTGTTCCTGTGGCACAGGCGTATAAATGTACAGGATCAGTTCCGACGCCGGATTGATGCGCTTGATCTTGCGGATAAAGCGGATGGTCGCATCGATGTCCGCCATCGGGTCGGGCGGGTTGCCCAGGACGAACGACAATTCCGGTACGATCCCGTAATATTTCATCTTTTCGACCAGCGCCAGGGTCAGCTCGGTGCCGCTGTGCCCGCCCTTGTTCATACGCTTGAGCATTTCGTCGTCGCCGGTCTCCGCGCCGACGAACAGCATCTTGAGTCCGCTCCGGCGCATCGACTCCCAGGTCGAGTCGGCGTAGGTCATCAGGGTATCGACCCGTCCCAAGCCCCACCACTTGATCGCGTCGCCGCTGTAGGCGATCATCCGCTCGGCGAAGTCCGCCGCGCGCGGCTCCGAGACGAAAAAGTCCATATCGTGAAATTCCATACCGTCGATCGCCCACTTCTGGTGCATATGCTGCACGATCGCCGCCACCCGTTCGGCACTCTCCGGCAGCCAACGCCGATTCGCCAGCGCCACCACCGCGCAAAAGTTGCACGCAAATGGACAGCCGAACGAGGTGTTGTGCGCCAGCACACGATCGCCGATGTAGCTCTTGCCGATGTAGCGCGGCACGTCGAGCTTGTCGTAGGGGAACCAGGGGAGGGTATTGAGCTGCACGAAGGGCGCGCGGGCATTCATCTGCACCGCGCCGTTGCGCAGATAGCCCAGTGACGGGATGGCATCCAGCGATCCGCCCGCGTGCAGCGTGTCTACAAGCTGGCGGAAGGGCGCCTCGCCCTGTCCGGCGATGACGTAATCCACGCAGTCACTCTTGAGGATCACGTCGTAATGCTGGGTCGGAAAATAGCCGCCCCACAGGATGGTCAGTCCGGGCAGCGCTGCCTTGACCGCCTTGCAGACCGCCACCGCCTGATGCAGCTGTGGACCGGGCATGACCGTCACCGCCAGCAGCCGCGCCCCGGTCGCCTGCACCCGCGCGATGATCGCGGCGGTGGGATCGGCGATCAGGTTGCCATCGATGAACTCGACCTCGTAGTCGGCGGCGATCACGGCGGCGATCGCCATGAGCGACATCGGCAGCCGTTGTTTGCCAGGCGAGGTGCTGATCGGGTTGTACAACAGCACGGTGTGGCGAGCGCTGCGCGCCGGTGTGAGGGTCGATGTGTAGTTGATGCTGGGAACCACGACGGACATGGCGTGCGCCTCTCGATGACGATAACGATGATTGTAGATGGGTGCGGCGGATGGGGCAA
>DAOTUN010000099.1:0-83516 GCA_034437395.1 Anaerolineae bacterium | reverse complement strand
GCGTCAGGGATGGGTTGGGCGTCGGGGTGTGCGATCGAGTCACGGTCAGCGTCGGCGTCGGCGTGACGGTCAGTGACGCTGTGCTGCTGGGCGTCGCCGTGACAGTCAGTGACGCTGTGCTGCTCGGCGTCACCGTGACGGTCGGCTGCGGCTGTGTACGGGTGGGCAGCGTCGTCTCGGTCTGCGTGAGCGCGCGGGTGGGGGCGATCGTCGGCGTCACTTCCGGTACGGCGAGATTGCACGCGCTCAACAACAGCCCCAGCACGATCAACGCACCCCGCCGCACCATAATGATCCTTCGTCTGCGTCCTGCTCGACCTCCATTCATTATAACGAGTATAACGAGCGTATAACGCCGACCCGATCGACGCGACTCCGCCGCGCGTCCGCCGGTTGCCCGGCGGTTTAGAATTCCGCTTCATCCGCCAGCGGCGACAGGATTTCCAACCGCCCGGTGATCGCATTCTGACTCCAGCGCGTCGGATCGGTCGAGGTCACCTCGATCACGAAATAATTGCCGATCTCCCGATCGCCGTTGTCATCGAACGTGATAATCCCGGTCAAGCCTTCGTAATCGGTGGTGGCGCGCACTTCCGCAGCCAGCGCCCGGCGAGTCGGCATGGCGCCATTCTCGACCTCGACCACCCGCTCGATCGCCTGGTCGTCATATGCCTCGAACTGAATGTCGAAGCCCTGATCGCGCAGGCGTCCGCCGAGCTGTTCGATAGCGAGCAGGGTGCCGTCGCGGATCGCGCCGCCCTGGGCGCCCTGATCGCCCGTGAGCGGGCTCTGCGTGACGATCCTGATCACTTTATTTTGCGCGGTCGTCGGGACGGATTGTAGCAGCGTGCCGACGATCAGCGCGCTGGCGCTGATCACGGTCGAGAACCAGTGTCGTCTCATCAGATTGCCTTTGTGTAAGCCTTGCTTCAATGATCCAGGCACAGTGTAAGAACAGGGGTAAGTTTTTGCTCGGATCGGAGTAAGTTCGTAAGTTCAATTGTTAAATCCACGACAGCGCCCGCGCGACTGGACAGGTGATGCTGGAAAGAAAACTCAGTGAATTACGGATTCAGCACGATGGCAGGGACGCATCACGAAGTGTCCGCAGAGAATATTGGGATGCACTGAAACTGGAAAGATTGAAAAGGAGGACATCAGGAGAAGAGGAAAGGAACAATGAAGATCGCATTATCTTCAACTACCTTCGTATTGGACTGCTAGTTTAACAATATGTTAAATCCTGTAATTTATGTCGAGTTTTTGTGGACACTTAATAGAAATAATGTCATATTTAGTCTGGGGTTGAATCTAATCTTCCCTATGTATTCTGACGCAGGAGAAAAAGAAGATGGTTCGTAAAGCATTGCTGTTGATCGCGCTGTTGACCGTGATGGGGGTCGCTGTCGTCCCGACGTTCGCCCAAGCCACCGAAGCCGCCTGCTCGACCAAGCCGACCGCTCAGGTGCGTTTCTACGACTTCTCGGATATTCCGCTGTATCTGACCGAAGCCGACGCCGACATGGCGACGATGGTGTTCTCCGGTGAGGTTACCGGCACCCTGATCCCCACCCCTCAGGTGCGCGTCCCCGGTGGCAACCGTCAGAAGTACCTGCTGTGCGGCAGCTTTACCCAGGGCAACGGGTCGGCACAGGTCGTGTTCTCCGGTCGTCTGTTCTACGCCTCGGAATGGCTGATCGAGTCGATCGTGCCCCGCAACTGGCGCGACACCCAGGCGGGTTCCCCCGGCACCTGGGGTTAACTGACGCCGCAGGGACGCATCACGATGTGTCTTTGTCTCAATTCAAATTGATGCCAACGGGGACGCGCTGCGTTCCCGTTGTGATTCATCCCATTAGTGCCTTCATCCCGCCCCGTCCAGCGCCCGCCCCATGAACCCGACCAGTGCCTCCGTGTAGACCGCTGCCGCCTCCGGCGTATGCAGATAACCGCCATGCCCGACCCCCGGCACGATCACCAGCGCCGCCCCGCTTTTCGCCGCCATCGCCCGCCCACCGCTCAATCCCGGCTCACCCGATCCGTAAATCAGCAGGATCGGGCGCGGCGCGATCGCGTTGATCACGCCGATCGGATCGAGCGCCGACCAGTCGATCCCGGTGCGCGCGCGATAGGTCGTCTGTGCGGCGATGCGAAAGAAGGGCGCCAGCAGCCCCAGATTGCCGGGCAGACTGGCGTCCACCTGGGCGGCGAAATTTTCGTAATTGCCGACTGCGACCACCGCCGCGATCTCAGGATAGAGCGCCGCCGCCAGGATCGCGGAAGCCCCACCCGCCGAAAAGCCGTGTACGCCGATGCGACCCGGATCGACCTCCGGGCGCGTCCGCAGATATGCCAGGGCATCCGCCACCGGATAGGACTCCAGCGCGCCCAGGCTGTTGACGGTGCGGCACACGCGACTGCTGTAGGTCAGCACATCGAAGCCAGCATCGTGATAGACCGCGATCGATCCCATCCCCCATCCACGACCGGCATTGCCCGTCGGGATGAACAGCACGGTCGCGCCATTCGGATCGGCCGCCGGGATGAAATACGCGGGCGTCTCGACCGCATCCGCCCCCGACGGAAACGTCACCGACTCAGCGGTCATGCCCGCCGCCGCCGGATCGTCCTCGTCGCCGCAGCCGGGCGCGGTCAGCACCAGCATGAAGACCGCGCCCAACGCCGTCGGGATGATCATCAGCGCGGCGATCGTGATCAGCGCCAGCATCGTCAGCACAAAGCGGACGCGCACCGTCGGGCGTCTGACCTGCTGTCCTGACCGTGCGCGCCTGTTCATGACTGGGGATCGAGTACCAGCACGCTGTAAACTTCAGGGACGCGCTCCAGGATCGCCGCGCCTTCGGACGCCAGCGTCTCGGCGTCATATGCCGGGATGCCGTAGGTGGTGATCGTCAGGCGCTGCGTCTGCGCGGCGATCTCGAACGCCGTCCAGCCGAAAACGTGCCCGATGATGTCCCCGCCCTCTTGCGAGACCAGATTCACGGTCGAGTCGTCCAGCCCCAGCTCGGTGTAGCGCTGTGGACGCAGCACGAACCGATTGAACAAATCCGCCAGGATCGCATCCTTGCCATCGATGTCGGCGGCAGCATAGGCGGCGGCTTCTTCATCGTTCACCAAGCCAAAGCCGATCGCCCCCTCGACCAGCGCCGCGCCCGTCGGCGGGTAGAACGCCACCGATCCGGTCGTCACCTCGAACATATCGGTCGGAAGATTCTCGCCGCCCGACTGCGTTTGGTAGGTGATATTGTTGATGAAGGTGGTATGCACGTCCGCCGAGACGAACACCACATTGTCGATGGCGTGATCGACGATGTGCTGCACGATCTCCAGGCGTTCCGGCGCGTACCCTTCCCAACGATCGTTGCCGCCGAACCAGCCCATATTCTGCATCGGCTCCGGGATCATGATGAATTTCCAGGTTACCCCGGCGTCGTGCGCTGCGTCGAGATCGCGCTTGAGATCGTCCAACTGGGCGCGCCCCACCAGCGTGCGATCGGGCGTCCAGTACTGCGCCAGATACGGGATCAGCCGCAGCGGATTGAGCGCGTCGGCAGGCGTGATCGTCGGGATGTTGGCGTCGCGGAACGAGCGCGAGTCGATCACGAAGATCGCCGCGTCGGTGCCATAGGTCTGATAGCGGTACAGCTTGGGCACGCCGTCCATGCGTGCATCCCCGGTCTCGACGTAGACCTGATCGCGGATCGGGTTGTATTCGTGAAACGCTTGCAGCCCCATCTCGAACAGCGGCGTCTGATTGATGTAGTCGGCGTCCTGCCCCGCGAAGCGCGCATCGCTGGATGGCGGGGCACCCCCGGCGAAGTCGTTGGTCACCTCGTGATCGTCGATGGTGGCGAAGATCGGGGTCGAGGCGCGCACATCCGCCCAGTAGTTGACGCCGAATGCCGCGCCGTAGACTTCCTCGTGCTTGAGGCGGTATTCCTCGATCGTGGTCGCCTGCTCTGCGGGGACGGCTGGCGAGGGATAGTCGGCATAAATGGTGTCACCGTGCATCAGGAAAAAGTCGAGCTGCATCGACGCGACGTTGGACACCGCCGGATACGGGCGCAGTTCGCCGCGCCAATCACCCGTGACGCCGAAACGCACGCCGACGCTGCCCGCGTCCACGTCTGCCGGGGTGGAGAAGCGTCCGGTCACGGTCGATCCGGCGGCGTCGGTGGCGCGGTAGGCATACGCGCTGCCGGGGATCAAGCCAGTCACATCGACTTTGACCGGGAGCAGCGGATCGATCACGTCCACAATGGCGGTGATCAGCACTGGATCGAACGAGTCGGACGCGGCGATCTCGAAGGTGACGGTGCCGGGCGCGGTGCTGCGCGTCCACAGCACGGCGGATGTGGCGGTCACATCGCCGGACGCCACGCCGTTGGGGAGCGTGTCGGACTGGGCGGCGGCGGGGCGAATGGCGATCACGAGCAGGATCACGACGGACAGCACGCAGGTGAAGCGTTTCAAGGCAGGATGCGACATGGGTGACTCCTTAAACATTTTCAGATGAGGGTGACGCTACCGCGCCTGTGTGAACGGCGGGTCAAGCTGAGGTTAAGCGCTGGCGGAGTCGTCGGCGTCCGGCTCGACCGGGAAAATGTCGGTGAGCGCCATGCTGAAGCCGGGGAGCAGGTCGCCGCCGTCCAGCGTATCGGCTTGGGTGAAGCGGACGATCCGGGTCGGCGTGTGAATCATGACCGATCGAGTCTGGGGATAGAACACCCAAACGATCCGAGTGCCAAAGCGCAGATATTCCGCGACCTTACGCTCGATATCGTTGGCAGTATCATAGGGAGACATGACCTCGATCGCCAGGTCAGGCGCGCCGGGCACATAGCCGGTTTCTGGCAAGCCTTTCGGAAAGCGCTGCCTGCGTATGAACCCGACATCGGGCGCGCGCACGGTATCGCCGTTGATCGGATCGCGGTGCAGCGTATGACCAGTCTCTGCTGCTGTCACTTCACCGAGATCGTTGTTTTCTACAAAAATGAGCAGCTTCATCGTCAGTTTCGCGGCAAACCTCCCGTGCATCGCACTCGCCGGCGCCATTTCGATCAGCTTCCCTTCGCTCAGTTCATACACGCGCGGCATGTCGTCCACCAGATCGGGGAGGCGTGCCAGTTCATCGGCGCTGAGACGCTTTTCCAATGTCAAGGTCATGAGAGGATCTCCTGATCGGCGTCATCGACAGGGAAGATGTCCGCGAGCGCCATGCTGAAGCCGGGGAGCAGGTCGGGCAGAGTGAGCGAGTCGGCGCGGGTGAGCAGGGTGAGGCGATTGTCGGGTTCGTAGACGTACATCGTCTCGCTCTCAGGATAGACCACGCACACGATCACGCCGTGCGCGAGATAGACCTGTACCTTTTCCGCCACTTCTTGCGCCGTGTCCGATGGCGAGATGACCTCGAACGCCAGATCGGGCGCGAGCGGGATGAAGCCCTTGCGCGGCATCCTGGGCAGACGCGCGCGGCTGATATACGCCACATCCGGGGCGAATATATCCTTGCCTACTCGATAACCAGCCCCTTCGCCTGTGACATAACCCAATTTGCCAGACCGGACGAAATTCACGAAAGCCTCGCTGATAAAGGCAGCCAGCATCGACGACCAACCATTACTCGGCATCTTCTCGACGACCTCCCCATCGATCAATTGCAGCGTCCTGGCGTTGTTTTCCGGCAGGTTCGCCAGCGCCTCGAAGTCGTCCACGCTCATTTTTGCCTGGATCATCGCTGTGGTCATGATCTGCCCGTCCTTCTCATGCTATAGCATTACGATCGTCATTATATGCCCATTACAGCGCTGCGAATAAGCGGGAGAAAGGCATTTCAGGGGGGATTAAGCGTTGTCCGAATCGGCATGGGGTGTCGAGTCGTGTCCCTCGGAGTCGTCCTCGACCGGGAAGATGTCCGCCAGCGCCAGCGCGAATCCGGGCAGCAGGTCGGGCAGGGTGAGCGCGTCGGCGCGGGTGAGGAAACGCACGCTCTCTCCCGGCTCGTAGACGTGCATCGTCTCGCTTTCGGGATAGACCACGCAGACGATCACGCCGTGCGCGCGATAGACCTGTATCTTTTCCGCTACCTCTTTCGCCTTGTCCGATGGCGAGATCACCTCGAACGCCAGATCGGGCGCGATCAGGTTGAAGCCGCGCTGCGGAAAACCGACCTGACGCGCGCGGCTGATGTACGTCACATCCGGGGCGAGAACGTCGTCTCCGATTCGATAGCCAGCGCCCTCGGTCGTCGTCGCCCCGATCCGGTTCGTCTTCAGATAAATGTTGAGTTCGGTGATGATCCAGCCTGCGATCAGGGATGGATACGGTGTGCCAGGCATCTTCTCGACGATCTCCCCGTTGATCAATTGCAAGGTTTTGTCGCGGTTTTCCGGCAGTTCCGCCAGCGCCGTGAGCTGCTCTACAGTTATCCTGCTCGTCAGAACGGTCATGATCGCCTCAGCCTCACACTGTGTACCCGTCCATTATATGCGGAAACACGCCATCACAGCGCCGCGACCCGCCGCGCGGCGGCGCGTCCGTCCTCGATCTGCTGATCGAGCCGTTTGGCGCGGTAGTCGCTGCCCGCGATCACCACGTCGGGTGGCAGCGCGGCATCGAGCGCGTCCATCGCGGCGGCATGTTCGGGCAGGTGGCGGGTCAGCGAGTCGGCTTCCGACCAGTAATGCGTCCACGCCACCACTGGATCGACGGACGCAGGTAACAGCCGACGAGCGGCGTCGAGCGCGGCAGCGGGCGTCGGCACAGCAGGATTGAGACGCACACCGACCCGGATCAGCGTGCCGCCAGCGGGAATGCGACCGGGGAGAGTCGCCGGCGTGAACGTGTGCAGGAATTTGACATAGTTGGGGACGCCGGGCGGCATCCAGCCATCGGCGAGCTGATGCACGCCAAATGAGACGCGCACGATCGGATCGTAACGATGTTCGTCGAGGATCAGTGCGGCGTCCGAGGACAGCGAGGTCAGCATGTGCGCCGCATAACGCGCGGGCGCGGTGACCACGATCGCGCGCGCGGGCAGCATGACGCCATTTTCCAGGCACACGCCCAGTACGCCACCGTCGGCGAGCCGTCCGATGCTGCTGACCGCCATGCGTGTCATGATCGTGCCCAGGGTAAGGCGCGCGGACATCGCGGTCACCAGCATCTCGCTGCCGCCACGAAAATACATCAGATCGCCGTCGCGGTAGGCGCCAAAGCGCGCCAGCTCGCCGCCGAGTCCCAGATCGCCCAGCCAATGCCACGACTCGTAGCGTTCCAGTAGAAAGGCGGCACCATCGAGGACGAACCCGGCTTCGCGGTGGGTGGCGATGCTCCCGCCCAGACGCGGCTTGACCTCGATCAGCGTGTAGGGCTGTCGCAGCCGTTCCAGTGCCCACGCGGCGGCGAGTCCAGTCAACCCGCCGCCGACGATCACGATTCCTGCCATAGCGCTGTTCCTGTTACACCCTCGATCATGCCTTACAAAATGTTATGCGCCGTACTTGACCAGACGCCCGGCGTGCGCCAGCGCCATCGCCATCAGATCGGCGGCGACGAACTGTCCCAGACCGCCGTTGATGCACTCTCGCTCACCGAACGACTCGACGCGATCGCTCATATGCGTTTCTGGCGCCCACAGCAGCGTCGGCACCGGGTGCCACGAGTGCGCGCGCAGCTTCGCCGGGGTCGAGTGATCGCCGGTGATGATCAGCACCGACGGCTTGAGGTCGATCAGGGTCGGCAGCGCGGCATCGACCGCCTCGATCACTTTGATTTTTCCGTCAAAATCGCCATCTTCGCCGCGCGAGTCGGTCGGCTTGACATGACAAAAGATGAAATCGTACTGATCCCAGACCGACGCCACCGTGACGAATTCCTGGGCGATCGAGTCGTCGTGATGGGTCTCGACTGTCTCCATGCCGACCAGACGCGCCACCCCTTTGTACATCGGATAGACCGCGACACAGCCCGCGCGCAGCTTGTACACATCGCTGTACTTGGGCAGATTGGGGTCTTTGGCGAATCCGCGCAGCGTACACATATTGGCGGGGGCATGATCGCGCAGTCGTTCGCGCGCAGCCGCCAGCCATTGATTGACCAGTATGGCGGTGCGCTCTGCCTCCGGCGACTCGGCACGCGCGGGCAGAGTCGGCACGCCCGTTTGCTGCGGGTCGGTGTCGGCGATCTGATCGCTGAGATTGTCGCCGTGCAGCACCATCGCAAAGCGGTAATCTTCCCCGACGCGGATGTCGATCTTCAGCCCGTCGATTTGAATATCGCGCAGCAGCTCGACGCGCCGGGCGCCTTCCTCGGTCGGGATGCGTCCTGCGCGGCGGTCGGTGATCACGCCGCTGCCGTCTACAGTGCAGAAATTACCGCGCACCGCGACATCGCCGTCGCCGACCGTCAGCCCGATGCCGATCGCCTCCAGCACCCCGCGCCCGATGTCGTACACCAGCGGATCATAGCCAAACATACCCAGATGAGCCGGTCCACTGCCCGGCGCGATGCCGCGCGCGACCGGGATGCTCAAGCCCACACAGCCTTCTTTTGCCAGCCGATCCATATTGGGCGTCTCAGCCGATTCCAGCTCGGTCGGTCCGCCCTGCGCCATCGGCAGCCCACCGAGTCCGTCCATCACCAGCAGGATGATCTTGCCGCCCTCGGTCGTGGTCAGGCGGCGCATCAGGTCGAAATTCGCCATGTCGTTTCTCCGTCGTGTCGGATAGGGTGTCGAATCGATCGCTACACGATCCGACTATAGCGCGTTTCTCGTATGATCCTCAAGGGTTGTACGAGTCTGTTTGATGGAATATAGTAGCTAACAAACTACGATCAGCGTGATGCAGGGAGCTGCACGATTATGGCACTCTTCTCGCTCGTTTATGTCAGCGTATCCGACAAATTGATGACCGACAGCGAACTGAAAGCGATCCTCGATGTGGCGCGCACCAACAACGCGCGCGATCAGATCACCGGGATGCTGCTCTATCGCAGCGGTTATTTCATTCAGGTACTGGAGGGCGAGGAAGAGGCGGTCATGCGCACCTACAACAAGATTCTTCTCGACTCGCGCCACTTCAACTGCCTGATCGTTTACAAAAACCAGATCGCGGAACCCGCCTTCGAGCGCTGGTCGATGGGCTTCAATCATCTGGAGCAGATCGATCCCAGTGCCTCTCCAGAAGTCAAAGAATTCATGGCGCATCCGTTCGAGCCGTCACATCTGACCGCCAAGCCGACGATCGCGGTGCATCTACTGGAAAGTTTCCGGGATCAGAATACATTTTGATAGACGATTTAGTACGCTGTACCTGGGTGACGCCCGACCCGCTCTACACGCGCTATCACGACGAGGAATGGGGCGTGCCGATCGCCCCCGACGCGCCGGACGCGGACGCGCGTTTCTTTGAGCGGCTGTGTCTGGAGGGCGCACAGGCGGGTTTAAGCTGGCTGACCATCCTGCGCAAGCGCGATCATTACCGCCGTGCCTTCGACGGCTTCGACCCGGCGATCGTGGCGCGCTACGACGAGACGAAATTCGCCGCGCTGATGGCGGACGCCGGGATCGTGCGCAATCGCGCCAAGATCGCGGCAGCGATCGGCAATGCGCGCGCGGTGCTTGATTTGCAGGCGGAGGGGTTCGGTCTGGCGGGCTATCTGTGGGGGTTCGTCGGCGCGCGCCGCGTCAACGCCTGGGCGTCTCATGCTGACGTGCCAAGCGAGACCGACGAATCGCGCGCCATGAGCAAGGCGCTCAAGGCGCGCGGATTCAAGTTCGTCGGCGCCACCATCTGCTACGCGCTGATGCAGGCGACCGGAATGGTGGATGATCACACGGTCGCCTGTTTTCGACATGATGCGGGTGTATGACTAGGCGATCGTCACGTCTTCGTTCAGATACACGTCCTGGATCGTGTTCAGCAGCGACGCGCCCTCGCTCATCGGACGCTGGAACGCCTTGCGCCCGCTGATCAGCCCCATGCCGCCCGCGCGCTTGTTGATCACGGCGGTCTGGATCGCCTCGGCAAAGTCGTTCTTGCCGCTGGCGCCGCCGCTGCTGATCAAGCCCGCGCGTCCGTTGTAGCCGTTGATGATCTGATAGCGGGTGAGATCGATCGGGTGATCGCTGGTCAACTCGGTGTAGATGCGCTCGTCCAGCTTGCCATAGCTCGACCCGCCGCTGTTGATTGCCTTGTAGCCGCCGTTGTTGGTCGGCAGCTTCTGCTTGACGATATCCGCCTCGATAGTGACGCCGAGGTGATTCGCCTGTCCGGTCAGGTCAGCCGATGTCTCGTAGTTGGTGCCGTTGACCTTGAAGCCAGGGTTGCGCATGTAGCACCACAGGATGGTCGCCATACCGAGTTCGTGCGCCTTGTAAAAGGCTTCCGCGACCTGGACGAGCTGTTTGGTCGATTCCTGCGAGCCGAAATAGATGGTCGCGCCGATGGCGACCGCGCCCATCTCCCACGCCTGCCTGATCTGACCGAACAAAACCTGATCGAACAGGTTCGGGTAGGTCAGCAGTTCATTGTGATTGATCTTGACGATGAACGGGATGCGATGCGCGTACTTGCGCGCGACCGCCCCCAGCACGCCGAATGTCGAAGCGACGGCGTTACAGCCGCCCTCGACCGCCAGTTTGACGATATTTTCCGGGTCGAAGTAGGCGGGGTTAGGGGCAAACGAGGCGCCCGCCGCGTGTTCGATGCCCTGATCGACCGGGAGGATGCTCAGGTAGCCCGTGCCGCCGAGTCTGCCGTGATCGAACAAGGTCTGGAGGCTGCGCAGGATGCGCGGGCTGCGATCGCTGTGATACCACACGCGCTCGATGAAGTCAGCGCCGGGCAGGTGCAGCATCGATTTGTCGATGGTGGTACTGGTGTGATTGAGATAATAATCTGCCTGGGCGCCCAGGGCTTCCCTGATCCGCTCGATGGTCAGGGCTGTTCCGGATTGCACTGCGAATGCCATTGCGATTTTCCTTGTTTACAACCTCGTGAAGACACCGTATCAGTATAGAAAATCATACGCAAAAAAACGACCCGACGATGCGCTATACTTTGTCCGCATCGCAGCATCAGGAGACGCCCAATTTGACAACTCTCACACCGCGTGTCTCGTATACCGAGATCATCCGCTTGTTTTTGCGCATGAGCGTGATCTCGTTCGGCGGTCCGATGGCGCATATCGCCATGGGCGAGGACGAGATCGTCACCCGGCGCGGCTGGCTCACCCGCGAACACTACCTCGACCTGATCGCCGCCACCAACCTCATCCCCGGACCCAACTCGACCGAGGTCATGATCCACGTCGGCTATGTGCTGCGCGGCATCCCCGGCGCGATCGTGAGCGGATTGTGTTTCATCACCCCGGCGTTCCTGATCACGCTGGTGCTGACCGCCCTCTACGTCGCGGGTGGGACGATTCCCGCGCTGGCGGATGCGCTGTGGGGAATCCAGCCGGTGATCGTGGCGATCATCGCGGTGGCAGCCTATCGGCTGGCGCCGTCGGCGTTGAAACGACCGCTCGATTGGGCGCTGCTGGCGCTATCGATCGCGGCAATCGCCGTGCTGGACGTGCCAGAGGTGATCGTGATGCTGGCGACCGGGGTCGTCTGTGTATTCCTGAATCGCGGCGTGCTGCCCGGTGCCGCGCTGATCGCCTTTGTCCCGGTGCTGCTGCAGGCGGGCGAGACGGCGCTGACGACGGTCAAGGCGGGCGCGCTCGATCTGTTCTGGTATTTCCTGCGCATCGGCAGCGTGCTGTTTGGCAGCGGCTACATCCTGGTGTCGTACATCGAGCAGGATTTAGTGAATACTTTCGGCTGGATCACGGCGCGCCAGTTGTTCGACGCTGTGGCGATCGGACAGTTCACGCCGGGACCGGTGCTGACGACGGCGGGCGCGGTCGGCTACATCGTCGATGGCGTGCCGGGGGCGATCCTGGCGACAGTCGGGGTGTTTCTGCCCGCGTTTGTGCTGGTGATCCTGACCGCGCCGCTGATACTGCGTATGCGCCAGATTCCGGCATTACGCGCCTTTTTGAGCGGCGTCAATATCGGCGTGATCGCGGCGATCATGCTGACGGTGGTGCGGCTGGCGATCGCGGCGATCGGCTCGGTGGACGGCGGTGGCGCGCTCGACCTATCGTCGGGGATGGCGCTGGCGATCGGGGTGGCAGCGGCGGTGGCGCTGGTGCGATTCAGGATCAACGCGACCTGGTTGATCCTGATCGGGGCGGCGCTGGGGTGGGCAGTGGGGGCGATGCTGTAACTGCGATGTGTCGCGCTGCAACATGCACCCACATCCACCCCACACACGCTACCCGCGCAGCAGCATCGGAATCTCGCGCAGCTTCGGCAGCTTGCCTGCCAGCAGCAGCCCGACCCGGAACACCCGTCCCGCCAGCCACATCACCCCGACCACCGTCGCCGCCAGCAGCCCGGCGCTGATGACGATCTCCAGCAGCGGCACGTTGGTCAGAGTCAGACGGATCACCATCGCAATTGGCGCCGTCAATGGAAACAAACTCATGCCTACCGCCAGCGATCCATTGGGGTCGCTGGTGAACTGACTGATAAAATACAGCGGAAACAGCGACGGCAGCGTGAAGAAGACCGCGTACTGCGGACCCTCGCGCATCGAGTTGGACAGCGCGCCGACGATCGCGTACAGCCCGGCGAACAGCAGATACGCCAGCACGAAATAGAGCGCCAGCAGGGGCAGGATACCCGCTGAAAGCTGAATATTCGCCAGCGTACTCAGCAGCCCGACCGTCTGACTCGCCGCCGACCCCGCCGCCAGTGCCACCCCCGCGAACACCATCACCACCCATGCCGTCACCTGAAACAGTCCCAGCAGCCCCATCGCCAGGATTTTGCCGCCCAGCAGATCGCCGGGCTTGACGCTGGCGATCAGAATCTCGACCAGGCGCGTCTCTTTTTCCTCGATCACGGTTTGCAGCAGATAGCCGTTGGTCATGAACAGGCTGAAGGTGAGTGCGATCGCAAAGACGTAGCCGACCAGCGTCGCACCGCTGAACACCTCTTCCTCACTGCCCGCGCCGACGCTGGTCAGCTCGATATTGGTGATCCGGAAATTCGCCGGATTGATCAGGCGCGCGCGCAGCTCGACGGACAGATCGCGCGTAATCGTGTTTTGCAGCACCGCCTCGATCGGGGTGGTGGTGATCTGCGCTAAAGCCAGACCGGGCAGCACGATCTCGACTGCGCCTGTGTCCAGGTAATCCGGCTGGATGACGTAATATGCCTGGATGGTCGTGGCAGCGAGCGCGGCATTGGCGGCATCGATCGACGGATAGAGCGTCAGCAGCTCGGCGTAGCCGTCAGGGATGATTGGATCGATCCCCGCCTGATCGACCACGCCAGCGCTGGTCAGTCCGTCCATGCCGAGGTCTTCGTCGATGGCGTTGATCACAGGTGCGGCGGGTGACGGGTTGGTCAGGTCGTTCAGCGCCACCGCCTGATAGATATACAAGCCGATCACTGCCAGCACAGGCACGCCAAAGCTGGCGAACAGATAGCCGCGCCGCCGAAAGTTGCGGCGCAGCTCGTACAGAAATACCGTCAGAAAATCGCGGCTCATCGTGCTCCTCCGATCGCGGTTTCGCTCGTCGGCACGGATGCCAGCGTGTTCGCCGGACGCCGCCGCAGCAGCCCGACGATCTCACGAACGCTCAGTTTTTTGCCATACATCAGCAGGGCAAAACGGAAAATACGCGCGCCGATCCACAAAATGACGATATTCAGCCCGATCAGCAGTGCGATGGCGATCGCGTGCTGCGCGATCGGCACCGCGGTGAACGCCATACGCATGATCATCGAGGTGGGCGAGGTGAGCGGAAACAGCGATAGAAACGTCACCAGACCGCCGTTGGGATCGGTGAAAAAGGCGATGATGGCAAAGAAGGGCGCGGCGAAGACGAGCGACACCAGCCCCGCCACCTGGCGTGCTTCCTGTTCCGCGACGATGATCACGCCCACGCTCGCCATCATCGTCGAGAGGAAAGCATAGCCGAGCAAAAAGTAGACCAGCCCCATGATCAGCAGGTCGGTGGGCAGCACGATCGCGCTCAGGAAGGGCGATGCTCCCCGCGCGGCAAAGGTCGCGCCAAAGGCGGCGATCACCACCCAGATCACCATCTGGATCAAGCCGAGCGCGCCCAGACCGATGATCTTGCCCGCCAGCAGCTCGACCGGCTTGAGCGAGGTAATCAGGATTTCCATGACGCGGTTCGACTTTTCCTCGACCACGCCGCTCATCAGATAGCCGCTGGTGGTCTGCGCCGTGATCAGGAACAGCAGCACGAACAACAGTGGCACCAGCAGCAGCCCCAGGATCGCCTCGATCGGCACCACGCGCCCGCTGTCGAGAAAGCGCAACATCGGCGCGCTCGGTGTGATCACCCGTGCCAGCACATCGGGGTCGAGGTCGGCGCCGACGTTGCGAATCAGGTAGCGCTCGATCGTCTCGGTCAGCGCGCTGCTGGCGTTGCCCGACGTGAACAGGTTGATCGCGCCGGTGCGCACGTAATCCGCCGGCACCACGATGTAGGCGCCGATCTGTGCGGCGGCGAGCGCGGCGGCGGCGGAGTCGGCGTCAGGATACGAGACGAACATGACGGCGGGCGGGTCCTGCACGGTCGCGGTCGGATCATCGGTGTAGACGATCGCGCCGGAGTCGTCCACGACGCCGATCTGTGCATAGCCGCTGAGGTCGGTCTCAGTCTGCACCGTGACCAGCACGATCACCGCCATCAGCAGCAGCATGAAGATCGGTCCGCCGATCGCGGCGATCAGAAAGGCGCGCTTCTTCAGATTCGACATCAGTTCATAGCGCGCGACCAGCCACAGCTTATTCATGTGTCACCGCCTCTTTGCGCGGTGCGGCGCGATTCTGAACCACATCGACAAAAATCTCATTCAGCGTGGGCACCGCCAGCTCAAAACGACGCACCGTGACATCCGAGCGCGCGGCGATCTCCGCCATCAGATCGTCGGAGTCGGCGCCGTTCTTCAGATACAGCGTCACCTCGCCGCGCCCATTGTCCGACATTTCGATATGATCGACCGTGCGCAGGCTGTCCCACTCGCCCGATCCTTCGACGCGCACCGCTGGCAGTGCGTATTCCTGGCGCACCTCGTTCACCGTGCCGTAGAGCGCCAGCCGTCCCCGGTCGATCATCAGCATACGTCCTGCCATTTCCTCGACCTGATACATCTGGTGGGTACTCATCATCACGGCTTTGTCGCGCCTGGCAAAGTCGAGCAGCAGGTCTTTGATCACCAGCGTATTGACCGGATCGAGTCCGCTGAACGGTTCATCGATGATGATCAGATCGGGGTCGTGCAGGATCGTCACCGCGAACTGGACTTTTTGCTGCATTCCTTTGCTGAGTTCGCTCACCTTCTTTTTATGATGTTCCGCCAGCTCCAGCCGTTCCAGCAGCGCCATCGACGCGGTTTTAGCTGCCGCACGGGTCATGCCCTTGAGTGTGCCCAGATATACCATCATCTCCAGCACCGGGACATTGCGATACAGTCCGCGTTCTTCGGGCAGATAACCGATGCGGTCTTTCGCCTTGTCGGTGATCGGCGCGCCAAAGACCGCGATCCGTCCGCTGTCGGGCTTGAGGATGTCGAGGATCATGCGGATGGTCGTGCTTTTGCCCGCGCCATTCGGACCGAGAATGGCGAAAATCTCCCCGACAGCGACCTGGAATGACAGATCGCTCACCGCTTGAAAGTCACCGTAGCGTTTAGAAACACCCTCGACGCTGACAGCGATTGGTGAAGTCATATGATTTTTCCCTGTACCATTGCGCGAATCATCATCATATACGTAAAAAATACCGTGCAAGTCGCAATTGTGCCGCGTGTCGGCTAAATTGTTCTATGGTACACTTCAATCAGTATCAGTGAATCACGATTAGCAGTCGAGGCATGATGCCTGATTGAAATACGGCGTGCGCTGTTATCGTTTCCAGCATCAGGTGACGATATTACACTGCGTCTGGTAACTACTATCCCTCATCCCCCGACCCCTTCTCTTACAACGGGAGAAGGGGAGAAACGCAGTAGCAAGTTCCTCTGCTCTTGTGGGAGAGGGATTTAGAGCGAGGGCTATGGAGTTACCGCGTCTGCTAGAGACTATCAGAGGATTAGCACCGTGAAAAACACAATCTTGATCGTAGACGACGAAGCCGGGGCACTCACCTTGATCGGGATTATGCTGGATCGCGGCGGGTTCGCCGTTTTGAAAGCGCGCGACGCGGTCGCTGCTCTCGAAACGCTGGACGGCGAGACCCCGGACATGATCATCCTCGATGTGATGATGCCGGAGATGGACGGGATCACGCTGTGCCAGGTGATCCGCAGACGCAGTGCCACCCGCACCACGCCGATCCTGATCCTGTCCGCCAAAGGCGACGCCGACAGCATCATTCGCGGTATCGAGGCGGGTGCCAACGATTACCTGCCCAAGCCGATCCTGCATCATGATCTGGTGTCAAAGGTGCGCCTGATGCTGGACACCCACACGTCACAGCGTCCTCCCGCATAACGCTGCATCCGTTCATGCAGAATGCTCCCATTCAATTTTTCGGCACACTTCCGTCAGGGGCACAATCATATGCGCCCCTGTCTGCAAAATCCCTCTCCCACAAGAGGCGAGGGACTTCCCAACCGCTTTTTCTCTGTCTCACAAGAGGCGAGGGACTTCCCAACCGCTTTTTCTCTGTCTCACAAGAGGCGAGGGACTTCCCAACCGCTTTTTCCCCTCTCCTGTTTGTGGGAGAGGGGGCAGGGAGTGAGGGGTGCAAGATGCGTCGATCTGAGCGACCAGTCCCTCCGCGTGACGATAGAGCGGCCTGTCGTTATCCCCTTGCACCGTAAAAAACAAAAAATTTATTCGAGACAGATATGTGCGGTTGCGATCACCCGATTTAATGCGACATTCAAAATGTGTATTTGCACCCTTCTAGCATACCGTTAACGGGATTCTATGATTCCCTTGCTAGACTAAACCTTAGATTGTTCGAGCGGACAGGAGATGACATGACTCCTCACCGCATTGGTCGAGGACGGGCGCTGTGCCGCTTGACCGCGACCGCGAGGTGCAGTTCATGTATAGAAGGAGCCGCCGTGTGACTCAGCCAGACCCACAAACTCACGAAACCGCCCCGGCGATGGACAGCCCTGAACAGGAATCCGCCGGACTGTCCGCCGAGGCAGTGCAGGCACTCCAGACTCAGGCGCAGCAGTACCGCGACGGCTGGCAGCGTGAGCGCGCGGAATTCGACAACTACCGTCGGCGCGCTGAACGCGAACAGAAGACCAGCCACGCTACCGCCACCGGCGATGCGATTCAGTCGATCCTGCCGGTGCTGGACGACTTTGAGCGTGCCATGCAGACTGTCCCCGCCGATATTCAGGACAACCTGTGGGTGAATGGCGTCGGCATGATCCTGCGCAAATTCTACAAGGTGCTGGAGAGCAATCAGGTGACGATCCTCGATCCGACCGGGCATGTCTTTGACCCTAGCAGGCACGAGGCGATCGCCACCGATGACGCACCCGACGTGGAATCTGGTGTGATCACCGCCACCATGCAAAAAGGCTACCTGATCGGCGATCGGGTGCTGCGTCCGGCGCTGGTGCGCGTCGCGCGCTAGAACAGGCACGATCGCCTGTAGGGACTGCATAACCATGCGTCCCTTAACAATGAACGACCTGCACCACATCTGGTCCCTAATCCGTATATCACGATAAATCGCACATCAGCGAGGAGTAGTAAATTTATGGGTCGCATTATCGGTATCGACCTGGGCACGACCAATTCGGTCGTCGCCGTGATGGAAGGTGGCAAGCCGAAGGTCATTCCGTCGTCGGAAGGCGGCAATCTGATCCCGTCGGTGGTCGCCAACAATCCCAAGACGAATGAGCGTGTGGTCGGCAAGGTCGCGCGCAATCAGGCGGTCATCAACCCCGCCAACACCATTTTCTCGGTCAAGCGTTTCATGGGGCGCAAGTTCGAGGACAATGAAGTCCAGCGCGCCCTGAAGTACGTCCCCTACAAGGTGACCGCCGCGCCGAATGGCGATGTGCGCGTCCACATGGGCGGACGCGACTACAGCCCGCCGGAAATCAGCGCCATGATCCTGCAGAAGATCAAGGCGGACGCCGAAGCCTACCTCGGTGAGACCGTCGATCAGGCAGTGATCACCGTCCCGGCGTACTTCAACGACGCGCAGCGCAACGCTACCAAAGACGCCGGTCGCATCGCTGGTCTCGACGTGATGCGTATCATCAACGAGCCGACCGCCAGCAGCCTGGCATACGGTATGGACGAGAAGAAGAACGGCATCATCGCCGTGTACGACCTGGGCGGCGGCACCTTTGACGTGTCGATCCTGGAAGTGGGCGACGGCGTTTTTGAAGTCCGCAGCACCAACGGCGATACCTACCTGGGCGGCGACGACTTCGACCTGATCATCATCAACTGGATCGCCGACGAATTCAAGAAGGATCAGGGCATCGATCTGCGCGGTGACCCGCAGGCGCTCCAGCGTCTCAAGGAATCGGCGGAAAAGGCGAAGATCGAGCTGTCCAGCACGCTCAACGCCGAGATCAATCTGCCCTTCATCACTGCCGACGCCAGCGGGCCGAAGCATCTCAATATGAGCCTGACCCGCGCCCAACTGGAGCGGATGACCGCGCAGCTCGTCGAGCGCAGCATCATCCCCTGCCGTCAGGCGCTCAAGGATGCCGGGCTGGAGGTCAAGGACATCGACACGGTGATCCTGGTCGGCGGTATGACCCGTATGCCCGCCGTCGGAGAAGCAGTCAAGAATTTCTTTGGCAAGGATCCGAGCAAGGGCGTCAATCCTGATGAAGTGGTCGCGCTCGGCGCTGCCATTCAGGGCGGCGTGCTGCAAGGCGAAGTCAAGGATATTCTGCTGCTCGACGTGACCCCACTCACCCTGGGCGTGGAAACGCTCGGCGGTGTGGCGACGCCGATGATCGAGCGCAACACCACCATCCCGACTCGTAAGAGTCAGGTGTACTCGACGGCAGCCGACAGCCAGACTCAGGTCGAAATTCATGTCGTGCAGGGCGAGCGCCCGATGGCGACGGACAACAAGTCGCTCGGTCGTTTCATCCTCGACGGTATTCCACCGTCGCCGCGTGGGATGCCGCAGATCGAGGTCACCTTCGACATCGACGCCAACGGCATCCTGAACGTGAGCGCTAAAGACAAGGCGACCTCGCGCGAACAGAAGATCACCATCACCGCCAGCAGCGGTCTCAGCGAGAACGAGATTCAACGCATGGTCAAAGAGGCGGAGGCACACGCCGCCGAGGACGCTAAACGCCGTGAGACCGCCGAAGCCACCAATCTGGCGGAATCAGCTATCTTCACCGCGGAGAAATTCGTCCGTGACTATGGCGACAAGCTGCCGGAAGACGCCAAGACGCAGACGACCGAGATGATCGAGTCGGTGCGCGGCGCGCAGAATGGCGGCGACCTGGCGAAGATTCGCGCGGCGACCGAGGCGCTCAATCAGCATATTCAGACGCTCGGTGGACGTATGCACGAGCAGGCAGCCGCCGCCGAAGGTGCCCCCGGTGCCAACGGTGCCAATGGCGCGCCCAACGATACCAAGTCCGGCGAAGACGTAGTGGACGCCGAATTCACCGAGGCGTAGATCTGTAGAGTGTGCAGGGGCGATCCATCGGATTGCCCCTGTGTTTACGCGGGGCATGATCGATTGTGCCCCGCTGATCTTGTTTATCACCGCAAAACGACCGATGCTGACCAGGGCGAAACATGGCGCGAGATTACTACGAAGTATTGGGCGTGGCGCGCGGCGCCGACAAAGACGCCCTCAAGCAGGCGTACCGCCGACTGGCGCGCGAAGTGCATCCCGACGTGAACAAGAACGCCGATGCCGAAGAGCGCTTTAAAGAGCTGAACGAAGCCTATGAAATCCTGTCCGACGAGGACAAACGCGCGCGCTACGATCGGTTTGGTCACGCGGGCGTCAACCCGAACGCGGCGGGCGGCAGCGGCGCGCCCGGCGCCGGGTTCGGCGGCTTTGAAGAAATTTTCGAGGATTTTTTCAATAATTTTGGCGGCACCGTCCGCCAGCAGCAGCGGCGGCGTGGTCCGCGTCCGGGACAGGATCGGCGCATCGAGGTCACCCTCGCCTTTGAGGAAGCCATTTTTGGTGTGGAAAAAGCGGTCGAGTTCGAGCGCATGGAGACCTGCGAGACCTGCAGCGGCGTCGGCGCCGAACCCGGTACGCAGCCGATCAAGTGCGTGCAGTGCGCGGGCGCGGGTGAGGTGCGACAGGTGCAGCAGACCTTCTTAGGCCCGATGGTGCAGGTCGCCACCTGCCCGCGCTGCAACGGACGTGGCGAGACCATCCCCACCCCCTGCACCACCTGCAAGGGCGCGGGGCGGCTGCGTCGGCGTGTCAATCTGGACGTACAGATTCCGGCGGGCGTCGCGGAAGGACTGCAAATCCAGGTGCGCGGTGAAGGCGACATGGGCGAAAAAGATGCCCCGCAGGGCAGCCTGTACGTGGTCGTGCGCGTGACCGAACACGAATATTTCAAGCGTCGTGACAGCGATATCATCCTCGACATTCCGCTGAACGTCGCGCAGGCGGCGCTCGGTGACAAGATCAACATCCCGACGGTGGACGGCGATGTCGAGCTGAATATCCCGGCGGGCACACAGAGCGGCAAGACCTTCCGTCTGCGCGGCAAGGGCGTGCCGCGTCTGCGCAGCGACGGCAGCAACTACGGTCGAGGCGATCAGATCGTCTACGTCAACGTCGAGGTGCCGATGAAGCTGACCGACGAGCAGCGTCTCCTGTTTGAGAAGCTCGCCAAGACGATGGGCAGCGAGGTGCAGCCGCAGGGCAAGGGCAAGGGTTTTTTTGACCGGCTGATGGACTTTGTGAGCGGGGAAAACGGCGGCACCGGGGGGTAACAAGGCGCAGCAAGCCGTGATGTAAAAAGGGTACAGACAAGCCAGCAGCGCGGGCTGCCTGCTGTACGATGTGAAACAATGAAAGGTTGTCATCGATGACGCACATAAGTGCAAAAAGCCCGGCTGTGCCCTTCAAATGGGACGCAGTTAAAGGCGATTTTCCGAGTCGCGAAATCGGTCAATCGCTGCTGGTTCATGCAGATTGTTTTGAATGGCTCGCTCAGATTCCTGAACATTCGCTTCATGCGATTGTCACGGATCCGCCTTATGGTGTCAAAGAATATAACGCTGATCAGCTCGCAAAACGAAGCAGTCAGGATGGCGGCGTTTGGCGTATTCCGCCTTCTTTCGATGGGAATATGCGCTCCCCTTTACCGAGATTTACCGCGCTCAACAACAAAGAACGTCAGGCGATTCGCAGTTTTTTATGGAGTGGACTCAAGCAGCGCTGCGTGGGTTGCGCCCAGGAGCGCATGTATTCATCGCATCGAATACATTTTTGTCGCAGCTCGTTTTTGAAGCTATTAGCTCAGGTGGGCTTGAATATCGCGGCATGTTGATTCGGACTGTCCGCACGATGCGCGGCGGCGATCGCCCCAAAAATCATGAAGACGAATTTCCCGATGTCTGCTCCATGCCGAGAGGCTGTTGTGAACCCTGGGGGATTTTTCGCAAGTCACTGCCGCCGAAAATGAAGGTCGGAGATTGCTTGAGAGAGTTTCAAACGGGCGGATTGCGCCGCCGCCCCAATGGAAAGCCGTTCGAGGACATTATCGAAAGTACGCGCACGCCCAAAAATGAACGATTGATCGCAGACCATCCCAGTCTTAAACCGCAGTCTTTTCTGCGTGAGTTGGTTCACGCTGTCCTGCCACTTGGAGTAGGGATCATCGCCGATCCGTTTATGGGGTCTGGTTCTACGGTGGCAGCAGCGGAAGCGCTCGATCTGAAATGCGTTGGAGTCGAGCGGCATAAGGCGTACTATGAATTAGCACAACAAGCGGTCATGCCGTTGAGCCTGCTTTATAACGCACAAGAGCAGACCAACCTTGTCGATGCGTAGTGTTCTATCGTTTACGCCAGGCACAGCCTGATTATCACGCAATTGCGGCACGGTCCAATTCCGAGGATTTTGTCGCTGATGTATACGTCACGCACGCTTGAAATTGCCTCTGAACAGCTCTTGCGATTGCCGGGACATGTTTTTGATGTCATCAGCATCACCAAACCTGTTTCCACGGCTGCGGCGATGAATCTGATCGGCATACTTTCAAAGCTGTCCCCCATTCTTGGAAACCTGATCGAATTCAATCTTGTCGAGCTGCTCAATGAACATCATGAGTTTCAGGGATTGGGGTCGTGGCAGAGACAAGACCCCGGCTTTCCTGACGCTGTGTTTCGGGGACAGGTGCATCCTGTCCCAGGGCTGGAAATAAAGAGCTGGTTTCCATTGGCGACAGAGATTACAGCCCGCTTCAAAGACAGCCAGACGCGCTTCACAGATCGCAATACGAATCTCGTCCTGCTGGCATGGCTCCCGGAAGCCATCGTGTATGGCAGACCCAAAATTGTGTCGGTGACCATGATCGAAGGCGGCTCAGTCGCCCAGGCGCGCGATCGTCATTATCACAATCCCCCTGATTATCTGGTTGTAGAACCCGGAGATACATCCGCGCGGACGCGCAATCTGCAACAGACCAATACCAGTGGTTGCAAATGGGAGGGAACCCTGCTGAGTGAATTTCAGGAAGCGGAACAGTTTGTTCAAAGCTGGGGCAATGATGCAACCCGCTATCGATCAGACTCGGATTATCAAAGTCTGGTGCGTCAGCTTTTGTCCCGCTACAGCTATCGTCTCGACACCAATTTTGCCAAGATCGATCGTATCGCTCACCCGGACGTTGAGCAGTTCAAGCGACAGGTCTATGACGTGACGGTTTTGGGCATGACAATCGGTCAATGGGCGCGCGTTCTTTCACAGCAGAATGATCGCATCAGAAAAGAAGTCTTCAGTCGAGTGTTAGCGATAACTGATGACGATGCAGACCGTCTGGTGAAGTGAAACGTCCGACTCCATAGTGAAAATAAGTTTTATCGATTTCAGCAGCATACGAGCGTCGGGCGTGCTGGCGCGCGGCTAATGTCCCTGATCGAAATATTTGCGTACCGCAGCGTCTTTCACACCACAGGCGATATTTGCGGTGCGTAAAGGCAAGCCGGTTCGCCGCCATTCCGAGACGAGCCACTGTTTCAGAGACAGCTCGCCTATCCGGGCGTCAAACACATACTGGACACAAATTTCAGTGACAACCGGAAACTGACGAATCGTTTTTGTATTGATATTGCCAGCGATATGAGCTTTGCCCTTGTCCCAGATGTTTGCCCCGACATAGCGCCACCCATATTTTTCAAGAATCGGATGCACTGCCGCCCAACCAATCTCGGAATTCCAGAACCACAGCGTCGTTGACGGTAAGGCTGACTGGCTCCAGGCGGCAACATGAGGTTCATACCATTGTGGCAAATCAACGTGATCGGACGTGTCGCCATCGAACCCCAGGACACCGTAGGCACCGTCCGAGATGATTACGGTTGGACGCTGCCACATCGGATAGAATGCAAGGCTGTCTCCGAAATAGAGTGATGTAAGGGCGTCGCTCCATGTGGTCAACGGCGATTCGTCGGTAAGTACGATTGCTTTACCGCGACCCACTGTGCTGGTCGGCGTGTGTTTACGCACGGCTTCCGCGTATCGATCTGTCATGGATGTCCTTGTATCTGAAGATGCCTGCCATAGAACAATCGTATCGTAATATGCCATCTCGAATTACACGTCAAGTTCCGGCGCGCGTCGGCGGCGCGGATCGATTACGATCCAGGCATCCTGAAGATGCGAAAGGATCGCCATGATCGCCGTACCACCGACCGCCGTTGCAGCGCTTTCCCCGTTCACGCTCGACCCCGACACCTGTTGGGGTGCGATCACGACGCGCGACCCCGCCTATGACGGACGCTTCATCGTCGGCGTCAGGACGACCGGCATCTACTGCCGACCGACCTGCCGCTCGCGCCAGCCCTTGCGTCAGAATGTCGCCTTTTACCCCGACCCCGACTCCGCCCGCGCCGCCGGGTTCCGCGCCTGTAAACGCTGCCAGCCCGATCAGCCGACCGACGCCGGGGCGGAAATGATCGCGGCGATCTGTCGCTATATCGACCAGCACGCCCACACCGAATCGATCACCCTGACGGCGCTGGCGGCGCAATTTCACCTCAGCCCACATCACCTGCACCGTACCTTTCGCCGCGCGACGCGCATCACACCCGCCGCCTACGTGAAAGACGCCCGTGCCCGCGCGTTACGCGCCGCGCTGCACGGCGAGGGCACCGTCACTGAGGCGATCTACGCTTCCGGGTATGACTCGACCAGTGCGGTCTACAACGCCGACACGTTGGGGATGACGCCGACGGTCTACCGCCAGGGCGCGCCGGGCGCGATGCGGGCTGCCTGTGTCGAGTCCCCGATTGGGCTGCTGCTGGTGGCAATGACGGCGCGCGGTGTGTGCGCTATCAAGATGGGCGATGATCCCGCGCCGCTGTGGGACGAGCTGCAACGCGAATTTCCCGCTGCCGACATCACCCGCGACGATGACGCACTGCGCCCGACCGTCGAGGCGCTGATCGCCTATCTGCGCGGCGACTCGCCCCGGCTCGATCTGCCGCTCGACATTCGCGCGACCGCCTTTCAGCGACGGGTGTGGGAGGCGCTGCGCCAGATACCCTATGGCGAGACGCGCAGCTATAGCGAGGTCGCCATGATGATCGGGTCACCGACGGCAGCGCGCGCGGTCGGAGGGGCGTGCGCCGACAACGATGTGGCGCCGATCATCCCCTGTCACCGGGTGCTGCCCGCCAATGGCGTGAGCGGGCATTATCGGTGGGGCGCCGACCGCAAGACGCGCTTACTGGACATGGAGCACGGAAACAAAAGCGCGCCCTGAATGGGCGCACCTCTGTCAGTCTGGCTGGCTGCCCCCGCGATCCGGGGGTGGCGTGGGTGCGCTTTACTGTCCGATCTGGAGATCGAGCGCCGTCGGCAGCGTGATCAGGATGAACTCGTTGTCATCCGACACGCCCGGGCGACGCCCCGCGCTGAACGGGTAGTTGTTGTCCGACACCAGCAGCAGCGTATCGGCGTCGATCGGGTAGACCGACTCGATCGTCTGGAACGGGAAGCGGAAGATCGGACCAAAGCCGACGACATCGGCGGCGGCGGTGGTCAGCCCGTTCACGTCGTAGATCGCCAGCAGGTCAGCCACCAGCGTCTTGGTGAGGGTGACGCCATCTTCACCGACGTTGGCGGTATCGACCAGGAAGACGCGCTTGAAGGCAGCATTGACGCCCTGGTTGTTGTCGCGCTCGATCACCAGGAATTGGGTGTCGTTGATCGCAGTCAGCTCGCCAATGGCGTTGTTGGGGATGCTGAGGGGGTAGAAAAAGTGATCGCCGGTGTAGCTCATGCTGGCAATGTCGAATGCCTGGATCAGCAGACGACCGGGGGTGGCGTCGTCGAGCAAGCCGCCTTCGAGCATGGTGTACAGCGTCATGCCGTCGGCGCTGATCGCCATGCCTTCAAAACCACGACTGCCACCCAGGTTGGCGGCGGCGCGGCGGGCATTGTCGTCCGCGAGATCGACGAACGCGGGATGCTGCGGCGACTGTACGAATTCCAGACCGCGCGCGGCATCGACGAGGGCTGCGGGATACGGGGTGGGGATGGGAGCGTCGATCAGCTCACCGTTGGCGTTGAAGTGCAGCAGGTAGGGTCCGAATTCTTCACCGATCCAGAACGACCCGTCCGGGGCGATGCGGAACGACTCGGTGTCGAAATCGGCGCCAGTCAGGAAGCGCGCGTCAGCACCTTCGTTGACGATCGGGAAGCCAGCCAGATTGTTCGGGTCGGTCAGCTGCACGCTGCCAATCACCTCGACCGTGCCCGCCTCAAAATCGACATCCAGCTCGTAGAACGCCAGGTTGTAATCACCGCTGTTGGCGCGGGCGCCATAGCCGTTGTCGGACAGCGCGTAAAAGTGACCGTCCGGGCCGGGGATGGTGGCGCTGAAGCCCTGCACGGGCTGCCCCTCGAACGGCAGCGTGCGTCCGTTGAGGTTGTCGGTCGGGTTAATCTGCGTCCCGACGCCGGGACCTTCGGTGAAGGTGTCGGCGGGCAGGACGGCAAAGCCCTCCAGCGTGACGATCCCAGGCATCGGTTGATCCTGGGCGGCGACCAGATTCACGGCGGCGAGAGCGGCGAGCGACAGGGCGATACGGGCAAACGAGACGAACGAACGACGCATATAGTCCTCGATCTCTAAAGCGGATACCATCAGAGAGCATAGCGAGCGCGTGTTGCCAGCGCGTGATCGGCGCGTGATCCGGGGTTTAACCGTTGTGGGACGGACAACATGTAGGGGTCTGGCGTGCAACATGCGCTACAATCATCGCCTGTATTCATCAGATGACCAGATAACGAGAGTGCGCCGTGTCCCGTTGGATCGAAATTACCCTGCGTGTGGATGGTGAAGCCGCCGAAGCCGCCGCCGAATTGCTGAACCGCTATGGCTATCAGGGGGTCGCCGTTGAACATGAAGGCATCCCCCCCGACAAGCTCGACGAGGATCAGGTGCCGCCCGCGACGGCGCTGGCAGTGCGCGCCTACCTGCCCGACGACGATCAGGTCGAGGACGCCAAGCGCCAGCTCGAAGAGGCGCTCGGCTACATGCGCCTGATGTATCCGTTTCCCGACCCTATCTACAAGGTTGTCGAGGAGAAGGATTGGGCGGAAGCCTGGAAAGTGCATTACCATCCGATCCGTCTGGGACGGCATATCGTCATCCGTCCGCTATGGATCGACATCGACGCCGCGCCGGACGACATCGTGATCGTGCTCGATCCCGGTATGGCGTTCGGCACGGGCACCCACCCGACGACTCAGCTTTGCCTGGAGGCGATCGAGGATCATGTGCAGCCGGGACATCGTGTCCTCGACCTGGGCACCGGATCGGGTATCCTGGCGATCGCAGCGGCAAAGCTGGGCGCAGCCGAGGTGCTGGCGATCGACATCGACCTGGTGGCGGTGGCGGTCGGGATCGAGAACGTCGCTCAGAACGGCACTGCCGATCGCATCACCGTCCAGGAAGGCAGCCTCGAAAGTGTGGTCGGGTCGGCGCGCCGCTTCGACGTGCTGATCGCCAACATCCTGGCACGGGTGATCGTCGCCATGTGCGATCAGCATCTCGGCGATGTGATCCGCCCCGGCGGACTCGGCATCTTCAGCGGCATTATCGACACCCAAGCCGACGAAGTGGAAGCCGCCCTGCGCACCACCGGGCTGGAGCCGACCGCGCGCCGTCAGCAGGGTGATTGGGTGGTGATCGAGGCGCGCCGTCCGGCGTGACGAAAGAGGATGCAGACCGCATGAACCAACCGATCAGCGACGGTACTCCAGAAAACGACCAGCGTGTGCATGCCTTTTCCGCGATCACGTCGGTGCGCATCGAGACTCTGACCGATGGCGTATTCGCCATCGTCGTGACGCTGCTGGTATTCGACATTCGCGTGCCCGGCGCCGACTTGGTGGCGGAACGCGGTCTAGCCGAGGCGCTCACCAGCGTGATCCCGAACCTGCTGGGCTACGTCCTCAGTTTTTTGATCCTGGGCGTGCTGTGGGTCGGTCATCACAATCAGTTTTTCTACATTCGCCGCACCGACCGCACACTCTTGTGGATCAACATCTTCTTCATGATGGCAGTCGCACTGCTGCCCTTTTCCGCCGGGCTGCTGGCGCGCTATGGCACCCTCGATCGACTGGCGCTCATTCTTTACGATCTTAACCTGACCGTCGCCGGATTGGTGCTGTTCGTCCACTGGTGGTACGCCACGCGCGACAATCACCTGCTCGATCAGGAGATCGAGCCGCGCGTGAGGCGCATGGTGGTCGTGCGCGTGCTGATACCCCCGATGTTGTATGCGGCTGCCGTGCTGGTGAGCCTGTTGAGCCTGGATATAGCGCTGGCGATCAATGTGATCGTGCCGCTGCTCTACATCCTGCCGAACCGCGTCGATGCCTTCTTTCGGCGCATTTAGCAATTGCCAGCCGATATCTGAAAGTTGTATTTTTCAAATTCATGAATCAAGTTATACTTACACATGGTACCAATGCGCTATGCTATCATTGGCTGTATGATACGTTTTACCTATGGATGCAGGAGGAATATTCCGTGATCGGACGCAAAAAATCTCTGATCAAGTTCGCCATATTCGTGGCGGTCGTTCTCGTCGCTATCCCCGTTCTGGCAGCGCTGGGCATTTCTCTCGATGGCGGTCGTACCACCATCGATACGGTTACGGTCGTGGGCTGCACGCTGCAAATCAAGGTCAATAACCTGGATGCAGCGACATTCAACGTGCGCGTGATCGACAATGCCTTCGTCCGCTTCAGTCAGGATTACGTACAGGCTGGCGCTGGCAGCTTCACCGCCACCTATCCGATCGTCGGCAATCCGAACAACATGGGCGCGACCGGTATCGCCATTACTGTCCGCAAAAATGGCGTCCCCACGGTGCTGTTGGACCTGTTCAGCTATTCCGATGTGACGGGCACCACCTGCCGTCTGGCGATTGAAGCAGCCGCGACCGATGCGTCGTGCAGCAGCACTGCCACCATCCTCCCTGGCTCGGTCGTCGGCGATCTGCCTCTCGGCGGTCGTGCGTACTGGGCACCGGGCAAGATCACCCCGGAAGTCTTCATCAAACCCGGTACCTACTGGGTGGTCGATGCGTTCGTCGATGACGACAATCGGCAGTGGAACAAGCTGTATATCTCCTGCCAATACCTGTGGGTTCCGGCAGAGTGGATGAGTCCGACGTTCGATGGTCCGTGGAACGGCGAGGCGCTGCCGCTGCCATCCAATCTGTCGGCTGAAGAATACGCCGAATTCCAGCTCGCTGCCAGCGCGGCTGGCGTCTCACTCGGCTCGTAACAGCCACCGATAAAACGGGACAACCGCTTCTGTTGTCCCGTGTCATGCGCTACTGCTATAGCACACGCCCTGGAAAGAATGCTTTCCAGGGCGTGTGCTGTCGAAAAGACTCAGTGAGTCGCAGTTTTCTCGAAGGACGCATGGTTATGCGTCCTTACGGACACTGGCTTAATTATCTGCCGGTGCTTCTTTTGCCAGCAGCTCGTTCGCCATATGCAGTCGCTCCGACAGCGTGCGCATCACGTCGAGCGCGAAAAATGGCGACTCGTGTACCAGGAAGGTGAAGCGCACCCGATCAACATTCGCCAGTACCACATCGGTCTCGGCGATCGCCGTCGCGGTGCGGCGGTGATCCCGCTCGATCAACCCCATCTCTCCAAAAATTTCACCTTCGTCCAGCTTGATCATGTGGCGTCCACGCAGCGCGATATTCACCGTGCCGGAGACGATCACGTACATGATGTCGCCTGCATCACCCTCGTTAAAAATCGTCTCGCCAGCGCTGAGTGCGACGGTCTTGGTGGCGTGTCTGAAAAGACTGGTCTTTGCCATGGTCGTAAGTCCTCTGTAGTTTCTGTGATGGAAATGCTGTTCGGCTGTCACTGCAAGTTCGGCTAGAATATACGGTGTTGATCGTTAAATTTCAAACAAATATCCAGGAGCCATTTTTATGCGAACCCTGATCATCGATACCGATACCGCTTCGGACGATGCCGTCGCCCTGATCATGGCGCTGCGCGCCCCCGATGTGCGCGTGGCGGCGATCACCGTCGTCAGCGGCAATGTCGGACTCGATCAGGCGACGCGCAACGCGCTCTACGTGACCGATCTGTGCGGACAGTCGATCCCGGTCTACGCGGGCGCGGCACATCCGCTCAATCGCGTGATGGAAAGCGCACAGTGGTTTCACGGACAGGACGGCTTGGGCGATGTCGGCTATCCGGCGCCGACCCGCGCGCCAGAGCCGATCCATGCCGTCGAAGCACTGATCGCCCACATCCGCGCTAACCCTGGCTGCCTGTTGGTGACGCTCGGACCGCTGACCAACGTCGCGCTGGCGCTGGCACAGGCGCCGGAGATCGCCAGGCTGGTCGATCGCTGTGTCGTGATGGGCGGGGCGGCTGCCACGACCGGAAATGTCACCCCGGCGGCGGAATACAATATCTGGGTCGATCCTGAGGCGGCAGACATTGTACTGCGTTCCGGGCTGCCGGTCGAGCTGGTCGGCTGGGAGCTGTGTCGGGACAGCGCCAACATTCTCGAAGACGAAATGGCGGCGATCCGCGCGTTCGACACCGAGCTGGGACATTTCGCACTTGACTGCAACCGCCGCGCCATTCAAGCCAATTTCGAGCAGTCCGGCGACATCGGGCTGGCGCTGCCCGATCCGGTGGCAATGGCGATCGCGCTCGACCCGACCATCTGCGTGCAGATGAGTCGCCACGCGGTGGCGGTCGAGCTGGCGGGCACCTACACGCGCGGCATGACAGTGGTCGATCGCCTGGGCGTCGGCGGTGACGCGCGCAACCGCGCGACCTGGGCGCCGCATCTGGAAGGGCGGGTGCAGGTGTGCTGGTCGATAGATATCGCGCGCTGGAAGACGGCGTTGTACACCGCGCTGCGGTAATATTAGCGCATATTTCTGGGATTGATCCAACCTGCCGGTGTAGTAGTTACGCTGGCTGTCACGGCGTCAGGTTACGCAGGCGATCCTCGACATAGGCGTAAAGCGGATCGCCCGGCGGAAGTGTGATCGTGTCCAGGGCGCGTGCGTAAGCCGCGCGCGCCGCGTCGATCGCGCCCAACCCGGCATGAGCATCCCCACGCACGATCTGCCAGTTCCAGGTGTCGGGGAGCATGTCGAGCAGCTTGAGCGCGTTCGTCAGGTTGCCGGGGGTGCCGAGGCGCAGATAGATGGCGAGCAGCGTTTCCGCGTCGCGCGGATCGTGTTCGCGCAGCCACAGCAGATTCAGCACGACCTGGGCACTCAGCGGATCGTCCAACTGCACCGCGATCCGGGCGCGCAGACGATGATCCGTGCTGGTCGGTTGACTCAAACGACGCAGGTCGTCTTCCGCGTCCGCCGCGCGACCGGGCAGCCGCGCCAGGATTCCCGCGCGCAGCCGATAGCCGTCGTCGTCGGGCGCGTCGATGAGGTGACGGTCGAGCGCGTCGAGCGCTTCATCGATCTCACCCGCATCGAGCGAGGCGATCGCCAGGTCGAGCAGACTGTACGCGGTCACGTCTGTGCCATTTTCATCAAAATCCCCAAAGAGAAGTCAAATGGTACAGGGACGCATAACAATGCGTCCGAGCGAAAGATGATTTGCAGTTGCTTTCGTTTCTCCATCATCGTTTCTCCATCGTTTCTCCATCAACTGAAACGATCTAATCCAGCAGTGGTTGCAGCGGGATCACGAAGCTAAAGCGACTGCCCGCGCCGGGCGTGCTGACGACCGCGATCGTCCCGCCGTGCATTTCGACAATCTCGCGGGCGATGCTCAACCCCAGACCGACGCCCTCGCCGACATCGACCACCCGATAGAACGGCTTGAAAATATCATCCTGCTGATCGAGCGGGATGCCGATGCCATTGTCGATCACCTCGAAACAGACGGCGGGCACATCCTTCTCGAGCAGGCGGGTCTCGGTCAGGCGCAGCGTGATCGAGCCGTCGGCGGCGCTGTAGTTGCTGGCATTGGCGATCAGGTTGTTGAGTACCTGGATCAAACGATCGGCGTCGGCGGTCAGATGGATCAGCGTGTTTGGCAGGTCGGCGGACAAATGCTGTCCATGCCGCTCGATCGTGGGACGATGCGCCTCGATCACATCTATCACCAGTCTTTGCGCGATCACCGATCCCAGGCGCAATTGCACATCGCCGCGCTCCAATCGCGCCATTTCCAGCAGCGTCTCGACCAGCCGTCCCATCTGGGTGGTCACCTGTTCCAGCACCACCAGGTCTTGTGGCAGACGTTCGGGCTGGCGACGCAGCAGGTAAAGGCGCGTCGTGAGATTGGTGAGTGGCGTGCGCAGCTCGTGTGAGGCGCGCGCCAAAAAGCGCGACCGCTGGCGTTCCAGCGCTATCGCCTGGCTGACATCGCGGACGACGGTGACCGCGCCGATCAGGGTGCCGTCTGCACTGACCACGCGCGTGGCAGTGATGCTGATCTCCGAGCTGATCCCATCAGCGGCGACGATCGGCGTCTGAAAGTGGTAGCTTCCTTTATCGCGCAGTGCTCGCACCGACGCCCGATCCAGCGACAGACGGTCGATCGCCGGAAAATCGACCTGTACCAGCCGCTGCAGCGCTTCTTCCTGCGCCGCCTCGATGCGCAGCGCCTCGTCGGGGAAGCCGAGCATCCGCATCATGGCATGATTGACAAAACGCGGACGCAGCGAGTCGGCATCCTCGAATTCGCTGTAGATCACAGCCTCGGTCATCGAATCGAGGATGGTACGAAACAAGCGGCGTTCGTGTTCGAGCTGCGTGTCGCTCTCGACGGCGCGATGCTCCATCGTGGTCGCCTGTTTGCGCACGCGCTCGAACAGGCGCGCATTGCGGATGGCGATCCCAGCCTGATCCGCGAACGCCTGCAGCGACGCGTTGTCGTAATCGATGAAGCGCCCGACGACGCTGCTGTCGAAATTGAGAAAGCCGATCACTATCCCGCCCATGCGGATCGGGGCGCCGAGATAGCTCTTGAGCCAGGTCTGCGTATTGGGGGTAGTCGTCCAGCGCGTGTCGCTGTCGATGTCCTGGATGACGAGCGACTGCTTATGTTCCATCATCCAGCGCAGCGTCGGAGTCTCGTATACGTCGAGCCGGGTGTCGGCGTAAGTGGTAAAATCGGTCACCCGCTCGTAGCCGCGTGCCCGCACCACCGCCGCATGTTCGCCCTCGATCAACATGACGTTGATGTAGTCGTTGGGGAAGATATGCTGCACCTGTGCGAGGATGCGATCCAGCACCTCCGGCAGATCGAGGGTATCGACCAACGCCGCCGCCGTGTTGACCAGCGCCGATGCCAGCACGCGCTGACTGTATTCGGCGGCTTCGGCGCGGCGGCGCTTGGTGATGTCGAAAATAATCATATGCATCAGCATGGCGTGCGGCGACTCGATCAGGCTGCCCGTCACCCGCACCTGACGCACCTGTCCACTGCGCATCCGGTGCTGAAAATCGAAGATCGAGATTTCGTCTTCGGTTTCGGCGCGCATTCCGGTCATCTCGATGGTATCGAGCGGCAGCCCGCGAAACAACTCGCGCGCATAGCCGTAGAATCGACAGGCAGCGGGGTTGGCGTCGATTATCAGGCGAGTCGCCGGATCGATCAGGAGCTGTACGGCGGCGTTGCGCTCGAAAGTCTGGAGCCAGAGCGGATTTTGCCGCAGGGCGTCATGAGCTGCTTGAGTGGCGTTGATCACGGTTAGGTTGGGTTGAGATCGCTCGATACCGCCGAAGGATAATGTCCTATTGTGCCAAAAAATCGGCGTGTCTACAACTCTGCGCGCTTTCATCGAAATGGCGCGAGATACGCCCGCCTTCAGGCGTGGGGATGCTTACAGTGACCGGACGCCTCCGTTATGCGTCCCTGCTATCCGTGACGCGCCATGAATCGCGCGATCCGTTCCAGTGCCGTTTCGATATTCTCGTAGGTATTGGTGTAGCTGGCGCGCACGAATCCGGCACCCGTCGCCCCAAAGGCGCTCCCCGGCACGACCGCGACCCGTTCCTCGGTGAGCAGGGCTTGACAAAAGGTCTCGTCGTCCATGCCCGACACCGCGATACTGGGAAAGGCGTAAAAAGCGCCGCGCGGCTCGAAACAGGTCAAGCCCAGCGTGTTGAAGCCGTCCACGATCAGGCGGCGGCGCACATCGTAATCGAGGCGCATCCGCTCTACGTCGTCCTCGCCAGCGGTGAGCGCCTGGATCGCCGCGATCTGCCCCATCGTCGGCGCGGACATGATCAGATACTGATGCAGCTTGACCATCGCGGTCATGATGTCGGCGGGGGCGAGCGCATAGCCGACGCGCCACCCGGTCATGGCATACGACTTGCTCATGCCGCTCAACACGATCGTGCGCCCGACCATGCCGGGCAGTGTCGCAAAGGCGGTGTGTTCCGAGTTGTAGACCAGTCGCTCGTAGATCTCGTCGCTGATCACCAGTAAATCGTGTTTTTCCGCGACCGCCGTCACCTGGATCATGTGTTCGCGGGTGAGAATGGCACCCGTCGGGTTGTTGGGATAGCTGATCAGGATCGCTTTGGTGCGCGGCGTGACTTTCGCCTCCAGCGCTGCGCCCGTCACCTGAAAGTCGTGTTCGACATAGGCATCGACGACGACCGGGACTCCACCTGCCATCGTCACGGCGGCAGTATTGGCGACGAAACAGGGCTGCACCACCAGCACCTCGTCGCCCGGATCGAGGATCGCCTTGAGCGCCAGCCACAGCGCCTCGCTGACGCCGACCGTCACCAGGATTTGATCTTCAGGACGATAGCGCAGGCTGTACAGCCGCTCGACATAATCTGCGATGGCACGACGCAGCGCGATCATGCCGGCGTTGCTGGTATAGGCGGTCTGCCCGTCCTGAATCGACTCGATCGCTTTTTGCGCGATGTGCGACGGCGTGGCGAAATTCGGTTCCCCGATCCCCAGTGTGATCACATCATCCATCGTCGCGGCGATGTCAAAAAAACGGCGGATACCGGAGGGAGGCATTGCCTGTACATCTTGCGCTACAAAATTTCGCATGAGAGGTCTCGTCAATATGAACGAAAAAACGGCGCTTCGGATCGTCATTATCGCTGATTCACAGGCGAGCGCGTAGGGACAGGCTTGTGCAAAAGCGGGGTGAGTTGTGCGTCACTGTGTCGGAAAGGTAGAATAGAGGGACAGTGATGAGGAGAATTATCGTGCAGGATAACACGCTGCTGCTGGTACTGGCGATGGGCGGGCTGGCGCTCGTCTGTCTGATGCTGATGGGAGGACTGCTGCTGCTGGTACTGCGACTGGCGCGCGGCCCGATCTTTTCTTTTTTCGGGCTGCTGGCGCGCGGAGTCGATGACAACGACGATGAAGACAGCGCACGCGCCACCTCGCGCCGCCCCACCCCCGATCTGCGTGCCATCGCCGCCCAGAGCGATTTTGATACCGCGCTGGCGACCAAACAGATGCAAGCCGCTGCCGCGCCGCCCACGCCCGGCAGCGTCACGGGGGCATCCGGCACCAGCGCCGGACGAATCATCCAGGGGGCGCGCGCACAGTCTGCATTAGGTACAGACGCGCATCCGCGTATCGATCTGGGGACGGTGCCAGACTCGCCGCTGCTGCACCGCCGCGATCGCAAAACCGGTCGTGGGCGCGCCGATCAGGAAGATGAGATGTTCGGCGGTATGTTGGATTTCGACGGCGACGGACGGTCGGACGTGTAACGATCAGGGCGGGGGATCATTCCCCCGTCCGCAAAATCCGCCCCAGTTCGCGGGCGATCATGTCGGGTCGCTCGTCGCGCAGCAGTGGCAGCCGGGCGCGCGTGCGGTGCAGTTGGTTGAGGTCGATGGTACAGGTGAGCAGCGCCTCGTCGAAGTAAGTCCCGTGCAGCACAAAATCACCGTCCGGGTTGACCACCGACGACCCCCCCCAGAAATTTTTGCCGTCCTCGTAGCCGACGCGATTGCAGTGGATGATATAGTCGGTGAACATGCTGCCGTATGCCTGATTGACCAGCTCCACCCAGCGCGATCCGCTCAGGCGATCGCCGTCGTCCAGTCCCCGGCTCGGACTGCTGCTCTGGAAGATCATCAGGTCGGCACCGTCCATCCACAACAGGTATGCCGGGGAGACGTGCCAGAAATCCTCGCAGATCAACAGCCCGACCCGCCCAAAGCGGGTGTCGAAGGCGCGCACCTGTTCGCCATGATCGAAGTAGCGGCTCTCGTCGAACATGCCGTAGGTCGGCAGGTAGACCTTGTGATGCACATGCACCAGCGCCCCACCTGACAGGTAGGCTCCGGCGATATAATAACGCTGGCGCGCGTCCTGACGGACAAAGCCGACCACCAGATCGAGCTTACGGCTGGCGTCGAGCAGTGCCGCGAAGATCGGATCGTCAGGGGTGGTGCGAATCGCTACCTCCGGCACCAGGTCCTGCACCTGATAACCCGTCAGCGACAGCTCAGGAAAAACCAGCAACTCGACTCCGGCAGCGACGGCACGGTCGATATAGGCGAGGTGGGTATCCAGGTTGGCGCGCACATCCGCCAGCTTGGGTGCGATCTGCGCGAGTCCGACCGTGAGGCGCATTGGGGCAGCCTTTCCATATTATGGGCGAACATTATGGGCGAACATTATGGGCGAACGAGTGATCGACCCTCTATCAGGTATTCTACAAAGGCAGTGACCTGCGCCATTGTACTTCAGACAACGAGGTTTGGGACGGACGCATCGTTATCGATCACTGCACCGCTGTCATGCGCGGCGGTATCGGGCTGCCATTGTGCAGAATCGATAAATTTGTAGGGATAACCCTTCTCTACTTTTCGCATTGACCGTTTGCTACAATCGCGTTTGTACCGTTTCTCACAAACTAGCCAAAGGACGGCTTGATGCGCAGCGACAAACACAAAACGTTGGTGATCCCCGGTCCGGTCGAAGTGCGCCCGGAAATCCTCGACGCTCAAACGGAGTGGATGATCGGGCACCGATCGACCGCCTTCGCCGATCTGTTCGCCCGGATGCAAACCAAGCTGAAACAGGTCTTTCTGACCGACTCGCGCGTCGTCGTCATTGGCTCGTCGGGCACCGGACTGTGGGAAGGCGCCTCGCGCAACTGCATCCGCGACGACCGCAAGGCGCTGCATCTGGTCGGCGGCGCATTCAGCGAGCGCTGGGCGGAGATCAGCAAGTCCAATGGCAAGCAGGTCGATGTGATCGCCGTCGAGTGGGGCAAGGCGCACACCCCGGAAATGGTCGAAGAGGCGCTCAAAGCCGCCGATCAGCCTTATGACGCCGTGTGCATCGTCCACAACGAGACCAGCACCGGCGTGATCAACCCGGTCAAAGAGATCGCCGCGCTGGTGCGCGCCCACAACGACGAGACGCTCGTCCTGGTAGATTCCGTCAGCGGTTTCCTGGGCGCCGAGATTCGCGCCGACGAGTGGGGTCTCGACTTTGTACTGACCAGCTCGCAAAAGGCGTTTGCGCTGCCGCCCGGTCTGGCGTTTGCGGCGTGCAGTGACCGTGTGCTGGCGCGCGCCGCCCAGATTCCCTATCGCGGCTACTACTTTGACCTGATCGAGATCGACGCCAGCGGACAGAAGAACAACACCCCGTCCACCCCGCCGATCTCGCTGATGTTCGCCGCCGACGCCCAATTGGACGCCATCCTCGTCGAGGGACTGGAAAATCGCTGGGCGCGTCATACCGCCATGCGCGACATGACCCAGACCTGGGCAGACAGCCGCGATCTGGGTCTGTATTCGCAGGAGGGCTACCGTTCGCCCACCGTCAGCGCCGTCGCCAACCCGCGCGGGTTCGACGTGGATGCGATGGCAAAATTCATGAGTGGCAAAGGCTACTCGATGGACAAGGGCTACGGCAAGATCAAGGGCAAGACCTTCCGCATCGCCCATCTGGGCGACATGCAGCCCGCGACGCTGCAAGATATTTTCGTAGGTCTCGACGCCTTTCTGGAGACGGTCTAACGATGACGCATCATGTTCTGATCCCTGACGCGGTACACCCGTCGGCACTGGCAGTCTTCGACGGCATGAGCGAGCTGCAGGTGACGGCACCGGGTCAGCTCAACCGTGCCGATCTGCTGGCTGCGCTGCCCGACGCCGACGCGCTGATTATCCGCAGCGCCAGCAAGATCGATGCCGAGGCGATCGCCGCTGCGGGCAAGCTCAGGCTGATCGCGCGCGCGGGCGTCGGCGTCGATAATGTCGATCTGGCGGCGGCGACCGCGCGTAAGATCGTCGTGATGAACACGCCCGACGGCAACACCATCAGCACCGCCGAACACACCTTCGGCTTGATGCTGGCGCTGGCGCGTCACATTCCCCAGGCGCACGCTTCGCTGTTGGCGGGCAAGTGGGATCGCAAGAGTTACAACGGTGTCGAGCTGCGCGGCAAGACGCTGGGCGTGGTCGGCTTTGGGCGGATCGGGCGGGCAGTCGCCAAGCGTGCGCTGGCGTTCGACATGACCGTGATCGCCTACGATCCGTATATCGCTGCCGACCTCGCCGCCGACCTGGGAGTCGAGTCGGTGTCGCTGGAGGATATCTACCGCCGCAGCGACTTCATCACGCTGCACGCGCTGCTCACCGACGAGACGCGCGATATGATCAACGCCGGGACGATCGCGCGCATGAAAAAAGGCGTGCGCATCATCGACGCGGCGCGCGGCGCGCTGGTCAACGAGGGCGATCTGGCGGACGGCATCAAGAGCGGGCATGTCGCCGGCGCAGCGCTGGACGTGTTCCAACAGGAGCCGCCGCAGGAAAACAATCCGCTGATCGGGCTGCCCGGCGTGGTGCATACCCCGCATCTGGCAGCCAGCACCGACGACGCGCAGATCACGGTCGCGGTCGAGGCGGCGCAGTTGGTGGCGGCGGCGCTGCTGCACGGCGAATACAAAAACGTGGTCAATCCGGCGGCAGTGGGGTAGAAACACACAGCAGTATGGGGTGTCGTCGTGATAGCGCGACTGCACCCCTTTTGCAAAATTTGCTTCACGTTAAATCAGGAAGGGTTGGTCGTCGAACTTTTTGAGCCGCCTTAACGCGATTTGAGCATACGCTGGAACCAGCTCACATCCTATAAAGTGACGTTTGAGTTGTTTCGCCACGAACGCTGTAGTGCCGGAGCCTGAAAACGGGTCGATAACAACATCGCCCTCCGCGCTGCCTGCCAAAATACACGTTTGCACCAGGCGTTGTGGAAATACGGCAAAATGAGCCTCACGAAATTTTTCTAAGGGAATACTCCACACCGTGCGCTTGTTTCTTCCGAGCGGATGAAATGCCTGTCCCAGCGCCCATCATGCAGATTATTGTTGCCTTCGTTTTCCCCTTTTTCTGGCGTGCCATTTCTTTTACCGAGATGGTTGCGTCCACCGCGCATTTTGGAGTCTTCTGAAAAGGTAACATGCGGCTCTCGAATCGCATCCGCGTTGTAAAAATAGTCCGATTGCTTTGAAAACAAAAACAGCGTTTCATGGTCAGTTGTCGGTCGATTTTTGACTGATGAAGGCATCGCATTCGGCTTATGTCAGATGATCTCACTGCGCAGCATCCACCCCGCATCCTGTAAACCAAGTGCAACCCGCCAGGGAATACCCAGCAGTTGATTGTTGCGATAGGTATCGCCCAGGTTCAACCACAGGGTGCCATTGTCTTTCAAAATGCGCTGTATCCCGGAAAAAATAGAAATGAGCCGGCTTACATAATCCGCGTAAGTCTGTTCGCGTCCTAATTCGAGGGATTGTAACTGTGCATCTGTTGTGTAAATGCGATGTCCAAAATAGGGCGGACTCGTCACGATTGATTGCACACACTGGTCGGGGAGAGCCTTGATCGTCTCGCGCACATCCCCCACTAAAATGGCGTCGAGCGTGTCTGGTGACAGGGGCGAACCTGGCACATTGCTGTCGATGAGTTGGATCACTGTCACTTCCCTCGCTTTCCATCCGCTATGGTGGGAGAAATCGCGCCGTCAGAAATCGCGGTAAAGCAGACGATACGTTGAATCAAGGGGGCGAGCCGCTGCTGAGGTGCGTCCCGGATCAGCCAGGAAAAGAAATAATAACATGCTTTCGTATGGGGATAGCTGCGCCCAATGCCGTCGAACAACAGCGGCAAATCCGATACCGATTGCGGTCGATAACAATCCGCTATCGCTGATGCAAGCTGTTCTCTGGTTGATGTCAGGAGGTGTTCTTCGAGCGTCAAGTTGACAGATAGTACCGCTTGAAAACGATTCTCTACCCATTGATAGAATGGTTTTGCTTGATCCGCCAATCGCGCCAGGTCGATCAACCGATGATGAGTAATGTCCACCCCTGCGATGATGAGCAGTTCCATGATTCACTTTCAGAGACATTTCTGTGAAGACAGAATGTGGTCGGGTTTCGTCTGATCAATGACTCGTGCTGGCGGATGAACCATCCCGAAGACATCCGCACCAGGAATGCATCATCCATCGATGACCCGACCCATCACCGTTTCGGTTTACCGCTGTCGGAATCGTAAAAGTCGAACGGATCGCCCTCTGCCCCGCGCGTGCGCCGGGGGGAGTCGTCGGTCAGCAGCGCGTCGAACTGAGCATCGGCTTGCGCGCGATCGCCGCTCAGAAGGGCCTGTCTGGGGCGCGACGTGGCGATCACGCGATGATCGCGCTTTTCCTGGCGCTCGAACACCCAGGTCAGGGCGGCTTCGACGATGCCCATGATCAAGGCGCCGACGATCGCCCACAGCAGCCCATCGATGACCAGCCGCCCGCCGACCAGCAGCGCAAAAATGTCGCTCAGGGTCGCCGTCAGCAGCAGCATGGCGCCGTCGATCACCAGGATGATGGCGCCCAGTGTCAGCACGATCAGCGGACAGGTCAGCAGTTTCAGCACGGGCTTGATGACGATATTGACGATGGCGAAGATCGCCGCCACCACGATCAGCGTCGGCAGATGATTGCCCTCGATGCGGATGCCAGGCAGCAGCCCGGAGGTGATGACCGCGACGGCAGCGGCGTTGACGATCAATTCGATCAACCAGGGACGGATCACACGGCGACCTTTCTCGGTAGTGTGGATGTGACCATGATAGGGGTTTCGCGTGCAAAAAACACGCCGCTTTTTCGCAGCAGCGCCCCACGATAGCTGTGCAGCCGTCGGTACGGTGTTCTCTGCGGACGCATTCTGATGTGTTCCTACAACCGCAGCCGCCGTATCAGGTCGTAGGCGCGGCGTGTGAGCGCGTTCGCCTGAATCAGATCGAGGTTGGGGATCGGCACGCGATCGACGAGCACGCTCTGTGCCTGCACAAAGCGCAGCAGTCCCTCGACTCCACCGCGCCGCCCGATGCCGCTCTGTTTGAAGCCGCCCATCGTCGCGCCAGCCGCCGTGAAAAACAACTGCGTCCCATTGATCGACACGTCTCCAGTCCGCAAGCGCCGCGCCACCCGTCGCGCCTTGCCCTCGTCGCGGCTGAACACAGCGCCCGACAAGCCATACGGCGAGTCGTTCGCCAGCCGTACCGCTTCGTCGGCATCACGGACGCGCATCACAGGCAGCACCGGACCAAACGTCTCGTCGCGCATCACCTGCATGGTGTGATCGACCTGTGTCAGCAGCGTCGGCGCGTAGAAGGTGGCGCCCAGATCGGGCAGGCGCGTCCCACCTGCCAGCACCTGGGCGCCGCGCGCGACCGCATCCGCAACCTGCGCCTCGACGCGGTGCAGCTCACGCGCGGCGGTGAGACTGCCCATCTCGACGCCAAACCCGCCTTCTGAGGATATGTGCATCGACTCGACCAACGCGCGCAATTTCTCGACGAAGGCTTCATAGGCGCCGTTCTCGACATAAATCCGTTCAATGCCGACGCATGCCTGACCTGCGTTTTCCAGTCCACCGCGCACCGCCGCGCGCGCGGCGTGATCGAGGTCGGCATCGTCCAGCACGATCATGGCGTCCTTGCCGCCCAATTCAAGCGTGCAGGGGATCAGCCGTTCGGCGCAGCGCACCGCGATCGAGCGTCCGACGGCGGTGCTGCCCGTGAAGGCGATGGTGTCGGCATAATCGAGCAGCGCACGTCCGCTGTCGCCGCGCCCGGTCACCACCTGGATCACGTCCGCCGGAATGCCGACCGCACGCATCCGCTCGACGGCGTGCAGGGCGGTCAGCGGTGTCAGTTCGCTCGGCTTGATCACGACGGCATTGCCCGCGATCAGCGCCGGGATCACATCGACCAGCAGGTTGAAATAGGGGTAATTCCAGGGTGTGATCGCCCCGACCACACCGTAGGGCAGGTAATCCACTTCGGCGCCATATACCAGCGGCAGCAGCGTTTTGCGCCTGCGCGGACGCAAAAAGCGCGGCGCGTGGGCGGCATAGTAGGCGACTATGTTATCGATGATGGCGATCTCGCTGTAGGCGCTCGACTCGTTCTTGCCCGTTTCGGCACGGATCAGCGCGATCAGGGCGTCGCGTCCGTTCCACATCTCGTTTGCCCAGGCACGCAGCAGCCGCGCACGTCCGCGCGTCCCGATGTCCGCCCAGGCGGGCTGCGCGGCGCGGGCGCTGGCGACGGCGGATCGCACGCTCTCGGCATCGGAGTCGGGGACAGTGCCAACATGCGTTCCTGTGACCGGGTTCAGGACGGCGATCGACGGCGCGTCGGTGCTGCCTGTAAGGGGTGAGAATGCGGGCAGGATGAACGTGGGCGGATCGCTGGCTGCCATAAATGGGCTGCTCCGGGTTAAAATAGCATTTTTGAGGTTGTGCGGATTATAGCACCCGGCGAAGGAAAGATTGTATGGCGCTGCGCTGTGGCATCGACCTGATCGAGATCGCCCGCGTCGAGGGAGGGATCGCGCGCCTGGGCGAACGCTTCCTGAATCGTTTTTTCACGCCTGGCGAGCGCGCCGACTGTGAAGACCGTCCCCATCGGCTGGCGGCGCGGCTGGCTGGTAAGGAGGCGGTCGCCAAGGCGTTGGGGACGGGGATCGGCGCTGTGCGCTGGGTGGATATCGAGATTCGCGCCGACGCGCGCGGTCGTCCGGTGCTGGTGCTGCACGGGGCGGCTCTGGCGGAGTCCGATGCGCTCGGTATCACGCAGTGGGATGTCAGCCTGACGCACACCGCCACCAGTGCATGTGCGATGGCGGTGGGGATGTAGACCAGCCGAACAATCTGTTCAATCTTTCATTTTCAGTGCATCGCGATTTTCTCTACGGACGCATTGTTATGCGTCCCTACGGACTTTTTCTTTTCTCTTGTCACCTGCGCCCCGTCATTCGCCTAATCACCGATAATCCGCTACAGTTGTGCAAAAGAACGTTATCTCATTTTTTTAATGACCTGCTGCACCGTCGCCACCGCCTTATGCTGTCGGAGATGTGTCGTGAAAAGATCGCTGTTGTTTCTGATCGTCTGCATCGTCGCGCTGCCGCTCGCCTTGTTCGCCCTGCAGGATGGCGGGTTGCGCGTGGAAATCACGGGGGTCAACGCCACCGCCCTCCCTACTGCCGTCATCAATGTCAATGTCTACGACGCGATCGGACAGCCGATCACCGGACTGACGGCAGCCGAATTCGCACTGACCGGGACGCTGGCGAACGTCGGCAGTATCGTCGATGTGCAGAATATCAGCGACGACAACCTGCCATTTGCCACCGTGCTGGTGCTGGATGTCAGCAGCAGTATGGTCGGCAGTGTGCTGGAGACCTCCCCGGTCACGCTGGCAAAATTGGCGGCGCGCACGTTCGTCGAGAATATCCGCGACGGCGATCCGGTCGCGCTGGTGACCTTCAGCAGTCAGGTCAATGTCATCCTGCCTTACACCACCGATAAAGCGACGTTATTGTCCGCCATCGACAATATCGCCTTTGGCGGCGAAACTGCCCTGTATCAGGCGGGCTACGACGCGGTGCGGCTCGCCGCTGAAGCGCCCGTCTCGCGCCGGGTGGTAATCCTGCTCAGTGACGGCGCCGAATTCGGAGGCAGCAGCCAGGTTGAGCGCGACGCAGCCGAGATCGAGGCGCTCACGCGCGGCGTGCCTGTCTATACCATCGGCTTGGGCTTTGGCACCGACCGCAGCTATCTGGAGTCGCTGGCGACCAGCACCAACGCCCGTTTCTACGAGTCGCCCACGCCGGAAGAACTCAACGGCATCTACAGCGAGCTGGCGTCCCTGCTGCGCAGCCAGTATGTGATCACCCTCAGCGTTCCGGTGCCGCTCGACGGGACCGAGTACGACTTTGGCATCCGCGCGACCGCGCCCCAGGGCACAGGCGAAGCGTTTGCCAGTCTGCGTGCGCCGGTGCCTGTGCCGCTCATCCGTCTGCCCGACCTGCCCACCACGCCGATCACGGCGCTGACCGTCATTACCGCCGACGTGACCGCCGACCAGGAAGTGAGCGCGGTTAGTTTCGCGCTGGGCGATCAACCCGCGATCACGATCGCAGCCGCGCCGTACACCTTCACCATCGACCCGGCGGTGCTGCCGCCCGGCGATCTGCCACTGACCGTCGCCGCCACCGACGCCGACGGCGATATAGGTATCGCCAGCGCGACTGTCCCGATCGGGGCGTTGGCGCCGATCGTCGTGTTCGACATCGACCCGACCGGACTCGGCGTGATTGCCGCGCCTGTCACCGTCAGTTTCACCGTCAGCGGGCAGACGCCGGTGAGCGAGGTCACGCTCGCTATCGACGGCGGTGAAGCGGTCGCCCTGACCGAGCCATTCAGCTTTACCATCGACCCGGTGACCCTCTCCCCTGGCGCACATCTGGCGCTGCTCACCATTCGCAACGCCGGCGGCGGCGAGGCGGTCGCCCCAATCACACTGGCGATCGACGCTATCCCGCCGACCGTCACCATCAGCGCCTTGCAAGAGGGTCAGGCGATCACCGAGGTGACGACCTTCAGCGCGTTTGCCACCGGACAGGGCACGATCACCGGCTTGAGCGCGAGCGCGGCGGGCGTGCCGCTGCCGATCGACTCGGCAGGCTTCATCGCTATCGACCCGGCTGTGTTGGCGCCTGGCGCCGCAGCGGTGATGGTCACCGCCAGCAGCGACAATGGCACCAGCGGATCGGCGGCGCTGAACGTGCTGATCGGTGCGCTGCCGCCGCAGATCACCGTCGGTGGTCTCACGGCGGGTCAGACGATCGGCGCCGATACGATCGTGACCGTGACCAGTGTCAGCCAGACGCCGATCAGCGCCATTGCCGCCGACATCGACGAGGACGGCGCGCTGGCGGTCGATCTCGCTACTGGGACATTGACTATTCCGGTACTGGGTTTCGCACCTGGCGATCGCGTGCTGACCATCGACGTGAGCAACACAGGCGGCGAGACCAGCACCGTCTCGATCCCGTTCGTCATCGATCCGGCACCCGCCGCCACCGCCACCGCCATCATCGACGCGCAGTTGACCGCGACTCAAGCCGTGATCGACGCCACCGCCTCGCAGGTGTCGTTCCAGGCGACTGGAACACAGGAGGGGATCAAGATCGCCGCGACGCAGGTGGCATTCGAGGCGACCGGAACGAAGATCGCGGTCGAGGCGACAACGGCGCAGGTGGCGCTGCAAGCCACAGGCACGCAGGGCGCCCTCGACGGTGCCGCGACCCAGGGCGCGATCGATGCCGGCGCGACTCAGTCCGCCATCGGCACCGCGACCCAGGGCGCCGCCGACGCCGCATCCACACAGAGCGCCTTCGATGCGCAATCGACCGCGACCCAGGGCGCGTTTGATGCGCAAGCGACCCAGGTGTCGGTGCAAGCGACCGCCACCCAGGGCGCGATCGACGCCGGAGCGACTCAGTCCGCTATCGGCACCGCGACCCAGGGCGCCGCCGACGCCGCCTCCACGCAGGGTGCCATCGACGCGCAGGCGACGCAAGCCGTCGTGCAAGCGACCGCGACTCAGGGCGCTATCGACGCGCAGGCGACGCAAGCGGCTGTCGCAGCCACTGCTACCCAGATCGTCATCGAAGCCAGCGCGACGCAAGCCGCGATCGTCGCCGCGACCGCGAGTCAGACCGCCGCCGACAGCGCATCCACACAGAGCGCGATCGAGGCACAGTCCACGCAAGCCGCCGTTGAAGCAGCCGCGACTCAAGCGGCTGTCGATCAGGCGGCGACCGACATTGCCGCGCAGCAGTTCACCGCCACTATGCAAGCCGCCACCGATATTGCAGGGCAGAGCGCGACCGCGACCCTCCAGGCTGCCACCGACGCTGCGGCGCAGCAGTTCACCGCCACCGCGCAAGCCGCCACCGACGCTGCCATCCTCGCTGCTACCAGCGATACCGCCGCGACTCAGGCGGCACAGGCGACCGCCACGCGCGATCAGCAGCGCGCCGACATGCAGGCGAATGCCCAGCTCGCCACCCGCGACGCCCTCGCCACCGCCAACGCCGCTGCCCGCGCCATCGGTCAGGCGACTCAGGACGCCCGCGCCACCCGCGTCGTGCAGGAGACGGCGGCAGTAGACCGTGCCCTCACCGCGACCGCGCAGGCGGCGAACGAGACCGCCACCGCCGCCGTGCAAGCGACTATGACCTTCAATGCCGACCTGGTGATCACGGTGCGTGCCGCCACCCAGACCGAACAGGCAATCCGTGACGCAGGCGCGACCCGTGCTGCCCTCGATATGACTGCGACCGCGCAAGCCGCACTGTTTGCGACCGCGACCCAAACTGCTCAGGAGGCGCTGTTCGCCACCGCGACCCAGGTCATCATCGAGGCGACCGCCACCGCCGCTGCCCAAGCGACCGACGATGCCGCCCTCGACGCCGCGCAAAATCTGATTTTGCAGACTGCCACTCAGATCATCGTGGACGCCACCGCGACCGCCGCCATCGATGCCACCGCGACGCAAGCCGCGCTGGATCGTTTGGCGATGACTGCTACCCAGGTCATCCGGGACGCGACTGCCACTGCTGCCAGCGTGCTTCAGGCACAGCTTGCCGACCAGACTGCGACCCAGATCGCACAGGGGTTGGCGACCGAGACCGCCAGCGCCGCGCGTGACTCCACCGCCACCACGTCGGCACGCGCGCTGGCTGCGACCGGCACCGCCGACGCCGCCGCTGTGAGCCGTGCCGCCATCATCGCGGCGGACAATGCCGCGACCGCTGCCGCCCTCACCGCCACCGCCGATGCGCTCGCCGCGACCGCCGCTCAGGTATCGCTGGAAGGCAGCGCGACGCAGCTCGTCCGCGATGCCACCGCCGCCGCCAATGCCAGCGCCACTCAGGTCGCAGCCAACGCCACTACCAGCGCGCAGCAGACGGCGATTGCCACGCCCGACAGTGAGGCGATCGCGCAAGCCGCCACCGACACGAACGCCAGCCCCACGCCGCAGGGAACACTGACGGCTGTCTCAACGGACTCACCTCCGAGCGGCGGCGACGCCATTCCGCTCATCCTGGTGGTTGTGGCGATCGTGGTCATCCTGCTGTTGTTGTTCTTTGCGCTGCGCGGCAACCGCGACCGCCGTCCGTAGGGACGCATCACGGTGCATCTGTGCAGATAACGGGGGGTTGGCACGCCAAACCCCTACATCCGCCGCCTAGGGACGCATAACAGTCCGTTGCAATAACCATGCGTCCCAAAATGGCTGTTCCCGCCTCTCTAGCCAGCCTCGACCGTCGCGCTGACGCGGGCGACGGGCAGCCGCACGATCACCTGTGTGCCGGTGCCCACCACCGAGCGGATGTCGAGCGCGCCGCCGTGCGCCGCCAAAATCCGTTGTGCCAGCCACAAACCGACGCCCATCCCCTGCTGTTCGTTCTTTTCGCGCCCGATCTGCTGAAAGCGCTGGACGGCGTTTTCCATCTCATCGGCAGGAATGCCCATACCCATATCGGTGACACTGATGAAGACGGTGTTGTTGCGCCGCCACTGGCGCACTGTCACCTCGGTATTCGACGGCGCGAAGGTGAGCGCGTTGGCGATCAATTCTGCCAATGCCTGCTTGAGCGCATAGGGGTTGCACAGCACCAGCGACTCGTAATCGCGCGTCTGGGCGTTGACGGTCACCCCTGGCTGCATCTGATAGGCGAACCGACGCGCCAGATTGTTGGCGGCGATCAGCATCTCCCACATCGCCATATCCAGCCCCTGAGTCAGCACCGTTTCGGCGGACAGCGCGCCCGCGTCCAACTGGGTGATGAACACCAACTGCTCGACGCGGTGGGTCAGGCGGCGGCTGCCGACGATCACGGTATCGAGCAATTCCTGAATATCCTTGGGACTGAGCTGTCCCATCTGGCGACTCAGCACCTCGACGACCGTATTCATCGAGATCAGCGGCGTGCGCAGCTCGTGCGTGACCATGCGCACCAACTGGGTGCGTGCCATTTCCAGGCGGTGTTCGCCGCTGGCGCTGATCAGGGCGTGACGCTGGAGGCGCACCTCGATCGTCTCGATCAGCTCGCTCACCCGGAACGGCTTGGTCACAAAGTCGTCCGCCCCGGCGAGCCGCGCCTGATGGCGCATATTTTCCTCGTCATAGCTGGTGAACATGATGATCGGCACCAGCGCCGTCGAGATGTCCGAGCGCAGCGCCCGGATCATCTCCAGCCCGGTCATGCCCGGCATCATATTGTCGCACACGATGATGTCCGGTGACCAGCTGAGCGTCATCTCGATCCCGGCTGCCCCCGTGCTGGCACCCATCGCGTCGTAGCCTGCGTGCCCCAACAGCTCCAGCGTATCTTCCAACAACCCGACTTCATCATCGATGATCAACACTTTGACCACGTTGTGCGTCCCATTTTTGAGTAAGAAGTGGCTGACAGCGCGGCGAATCCCCCCGATGCCTTATCGATCATATTCGGGAATGGGAGCCTGTGCATAGCGCCCGTGTGAAATCTTTGTGAAGGTTCACAGCGATTCCTTGATCAACGCCGCGATCCTGGGCGTGATCCCTGGCACACGGGCGAGATCGTCGGCGCTGGCGGCGCGGATGGCGTCGATCGAGTTGCCATACGCTTTCAAGAGCGCCTTGCGCTTGCTCGGTCCGACGCCAGGAATCGCCTCCAGTTGACTGACCATGCCGATCTTGTCGCGTCGCGCTCGGTGACTGGTGATGGCGAAGCGGTGCGCCTCGTCGCGGACGCGCTGCACCAGATAGAGCGCCTCGCTGCGGCGCGACAGCACGATCCCCGATCCCGCGCCGGGCAGATACAATTCCTCGAACTGTTTCGCCAGCGACACCACCGGCACACGGTCGGTCAGTCCGAATTCCATCAGCACCTCGACTGCGACGCCCAACTGTCCCTTGCCGCCGTCGATCATCAGCAGATCGGGCAGCCGCCGCCAGGTTTCGTCGCGGTCTTCTTTGCCGGGGGCGATCGGTGTCGGATTCAGATTGGTCTCGCGCCAGCGGTTGAACCGCCGCGTGAGCGCCTCGCGCATCGACTGAAAATCGTCCGACCCGGCATGGCTGACGGTGCGAATGTTGAAGCGGCGGTATTCGCCTTTGGCGGGTGTCCCCTGGACGAATACCACCCGCGACGCGACGATCGCCGTCCCCTGAGTCGTGCTGATGTCAAAGCACTCGATACGGTTGGGGATGCGCGGCAGATCGAGCGCGGTTTGCAGCTCCGACAGCGCCACTTCCTGCTTGACGGTATCCGCCTCCCACTGCGCACGCAGCATGTGCAGCGTCTCGCTGGCATTTTCACGCGCCATGTCGATCAGGTGCTTCTTGTCGCCGCGCTGGGGGACGGTGATGGTCACGCGCTTGCCATTACGCTTATCGCGCAGCCAGCGCTCGATGATGCGCGCCTCCTCGATATTCTGCGGCAGCACCAGCTCCGGCGGAATTTCGGCGGCATCATCGTAAAAGCCGCGTATGAACGCCTCCAACACCTCTTCATCGTCGGCGCCGTCGGCGTGTTCGAGCGCGCGTGAGGCGCTGCCGATCAGCTTGCCATTGCGGATGAACAGGATTTGCGCCACCGCGTCCTTGTCATCGCGCGCCAGCGCGATCACGTCCTGATCCGCCAGACCCGGACTGACGGCACGGTGCTGGCGGGTGATGTACTCGATCGCCTTCAGTTGATCGCGCACCGCCGCCGCCTTTTCAAAGTCGAGCCGTTCGGCGGAGTCGTTCATGGTGCGGGTCAGCCGCGCGACCACGCCCTCGCTCTTGCCGCTCAATACGTCCATCAATTCGGCGATCATGCTGCGATAGCCCGTCTGATCGACCGCGCCGATGCACGGGGCGTTGCACAGCTTGAGATCGTGAAACAGACAGGCGCGGGCGTCGCGTCCATTGATGTCGCGGTCACAGGTGAGATAGGGAAAGGCTTTGCGCAGGGTCTGGAGCGTGTTCTGCACCGCCCACATAGCGACATACGGACCAAAATAGCGCGAGCCGTCCTGCTGCGGACGGCGAGTCGCCTCGACTTTGGGAAATGCCATCTCCCACGAGACGCGGATGTAGGGATAGCGTTTGTCGTCTTTGAGGCTGATGTTGTAGCGTGGCTTGTGCCGCTTGATCATCGTCTCTTCGAGGATCAGCGCCTTGATCTCGTTTTCCTCGACGATGAACTGAATATCGACGACCTCGCCGCGCATCTTCAGCGTCTTGAGGCTGCCGTCGGCGCTGGCATTGAAATAGCTGCGCACGCGATTGCGCAGCAGCTTTGCCTTGCCGATGTAGATGATGGTGTCGTGCTTGTCTTTCATGATGTAGACGCCTGGCTTCATGGGAAGATTGCGCAGGATCGTCGTGATGTGATCGGATGGGGTGAACATAGGCATAGACTCGTTGGGAATGGCAAACATGTTCGCAAATTATAGCGCACAATGACTTCATCAGGTGTACAGGTGTACATCATCAGGTGTACAACGGAAGCGACCTGTAGATGGACTACGACTGTGATTCATCTTCAGGCGGTGCCAACGCCCCCACCAGCATAGCGCTCATCAGCGTCGAGACGTAGCTCACCACCCGGATCGCCCGTTCGTAGTTGATGTTGGTCGGTCCCAGCACACCGACCGCGCCGCTGATCTGTCCCTCGACGCCATAGCGACTCAGCACCATGCTCAAATGGCTCAGTTCTTCCCAATTGCCATTGCCCGCGACCACGACCTGCACTTGATTGAGCATCGGCGTCATCATCTCTTGCAGGATCATGTTCAGGAACGCGCGTTCCTCGATCACGCGGATTGCCTGCTGCGCCCCCTCGCTGCCCGGAAACAGGCGCACCATCTCGGTCAGACCATCGCCATACACAGGACCCGCGCCCTGGCTGTCGGCGCGCGCCATCGCATCGGCGGCGATCTCGGCAATATCGCGGTCGAGCAGGGTGAGCGCCACCGAGCGGGCGCGTACCTCCCCGGCGCTCAGGTTGGGCAGATTGGCGTTGAGACGGGCGCTGGTCTCGCTGAGGCGCGGCTGCGTCAGCGCTTCTGCCAGCGTCAGCATCTGCTGATGCACCGAGCCGCCTTGCAGCACCAGCACCATCAGCGCCAGCCGACCCTGCACCGCGATCAGCTCGATGTGCTTGAAGCGCCCGACCGCGCCCTGCGGCTGCGTGACCAGCGCTGCCGTCCCCGCCACCCGCGCCAGCGCGCTGGCAGCCTGGGTCATCTGCTGCTCGCTGGCGACCGGGGCGCTCTTCAGCCGCTCGTCGATCCAGTGCTGATCGCGCGTATCGAGCGAGTCGCCGTCCCGATCCATCAGCAGGCGCTTGACAAAATAGCGATAGCCCATCTCGGTCGGCACTCGCCCTGCCGAGGTATGCGGCTGTTGAATCGCGCCTAATTCTTCGAGCGCCACCATCTCGTTACGGATGGTGGCGCTGCTGTAGGTGAGGTTGAAACGCTCGACCAGATACTTGGAGCTGACTGGTTCGGGCGTGTCGGTGTATGCTTTGACGATGTAGGCGAGAATCTCTTCCTGACGGCGCGTAAGTTCTGGCAGGTGCGATTCGTCTGAATTCATGTAATGGTTCGATCTCGATCGTCGGACGGCACGTGCTGGTGATCCTAGCACAGCCGCCGCGCGCGATCAAAATAGCAGAGTCGAGGAAACGATGGGCAACAAAACGTTTGAAGTGACGCAGTTTCAGAGCGATGTCCTGGACAGCGAGACTCCCGTTCTGGTGGATTTTTGGGCGGAATGGTGCGGTCCGTGTAAGATGATCGCCCCGGTGGTGGATCAGCTCGCGGAAGAATACGGTGACAAGCTCAAGGTGGGCAAGCTGGACGCCGATGTGTATCCCGAAGTCTTACAGCAGTACGGGATCATGGGCATCCCGACGCTGATCCTGTTCAAGGGCGGACAACCCGTGATGCGCATCAGCGGGTTCCAGAACAAAGCGCGGATCGCCAGCCAGCTGGTGCCGCACCTGAGCTAGGGGACAGTATTGGTGATGGAGGGGACGCGGGGGCGTCCCCTTTTTTGTTGCTAACTATACAGCCCTTACCCAAAGTCCCTCTCCCTCAAGGTTGAGGGACTTTAAGAATGCAGAGGGACTTTAAGAACCGCTTTGAGTTGGTTTTCTCTCCTCAGCCCTGTATGTAGCGCGAAGGGGAAGGGTTGAGGGCTGGGTCGTTACGGTTGCGTTGCAAATGGGACACATAACGATGCGTCTGCCTGCGCTGCGAGACTGCCCGCCGCCCTCTGACCCGACTTGACCCATTAAACTTTCTTAACAACGCCACCAATCGCTTGACAGCGATCTAAAGCCATGTTAGTCTTTCGCATGTGGGCAGATCATGCCTCACCGTGCGCCGTGTGCGCACGTAAAACCACTCATGAAGCCAACAGGCGATGCGCCTGTACCCTAGTTAGACGCTGATAAGGCGTCCCCGATTTTCAAGTCGGGCAGTTATGAAGAAAGGAGTTCGGGAATGACACAAGCTTTAGCGAAACCACGTATTGAAGCAGGGAGAGTCTACTCCCGACAGGAAGCGGCTGAGGCGTTGGGAATCAGCTTGAGTACGCTCAAGCGTCTCGTCAAGAACGGACACCTGCGTGTCAGCAAGCCGCACGGGATGCGCCGGGTCTTCATCACGGGTGAAAGTATCCTCTCCATGCTCGACGATACCTTAGTGGAGCGGGGTGCCTGAACAGATGATTCGCAACCTGACCCCCCACACCCTGATTGCGCACGCACGCGGACCGATTTTTGCGCGCCTATGGCTGGATTCCGCCTATCCGCTCGCAGCGGGCGCGGATCGCACCTCCCTTCCGGGACTGTGCACGAACGGAAATAGTGGTATCGGCGCCAGAATGAACGGCGGCGTCACGAGCAGCAATAACGACGGACAGTCTCACGAACCGGGAGCAGGCATCTGCTGAAGCTCCCCCCCTGATGCAGGGTTCCCCGAAAGGGCGTGAGACTGGTAACCCACAGTCTCACGCCCTTTTTGTTTGCACACTGCGAGGTCATACGCAATGAGCGCGACAACACAGCCGAACCTGCAACTGCTGTACAACGATGCGCGGCTGACGACTCTGTTCGACGCGCTCGACGAGCTGCACAGCGCCAGCGCTGATGGCAATCTGCGCGCGGTCACCCCTCTCAGCAACACCGAGATGATCGCCTGGCTGCAAGACCTGGTGTATATCGCCCAGGAGACGATCGTCGAGATTCGTGAGCAAAACGCGGACAGCACTCAGGGAATTCAACTGGTTCGTAAGACATCCTGACCGGCGACGATGACCGTTGCCAGTCTGCCAGCGGGGACAGCCAGTCCTAAGCCTGCTTCATTCACATCCGATTGCACTACGGCGAACGACTGAAAAGAGAGAATCATGACTCCCGAATTGAAACTGTTTCAACTGCGTCAGCAAGAGCTGGAGCGCGTCGCGCAGCAGCAACGGCAGGCATATGAAGTGCGCCGCTGGCTGCTGAAACAAACCGCGCGCCGCACCAGCAGCGACTCGAAGCTGAGTCAACTGCTGGCGCGCATCTCGGTGCTGTTCTAGCACCGAGGAGCACCATCCCGCCTCAGCGCGATCGTCGCGCTGGTCGCCTTATCAGGAAAGGCTGCATATGAACCGCCGTGATGACGGCAGTAAATCTGACACCATCAGCGATTTAGCCGACCTGCCAGCCGATCAGCCCGTCCCCTGCGACAACATGTCGAAAAGGAGGACGGGCTGGTCAGGCGGCACCACACACCGCACCTGAACGCGCAGTCCTTCTAAACGACACGAATCATCCAGTAAGCGCCTGGCGCTGCGCGGCGGGGCACGGAATCGACCGTGCCCCGCACGATTCATGATGTTTCCCGATCACCCACGTACCCACCACGAATGTAAAGGCTCTGTAAACCTTCCTGCGACGATTTCTAAACCGAACTGGATTGCAGTATAATGAATCACGGTTGTGCTAAAAATCACGTAGTCGGTCGGTTAGACAGCGCATGAGGTGAAATGTGTCTGGAACGATCTCCGGCAGAGTGCTTCTGCTCAACGGACAATCCTGGGAGCCGCTGTCGATCATCTCGATCCCGCGCGCGATCAATCTGATCCTGGCGGAAAAGGCAGTCGTGGTCGAGCAATCGGGCGATTTTGTCCGCACGGTGCGCGACCGTTTCCCCATCCCATCGGTGATCGCGCTGCGATCATATGTCAATGTGCCCCGGCGTCAGGCGCACTGGAGTCGTCGTGGGGTGCTGGTGCGCGACTCGTACACCTGCATCTACTGCCAGGCGACGCCCGGCACCGTCACCAAGCCCAAGCTGCTCGCCAAGAGCGACTTCACAGTCGATCACATCATCCCCAAGTCCAAAGGTGGCAAGGATACCTGGGGCAACACCGCCTGCGCCTGCTACCAGTGCAATCACCGCAAGGGCGATCGACTCGCTCACGAGGCGGGCATGAAGCTGATGTGGGAGCCGCGCACCCCCAGAACCAGCTATCTGGTGATCGCCATAGGCAGCGGCAACGACTCCTGGCGGCGTTATATCGAGGTGTAAAAAGAGACTCCGGCGGGGTCTCTTTTTTTTATGCTCGCGGCGACGTGAGCGGACGCCGTGTTTGGCGTGCCTTCGCGATCTCCCAGACCGGTTCGCTGCGCACGGTGGTGTATCTGACGCTACCCGCGCCGCCGTCGGATGATGAGGAGGTGCAATAATCGAGGTGCGGTCGATGCTCAAAATCGTACTGCTGCTGGCGTTAGTATTATCATTGTCGCGCGACGGTGCGCGGGCAGGTGAAGCCTGTCCGACGATCACGCCCTACAACGTACATACCCTGGTGGAGGTCGAGACGATCGGGCGCGGCTCGGTCCGCAGCTATGTCCTTTCTCCCGATGAAACGCGCCTCGTCGTCGTCACCGCGCTCGGTGCCTGGGTGTACGACATGAGCGACACCAGCGCACCGCCTATACATCTCGTTTCCGACACGGGCGAGACTTATGTATTCGCTGTGATGTTCACGCCGAACGGACAAAATCTGATCGTCAGTTTTGGCGTACTGCGTGGTCTCAATCAACCCGCACAACAACAAAAAATCCACATTTACGATCATGACCTGGCGCTCGTGCGCTCATTCACCCTCAACTATCCATCGTCTTTGCAGGCGGACGATCACACGCTGTTGCAGATCAACAACGGCTCGATCACCTTGTGGCGGCTGGCGACCGGACGGGCTCACGCAGAGATTTCCACTCGTGAGCGTGCCAGTGTACAGCTCACCGCCGATCGACGGTTAGTCCTCCTGGACAGCCCGCGCTATGACGTTCGCTATCGCACGCGCTATCGCACCTATGACACACGCACCGGCGACGAAATTGGCACAGAGATCATCATGCCATTCGATTCGGGTCCCAACAATCCGCTGGCGCTCAACAGGGATGGCAGTATGATCGCGGTCTACAACGAGATCGGTGACTCCAACGTGCAGTTGATACGCTTGTCCGATCAATACGCGCCGCCCGCGATCGCGTTCCCCGACAGACGTTTTCCATTGTTCCCTAGAGCGCTCACATTTTCGGAAGATGGGCGCTGGTTGTTCGTTTTGACACACAGACCGTTTGAGTCTACAGAAGACCATCGTCTCGACATTATCGAGATCGCGCAAAATCGCATTGTACACAGCCTGCCGTTGGCTCACATACCCACCTCCAACAGACTGGGGGAGCTGCTTGCCGCTGAGTTGGCGTTGTGGCTGCCGACACCGGAGCCGCTCGACATGGTGACCGCGCTGATCGGTGTCGGTCAATTTAACCCGCCCACCCTCAATCGGGCAGATTCGATCACGCATTTCATCGATGACAATACGCTGTTGATGCGCGGCAGCAACTATGAATTTGAGTATCTCGTGGTCACACTGGACGAGGGTATCTTCACACCCTACGTCCAGCCCGATGACAAGGCGGTCTTTTTGTACGATTCAGGTCGGCTCGACGAGGCAACCTATGCGGCGTTGATACAGCGCGTGGCGGGCGACCAGGCAATAAGCGAATTGCTGGTAGACAGGCGCAACAGGCAGATTTTCCTGGCTTATCGTGACGGCACAATATCGGTCTGGTCGCTGGACGATCTCAGTCTAGTCACATCGTTCAGCCTGAATCCCTTTACCTATGCGCAGCTACTCGCCATCAGCCCCGACGGTGCGACGCTCTACGTCGTGTCCAATGTCGGACGCCTGACCGCCTGGTCGATCCCGGCTGCACGGGCGCTGCTGCTGCGCGCCGACCCGACGCTGCGCGATATGCAAACGATGCACATCTCCCCTGATGGATCGCTGTTGATCATGCCCGACCCCTTCGAATATGGCGTGCGCTTCATCGACACGTGCGGAGCGGTGCGCCACACTCTATTTGACCCGGCAATCAGTGATGCCATCATCAGCCCCGACGGACGGCGGGTGATCACACTGCAATTCACGAGCTGTCTGCGCGTATGGTGCGCGAGTGGGTGATGTGCGATGGGTGCTCCAGGCGGCAGCACCTCGACGCGAAACACGCCTGTGGAGAGAATTTAGCTTCGCAAATCCGGTCGAGTCATGACACTGGTCGGATGTGGTTGTTGACAATCACCAAAATCCTTTATCACTTTTTGACATCGATCGTGCATTTCGCTACACTCCAAAAGCATGTAACGTATGCCAATGGTTGTTTTTGTTTACAAGGAGCGTTCCCCATAATGAAAAAAGTCGGATTAGTCCTGCTCGCGGCAGCCGCCCTGCTGCTGGTGCCCGCGACCTTCGCGCAAGATCCTGCCCCCATCCAGGTCGGTGAAGTCACCCAGCGCATCCTCGATCGCGGTGAGCTGGTGTGCGGCGTCAATACCGGGCTGGCTGGCTTTGCCGCCCTCAACGACGCCGGCGAATACGAAGGCTTCGACGTGGAATTCTGCCGCGCCGTCGCCGCCGCCATTCTCGGTGACGCCAACCTGGTGAGCTATCGTCCCCTTCAGGCGGGCGAGCGCCAGGCTGCCATTCAGTCAGGCGAGATCGATCTGATGTCGCGCAACACCACCATGACGCTCAGCCGCGACTCGGTCTGGGCATCGACCTTTGCCCCGGTCACCTTCTACGATGGTCAGGGCTTGATGGTGCGCGTCGATATGGGCGTCACCGAGATCGAGCAGCTCGAAGGCGCGTCGATCTGCGTGCAGAGCGGCACCACCACTGAACTCAATCTGGCGGACGCTTTCGATCAGCGCGGGATCACCTATACCCCGCAGGTATTCGCGGACGCCGCTGGCACCTGGGAAGGCTATGTCGCGGGTCGCTGCGACTCCTTCACCACCGACAAGAGCGGTCTGGCTGCCTACAAGTCCACCGCCGAAAATCCCGGCGATCATGTCATCCTCGACATCACCCTGAGCAAGGAACCGCTGGCGCCCCTCAGCCCGCAGAGCGACTCCCAGTTCGCGGACATCGTGCGCTGGACGGTCTACGGCATGATCCAGGCGGAAGAATACGGGATCACCAGCGCCAATGTCGATGAATTCCTGACCAGCGAGCTGCCGGAAATCCAGCGCTTCCTCGGTCAGGGTGAAAACGCCACCGGTTCCAACTACGGTATCGCCAACGACTTCATGGTCACGGTGATCCGTCAGGTCGGCAACTATGGCGAAGTGTTCGAGCGTCATCTCGGCGCCGACACGGTGTTCAACCTCGGTCGCGGTCTGAACGCGCTCTGGACCGACGGCGGTCTGATGTATTCGCCGCCCTTCCGTTAGTCAAACGCCCCCAATAGACCCCTGCCCTGTCGTGACTCCGCGCATCTGCGCGGGGTTCGGGCGGGGGCTTATTTTTCTTTGTTTATGGAGATATGAAACTGTCACAGTTTTTTTGCGCGGACGCACCGTCGCGCGTCTCTGCACTGTCTGACCATTGTTTTTGGGAGTAATTACGCGCGCATGACCGCCACGAGTCGCCCTTCACCCAATCCGCCCGTCGTCCCGGCGTCGTCGTTCTCGCCGCTGCAACTCCTGCGTGACGACCGTGTGCTGCAGATCATCGGACAAATTATCTTTGCACTGATCCTGATCGCCGCGCTCTATGCCCTGGCGACCAGCATCCTTAACGCGCTGGCATCGCGCAATCTGACCCCCAACCTTGCATTCTTTGGCGATCGCGCCGGGTTCGACATCGGTGAAAAGCCTGCCTGGTATTCCGCCAACAGCACCTATTGGGAGGCGTACACCGTCGGCTTTGCCAACACCATGCGTGTTACGATCGCCGGGCTGACGCTCTCGACTCTGCTCGGCGTGTTCGTCGGCATCCTGTTGTTGAGCGGTAATTGGCTGGTGCGGGTGCTGCTGCTGGGCTTTGTCGAGGTGATCCGCAACACCCCGCTGATCGTGCAGTTGTTCGTGTGGTATTTTGTGGTCATGCTCAGTCTGCCCGTCTTTCAGCAAAGCATCTCGCTGCCGCCAGAGGGGATCAACGTGATCCCGCTGCGCTACGCGCTGTACGGGCTGCTGGCGCTGTTTGTCTGGGGGCGGGTGCGCGCTGTCACACCGCAGCAGCACAGCCGCCGTCGCATCTGGGTCTACGGCGCGATCACGCTGGTCGGCGCGCTGGAAGTGCTGATCCGCGCCGGGATACTCAACGGCGGTGCCGTGCTGCGCGTCGAGGTGCGCCCCTGGGTATTTCTGAACATTCGCGGCTTTGGCTTTCCGGCGATCATCACCACATCGCGCTTTGCGGAATGGTTCGCCTTTGTCGCGGTCGGCGCGGCGCTGGCGCTGATCATCTGGGTGTATTACGGTCGGCTGAAAGAGACGACGGGCATCCCCCGTCCGCGCGTGCTGCACGGGGCGATCGCGCTGGTGGGCGCGGCGCTGATCGGCTGGGCGGTCGTCAGCGGCGAGCCGACCGCTACGTCTGTCCCGGTGACCGACGCCAATGGTGCCGTCGCGCTGGTGCCGATCGACACCGCCCGCGAACAGGGCGCGATCAGCCAGGCAGACGAGGCGCTCTACACCGCCGCGCCGCTGATCTTCCAACTGCCGGAAAAGAACAATTTCCGTTACACCAGCGGCACCCAGATCAACCCGGAATACATGGCGCTGCTGCTGGGCTTGGTGGTGTACACGGCGGCGTTCATCGCGGAGATCGTGCGCGCGGGCATCCTGGCAGTGCCCAAAGGGCAGGTCGAGGCGGCACGCGCGCTCGGCCTGAGCACAGGCGACGTGCTGCGCTCCGTTATTTTGCCGCAGGCGCTGCGCGTGATCATCCCGCCGCTCGGTAATCAGTATCTCAATCTGGCGAAAAATTCCAGCCTGGCGATCGCTATCGCCTACGCCGACCTGTTTCAGATCACCACCACGATCATGAATCAGTCGGGACAGTCGGTGACGGGTATGGCGCTGGTGATGCTGACCTACCTGATCATCAGCCTGACGATCGCCACCCTGATGAACCGTGCCAACCGCCGTTTCCAGCTTGTGACGAGGTAAAGAAGCCATCATGACCACCGCCAGCGATCCCCGTCGCAGCAGCGCGTTGCTCGACACGGCGACCGTCGTCAATTACGACGAACCGCCCTACAAGACTCCGCCCGCGCTGGTCGTCGGACCGCTGGCGTGGGTGCGTGACAATTTATTAAGCTCGCCTTTCAACATCGCCCTGACGATCGTGAGCGGCATCCTGCTGATCGTGCTGCCGATCAGCTTTTTTGGATGGGTAGTCGGTCAGGCGAATTGGTTCGTGATCAACTTCAACCTGCGCCAGTTCATGGTCGGGCGCTACGAGGTGGACGCCGAATGGCGGGTCGCGCTGGTGGTGCTGATGGTGGCGTTCACGATCGGCGCGCTGCTGGCTGCCTTCAGCTATGTATCGCGGCGGCTGCCGATCCTGGTTGGCATTGTGGTGGCGTTGTGCTTCATCGTGCCGCTGGCGATCAACACCGTGCTGCCGCTGCCGCCGACCTACCTGGCTGCGGGTGACGCCGACATCGTATCGGGCAGCTCGACACAGCCGCCTGTGCCCAACCTGGGCTTTGTCGCGCGGACAGGTGAGACGGTGCGGCTGCGGATCGCGGAGGATCTGTCGGCAGACGATCCAACTCTGACCACGCTGCACGGGTTTGGCGACATCGGTGCCAACCTGCTGCGCGCGTCGGCGGCGGGACGACTGACAAACGAGGCGCGCATCGTCGAGATCGACGCGCTATTCGCCGCCGACCTGCCCAACGCGCGCATCCTGACCGACAATCAGAGGGCAGTGCTGGAGACCGAGCGCGGACGCCTCGCCGTCACCCCGCCCATCACCGAATCGACCGCGCTCAATACCAGGTCGATCCGCTGGCGGCTGCTGGATGCGACGCTGGAGCCGATCGGGTCGGGGACGCTGGCGCCCGGCGATCCGTTCGCCAGCGTGACGCTGCCCGCCGACGGCTGGTACATCCTGGAAAAGACCGGGGCGGGGACAGCGCTCCTGGAAACCTACGGCATCTACCCCCTGATCGAGCGCAACTTCACGCGCAGCGAGGTGCGCGACGAGTCTGGGGTGGTGACGCAGCAAGCCGAGCGTTACAACGAATATTTGCGCATGACCGACAGCTGGATCACCCGCGCCATTCGTCCTGAGATCGACGGCGACCCGGTGCCGATGACGATCATCATCGACACGCAGTATCGCGGCGATCGCAGCCTCAACGATTATCTGCGCGTGTATCTGGCGCCCTTTCTGGAGGCGACCAACGACGCGCTGCTGTGGATCGTGATCGCGGCGGTCTTCGGCTTTGGCGTGGCGCGCCTGGCAGATCGCGTGATCCCCAGCCCGGTCAAGGCGCTCAAGCCGCGTGCTGTCTCGCAGCGCATGGGCATCTATCTGCTGGTGGCGCTGCCGGTGCTGATGTTCGTGTTCATCTACGGCATCGGCATCGGCGGGGTGCTGCCGATCACCGACACCCGGCGATGGGGCGGTCTGCTGCTGACGATCATGCTGTCGATGGTCGGGATCATCGCCTCGTTTCCGTTGGGGGTGCTGCTGGCACTGGGACGACGGAGTAAGCTGCCCGTCGTCAGCGCCGCCTCGACGATCTACATCGAGTTCGTGCGCGGCGTGCCGCTGATCGCGGTGCTGTTCATGGCGCAATTACTGGTGCCGCTGATCAGCCCGACGCTGGCGGAGGTCGATAACGTCTTCCGGGCGATGGTCGGCATCATACTTTTCAGCGCGGCGTATCTGGCGGAAAATGTACGCGGCGGCTTGCAGGCGATCCCGCCCGGTCAGGAAGAGGCGGCAAAGGCACTCGGACTGGCGGGCTGGCAGGTGACGGTCTTCGTCACGCTGCCGCAGGCGCTGCGGCTGGTCATTCCGGCGCTGGTCGGACAGTTTATCTCGCTGCTGAAAGACACCTCGCTGGTGGCGATCGTCGGCATGGTCGATCTGACGGGAATCGCGCAAAGCACGGTCGCGCAGACCGAATTTCTGGGCACGCGCCGCGAAGTCTACATTTTTATCACGATCATCTACTTCGTCTTTTGCTACGTGATGGCTGCGATTAGCCGCCGTCTCGAAGCCAGCGGATCAGGCGCGGCGCGCCGCGTGTGAACGATCGTGCATCGATGGAATGGTCGTGCGGACGGACGCATCGTTAGGCGTCCCTACGGCATATCGTAATAATGATTGAAAAAAAGGATCGATCTATGGAAACGCAGATACGCGAACCGATCATCGTCTGTCGCGGCGTCAACAAATGGTTCGGCGAATTTCAGGCGCTGCGTGATGTCAGCGTCGAGGTGATGCCTCAGGAAGTGGTGGTCGTGATCGGGCCCTCCGGGTCGGGCAAATCGACCTTCATCCGCTGTATCAACCGCCTGGAAGAACATCAGGAAGGCGAGATCATCGTCGCGGACGTGCGCCTCACCCACGATGTGCGCAATATCGCCACCATCCGCCGCGAGATCGGCATGGTGTTTCAGCAGTTCAATCTGTTTCCGCATTTGACGGTGCTGCAAAATATCAGCCTGGCGCCGATCAACGTGCGCAACTGGTCGCGCGACAAAGCCGAGAGCAAAGCGCGCGAGCTGCTCGCCCGTGTCGGCATCCCGGAACAGGCGGACAAGTATCCCGGTCAGCTCTCAGGCGGACAGCAGCAGCGCGTCGCCATTGCCCGTGCGCTGGCGATGGAGCCGAAGATCATGCTATTCGACGAGCCGACCAGCGCGCTCGACCCGGAAATGGTGCGCGAGGTGCTGGACGTGATGAAAGAGCTGGCGGGATCGGGCATGACGATGGTGGTGGTCACCCACGAGATGGGGTTTGCGCGTGAGGTAGCGGATCGGGTGCTGTTCTTCGATCAGGGGCGGATCGTCGAGGAGGGGACGCCGGATCATTTCTTTGATAATCCGCAGCACCCACGCACTAAATTGTTCCTGTCGCAGATTTTGTAGATATTGTCCTGAATGTCATAGGGGTCTGGCGATGCCAGACCCCTGAGACGTGCTTACGACTGTGCAGCGACCGCGCCGACCGTCTCGATCACAGCCGGCATTGCGACGGGGACAGCGGTCTCGACCACAGCCGGGGTTTCGACCGTGAGCGCGTCGTCGGTCAGGGTTTGCAGCAGCCCCTGACCTTCGCGTTCCCCAATCCAATTGACGGTCATCAACGCGGCGGCGCATCCCTGCCCGGCGGCGGTGATCGCCTGACGGAATACGTCGTCATGAATTTCGCCGCCCGCAAAGACGCCGGGGACGTTGGTCGCCATCTGACCATCGACGATCACGTAGCCCTGCGCGCCCATGTTCAACTGCCCCGCGAACAGGTTGCTGTTGGGATCGTAGCCGACGAAGATGAAGACGCCGTTGGTCGGGCGTTCAGTGGTCGCGCCCGTCACCGTGTCGCGCAGCGTCACCCCGTTCACACGCTGATCGGCGCCGTGAATGGCATCGATGACGGTATTGTACTGAAAGGCAATCTTAGGATTGTTGAACGCGCGCGCCTGCAGAGCGACACTGGCGCGCAGTTCTTCACGGCGATGCACGACCGTCACCTTGTCGGCGAATTTGGTCAGGAAGATCGCCTCTTGCAGTGCCGAGTCGCCGCCGCCGACGACCAGAATATCCTTGCCCCGGAAAAACCAGCCGTCACAGGTGGCGCACCAGCTGACACCGCGTCCGATGAAATCATCTTCGCCGGGCACGCCCAGCTTGCGCGGGCTGGCGCCGATGGTCACGATCACCGCGTCCGCCAGGTATTCGCTGCCATAGGTCTTGACGCGAAAGGGGCTGCCGGTGGTGAAATCGACCTCGGTCACGAGATCATAGTCGAATTCCGCGCCGAATCGTTCCGCCTGCGCGCGCATCCGTTCGGTGAGGTCGGGTCCGGTGACGCCTTCAGGAAAACCTGGGAAGTTATCCACGTCGTGGGTGGTGGCGATCTGCCCGCCGACCTGATTACCGGTGATCACGACCGTACTCAACTGTGCGCGTGCGGTGTAGATGGCTGCGGTAAGTCCAGCGGGACCCGATCCGATGATGGCAACACGTACACGTTTGATTGTATTCATCGCGTTCATCATTCCTTTGAGACCAGCTCGGTATTTTGCGCGGCGATCATGGTCAGCAGCGCTTGAAATTCTTCGGTACATTCAGCACAACATGCGAGATGATGTTCGACCTCAGGCAGCAGCAGCTCGATGGCGGCGCCCTGACGAACCAGGTCAGCGAGGCGGCAAAAGTGCTGTCCACAGCTCTCGCAGTCCATCTCGGAGTCGTCGGCGTGCTGTGTGAAGATGCCGCTGATCAGCTTGCGAATTTGTTCGTCCACGTCGTCATTCCACCTGGCTGGCTATAATCATTTCGACGCGCGCCATCTCGTATATCTTACGATCGGGTGTGTTGAGTTTGGCACGCCAAACCCCTGCGACCGGGTGTGAATGTGTCGGCGCATTCATCACCGTTCTTCAAACAGGCGCAGCATGTAATTCATCGACAACCCCTGGGTTTCCAGATGGGCGCGCAGCTTACGGCGGGCATCGTGCAGCAGCTTGTAGAGCGCGTTGCGATTGGTGCCCATGCGCTCCGCGACCACCTCCATCGGCACGCCATCGACCGCGACGGCGACCAGGGCGCGGTACTGGCGATCGGTCAGCGCATCCTTGATCGAGTCTTGCAGCCGCTGCAGCACCTCGTCTTTTTCGGCGGCGCGTTCGGGGTTGGGCGGCTTTTCACCGCCGACCGGATTGCTCGCCAGCCATGCGGGTTCGCCATCGATGGTCAGGGCGTCGAGGCTGTAATCACGATAACGGGCGCGGCGCAGATCGCTGATCGCCACCCGTACCGCCACGCGCATCGCCCAGGTGGTGAACAGGCTGTCGCCGCGAAAGCTGTCGAGATTGTCGATCACGCGGATTAAGGCATCCTGCGCCATATCCTGTGCCATCTGCGTCATCTCGTGGCTGCTCAACGACGCCAGATCGCTGCGTTCGCGGCTGAGGTAGTAATAGATACCGCGCTGGAGGCGTCCACGCAAATCTTCGAGCGCGTCAGGCGACTGAGTACGCAGGTCTTCGACCCAGGCTTCGTTGGAGCGGTCTTTTGTGCGATCGGTCATCAGGATAGAGGCACGGCTTACGCCGAGTCCGCATCGACGAGCACAAAGGCGACGCGGATCACCATCCGTCCGAGACGAATCTCGTCGCCGTCGCGCAGAATGCGCGGCTGATGCGGGATGAGGCGCTGCCCATTGAGATAGGTGCCGTTGACGCTGCCTTGATCCAGCACGGTCAGGGCGTTGTTTTCGATACGCTTGATATACAGGTGTTTGCGCGAGATGCCCAGGTCTTCCCCTTTATGCCGGCCCAGGTCGATGCTCGGGATTTCCTGGGTCGCGGGGTCACGCCGTCCCAGCGAGATCAGATCGACCTGCATCGGATCAAAGGCGTATTCGGCGCCATCATGGACGAGCTGCAGCAGCAGTTTCATTTTTTGACCGAGGCGCGAATTACCCCAGCGCGACGAGCGCAAGTTGTCGGGGTCTTCTTTGTCCAGGGCGCGGGTGGTCGCCACCGGATTGTCGATGAACACGTAGCCGCAGAATGGGCAGATGATGGTCTGCACATCGACATGGCGTTCACATTGAGGGCACTGACGTTGTGTTGCCGGAGTCGTCACGAAAAACTACTGCCTCACACCCCGGAGGGGGTTATTTATCACGCACATCGATCGACACGGTGCGTTGATTTTATCACAAGATGGGGTAATGCAACCTGTCTCTCAGGACAGGCACCAGAGTCACACCAGCTCGTCGAAGCGGATGACCTCAATGGCGATGCCAGAGGCGCTAATCAGGAGCATCAACGTGTTCATCATTGAACTCGACCTGACTTTGCATCACAATCTCACGCATTACCGCTTGTACCTGACCAGAAGATGCGAGCGTTTCAAATATACTGATTAGCGTTGGAATAGTAATGATCTCCTCTATTGCATTCATATAGCGTTCCACAATCGCGGTAACGCCATATTTTGCCTCCGCGTATCTCCGAATCTGAATGAGGACTGTGCCTGTATCCTGCACGGTCTTTATCACAAAGGTTAAGGGGAATTTGTTGATTTTGTCTAAATCTAGAAAATACTTATTCACATCAGCCGTTTCCGTGACTTGAAAAAAGCGACCCAAGGGCTTCATCACAAAATCGATACCGCCGTCATTTGCATTTGTTCGCCCTGTTTTATAGAGCATCAGGTGTTGTTGATTTAGATTGTCCAGCGTCCAACCCCAAAATATCGATTGCTCCCCATAATGCGCTTTCAACAATGCAAAACTGATAATTTCAAAAATTCGCGCGTCAATATGTGGCTGAAGCTGCTGTCGAATAAAAGCCATTCCCTCTGCCGCATCCGCGTTTGATAAGGCTGCGATCTGTTTAGACAAATCAATGAATGCTTGAAATGCAGAACGTTTCACACTTACATAGGCGTCGATTATCTCGATGATCGCCTCGGCAATATTGACAGTCATCTGGTGTCCACTACGCAAAACTGGGATCAGCAGCAGCGATTCGTTAACCCAATAACGCTGTTCCTGTTGATCCCGTAGAACAGGACGACGTTCTAAAGTTGGAAAATATTTTGCAAATTCGTCATTAAGTCTGGAATTTAAGGCGTGATTCTGAAGCTTTGCTCCAAAGGGGAGTTCTCGCTGCCGTCGTAAAAGATCGCCAAAGCGAGCGCCTTCATAGTCAAGATATTGCCCTTTTTTATTTGAAACAAACCCCTTTTTGATATAATCCTCTATCAACACGTAGAGCGCGTAATGGTTAGCAAAAGCCCCTCTCGCTTTTGATCCGCTACTCGCAGAGCGTGTCTTGATGTTGAGATACTGAAGCAGCGGACTATGCTCAAAAACCATTGTACTTAGCTCGCCAAAGCGATCAGCTAAAAGAGCGAGAATGGTGTCAGTGAAGGAGTGGTTCACAGCTCTTCCCCAAAAAGATTGAGAGTATATGGATCAGCATCTACATCAGAGTCAGACTTACCCTGCTTGCGCGCATAATTCTTTTCTAACTTCAAGAGCGGTTCACCATCTATCTCGCCAGCGATCCCCAACCGACGAACGCCAATTTTTATATATTCTTTTTGCAGTTCTACGCTGATGGAGGTGCGCTCCAATCGTCTTGCGACTGCACCCGCTGTAAACGTACCCGCAAAAGGATCAAGCACCAGATCGCCTGGATTGGTGCTGGCGAGAATCATGCGTTCGAGCAGTGATTCAGGCTTCTGTGACGGATGCTGTTCGTACTCATCCATACGATATCGCACGCGCGGTATAGACCATACGTTGCCCGGCACCTTTTTACTGTTATAGGGGGTGGGTTGCGCCTTACGGTAATCGATCAGTTTTCTGACTGCGCCCGTCTTTGCCTCTACAGCGATCGCGTCGGCGTTAAAAATATAGTTGCGCGGGTCTTTTACAGCATAGAGTATAGGCTCGTATAATGAACCGAAAAAGTTTTTTGCTTGTACCCCGGAGCTATCGTAGTGCCAAATAATTCTGGAGAGGATGGTCATGCGTTTACGTAAATACAAATCAAGATGCGGCATGGCTTGCGTGCTTGTCATCACATAAAAAGCACCATTGGGGCGGAGCTTACGCACACACAAATCTATCCACTGTCTGCACCATGCGGCGTAAGCGTCATCGCTTTCCCATCGATCCTGAAATTCGGCAAACTGCTTTCCAATGTTGTACGGCGGATCAGCGAACACAAGGCTTACTGATCCATCTTCGACAATATCATCGATGACAGCCAGAAAATCACCATGGACGACAGTGTGACCGTCGCGTGAGTATTGCGAAACTGCTGCCAATCGAACCTCTCATTCATAAAACGAGAAAAAACCACTCTTCTGTAGCGAGTTCACAGTCACACCAGCAGCGCGACGTTCATCCAAACCCAACAGAAACTACACCAGCTCGTCGAATCGGATGACCTCGATGGCGTTGTCGGGGCGGATGACGAGCAATTGCCCCGGCTGCACGTAATCGAGTTCGTCGCGGCGCTGAAAGTCGCCGCGCGTGATCAGGTGGCGCAGCGCGGCGATCACCACGCCATGCGTACACACCCAGATATGACCATGCCCTGCCGCGCGCATCGACTCGACAAAGGCGCGCACGCGGTCGCGCACCACCTCGAACGACTCGCTCACCTGTTCGTTGAGGCGCGGGTCGGCGCTGAAGGCGCGCCCGGTCGCCTCGGTGACGATCGCGGCGGTCTGCTGGCAGCGCAGAAATTCCGAACGCGCGCCCGCATCGTAGGGCAGCCGCGTCATGTAGGTGCCGAGCCGCTGCACAGGGGGGATGCCTTCCGGCAGCACCTCGGCGGTGACGATGCGATCGCCATAGCCCATCTTGCTTTTGGTGGCGAGACCGTGCCGAAAAATGTACCAGGTGGGGGACGGGTGCGGGGGGATCATGTCAGCTCTCTCTCCTGGATCGAGGCAGCGTAGAGCGCCATCATCTGATCGGTGACGTGGCGCCAGTCTAAGTCCTGCACTTTATTATAGACTGCCCGGCTGATCTCCGCGCGGGCGTCAGAATCGGTCAGCAGGCGCGCCAGTTGCGATGCCAGCAGCAGCGGATTGTTGACCGAGGTAATCAACAGGTCGTTCTTTTCGTCGATCAGGTCGGATATGCCGGCGGCGTTGGTGGTGATGACCGGGATACCGCACGCCATCGCTTCAGCGGCTGCCATGCCGAACGACTCGTAATGCGACGGCATGACCATCACATCGGCGGCGTTGTAATACGTAGGCAGGACGGCTTGCGATTGCTGCCCGGCAAAGCGCACGACTGGCGTCAGCTTGAGCAGGTGGCGCAATTTTTCCAGCTTTTGCAGTTCCTTCGACCAGGCGGCGGGCGGCTGTGAGACATCGCCGCCGATGATCCACAGGCAGATATTCATGTCCGGGTCGCGCTCGACCATCACCTTCATGGCATACAAGAGCATGTCGATTCCCTTGAGCGGCTCGATCCGTCCGCAGAACAGGATCAGCTGATCGCGCGGTGATATACCGAGCGCGGCGCGGGCGGTGGCACGCGGTATCGGGCGGAAGTGCGCCAGATCGACGCCGGGCGGGATGATCTCGACCACGTTGTCGGCGGCACCGTACAGATAACGCAGATAATCGCGGTCGGCGGCGCTGGGCGCGATGATTTTGTCAGCGGCGCGCACGAGCTGATACTCGGCGTCGATGCGGGCGCGTTCTTCGCGTTCCAGCTCGTCGCGCGCCACCAGATTTTTCATCAGCGCCAGGGTGTGAAAGGTCATGAACAACGGCAGACGGCGCCCGATCCGTTTCATCCAGTCCAGCGCCGCCAGACCAGACAGATAGTAATGGGCGTGGATCACGTCGTACTCGATAGCGTTGTCCGCTATGAACGCGCCCATATTGGCGACGAACTCCGGCAGCACGCCGATCAGTCCTTTTTTGGGGATACCGCCCTCGACGCCCGCCACGACATGGATCACCCGAAAATGGGGATCGACTTGTACCAGATGCGGGATATGATCATCCTGGCTGCGCGTGAAGACATCGACGTACACGCCGCGCCGGGACAGCTCTTTCGCCAATTCCAGTACGTAGACGTTCATGCCGCCCGTCTCTTTGCCTTCTTGCGACGCCAGGGGACAGGTATGAAACGAGATCATGGCAACACGACGGATGATTGGCATCAATACAGCTCCTACGATCGCGGTTTCGTGCGGGTACGATTTGTTCACGTGTATAACTTGTTCAGATGAGAAAGACAGGAATGACCCATGCTGATTCGTCGATCGATCGCGCTCGTACTGACAGCGCTGCTGAGTTTGGGCGCCGCGCACGGGCAGGAGGCGCCATCCGCCGCCGCTGAAATCCCCCCCGCGCTGCTGGCACAGATGCAGACCATCGAGACTGCCACCAGTATCTTACGCGATCTGCCAGAAACCGCCCCGATCGAGCGCGCTTTTCCGACCCGTGCGCAGACGATCGCCTATCTTGAAGACCTGTACAACCGCGAGCTGCCCCAGGACGAGATCGACCGGACGACCGATTTTTATATCGCGCTCGGTCTGCTGCCAGCCGATATCGATCTGCGCCAGGTCTATCTCGATCTGCTTGGATCGCAGGTCGCGGGGTTTTACGACACTGACACCCGCACCATGAACGTGATCCCGCTCACCGGAGACGATCCCGGACAACGGCTGTCGCTGCTGGAGCAGACCATCTACGCCCACGAGTACACCCACGCGCTCCAGGATATGCACTTCGACCTCGACGCTGTGCTGCCGGATACGGTCGGACGCGAAGCGCCGGATCGGGCGCTGGCGCTGATCGCCCTGATCGAGGGGGACGCGACGGCGGTCATGCAGGTCTATCTGCAGGAAGCAGCGGCGGACAGTCCGGCGGCGGCGCTGAGTCTGCTGGCGGAAACGGCGCTGGCTGGCGCGCTGACCATGCCGAGCGGCATCCCGGATATTCTGACGCGCGAACTGCTGTTCCCTTACGAAGCCGGGCTGACTTTTGTCTCGACGGTCTGGAGTGACGGCGGGTGGGAGGCAGTGAACGCGGCGTACACCACGCCGCCGACGACCAGCGAACAGATCATCCATCCGCAAAAGTTTCTCGATGGCGAAGGCGCGATCGCGGTCGATCTGGGCGACGCGACACCGGGCGAGTCATGGATGCTGGTCTGGGACACGACGCTGGGACAATTCTATCTGCGTGAGCATCTGCGCACCGTGACCGAGTTCGACACGGCGGCGGCACGCGCCTCGATCGGGTGGGGCGGGGATGCGCTGCGGGTGTGGCGCGCCGACGACGGCGGACGCGCGTTCGCGCTGCGGCTGGCGTTCGACACCCCCGCCGATCTGGACGAGTTCGTCGCGGTCTACGACGAGGCGACCGGCGCCTTTGCCGAGTCGTGCGGCGTGCTGGTCGAGTCGGTGCTGTGCGCTGTCCGCGACGGGGATCAGATCGTGATCGCGTCGGCACCGGATATCGAGACGGCGCGCCTGCTTATCGGGGCTTAATCGGCGCGCCCTACAATCAGTGAAAACGGACGCATCGTGATGCGTCCTTACACCTTCGCATTTACGACCATCATTGATTGAGGCTGCACATGGCGACGCTGCAAGGCAAAGAACGCGCGACCTTCGTACAGGGTATGTTCGACCGTATCGCGGGACGCTACAACCTGATGAATCGTCTGATGACCCTGGGACAGGATATTGGCTGGCGTCGATTCGTCATCCAGCGAGCGGCGCTCAAAGCGGGCGATCGCCTGCTCGATCTGGCGACCGGGACCGGTGACATCGCTTTCGAGGGGCTGCGACAGGTGCCGGGGATCGTCGCGGTCGGCGGCGATTTCAGCATCGGCATGATGCAGGTCGGACAGGCGCTCCCGCACGGCGATCGCGTGCTGTGGAATGGCGCCGACGCGCTCAATCTGCCTTACCCGGATGACGCCTTCGACGCGGTGACGGCGGGCTACCTGATGCGCAACGTGATCGACATCCCGCGCGCCTTTGCTGAACAAAAGCGGGTGCTGAAGCCGGGCGGTCGGCTGGTGATCCTGGACACCGCGCCGCCGTCGGACAATCTGCTGCGTCCGTTCATCGTGTTCTACCTGAAACAGGTCATCCCGACGCTGGGGCGGGCGATCAGCGGCAACGCCGACGCCTACGAGTATCTGCCGGAGTCGACGCAGAAATTCAAGACGCCGGAACAGCTCAAGGCGCTGATGATCGAGGCGGGCTTCGCCAATGTCACCTACAAGACCTTCATGTTCGGGACGATGGCGGTGCATTGGGGGGAAAAGCGGCGCGAGCAGGGGTTTGGCGTGCCAAACCCGCCTGCCGGAAATGGTGCGGGGGCAGATAGCACACGGTGACGATGACGGACGACGCGAACGCCGTCCCGAACCGGGCGGAGTGCCCGATCCTACAGGTCGCCTTCATCCACCGTGCGCTGACCTTCGCGGAAGCGATACGTAATGCGTCCGCGCGTGGGGTCGTACATGCTCATCTCGACGCGCACCCGGTCACCCAACAGAATACGGATATAGTACTTGCGCATCTTGCCCGACAGATAGGCGAGGATGCGGTGTCCGTTTTCCATTTCCACCAGGAACTGTGTGTTGGGCAGGGCTTCAACGACGACGCCCTCTACCTCGATCTTGTCTTCTTGTTTACTCATAGCACTCCTTGTCGGATATAAATTTAGGGGCGCGATAGACTGCGCCCCTACGGTCGTGCAAACGTGAGATCGCCCCACGTTATCGGTTTAGCGCGTCAAAGCCTTGCGCTGACGGCGGCGTGAACGACGGATCGCCTTTTTCTTCTCGATCCGGCGCAGCTCACTCTTGGAAATATGCCACCGCTTACGGCGAACCGTACTCAGCACGCCCGCGTTGGTCACCTTCTTGCGAAAGCGCCGCAGCAGCGATTCCTGCGATTCACCTGGTTTCAATGTCACATGCGCCATAGTCGCTCCTCACCCCCTTTCCGTGTCGAAAATCAGTCTGGCAGAATCGCGGGGTTATGCCGGTTCTGCTTCTGTTACGGGTAATTCTACAGCATCGGCGGCGGGGATTCCATTGTTGGGTTGGGCGTCGTCCTGCGCGGGGGTCAGCGCATCGGCGGAGCCTGCCATGACGGGGGCGGCGATGCTGTCGGCATCGACTGCATCGACTGCATCGACTGCATCGACTGCATCGACTGCATCGACTGTATCGTCGGCATCGACTGCATCGACTGCATCGACTGCATCGACCGTATCGACTGCATCGACTGCATCGACTGCATCGACTGCATCGACTGCATCGACCGCATCGACCATATCGTCGGGGTCAACCGCATCGACGGCGTAATCGGTGTCATCGACGGCTGCCGGAGCGACGACCTCAGGACGGCTCGCCTCCCACTTGGCTTTTTCTTCCGCCGACACTTCTTTCAGGCTCAGACCAAGACGCTGCTTGTCCGCCTCGATCGAGATGACGCGCAGCAGCAGCCGCTGTCCCTCGTGGACGACCAGCGACGGGTCGGCGGGCTGCGGATCAGCCAATTGGCTGGTGTGCAGCAGTGCTTCGATACCGGGGTCGAGGCTGACAAAGGCGCCAAACTGGGTGACGCGGCTGACGCTGCCCTCGACCACCTGCCCGACATGGTACATCTCTTCCACGCGCGCCCAGGGATTTTCCTGCAGGCGCTTCAGGCTCAGTCCGATGCGCTTGCCCTCGGCATCGAGACGGAGGATGTACACCTGCACCTCGTCGCCGACGTTCAGCACCTCGCGCGGGTGATTGACGCGGTGCCACGCCAGCTCGCTGATATGGATCAGACCGTCGGCGCCACCCAGATCGACGAATGCGCCAAAGTCGCGCAGCCCGCTGACCACACCCTTACGGGTCTCGCCCTCTTTCAACTGGTCGAGCAGCAGTTCCTTGCGCGCGTCGCGGTTGCCACGCTGGGCGTCACGCTGGCTGAACACCAGACGGCGGCGCTTGCGGTTGACCTCGATCACCTTCATATGCACGGTCTGACCGATCAGACGCGCCATACGCAGACGGCGCTCGTCTTCGTTCAGCCCGCGCGGCAGGTCGATCACATGGCTGGCGGGGACAAAGCCGCGCAGATTGCCGAAGGGCACGATCAAGCCGCCGCGATTGGCGTCACTGACCACACCTTCCCAGACTTCTTCATTGTTCATCAGTTCTTCGGCGCGCTTCCAGTCTTCGGTCTGCGCTGCCTGGGAGACGGAGAGCAGCAGATTGCCATCCTCGTCCTCCATGCGCAGGATCATCACGTCGATTTCCTGGGCGACCTGAAAGTGACTCACGTCCACACCAGCGCGCTCCAGGTCACGGCGTTGTACCACGCCGTCCCGTTTCATGCCCTCGATGCCGACGATGAGTCCCTGCCCATCGATGGCGACGACGATACCGGTGACGATATCGCCGCGTTCGGGCGACTCTTCCGCGAACGATGCCTCAAGCAGTGCTGCGAAATCGAACTCGTTGATGCTGGTCTCTAGCTGCATATTGTCCCCTAACAGGATAAAAGTGATGGTGAACGATGAAGTGACTCAGGAAAATAAAAACTCGACATCCCAGACGGGGTCGTCGGGTTCGGTCGAGTTCGTGTGCGGGTGGTGCAGCAGTGACGCCAACGCGCGGTCTTGCGCCTGCCTCACGGTGATCGTGACGCGGCGCATCCCCTTTCCTGAAAAGTTAACTGCATTCTAGGGACAGACGTTTTGTTTGTCAACGGTGATCATGAGAAATAGGTGAGTAGGGGGTTTGGCGTGTCCAACCTGCACGCGCTGCGCCAGCCTAGCGCTGATCCCCAGGATGAGAACGACGATGCGCCGTCGCTGTGCCTGCCACCGGGAGCCTGACTGTGAACAGGGTGGTCACGCCGGGCGTGCTGCTGACCTCGATCACGCCGTGATGCAGCTCGACGATGCGTAGTGCCATCGGCAGACCCAAGCCGGCGCCCCCGCTGAGGTGCCGGGATTCATCCGCCTTGAAGAAACGCTCGAAGATGTGCGGCAGCGCGTCGGCGCTGATACCGACGCCCGTATCAGCGACCGTGATCACGACATCAGCGCCTTGGAGCGCGGTCGTGACAGTGATCACGCCGCCCGACGGGGTGAACTGAATGGCGTTGTCGATCAGGATGCGCAGCACTTGATGCAGTTTATCGGAGTGCAGAGGGATCGCGGGGAGATCGGACTGTGATTCATCGACCAGCTTCACCCCTTTGAGATCGGCGTGCGACCTGACCATGTGCAGTATCGCAGCCACATGCTGGTTGATATTCCCGGCGCGCAGCTCCAGCTCGACCGTGCTGTCCAGCACCGCCATCTGTTGTAGTTGATCCAGCACCTGAGTGAGATAAAAAAGCTGCGTGTTGAGCATCTCGATCTTCCTGAGCTGCTGGGCTTTGTCGTCGGTCTTGCCGATCAGGTACAGTCCGGTGCCGATGACGGTGAGGGGCGTGCGAAAATCGTGTGAAATATCGCGCACGAAATCTGCCAGCACTTTGGTGCGCTGGCGTTCGGCGGTGAGCTGATCGCGCTGTGCTTCGGCTTGTTTCTGGAGCGTGACATCGGTGGCGGCGACGCGATAGACTGCCGACTCCCCCGGCTGCGACAGCGCGGTGGCGTGCAGCCTGACGATCAGCGCGGGTTGGTTGTGGCGCAGCAGACTGATTTCACACTGCTTCGGCTGCTGTGCAGCGCGCAGCCCCTGATAGAAAAAGTGATAGGCATCCTGGGTGCTGCCCTCGACAAAATCGGACAGATTGCGGCTGATGATCTTCTCACGGTCGAGCGCCAGCATCGCCACAAAGGTCAGGTTGGCTTCCTGAATACGCTCGTGGCTGTCGAGGGTGAGCAGTCCAATGGGAGAAAATTCGTACAGGTCGCTGTAACGCAGGCGGGACGCTTCGAGGTCGAGCTGCGTGGCGCGCAGTTCCTCGTTCTGGAGTTCCAGCTCGATCTGATGGACGTGCAGATCGTGGATCAGCTTTTTAGCATCTTCAAGCGAGACATCGACCGCCTGACTGATCTGCATTTGCAGCCGCTGTTCGGCACGCTGGCGCAGCGCAGCAGTAATTTCATTCGGGTTTTGAGCGGTCATGTGTTGAAACGCCTTTTACTGGTTTCATCCAGATGTGGGACTCACGGGTTTCCATAACAGCTTCACCTCGGTTCCCATTCCCACGCTGCTGGTGATCTGCAGGCGCGCATGAATCGCCTCAGCGCGCTCGTGCATCGTCCCCATGCCCATGCCCGCCGATGACCCCGCCTGATCGAATCCAGTGCCGTTGTCGCGGATGCTCAGGGTGAGCAGGTCGGGTTCGTTGAACATCTGAATCGTAAACTGTGTCGCGCGGCTGTGCTTGGAAATATTGTTCACGCTTTCCTGAGCGACACGATAAAAAGCGATATGCACGTCGGCGGGGAGCGACGGTTCGTCGCCCTCCAGCACTAATTCACCGCTGATCTCGCTGTGTCCCTGTACGGACTCGATCAGCTGGCGCATCAGCGACGAGAGCCCGGTCCTGAGGATGCTTTCGGGGTGCATTTCCAGCAGCAGCCCCTGCATTTCCGCCAGCGCTCCCCGGTTGAGGGCGATCACCTGCGTTAACTGCTGGCGGGCGCGATCCGGATCGCGCTCCCACAGGCGCGGCAGCGCCTCGCTCATCAGGGTGGCGGCGAACAACGACTGCTTGACGCCATCGTGCAGATCGCGCGCCAGCCGCGCTCTTTCCTGCATCGCGCCGAGCTCGTGCGCCAGATCGGACAGGCGCACCCGCTCGAATGCCCCCGCGCACTGCTGTGCCACTGCCTGCATGAACGCCTGATCCTCGTCGGTGAAAGCCTGCGGCTGCACAAAGCCATAGTTGAGGATACCGATGGGCTGCTCGTTGACGAGCAGCGGCAGGCTGGCGAATGCCTGACTGTCATCACCGGGCAGCCGGAGGGCACCAGGGTAACGCTCGCCATAATCGGTCAGGGAATGCATCCAAACGGCGGACTCGTCATCGAGTACGTCCATAAAGAGCGCAAAGGCGGTCACCGGCAGCGAGAGCAGAGGGAGCGCATCCTCGGCAAATCCGTAAGCACCGCGCGGGTGCAGCGTGCTGCCGTCGATCGACAGCAGGTAGATCACGCCCTGATAGGCGCCGATGCTCGGCAGGCTCTGCTGCAGGCAGGTCTCGGATACCTGCGTGTAGGTGAGCGAGCGCGCCAGGGCAGCCGTGATGTGCTGCAGGCTGGCGAGTCGCAGCGCGGTGCGATCCGCCTCGATGCGCGCCACCTGCTCGGCGGCAAACAGACGCCTGATCTCCTGCTCCGACCAATACTGCACGCTGACATCGCTGACCGCCACCCGATAGGCTGTCGCGCTGCCCCCCTGCACCAGGGCAGTCCCATCGAGCCTGACCATCAGCGCCTGCTGGCTTGGCAGCAGCAGGCTGATCTCACACTGCCGGGGCTGCTGAGTGGTGCGCAATGCCTGATAGAAGTGGTGATAGGCATCCTGCGCGCTGCTCTCGACAAAATCGGACAGATAGCGTTTGAGGATTTTTTCGCGCTCGATCCCGATCAGCGTGACAAAGGTCAGGTTGGCTTCCTGGATACGTGCGTCGCTGTCGAGGGTGAGCAGCCCGACGGGAGAAAATTCGTACAGGGCGCTGTAGCGGCGGCGGGACGATTCCAGGGCGAGCTGCGCGCTGCGCAGTTCCTCGTTCTGGAGTTCCAGCTCGATTTGATGGACGTGCAGCTCGTGAATCGATCGTTTCGCATCTTCAAGCGAAAAATCGGCTGCACGGCTCAGTTGTTCGTCGAGTTTCTGTTCTGCGCGCTGGCGCAGCGCCGCATTTTTTTCATCCGCGTTTTGATCGGGCACAATGCCACCCTTCATGCACTCAAACAACATGGTCGATCGACGCGCACCATGCGGACGCATCAATATGCGTCCCTACGATCGTCAAATCCGCGAATCCACTTAACCGTTTAGTAACTACACGGCCCTCACCCTAAATCCCTCTCCCACAAGAGGAGAGGGATTTGCTAGTGCGTTTCTCCCCTTCGCCCCTTGTGGGAGAAGGGGTCGGGGGATGAGGGGAGGGATACCTGAATAGTTACCAAACCGAGTAACTACACAGCCCTCACCCTAAATCCCTCTCCCACGAGAGGAGAGGGACTTGCTCGTGCGTTTCTCCCCTTCGCCCCTTGTGGGAGCAGGGGTCGGGGGATGAGGGGAAGGATACCTGTGTAGTGACACCGATTAAATCAGTCCCCCTGATTATAACACAGATTAGCAACTACACAGCCCTCACTCTAAGCCCTTCTCCTCTTGTGGGAGCAGGGGTCGGGGGATGGGGGATACCTGAATAGTTACACAGATTACACGACCCCACTCTCAAGCGCCAGCAGGATCAGCGGCGCCTGCTTGCCACTCGCCTGAATCTGCTGCGCGTTGATCTTTATTTTCTGCGCGCCGCTGCCCGGCAGGTTGATCGTGACTTCGTAATCCTCGATCAGGGTATCGTCCTTGAAGACACCTTTGATCAACGCGACCAGCTCCGGGATATTCCAGGCGCCATCGCCCAGCTCGCTGAGCGGATGCCCCAGGGTCTTTTCAGACGGGACATTCATGAAGTCGAAAAAGGCTTTGTTGGCGTTGACAATTTGCAGGTCTGCGTCGATCAGCACCAGCGCTTCGCGGATGGCGTTGAAGACGTTGTCGCCCAGGATACGCGCCGCCTCGATCGTCTCGGTCTGGCGCTGGTCGGTGACATCGTTGAACGAAATGACCACGCCTTTGATGGCATTCTGAATGGTGCGATAGGGGCGCATCTGTAAAGCGTACCAACGCCCTTTTTTGCTCTGAATATCCAATTCGTGCGGCACCAGGGTATGAAAGACCTTCTCCAAGTCGTCGATCAGCGTTGGGTAGTTCAGATCGGAGACGGTGTGCGCGATCGAGCGCCCGGTGTCGCCGGGATTGAGCTTGAACACCTGGGCTGCCGCCGGATTGAAACGGCGCACATGGTTGTCGGCGTCCAGCAGGATGATGCCAGTCTGGATGGTATTGAGCGTATTTTCCAGGTCGTTGTTTGCCCAGGTGAGTTCCTCGATCTTGCGCTCCAGTTCGGAATTGGTGGTCAACAATTCCTCGTTGACCGCCTTCAATTCTTCCTGTGACGTTTCGAGTTCTTCGTTGACGCTTTGCAATTCCTCGTTCATCGACTGCATTTCTTCGTTGGAAGAGCGCAGTTCTTCGATGATCGCCTGCAGGTACTCGCGCGTGTCGGTCAGTTCCTGCTGAAGCAGATTGTTCTTCTGCAGATGCGCATCCAGCGGGATGATGCTGATTTCCTGGCTGCTGATGGCTGTGGCGGGGAAGGTGATCGCCTCAAAGAATACCGCCAGTAAATTTTCATCGACGGTCGGGGTGAGCGGCTTGACGATCAGGTCAAAGAAACTCTCGACTCCATCGGCTTCCACGCGCACGCCCGGCTCATAAATTTCGCGCTGCTGCGTGATAGCACGATAGATGGCGGTCATCAGCGGTATCTTGAGTCCTTCGCGCGCGGAACGGATGATGTCGAGCTGCTGGGTCTCGCCAGTGGAGATCTCCAGATATTTACCGGTGCGCCCATGCACATAGCGCATGTTGCCCTGATGGTTGATGACGACGACCGTCGGCGTCCAGTCCCGGAGCAGCATGGCTTCGGTGACTTCGCGCAGACTGGCGCTCGGTGTCTCGCGCGCGCTGGTTCCCCGATCCTTTTCCAAAAGACCTGGATTACTGACAGCGGGGAGATCGATCGAATAGCGCCCGGTCGAGAGGCGATGCGCCCGTTGAAACAGCCGGTTGTGCACATCGACGGCTTTGAATTCACGGTCGTTCTTGCCCAGGCTTTCCGACGATCCCAGTAAGAGATAGCCGGTCGGGGCAAGGGCAAAGTGGAAATAGGACAAGACCTTGTGTTGCAGTTCGTTGTCCAGATAGATCAGCAGATTGCGGCAGCTAATCAAATGCAGCTTGGAGAACGGCGGATCCTGGGTGACGCTGTGAACGGCAAAGACCAGCATCTCGCGCAGCGACTTGGTGATCTGATAGCCGTCCTTGGTGGGCAGAAAATGCTGCTTCAGGTAGGCTTCCGGCACATCTAGCGAGATATTGGCGGGGTAGATGCCGAGCCGCGCCGAATTGACGGCATTGCCATCGATGTCGGTCGCAAAAATCTGGACGCGATATTCCTGCTTCAACGCCGTCATCTGTTCGCGCATCAGCATGGCGATCGAGTAGGCTTCTTCGCCGGTCGAGCAGCCTGGCACCCAGATGCGGATCGGTTCGTTGGTACGCCTCTTTTCGAACAACTGCGGGATCACCAGATCGCGCAGGCTCTCGAATACCGCCGCATCCCTGAAAAAGCTGGTCACGCCGATCAGCATATCTCGAAAGAGGGCTTCCACGCCGATGGAGTTATTTTGCAGGAAGCGCACGTAATCCGGTATTTTTTCGATCTGGTTGACCGCCATCAGGCGCTCGATGCGGCGGCGGATCGTGCTTTCCTTGTAGTGGGTGAAGTCCTGTCCGGTCTGATCGCGGATCATGAACAAAATCTGTTCCAGCGACTCGGACACGACTTTTTCCGGCATCGTGACCAGGCTTCGATCCGAGTCCAGCGCCAGTCTGCGATAGCTGGTCAGTTTTTCGGACATCGCTGCGGGCGAGAGGATGTAGTCCACCAGTCCGGTGGCAATGGCATTGCGCGGCATCCCATCGTAGATGGTCGTCGCGGGGTCCTGCGCCATGATCATCCCGCCTACTTCCTTGATCGATTTCAGTCCGAGCGTGCCATCGCTGGCGGTGCCAGAGAGGATGATCCCGATCGATCGTTCATGCATGGCGGCGGCGAGCGAGCGGAAAAAGTAATCGATCGGCAGTCGGATCGGGACACCCACAGCGGGGGGCAGCAGTTGCAATCTGCCGTTGAACAACGCCATCATCGCGTTCGGCGGGATGACATAGACCTGGTTCGCCAGCACTTCCATTTCGTTTATGACCTGATGCACGGGCATCACCGTGAAACGCTGGATGATATTAGCCAGGATGCTATCGTGATCGGGGGCGAGATGCTGGATGACGACGAACGCCATCCCGATGTCCGGCAACAACCGCGTGAAAAACGCTTCAAACGCCTCGATCCCTCCGGCTGACGCGCCGATCCCCACGATGATCGGCACCCCGTCGGCGCTTTGGGTCGCGGGAGGTGAGTCGGCGGCATCGTTTACGGGAATCTTTTCATCGTTCATCGGATCGACCTCGGTTGTTGCAGAGCAGGCTGGCAGATTAGGCTGAATGAAGCATATCACGGTTCGCTGAAATTATATTTTGCACACACCATCAATAAGCTTTTTGATAACGTGTTCACGCCGTCTTAAAATTTCAGTCAGGCACGAACCCGTAAATCGACCTGTTCTTAAGGACACCTTCACGAGTCGCTATCTCGCCATCAATGAAAGCCTGTCCCTGCGAGCGGATCATGAGTCGTCCATGCGACGTGCAAAAAATGAAACGCCCCGCATAATAGCGGGGCGTTGCAAAAAAAGGACGAACTGCTATGACAATTACAGCGTGTTGACGACATTCGAGAAAATGTTGCCGACAGCGCCTCCGAGCAGTGCCAGGATGACGATGACGACGACGGCGACCAGCACAAGGATGAGAGCGTATTCGACTAAGCCCTGACCTTCTTCACGAGGCATGTACATCATAGTGGGTGAACCTCCTTTCCACAGTGATATTTACAATGTAGCACGATCCATGTGTCAGCGTCAATTTGTTCGTATGCGGTTTGTTGAGATATTGTGAAAAATGAATGAAGAACCCCGCGCGCTGCCGCTGCGATCGCACTGGAGAAACCTGTGCATATTACCCCAAAAACAGGCGCTTTTTGACAACTATTTCACACGCTCTTAAAATTCAAGCCATCATATCGCACCGCTCACCCGGTGCCATGTCCGTAAATTGACCTGTTCTTGAACAAATTTCAGGAGTCGCCATCATGAAAGCCTATCCCTCTGACAGGATACGCAACGTCGCCTTTGTCGGGCACCAGGGCAGCGGCAAGACCACCCTGGTCGAGGCGCTGCTCTACAACACCGGCGCGATCTCGCGCATGGGGCGGGTGGAAGAAAAAAATACCGTCAGCGATTGGGAAGATGAAGAACACGCGCGCGGCATCTCGCTGTCCACCAGCCTGATTCCGATCGAATTCAACGACACCAAGATCAACGTCCTCGACACCCCCGGCTACACCGACTTTCAGGGCGAGATCAAAAACGCGATTCGCGTCGCGGACTCGGTGATCGTCGTGGTCGATGCGGTGCATGGCGTCGAGGTCGGCACCGAGCTGGCGTGGGGCTATGCCGAGGCGTATCAGCAGCCGATCATCGTGGCGATCAACAAGCTCGACCGCGAAAACGCCAGCTTTGAGCGCACGATGGACAGCCTGCGCGCCAACTTTCCCGAATACAAATTCATCCCGGTCATGATCCCGATCGGCGCCGAATCCGCCTACAAGGGGGTGGTCAACTTATTGACGATGAAAGCCTACTACGAGGCGGGCGCCGACCGCAGCGACCTGCCAGCGGACATGGCGGACGAGGCGCAAGCCGCCCATATCACCCTGGTCGAGGCAGCAGCCGAAGCCGACGACAAGCTGATCGAGAAATATTTCTCGACAGGCGACCTGACCAACGACGAGATCCGCGATGGGATGCGCAAAGCCGCCCGCGACGCCTATCTGAAGACCGTCCCGGTGTTCGTCACCAGCGGCGCCAGGAATATCGGCACCGTGCCGCTGATGGAGGCGCTGGTCGTGTATGTCAACCCGCCCACCGACCGCCGTTTTCAGATTGTGCTGCCCGACGACGAGCGCGACTTTATGACCGCGCCGCAGAGCGACGACAAGACGCTGGCTGCCTACGTGTTCAAGACCGCCAGCGATCGCTTTGTCGGTGCGCTCAATTACTTTCGCATCTTTTCCGGGCACATCACCAACGAGACGCGCGCCTGGAACGTTATCCAGAATGCCGACGAACGCTTCAATTCGCTGATGATCCTGCGCGGCAAGGAACAGATTCCGGTCACAGAATTACACTGCGGCGATATGGGCGTGGTCGCCAAGCTGACGCACACCTTCACCGGGGATACCTTCATCGCCGGGCGCGACCAGCCTTTCTATATCAGCAAGCCCGACTTCCCCGATCCGCTGTACAAAGTGGCGCTCCAGCCGCGCACCGCCGCCGACGGTGCCAAGCTCGGTCAGGTGCTGACGGGCATCTGTGCCGCCGACCCGACCCTGCGCTGGCGTCAGGATGCCGATGTCAGGCAGACGGTGCTGGAGGGCATGGGTGAGACGCATGTCGCGGTCGCGCTCGGTCGGGCGGAAAAGTCCGGCGTCGGCATCGAGGCGATCGCGCCCAGGGTGCCCTACCGCGAGACCGTGACCGCGACCGCGACCGCCACCTATCGCCACAAGAAACAGACGGGCGGCGCCGGGCAGTTTGGCGAGGTGACGCTCAAGGTCGAGCCGAGTCCGGGCGGCAATACCTTTGGGTGGGAGGTGGTCGGCGGCGCCGTCTCGCGCTCTTACGAGGCGTCGATCCAAAAAGGCGCGCAAAGTCTGATCGATGAAGGCGTGCTGGCGGGCTTTGGCGTGGTCGATGTGCGCGTCAGTGTCACCGACGGCAAGGAACACCCGGTCGACAGCAAGGACATCGCCTTTCAGATCGCCGGGCGTGAAGCCTTCAAAGAGGCGTTCATGGCGGCGAAACCCGCGCTGATGGAGCCGATTTACACGATCACGATCACCGTCCCCGAAGCGATGATGGGCGACATCATCGGCGATCTGAACACGCGCCGCGCGAAAGTGCAGGGCATAGAGACGGTCGGCACCAAGAGTATCATCACGGCGACGGTGCCGTTGAGCGAGGTGATGCGCTACGGCACCGAGCTGCGCTCGATCACGGGGGGACGCGGGCTGTACACGCTGGCATTCACGCACTATGAACCCGTGCCCGCCCACGCCGCACAGGGGGTGATCGCAGCGCATAAAGGTTGACCCCCGCGCGCATTTGTCGGCATAATGAAGTGGGCGCAGCACACGGCGCCCACATCAAAGATGAGTGAAGGGACGATTATGACCGATGCAGTGGTCGAGCGCACCAAAACGACGATGGAGGCATTCGAGCG